>JBGUGL010000071.1:0-4392 GCA_045111455.1 Christensenellales bacterium | reverse complement strand
AGCCGGTGGTCAGGGAGGCTGCCAGCACCAGCACATGCTTGCCCACAATCATCGGAGCGATATTGTCCCGGAAGATCAGCTGGCTTCCGGATGTATGTTCCGGAGTCACCACGTAAATCGTCTGATGCGCATTCATGCTCCGGAAACCGGCCTCGGACAGTGCTGAAGCCATGCAGGCGCCCAGCACCTCCGTTCCGTCCAGGCAGAGGATGGAATCCACGATCGTGGAATTCTTGTACATGCGGCATAATTCTTCCGCAGCAATCCGGGCTTCTGACAGCCGGTGCTTGGTCATGGTCAGGTCAATGTAATAATTGATATGGCTGTGGCTTGTGGCGAAATGCCCGTGGGCGACGCGCAGACGCACCTTGTTCTGGTGATTCGGAATCTCAACAATCTGGATAGCCATGATTCGTTCCTCCTCCTGTATGAAATTCTGTAAAACGGTATTTCTGTGAATCTACTATAAACCTTTTTCCTCTTGAGAGCAAGTGGGCCGGCGGAAAAGCCTGTCCTGATCAACAGGCAGTGTTAGCGGAATGCACATTTGCTTTATCGGGCTCGAATAATGGAAAACGCTTGGAAACCCCGCAGCATGGGACTTCCTTTTTTTTGCATGAAGAAATAGAAGTATGCTCGGTCCAGAAAAAACTGATAGGAAATACTCACAAATATAGCCGGCAGGGAAGCCTGCAAAAAAACTCGCAGGCTTTAATAATTTCAGGCTGTTTTACAGGGGCATCTCGCCATGATAATTTTACCTTGCGGTCCGGGTCTGCCTTTTCATCTGCCGGCGCACATGATAAAATGAGGATAAAGCAGCATCAGGCAGATACAGCAGGCAGCATATTTATTAAAGCGATGTCAATCGGAGGATTTCCATGCAGCAGCTTTATACGTCCGCCGGGGAAACCCTGTGCGGGATTCCCTGGAATGTTTACCCCCGGCCGCAGCTGGTCCGCAGGGAATGGCTGTGCCTGAACGGGGAATGGGATTTTTCCCATGGTGAAACAAAGGCAAAAATCCGGGTTCCTTTCTGTCCGGAAAGCCTTCTTTCCGGGCTGTCCCTGAAGGTGGAATACGGCCGGGAAATGGTGTACTCCAGGCGTTTCACCCTGCCCGGGGAATGGCAGGGCAACCGGATCTTGCTCCGTTTCGGCGCCGTCAGCCGGAAGGCAGTCATCCGCGTCAACGGCACGGAAGCCGCCTCGCACGGGGAAAGCTATCTCCCCTTCTGCGCGGATATCACGGACCTGGTCCGTCCCGGCGAAAACGAATTGTCCGTCACCGCCGTCAACGACCTGTCTCACCGGCATCCCTGGGGAAAGCAGAAAGAGAACCGCGGCGGCATGTGGTACACCCCGGTTTCCGGTATCTGGCAGACCGTCTGGCTCGAGCCGGTCCCGCAGCAGTTTATCCGTTCCCTGGCAGTTCGGACCGGGCCGGATTACGCGGAAATCACTGTCGAAGGCGTTGCGGAAGGAACCGTCGAACTGGGCGGCGTCCGGTACGTCCTGGCCGACGGAAAGGTCCGGATCGGGATAGCGGATCCGGTCCTCTGGTGTCCGGAGAACCCTCACCTGTACCGGTTCTCGGTAAGCAGCGGAACGGATCGGGTGGAATCCTATTTTGCCCTTCGGACGCTCTACGTAAAGCAGGTGGAAGGAAAGCCGCGACTGTGCCTGAACGGGAAACCGTATTTCTTCCACGGACTCCTGGACCAGGGCTACTGGAGCGACGGCCTTTATACGCCCGCGTCGCCGGCAGGCTATGAAGCGGATATACAGGCGATGAAAGCCCTCGGCTTCAATATGCTCCGAAAGCACATCAAGATCGAGCCGGAGCAGTTTTACTATGACTGTGACCGGCTCGGCATGATCGTCTTCCAGGATATGGTGAACTGCGGGGAATACCGTTTTTTCCGGGATACCCTCCTGCCGGGCGCCGGATTCCTGTCCCGGAAGGATTCCCGCCTGAACCGGGATCCGGAAGCCCGGGAGAATTTCCTGAACGCGATGAAGGCCACCGTCATGCTGCTCCGGAACCATCCCTGCATCTGCCTCTGGACCGTCTTCAACGAGGGATGGGGCCAGTTCTGCGCGGACGATGCATACCGCATGCTGAAATCGCTGGATGATACCCGGTTTGTCGACAGCACTTCCGGCTGGTTCGCGCAGAAGGAAAGCGACGTGGAAAGCCTGCATATCTATTTCCGGAAACTGCAGACAGGCCGCCGGAACCGGCCGCAGTTCCTGTCTGAGTTCGGCGGGTGGTCCCTGAAGATCCCGGAGCACAGTTTCAATCTGGAGCAGACCTACGGATACAAAAAATACACGGACCGGGAAACCTTTGTCCGTGATCTGAGAGCCCTGTACCTGGAGCAGGTGCTCCCCCTGATCCCGCAGGGGCTCTGCGCCGCCGTTTACACCCAGGTCTCGGACGTCGAGGATGAAACCAACGGCCTGCTGACCTTTGACCGGAAAGCGGCCAAAGTCATGCCGGAGGAATTCCGCGGCGTATCCGAAAAACTGCTGCAGGCGATTCAGTCCGCAACGCCTGACCAATCATCCGGGGAATGCGAGGAGACAGTATGAAAAAGAACCGTAAATTCTGGGCCGCCCTGATCATTTTCTCCCTGACCGGCCAGATCGCCTGGGTCGTGGAGAACATGTACTTCAACGTGTTCATCTACAAAATGTTCCGTGCCTCCGCCGCGGACATCGCGCTGATGGTCACTGCCAGCGCCGTGGCCGCCACGCTGACCACCGTCCTGATGGGCGCCCTGTCCGACCGGATCGGCAAGCGGAAGATCTTCATGTGCGGGGGATACATCGTCTGGGGAATATCCATCGTCTCCTTCGCCCTGATCCGGGCGGACGTGATCTCCTCCCTGTTCGGGGCGGTCACCGGAGCGGCCTCCGTGGGCATCACCCTGGTGATCATCATGGACTGTGTGATGACCTTCTTCGGTTCCACCGCCAACGACGCGGCCTACAACGCCTGGCTGACTGACTCCACGGATCCCGGCAACCGCGGCGCTGCCGAGGGGATCAATTCCATGATGCCCCTGATCTCGATCCTGGCCGTATTCGGCGGGTTCATGGGCTTCGACCTGGACCGGGCATCCAGCTGGACTGTCATCTACTGCATCATCGGCGGCCTGGTGCTGCTGATCGGCATCCTGGGATTCTTCCTTGTGGAGGAGCCTTCCGTCCCCAGTCCTGACAAGCTCGGCTACTTCCCCACCATCCTGTACGGATTCCGGCCGGATGTGATCCGGAAAAATGTCGTCCTCTATCTTTCCATGGCCGCCTTCATGGTGTTCAATACCGCCATCCAGGTCTATATGCCCTACCTGATCATCTATTACGAGCAGACCCTGGGCATGGCCGATTATGTGCTGATCATGGCTCCCGCCATCATCCTGGCGGCAGCGGTCACCTTCTTCTACGGCCGCCTGGTGGACCGTTTCGGCTTCAGGAAGACCGTCCTGCCGGCCATGTTCCTGCTCATGCTGGGCTTTGTCCTGCTTTACCTGGTGCCCGCCAGGATCCCGGCGGAAGGCCTGGCCATGAAGATCCCGGTATTTGTCGGTTCGCTCCTGATGATGTCCGGCTACCTGAGCGGTATGGCCGTCTACGGCACGCACCTGCGCAATCATACCCCGGAACACATGGCCGGCCGTTTCCAGGGACTCCGGATCCTCTCCCAGGTCCTGATCCCCGGGATCATCGGCCCGCAGATCGGTGCCTGGGTGCTTCGGGACGCTCCGACCGTTGCCAACAGCGACGGCACCGTGTCTTTCCTGCCCAGTGCGGATATCTTCCTGGCCGCCCTGATCGTCCTGGCAGTCGTCATTATCGCACTGGCTGTCCGCCTGGTGCGGACAAAGGGCCGAAGCAGCGTCCGCGGCTCCTGATCCGCTTCCGCCGTCAGGAATCCCCTGATGCTTTCCGCGTTGATATACGGCTCCGCAGGGACCGTTGCCGGAGTTGCTTTCCGCACTGCGGGAATGTTAAACAAGCAGAGCAGCAGGCTGCCTGCCGGCAGCCTGCTGTTTTCCCTTGGGGCGGTTATTCCGGGCGGAGCACCGCCACGTCATACGGGCGCAGGAGAACCTGTCCGCGGGCGGGTTCATCCGTGAGGCAGTTGATGTATTCCCTGTCCAGCGGCACAACGGCAGTATGGCTGTTATGGTTGAGGAGGAAGAGGGCTTCCTTCTCTCCATCTGTTGCGCTGACGATCTCCACGCCCTTCTGTGCACCGCAGGGACGGGAGACGCCGGTTTCCCGGCAGAGATAATCCGCCAGGCGCTCCATGGCGGGAGCATCCAGGTCGCAGCCGAGATAATAGACGGTTCCCTTGCCGGAAGGATTGCGGGTGAAGCAGGGA
>JBGUGL010000070.1:0-49515 GCA_045111455.1 Christensenellales bacterium | reverse complement strand
GCTGCCCACGAAGTCGCCGCTGTCAGCAGCATACTGGGTCAGGAAGTCATCGTCCAGGGTGAAGAACTTGATCAGGTCATGCATAGCAGCCTTCTTGGCATCGTCAGCGGTCGCAACCTTGGCAGCGTTCACGCCCATCCAGGTGCCGCCCCAGCTGTAAGCCACGGGGCCGTCCGTGATGCGCCAGTCACCATAGGTGCCCTTGCCGCTCTCGAGGTTGTAGGTGGCCAGTTCTTCTTCGGTCATCTTGTCGTTGGTGCCATCGCCGCAGTGGGGCTTCAGGGTGTAGTGCAGACCCCAGGTGGGCAGGAAGTAGCACAGGGTTTCGTTCTGACCAGCCATACCGGCGAACCAGGTTTCGTTCCAGGCACCGGACTTCTGGGTCAGGTCATCCTGGTACATGGTCTTAGCCAGTTCTTCGAAGTCGAGCAGCTCGTCATCGATGTTCAGCTTGCCATCGACAACCCAGCCGGCAGAGCGCTGATAGGCGTAAGCGTTCCAGATGTCGCCGGAGCCGGTGACCATCTTGCAGGCGCCTTCAGAAGCGGTCTTCAGTTCCTCAGCGGTCTCGAGGAAGGTGTCCCAGTCAGCAACCTTCGCCTGCATTTCTTCAGGAGAGGTCACGCCCAGGTACTTCTCGGCCAGGGAGGCACGATACATCAGGACGCCGGGGGTGGACTGCCAGGACAGGCCCTTCTGGACGCCGGCAGAATTCTGACCGATCTGAGCCATCACGGGGAAGGCAACAGACAGTTCTTCGTCGGTGAAGCCGATATCTTTCAGATCACCGGTCCAGTCCATTTCGACGTAGTGCTTCACGAAAGCAGCTTCCAGAGCGAAGATGTCGGGAGCTTCATCGCTGGCGGCATCGCTGCCCAGCAGGGTGTCGATCTTGGTGGTGTATCCGTTACCATCGGTAGGGATGATCTGGAAGTCGAACTCGAGTTCAGGATGGTTGGGAGCATAGTACTTCTCAATCATGCCCTGCAGTTCGTTGGTGAAGGAATAAACAACCAGTTTGATTTTTCCAGCTTCAGCAGTCGCGATGCTCATGCAGCCGAGCACGAGAGCCAGAGCCAGGACCAGGGAAAGGACCTTTTTCATGATGGGTATCCTCCTTTTTATTTTGCGGCATGCAACCGCAATATTCTCAAACAGCGCACTCGCTGTTATCGACAGTGTAATTCTTCAAATTCGATTTCTCTTAAGCGATGAACAGTATACCCCCCTTCCCCTGTTTTTGCAAGCACAAAATGTAGGTTTTATGGGCATTCTTCCCCTTTTTGGACATGTTTGGGAAGTTATGGTATCGTTATCATCCCTTGTAAACCAACGTTTGTTAATTTTTGCTTTTTTTATTTTTTTTTGTGTGTTTTTTTCCGGTTTTGTTTAATTTTGATCCTGTTTTTCCTGCCGAAAACCAGAAAAACCCGGAGGCAGGCCCTCCGGGTTTCAATTACACCACAATATATAGTGGTATCACTTTCCCTGTGATTCATTCAGTTTCCTCAGCAGATCCTCCGCCTCATCAGGCGAAGCGCCGCCGAAGCTGAAGGCGCCCCTCAGGGGCATATAGTTCATCATGGCCATGTTCATTTCTTCCGTAATGGCCTCTTTTGCCGCATCCGTACCGGTTTCCTTCTCCTCATATCCGAAGATTTCCATGGTCTTCTTCATATAAGCCCGCATCACCGGCGCTGCCTTCGGATCCGCCATAACATCCATGAAAATGCTGTCCAGGGTGTAGTGCCTCGGCAGTTCAACCGTGGATTCCACCTCCACGGTTCCCCGCAACGGCAGCTCCCGGCTGGAAGCGCCGGCTTCAATGGTGAACATGCCCGTTTCCACATGCCAGTCATGGATCTGCCGGTTCCAGTATGCAAAAGCCCGCTTGTCCAGGGCAAAGGAAACCTCCCTGCTTTCTCCCGGCTGAAGTTCGGTCTTCGCAAATCCCTTCAGTTCCCGCACCGGACGGATGGGTGTGCTTTCCGCATCTCCCACATAGAGCTGCACCACAGCTTTGCCCGCCCGCCTGCCGGTATTTTTCACAGTCACGGTTACAGTCAGCGTATCCGTGTCCCGGATCCGGTCCGCGCTGATTTTCAGGTTGCTGTACTCAAAAGTCGTGTAGGACAGGCCGTATCCGAAGGGGAACAGCACATCCATCTTCTTTTTGTCATAATACCGGTAACCCACAAAGATCCCTTCCCGGTATTCCGTCACATTGCCTTCTCCGCCGTAATACAGATAAGAAGGATTGTCCTCCAGTTTCAGCGGGAAGGTTTCCGGCAGATGTCCGCTGGGATTGGCATCCCCGAAAAGCACGCGCACCGTTGCTTCTCCCACCGCCTGGCCGCCCAGGTAGGCTTCCAGTACAGCTTTGACCTTTCCGATCCAGGGCATTTCCACCGGTGCTCCGTTATGCAGCACCACCACGGTGTTGGGATTGGCTTCCGCCACCGCTTCAATCAGCCTGTTCTGGCAGGCCGGCATCCGCATATGGGTCCGGTCATAGCCTTCGGATTCATAGGAATCCGGCAGCCCTGCGAAAACCACCGCCGTCTTTGCCTTCTTTGCCGCAGCAACCGCTTCCGCGATGTCCGCCTCCGTGGCTTCGTCCTTCTCCACGGAATATCCCCGGACATAGGTCACCTTCAGTCCCTTTGCTGCTTCCAGTGCACCGGTGGTCCGGAATGAATTGATATGACTGCTTCCGCCGCCCTGATACCGGGGTTTTTCCGCGAACTCCCCGATAAAGGCAATTTCATCCTCCTTGTTCAGCGGCAGCAAGTCATCTCCGTTCTTCAGCAGCACCATGCATTCCGCCGCGATATCCGCTGCCTGCCTGTGCTGGGCTTCCTTATCCCAGGGAGTTTCCGGCTTCATATTCTCCAGATAGCGGTACACAATGCCCAGAATCCTTTCACAGGCCCGGTCCACCAGTTTCTCGTCCAGTTTTCCGTTTTTTACTGCCTCCACAATCTTCCGGTCATTCACGCCTCCGGATGCCGGCATCTCCAGATCCAGTCCGGCTGCTACCCCGGCCACCCGGTCGGACACGGCGCCCCAGTCTGATACCGCATATCCGTCAAAGCCCCACTCATCCCGGAGCACTTCGGTCAGCAGCCAGGGGTTCTCCGAAGCGTAAACGCCGTTGATTCGGTTGTAGGAGCACATGACAGTCCATGGTTTCGCTTCCTTTACCGCCATTTCAAAGGCAGGGAAATAGATCTCCCGGATGGTCCGCTCGTCCGCGTCGGAGGAGGAGCTCATCCGGCGGTGTTCCTGGCTGTTCAGGGCAAAATGCTTGATGCTGGTCCCTACATTGCGGCTCTGGACACCCTGGATCATCGCTGTAGCCATACGGCCCGCCAGATACGGATCTTCGGAAAAATACTCAAAGTTGCGTCCGCACAGGGGACTGCGCTTGATGTTCACCGCCGGTCCAAGTACCACCGAAACCTTTTCATGCTGGCAGCTGTCGCCGATAGCCTCACCCATGGCGCGGATCAGATCGGGATCAAAGGAGGCCGCGGTTGCACAGGCGGCAGGAAAGCAAACCGCCTTAATGCTGTCATTGATTCCCAGATGGTCTGCCTCCTCATCCTGTTTGCGCAGGCCATGGGGGCCGTCGCTCACCATGGTTCTGGGAATCCCCAGCCGTTCCACTGCCTTTGTATGCCAGAAATCGTCGCCGGAACAGAGACCGGCTTTCTCCTCCAGGGTCATCTGTGAAACCAGTGCTTTGATGTCCATTCGTGCATTCTCCTTTTCGTTTGGTCCGTTGTGTATTTCTTCCGGCTCACGTCCGGCTTCTTGTTCCTGTCAATAAAACACTCCCGGGAAAACCGTCAGTCAGATCCGCCCTCCGCGTTCCATTGTCCGTCAAGCCAGCGGATTCGGGCATTCACATATTCAACGATCTCTCTTCCCTTCTCCAGCTTGCCTGCATTTTCCTCACCCAGGTCGCCGGCCAGGTCTTCAATATCCGCCAGCACCTGCCCGGTTGTCTCCTGCAGCATGCCGCTTTCGGACAGTGTTTTCCACCGGTTCCTGACTATCGACTGAAACCCGTCCAGCTTCATTGCCAGGACAAACCACGGGTTGGAATTGTCCATTCCCTGAATATGGTTCTGGAAAGTACCCGCGTAGAACCCGCCGTCCGCCGGTTCCGTATATCCCCAGCTGAGATCCCAGGGACCAAGGAAGGTCAGTTTTCTGTACCGGCTTTCTGCGGAAAAATCCACCGCCATATAAAAGCTTCCGGCGCCCACATCATAATTCTGTACCAGTTCCTCCAGAATCAGCATATCCGCCAGGGATTCCAGATCCAGCAGCTTATCCACCGCCTCAAAAGCAGTCATATTTTCCGTCGGCACGGGATGCAGCTCCCCGTCCAGCTCCATTGCCTGATTTCCCGCTGCCGCTTCATAAAGCACACTGTATGCGCCTTTCAGCCATTTCTCAATATACTGTTCCTGTTGTCCGTCCCGGACGTCACTCTTGATTGCGTAATACGTCCCTTTGACCACGCGTTTCCGCCCGGCCATATCTTCAACGTACGGCTTTTCGCTAATGTAAAAACCTGGATGCTCATCATCCGGATAATTATCCATTTCCAGCAGATAGCCGATATCCGTCCGGGTTTCCCCTTCCTCCGGCTCGCAGACCTCCATCCGGCCCCTGGCCGCCTGGTTCTGCTCACAAAGAAGATATATGCCCAGATCCTTTCCGTTCAGGTACAGGTTCACAAACATGCAGTCGCTGCTGTAATACTTCCCTTCAAAGATTGTTTTCGCAAGCCGGAGCCCCATATAGTCCGGACAGAGATGCCAGTAGGTCCGCAGCAGCACCCAGTTCCGGTACTTCAGGCCGTTATGCAGGCCGAGCATGTTGTGTTTTTTCTCAAAACGGATACGGTACGGCTTTTCCTCTCCCTGCTCCGCAGTGGAATTGCCGCGCACGCGTACGCCGCCCTCCTCCGACATCTCATAAGCCGCATCGCAGTTGAACACCTTTACAACGGCAGGAACATAGTTTTCCCTGGACAGGACCGGCTGCCCGCCCTCGGTAAGAATATGAATGCAGGGATGCTCCTTGCCTTCTCCGGCCTTTTCAGAGAAAGCGCTGCCTGTCAGGAGCACGATCAGCAGCCAATGTAAAAACAGGATTGTGACCAGCCGTTTCATCCTTGTACCCTGTGCTTTCGTAAAACTCTTTCTGTTATCATATCATACGCGAAAAGTTCCCGTCAAAGAAAACGGATCAGCCGGTAAACACCTCCCGCCCGAAACCGCATTGACAAAGCAGGTCCGTATGATTATGATTATGTTTATCCTTGAAAGGAGGATCGGTTCCATGCTGTGGAAGACGGTCGGTGTGCTGCTGTTTAAAGGCGTAATGAATTCCCTGTAAGGGGGAAGTATGCCTTTTTTTGGCCGGCGCTGACATCTGTTATTCCGCCACCGGTTCTCTGGTATATGTTCTCCTTAACCAATGAAATCAACGTTAAGGAGTTATTTTTTATGTTCAAAATCAAAAATCAGATACGTAAACTGTATACCCATGCCATTCTTGGCAATCTGTCCCTGTCCGGCGCCTGGGTTGCCATTCTGGCAGCCAGAGGTTTCTCCCTGGTGGAGATCGGCCTTGCTGAGACCGCCTATCATGCCGCAAGCCTCCTGACGGAAATTCCCTCCGGAACGCTGGCGGATGTCTACGGAAGAAAAAAGATGCTGATCATCAGCACCCTGATTCATATCCTGGCCGGAATCGTCATGATCCTTTCCCGCAGCCTGGCCACGGTTTGCCTTTCCATCGCCCTGTACGCAGTCTGCGACAGCTTCGCCTCCGGTTCCGGGGACGCCCTGGCTTATGATTCGCTGAAAGCTGCCGGCCGGGAAGGAACCTATGACCGGTATGAATCAAACCAGTTGATTATATACAGGCTGTGCGGCGGTATTTCCACCCTGTGTGCGGGTTTTGCCCTGGTCATCGGCTACCGCATTGCCTATGCCGCGGGCATTGTCACCAGCCTGATCCAGATCCTGATCCTGTCTTCCCTGAAGGAAATCCGGCCGGACAAACACAGCCCCGCAGTTGCATCAACCGCCCTGCGGGCCCTGCTGAACTGTTTCCGGGACAGCCTTCTTTTCCTGAAGCAGGAAACCAGGGCTTTCCTGCTGATGATGACCAATTCTCTGGTCGGCGCCATGGATATCCTGCTGCTGTTCTTCCTGCAGGCAAAGCTCCCTGCTGCCGGCATTCCCGCCGGATGGCTGGGGCCGGCACTTTTTATAATGCAGCTGGGCGGCATTCTGGGCGCCAGAGCAATCCTGATATTTAAAAAGCAAAGCTACCGGACCGTGTTCGCGGTAACCTGTGCGATGGTGCTTGCCGGTATTCTGCTGGAGCACAGCGGCATCCATCTGCTGATGACCGCCGGCGGGTTCATTGCAGCCCTTGCGGACGACGCGCTGCAGGTGCGGACCAATACGCGGCTTCAGGATATGTTTCCTTCTGCGCAGCGGGCTACCCTCATCTCCATTGAGTGCTTTACTTTCTCGATCATCATGATCGTGCTGTCTCCCCTGGCGGGATGGTTTTTCTCTTTCTGGTAATCATGCCTCAATGATCAGGTCTGTTTCCGCCTCGGATGGTTCTTCAAACAGCATTTCAACCTTCCGGAGGAGTCCTTCATCCACCATGTAGGATGCCGGCTCCTCCTTTTTCTGTTGCGCATTGCGTTTCCGGATCCGGTTCTCCCATTCTTCCGGGCTGATTTTCAGATAATGAATCTCACTTCTGATTCCCTGTCCGGCATAAAAAGACCGGAGCCTGTCCCGCTGTGCTTTTGTCCACAGTCCCCAGTCCAGGATCACATCCCTGCCGGCCCGGAGAATCTGAAGGGAAAGCGAAAGAAGATACTGCTCAGCCCGGAGCACATAGACATCGTGCTTTTCTCCCGCTCCTTCCGGAAACAGGCAAAGGGTAATCTCGTCAATTGACAGAATCACCGCATTCCGTTCCTTCTGCAGTTTCCGCGCGTAGGTGCTCTTTCCGCAGCAGATTTTACCGCAGGTCATGATCACTTTCATCATCGTTTCATCTCTTTCAGACAGTTTGGACAGTTCGTTATTTCCGCCGGATACCATCCACTGTTTGCTTCATTGCTTCTTCACAGTCAGCAGAATCATAATACCGTGAATCCTCTATCATTCGAAGCAGAAAAACCGCTCCGGCTGATTCCACATAATATCTTCGTTCCGGATAACCGGAAAACTGCATACTGAATCCGCGCGCCATCCGGATCCCCTGCGGATTGACATACAGTTCCGCATCAGTCATCCAGTCGCAATCCTGAAGCACTTCATCCGCAGTGGAAAACTGCTGACCTCTTTCTCCCTTGATTTGAGCATCCAGGATCAGTATTCCCGGTTTTTTATCTTTTTCCTTATACTCCCATTTTGCATAATTGGTATTTGAAGCTGTCTGATTAAATCCCTTCGGCACAGTAATGACCAAGTCATTTACTGTACGGGAACCGTCATTATGGGATACAACTGCATAAACTAAAGCCAGCAGCAGTAAAAGCAGCGGATAAACGAATCTCCTGATGGTCCGAAAAACCAGCATGACCGCTTTTTTCAGGTTTTCATTTGTCTCCCGTTTTTTTTTACGGCCAGCAGCCCCAGGATCCATCTGAACAGCAGTGTCGCGATAACGGAGCTGGCCAGTACCGCCGCAATATACAGCGGAACTTTCCGGATATAATAGGCGCTTTTTGCAATGTCCAGGAAATTGTAGCCAAACAGTTCCACAAAGACGCCGTGCATCAGATAAAACTCCAGCGTGACGCTTCCCAGCCAGGCCAGCACTTTGTTGCCAAGCCGTACCTTCATCATCAGAAGGAAGCAGAATGCCACGTAAAACAGGCTTACAACCCACTGGCCGCCGGCGCTCATCAGGCGGTGCTGCACCTTCAGGCGGTCTCCGTATTCGCCGTAATATCCCCAGACCGTATTGTTCAGCCATTCCGACAGCTGGAAAAGCAGGAAGATCCCCGCAAAGGAAAGCAGCAGCCAGAACCAGTATCCTTTCCGTAAAAACCGGGTCACCTGCTTCTCAAACTTCCCGAAAAGCAGCCCCAGCGGGAACAGGAGGATGCTGTTATACCACCATTCTCCCCGCATCCACCAGTCATCCTGGTGATCAATGAACGCGCCCAGCACCGTATATGCCAGTGTGAAAACAAAAATCCAGAAAATGGCGGTGCCTTCATGCCTGCAGAACCGGAATGCCGCCCAGAAAGCCAGATAAAAGAAGGGAATGACAACCACATACCAGGCGTTGAAATTCGCCATATGCAGGCCGGACAGATACCAGAGGACGGTTATCAGATTCATGCGCTCGCCCATGATCAGGCGGATTCCCGTATAGATAAACTCCGACAGATAAAACGCGATGATAATCGGCAGGATCCGCCGGCGGAAAAAGCCCTTCAGATAATCCGGCTTGGTTTTGAAGCTTTTGTACAGTCCCAGGCCGCTGCAGAACAGGAACACTGCCACAAACAGATAGCCGACGGGAACAAACACATCCAGGCCGTGTACCGTAAATGTGGTTGGATGCCACGGTGCACAGGTTTTCTGGGCCATATGATGCAGGGCAATTCCCAGCGCTGTGATTCCCTGCAGGATTTTCGTCTGTTTCAGGGAAGTATATTCTTCATTCCACTGGCCCCGGCCTGTGCTTTTCGCTCCGAAAAACAATACCAACGCCAGCAGGAAGTAAAACAGATACATCCAGTCCATAACAGATATTCTCCCATTCTCTCCGGAACCGTTTCGCTCCGGCCGCGTATTCAGAATACAGTATATCACAGAGGTACCGGAAACATACAGGATTTTTCGTGCACTCATCTTTTTCCGGCCGGTGCAGCTGTCTGCCTGTCTCTTCTTCTTTGACTGGATACGGCTGTTTCTGATATGATAGCTGTCAGAATACCGGGACAGCCGTCCCCCTTTCAGCGAGGTACGATATGGATCATCTTCCCTTTCAGGCGGTTATTGTCGATTTTGACAGGACCCTGCTGCACACGGACAAGACTGTTTCCGGATATACCGTTCAGGTGCTGCGGGAATGGCAGGACGCCGGGGCGCGCCTGTTTGCCGCCACCGCCCGCCCGGAACGGACCATCAGCCAATATCGCGAAATGATTCCCTTTGATGCTGTCACCACTCTGAACGGTGCGCGTACAATCACCCTGGATGCAGTCTTTGAGGAATCCATCAGCGGAAAAAGTGCAGAGTCAGTTCTGGAACAGCTGGACAAGGTCGAAGGAATCGTCATTTCCGCGGAAACAGGCAGTGGCTTTTTCGCCAATACCGATATTCCGGTCTGGTCCCCCATCGTGACGGATGATATCCGGAAGCTTCCCCGGGAAGAGAAAATCTATAAAATTCTGGCAAGCCATCCCTGTCTTCCGGCGGACCGGATTGATCTGACCCTGCCGGATGACGCCTACAGTTCCATAGCGGAACAGACACTGCTCCAGGTCATGAGCCGCACCGCCACCAAATGGAACGGCATACAGAAAATGCTGGAAGCATACGGAATCAGCGCCTCCCGGGCTGTTTATTTCGGGGATGACAATGATGATATCGAACCGCTCCGGCAATGCGGCTGCGGCGTGGCTGTCAGCAACGCCCTGGAATCCGTCCGGAAAACAGCAGATCACGTCACCGGAAGCAATGATGAGGACGGCGTCGCCAGGTTCCTCTCAGAACTGGCCGCCGGCCGCTCCCGTTAAGCATACCGGATATCAGGCATGGAAGGAGCTGGAAGATCAATGTTTTACATTATCCGGCACGGAAAAACAGACTGGAATGTCCTGCACAAGCTTCAGGGCCGTACCGATGTTCCCCTGAATGATGAAGGCCGGCAGATGGCTGAAGCCGCCCGGGCAGAGTATCAGGATGTCCATTTTGATATCTGTTTCTGTTCCCCGCTGATCCGTGCAAAGGAGACCGCAGAAATTCTGCTGAAAGGCAGGAATATTCCCATCCTGACGGATGAACGCCTGGTGGAGATGGGATTCGGCAGCTACGAAGGCCTGGAAAACAGCTTTCAGATTCCGGACTGCCCCATTAACGAGCTCTTTTTTCATCCGGAAAACTACACCTCTCCGCCCGGCGGCGCAGAAAGCCTGGACAGCCTGTTCGCCCGGACCGGTGAATTTCTCCGGGAACGGGTGGATCCGCTGCTGGAAGAGGGAAAAGACGTACTGATTGTCGGCCACGGCGCCATGAACTCCAGTATCGTCTGTCAGGTCCGGCAGTTGCCCCGGGCACAGTTCTGGAGCGCGGGCATTGAAAACTGCAGGCTGATGAAGCTTCCCTGAACGTAAAACCGCTGCCTGATACACAGGCAGCGGTTTTCTTATTCCTCTCCGGCAGGCCGGACCGGACCGTCCGGGTTGTTCCTGGTCAGGTCTTTCACCCACTTGTATTTCCGGAAACGGTACATCACCCAGGGAATCTTTCCCACTTCATCCAGGCAGGTGCAGGCATAAACCGCCAGCACCGGCCAGTGAAACACAAAGGCGCCCAGCAGGGCCAGGGGAATTGCAATTCCCCACATGCACACAGCCAGGGAATACATGTCGAAAACCGTATCCCCGCCTCCGTCCAGAACGCCGTTGATTGTGACCGTATTCACACATCGGCCGATCATATAGATTCCCATGATAATCATCATACCGGTCAGATACTTCCCGGCTGCCTCCGTGAGGATCACCATCCTCACCACCAGGGGGGTCAGGGCGAGAACCAGCGCAGTGGAGGCAAATCCGATGGCATAGGACACATTCTTCAGCTTGATGCCATAGGCTTTTCCCTTTTCCAGCCTGCCCGCTCCCAGCTCATTGCCCACCATAATGCCGGCGGCATTGCCCACGCCGTTGCATACACAGCAGATCAGGTCCCTGATCACGGCGGCCACCGCGTTTGCCGCTGCCGCGTCAGTGCCCATATGGCCCATAATGGCTGTATAGGAGGTAAACCCAACACCCCAGAACAGGCCTCCGCCCAGAAGGGGCAGGCACTGCCGCCGGAAGTCTGCGGACAGTTCTTTCTTCCGCTCCAAAATCCGGTTCCAGGCAGGCCGGATATACGTTTTCCCTGCAGAAACCGACACACAGAGGATCAGTTCCGTGATCCTTGCAAGGGTGGTGGCCAGTGCGGCCCCGCGGGCATTCATCGCCGGAATCCCCGCAAATCCGAAAATGAAAACTGCGTTCAGCAGGATATTGATCACCACGGCTGCGGAGGAAATCCAGGCGCCTGACACTGCATGATCCGTCACCTTCATGGTCAGCAGATAGCACTGGGAAATTCCCGTAAGCAGGTAGGACCAGCCCGCAATCCGCAGATAATCGCTGCCGATTTCAATGATCGGTGCGTCATGGGAAAACAGGCGCATCAGCAGTTCCGGGCAGCATTCGCAGACCAGGAAAAAGATCAGTGAAATGATGCCGCACCAGCGCAGCATAATATGAAACACGCTCCGGACCGTTTCCCGGTCTCCCTTACCCCAGTACTGGGAGCCCAGGATGGATCCCGCACTCACGGTCGAGAAAATGAACATGCTCTGCACAAACGGAATCTGCGTGGCAAGTGAAACCGCCGTCATCTCGTTCTGGGCAACGCCGCCCAGCATCAGCGCATCTGCCGCGGCCACCGCCGCCAGCATGAGGCTCTGGAATGAAATCGGAGCCGCCAGTTTCCACAGTTTCCGGTAAAAAACACGGTGATCGATCTGCATGATATTCCTCCGGATCAGGAGCCGCTGAATACGCAATCGTTTACGGCTCCGTTCCATTATCCGGACAGGCCCCGCGTTTGTCAACGCGTTTGTTCGCTTTTCTTTCCCGCGGGATTACGGTATAATAATGGAAGTAATTCTGTTGCGGTCGCTGTGTTCAATATGCTGCCGGCCCTTTGACTGCTGCTCAAGGAGGATCAGCCATGAGTGAAAACTCCCTGTTGCCCGAACAGGCCCCGTCCATGTTCGGCCAGCCTCTGGCCGCCCGGATGCGGCCTTCCTCGCTGGATGAGATTGCCGGGCAGCAGCATCTGCTCGGTCCGGGAAAGGTGCTGCGGCGGATCATCTCTTCGGACAACATCGGTTCCATGATATTCTGGGGCCCGCCCGGCGTCGGCAAAACAACGCTGGCCAGGGTCATTGCCCTGCAGACAAAGGCCTCCTTCATTGATTTTTCCGCCGTGAACAGCGGTATCAAGGAAATCCGCCAGGTCATGAACCAGGCGGAGGAGAACCGGATCTACGGTATGCGGACCATCGTGTTCGTGGATGAAATTCACCGCTTCAACAAAGCCCAGCAGGACGCTTTCCTGCCTTTTGTGGAAAAAGGCAGCATTGTCCTGATCGGCGCCACAACCGAAAATCCTTCCTTCGAGGTGAACAGCGCGCTTCTTTCCCGCTGCAAGGTCTTTGTCCTTCACGCTCTCAGCCGGGAAGACATCCTGACCCTGCTGCGCCGGGCCCTGAACGATGACCGCGGTTTCGGCAGGGACGGAGTGGATATCAGCGAAACCGCCCTGGGTGCCATTGCGGATTTCAGCAACGGCGATGCCCGCAGCGCTCTGAGTTCCCTGGAAATGGTGGTGCTGAACGGAGAAGCCGGAGAGCACGGGATCCGGGTAACAGATGAAGTCGTTGCCCAGTGCCTGAGCCGGAAAAACCTGATGTATGACAAGGACGGGGAAGAACATTATAATCTCATTTCCGCCCTGCACAAGTCCATGAGGAACTCCGATCCGGATGCTGCTGTGTACTGGCTCATGCGGATGCTGGAAGGCGGTGAGGATCCCCTGTATATCGCCCGCCGGGTATTGCGCTTCGCTGCCGAAGACGTCGGCCTGGCCGATCCGCGGGCCATGGAGGTCGGTGTTGCGGCCTACCAGTCCTGTCATTTCATCGGGGTGCCGGAATGCAATGTCCATCTGGCGGAAGCCGTGGTTTATATGTCCCTTGCCTCCAAATCCAACGCCATGGAAATGGCGGTTAATGAAGCGCGGGAAGCCATTGAAAAGGAACCGGATGCCCCGGTGCCCCTGGTCATCCGCAATGCGCCCACCCGCCTTATGAAAGACCTCTCCTACGGTAAGGGATATCAGTACGCCCATGACTATGAAGAAAAGATCACTGCCATGCAGTGTCTTCCGGACGTACTGAAAGACCGGCAGTTCTATCATCCCACCGATCAGGGACAGGAAAGCCGCTACAAAGAACGTCTGGAACAGATCCGGGCATGGAAAAAGGAGCACCGGAAATGAACCTCAACCGAATCAGGCCTTTATTCTTTCGAATCATCACGCTGCTCCTGTGCGCAGTGCTGCTGCCGCAGGCCTCGCTGGCTGCAGGAACGAAAAAGAACCCGGAAGCTGATATCCGGGTCCTGCTGACCCGCCTGAATCTGGCGGATGAAGCATGGATGACCCTGGAAGGGCGCTACCTGGCCCGCTGCGCTGACGGATCCGAAGTCATGCTGCCGGCCGGCGCACAGGTCACAGTACTGCTCCGGCGAAACAGCCTGGTGCTCTTCCACGACGGCCTTTCCCTTTCCGCCGGGAAGGAACTGACCCTGTTCCGTCTGCGGGACGGGGATGTGGAACCGGGTATCCGCTTTAATCTGCAGTCCGGCGTATATCCCGGAGATCTGACACTCACCGTGAAGGACGGTGCAATCCGTCCCCTGCTGACCCTGCCGCTGGAAACCTACCTGCTGGGTGTCGTCCCCTACGAGATGAACGACTCCTTTCCCCTGGAAGCGCTGAAAGTTCAGGCTGTGTGCGCCCGCACCTATGCCCTGAGTAAATTAAACAGTTCCGCGGAATGGGATGTAACTGACAACACCAACGACCAGGTTTTCCGCGGAGTCCCGGATAAAAGCGAAAATACTGCCCGGGCTGTGGAGGAAACAGCCGGACAGGTGCTTACATACAACAACAAACTCATTACCGCCTGGTACAGCGCGTCCAACGGCGGCCAGACAGAACTGCCCGGAAACATCTGGAAGGGAGACAGCATCCCCGCCTGCTTTGCCATGACAGATGACCCCTGGGATGCGCAGAATCCGGAAAGCACGGTCCGCACAGCCGTACTGGACCGCAGCGGAACCGGCCTGTCCTCCGGTATGCTTCGTCTGATCCGTACGGCCCTGGAGAAGGAACCGGAACTCTCCGACTACCGGCTGACTGAAACCGATCAGATCCGGGTGGACGCCATCCGGGCTGTCAGCGTATCTGAGCCCCGGTATCACGCGCCCAGCCGGCTTATGACAAAGCTGGAACTGACGCTGGATGTCTCCGCCGCGCTGAAGGAAGGCCGGACCGGCCGGATCACGGGGGAAGATGAACTGCATTTTGATGAGATCAATCTTCCTGATCCCGCCGGATCTCCCGCGGTTGCCCCGGAACCGCCGGAACCGGGAGCGCCCGAACTGACAGCGGCAGGTACTTTCACCGTGACGCTGGATCTTTTCCCTGAAACAGTTTTCCTGCTGGGGCTGAGTGTATACGGCGCCAACAATGAAATCATCACTGTTACAGAAACCGAAACCGGCTTTACCCTCACCGCCGGCCGTTACGGGCACGGCGTGGGGATGAGTCAGCGGGGAGCCCAGTACCAGGCCTCTGAAGGAAAAAAGAACTACAGGGAAATCCTGAATTTCTACTATCCTGGCGCAAAACTCAAAAAATATACCGGAAAAGCCGCTCCGCTCCCCACGCCGGAGCCCTTGCTGGGCGAAACGCCAGGCCCCATCCCCACCGCTACGCCACGTCCCACACTGATGCCCGTCACGGAATCCCTTCCGGAAGGCGCCTGGCTGGCTACCGTGGAAAATATAGATGAGGACAGCAGCCTGAATCTGCGGGAGCAGCCTTCCGCCGGATCAAAGGTCCTCCGGCGGCTGTACAGACATCAGCCGCTGATCGTCCTGGAGGAAGCGGAAGTGGCCGGATGGGTTCACGTCAGGACAGACGTTATTGAAGGATATGTGATGTATTCCTTCCTTCAGCAGGCAGACACGCCGGAATAGCAGCCATTCACTGATAAGCCCGCCGGATTGCTCCGGCGGGCTGTTTTCCGAACGGGGTATCTTTTTATACTGCCGCCCGGGAGACGCTTCCCTTGAAACAAAGCAGGGTCTGTGTTAGCATACAATTACAATGAAATGCCCTGCTGAAAAACGCCGGAAAGAGGAAGGCACCGTCCATGGCACTGAGTATCGTAATCCTGATCGTTTCCGCAGTCCTGCTGCTGGTTTTTTCGCTGCGCAGCCGCTTCGGGCTTCCGCTGTTTCTGATGAACGCGGGAATCAGCATTACCTCTGTAGCCGTTCTGTTCCAGACCAGCAGTACCTCCATGTATACCACGCCGCAGTTTTTTCCGCTCCGGTCACTGGACCTGGAGCTGTTCCGGCTGATCAGCAGTATGCGGCTTCCGCTGGCCCAGGCCCAGACCCTGCGCAATCTCGGCACCCTGGTCTTTTTCTTCGGGATTGTGCTGATGCTGATGCTGATCGCCCGGAATATCAAAGCAATCCGCCACAGAATCCTTTGGGAAATCCTGTGCGGCGCCGGCGTTACCCTGTTCATGACCGCATATATGGTCTTTTTCTCTCCCGCATGCGCTTTCCGCCTGTATATGCGGTACTATGAACTGTCCTCTGCCGCGCGCGAATCCTTTGTCAGGCTGGTTTCCCTGGCTGACATCCTGTTCAAAGTCTCCATCTTCCTGTTCGTACTGTCCCCGGCGCTGCTGCTGACCGTCCAGTATATCCGGAAAAACATCACCTGCTTTGCCGATACGTTTTTCCTGCTGCTGGGAATCACCAGCCTGTACGGTTTTGTTTTCTTTATCGTATTCCATACCAAACCCCTCGCGCTGAGCAGCCAGTCTGTTTTCCTGAGCGCTTTCTGGTTCTTTGCAAACGGCTCCTGGCTTCCGGGCTGGACCACCCTGTTTTTCCTGCTGTTCTCCCTCCTAACGCTGATTCTGATCCTGGCCAGCGCCAACCGGATCTTCAGCGGCGACCTGGTTCTGCTCACCCGGAAACGGGTCATGAAAAACAACATCGAAGATCTGAACCGGAATCTGAAAGATGTCTTCCATTCGGAAAAAAACCTGATGTTCAGTATGCTGATCCTGGCCAACGAAGCCAGATCATCCTACGGCACTCCGGAAGGACTGGAAAAGCTGGACCGCCTGACCGAGATTGCAAAAGACCGCATGGAAATGATTACTTCCTCCCTGAACCGAATCCGGGAACTGCATCTCCACGCGACCCCGACAGATATGCGCACACTGGTCAGCCAGGCACTGGATACCCTGACCCTGCCGGAGGGCATCCGCTGCGAAAGGCATTTCTGCAGCGAGCCTGTCCGCTGTATGGTGGACGAGTATCATACCCGGAACGCATTGAAAAACATCTTTGTCAACGCGGTGGACGCCCTGCAGCTCTCCGGGCGGGAGGATAAAGTCCTCTCCGTCAGCGTGGACTCCAGCAGGGCATGGGTCAGCCTGTCCGTTCTAGACAACGGCCCCGGTATCCCGCGGGAAGAGCTGCGCCGGGTTATGATGCCCTTTGTTTCAACCAAGGCCAAAGGCAGCAACTGGGGGATCGGCCTGCCCTATGCCTTCCGGGTTGTCAATGCCCAGCTGGGCCAGATGCGGATCCTCAGCAGCGACCAGGCGGAACGGTCTTATACCCAGGTGGATATTCTCCTGCCCAGAGAAAGGAATGATGCATGATGGAACCGATCCGAATCATGATGGCGGATGACAGCCCTGAGATCCGGAGTTATTTTGCCAATATCATCACCCATGAAGAGGATATGGACCTGACTGGCGCTGCCTCCTCCGGAGCTGAAGCGGTACAGATGGCCCGGGAGCTCATGCCGGATATCATCCTGATGGATATCCAGATGGAAACCCGTACCGCCGGGATCGATGCCTCCAAGCTTATCCTGAAGGAACACCCCGGGATCAAGATCATCATTCTCACAATCCTGGAGGATGATGACCTGCTGTTCCAGGCTTACTGTGCCGGTGTGATTGACTATATCATCAAGACGGATTCCATCAGCCAGATCCTGACTTCCATCCGGAACGCCTACATGAACCAGATGATTCTCCGTCCCAGGTATGCGGAAAAGATCATCCAGGAACTGAAACGGGTCCGGGAGGAACAGAACGGCCTGCTCTACGGCCTGAATATTCTCACAATGCTTTCCAACAGTGAGTTTGAAGTACTGAAGTGCCTGTATCAGGGGATGAATGCCCGGCAGATTTCCGAATCCCGCTACGTTTCCCAGGGAACCGTCAAAACCCAGATCCACAGCATTCTGAAGAAATTCAATATGAAATCGGTCAGTGATGTGGTCCGGCATCTGAAGGATATCCGGTTTGACCGCATTATCGAAACAATGCACCCCGGGACATAAGCCCGGGGTGCATTTCCTTTTTTCTTTTTTCGATACGGATCAGAAAAGTCCGCTGATCTTGCCGGTCACATCGTCCACGTCAATCCGCTCAGCGGCAGGAGACTTGGGCAGCCCGGGCATGGTCATGATTTCACCGGTCAGGGCAACCAGGAAGCCGGCGCCGGCGGACACCTTCAGGTTCCGCACGGTTACGGTAAAGCCTTCCGGCGCGCCCAGCAGGGAAGGATCGTCCGAGAAGGAATACTGGGTTTTCGCCACACATACAGGCATCTTGTCGAAGCCAAGCTCCGTCAGGCGCTCCGCCTGCTTCTTCGCGGCGGGAGTCAGCGTCACGCCGGCGCCGCCGTAAATCTTCTTCGTCACAGCTTCCAGCTTTTCCTCGATGGAAGCGTCCAGCTCATAGGAGAAGGTAAAGTTGCCCTGCTCCTCTTCGCACAGCCGCACAACCTCGCGGGCCAGGTCTTCGCCGCCCTTTCCGCCTTCTGCCCATACGGTGGACAGCACAGTGTTCACACCCAGTTCCCGGCACTTACGGATGATGAAGTCAATTTCAGCGTCCGTATCCGTCGGGAAACGGTTGATGGCCACCACACAGGGCAGTTGGTATACATTCTTGATGTTGTTTACATGACGGAGCAGGTTCGGAATCCCCTTCTCCAGAGCCGCCAGATCCTCATTGGCCAGCTGCTTCTTGTCCAGGCCTCCGTGCATTTTCAGCGCGCGCACGGTACCGACCACCACCACCGCATCCGGGGTCAGGCCTGCCATGCGGCACTTGATATCCAGGAATTTTTCCGCTCCCAGGTCCGCGCCGAAGCCCGCTTCTGTCACGGTATAGTCTCCCATGCGCATCGCCATGCGCGTTGCCATGACGGAATTGCAGCCATGGGCAATATTCGCGAAGGGTCCGCCGTGTACGAAAGCCGGAGTTCCTTCCAGCGTCTGCACCAGGTTCGGCTTCAGTGCGTCGCGCAGCAGGGCCGCCATGGCGCCGGTGGCTTTCAGGTCGCCGGCGGTTACAGGCTTGTCATCATAGGTATAAGCTACGATAATGCGGCTCAGGCGTTCCTTCAGGTCTTTGATGGAGGAAGCCAGGCAGAATACCGCCATGATCTCACTGGCTACGGTAATATCGAAGCCGTCTTCCCGGGGAGTGCCGTTGGCTTTCCCGCCCAGGCCGTCCACCACAAACCGCAGCTGACGGTCATTCATATCCACGCACCGTTTCCAGGTAATCTTCTTCACATCGATGCCCAGGGCATTTCCCTGCTGGATATGGTTGTCCAGCATGGCTGCAAGCAGGTTGTTTGCCGCGCCGATAGCGTGGAAGTCACCGGTAAAGTGAAGGTTGATATCCTCCATGGGCACCACCTGGGCGTATCCGCCGCCGGCCGCGCCGCCCTTGATGCCGAAAACCGGTCCCAGGCTCGGCTCACGCAGGGCTACCGTAACATCCTTGCCGATGCGGCTCAGACCGTCTGCCAGGCCAATGGTGGTAGTGGTCTTGCCTTCGCCCGCGGGGGTGGGGGTGATGGCCGTAACCAGAACAAGCTTGCCGGGTTTCCGGTCGGTCTCATCGATCAGTGCAGGATCGATCTTGGCCTTATACCGGCCGTACTGTTCCACGTACTTCTCGTCTACATGGGCTCTTTTTGCGATCTCCATGATCGGCTTCATTTCACACTGCTGGGCGATCTCGATGTCTGATAAGTAGGCCATCTTTCTTCTCCTTTTCGTTTGTCCTGTATGCTCAATCCGGATTACCTGAAGTACTTCACCGCAGATTCAAACATTTTGATGTCATAGTTGCCCGGAACGTTCCTGTACAGGTCCTTCCCAACCCGCTCACTGTGGCCCATCTTGCCGAAGACCCGGCCGTCCGGACTGGTAATGCCTTCGATGGCATACAGGCTGCCGTTGGGATTGAACCGCAGGTCCATGGTCGGCTGGCCGTCCAGGTCCACATACTGGGTGGCAATCTGGCCGTTCTCCGCCAGTTTCCGGATCAGGCTCTCCTCCGCCAGGAACCTGCCCTCACCGTGACTGATCGGCACACTGTACACTGCGCCGACTTCCGCGCCGCGGAGCCAGGGGCTCAGGTTGCTGGCCACCCGGGTGCGCACAATCCTGCTCTGGTGGCGTCCGATGGTATTGAAGGTCAGGGTCGGGCAGTGTTCATCTGTTTCAATGATCTTTCCGTAGGGTACCAGGCCCAGTTTGATCAGGGCCTGGAAGCCGTTGCAGATGCCGCACATCAGGCCGTCCCGCTGATCCAGCAATTCGGTAACTGCTGCTTTGATTCCCTGGTTCCGGAAGAAAGCAATAATAAATTTCGCGCTGCCGTCCGGTTCGTCACCGCCGGAGAAACCGCCGGGAAGGAATATCATCTGGCTTTCGCGTACTTTTGCCGCGAAAGCTTCCGCGCTGCGCGCAATTTCATCAGCTGTCCGGTTCCGGACCACAAAAATCTCCGCTTCCGCACCGGCGTCTTCCGCCGCACGGGCGCTGTCCACCTCGCAGTTGGTGCCGGGGAATGCCGGAATCAGCACTTTGGGCTTCGCCACGGAAACCGCCGGCGCTTTCCATTCTGCGGTACGGTAGGTGAACGTTTCCGTCCGGTCTGCCTTCCGGGCCTCCGGCCAGCAGGCATCCGCCTCTACCCGGTCTTCGGGCGTCCATTCCGGATTCAGGGTCGGATACACCTTTTCCAGCTTGTCCCGGCCGATCACGCGCAGCTCTTTTACCTCCGCCGTGCTGTCCCGCCAGGCCAGCACGGGAGCCTCCGTAATCACGCCCAGCTTCCGCCCCAGATCCATATCCTCCGTCAGTTCGGCAAGGAAGCTGCCGTAGCGGACCTCCGCCAGTTCGTTCAGCTCCCAGTCCTTTTCAAAAGTGAATCCCAGTCCGTTGCCCAGTGCCATCTTCAGCACGGAAGCAAGAGAGCCTCCGATTTCCGCCGTACGGCAGGAAACAATCCGGCCCTGACGGATCAGATCCGTCACCTGCGCATAAAGTGCCAGCAGGGATTCAGTTACCGGCAGGCCCTGTTCATCCCGTTCCGGCTCCAGCACCACCACAGGATGGCCCGCCTGTTTGAACTCGGGGGAAATGATGTTCCCGGTTTTCGCCGTGGTTACCGCAAAGGATACCAGCGTAGGCGGTACATCCAGCTTTTCAAAGGAGCCGGACATGGAATCCTTGCCGCCGATGGCGCCGACGCCCAGGTTCATCTGGGCTTCAAAGGCGCCCAGCAGCGCCGCCAGGGGCTTGCCCCAGCGTTTTCCGTCTGTACCGGGTTTCTCAAAGTATTCCTGGAAAGTCAGGTAAACATCTTCGAAGGATGCACCGGCTGCAATCAGCTTGGTAACCGAATCCACCACCGCGAGGTAAGCTCCGTGATAGGGGCTGAAGGAAGTCAGTTCCGGATCATAGCCCCAGGCCATCAGGGAACAGTCGTCCGTGTGGCCCTTCTCCAGGCTGATTTTCTGCACCATCGTCTGGATAGGCGTCAGCTGATGCTTTCCTCCGAAGGGCATCAGCACCGTGCCCGCGCCGATGGTGGAGTCAAACCGTTCGGACAGGCCCCGGCGGGAACAGACAGCCAGATCCGCCGCTGTGTCTTTCAGCAGGGAAACAAAATCCTTCCGTTCCTGCTTCGGCATTTCCGCTGCCGGCCGGGACGCTGCCGGAGTAATCGCTGTATGCTTCGGAGCACCGTTGGAGTTCAGGAACTCCCGGCTGATATCCACAATCGTTTTCCCGTTCCAGTTCATGGTCAGGCGCGGATCCGCCTTCACCTTCGCCACAACGCAGGCCTGCAGATTCTCCTCCGCTGCCAGGGCCAGGAATGCTTCCGTATCTTCGGCCGCCACAACAACAGCCATACGCTCCTGGCTTTCGGAAATTGCCAGTTCCGTTCCGTCAAGGCCTTCATACTTCTTCGGCACTGCATTCAGGTCAATTTCCAGGCCGTCCGCCAGTTCGCCGATAGCCACGCTGACTCCGCCCGCACCGAAATCGTTGCAGCGCCTGATCAGTTTTGTGGCCTTCGGGTTACGGAGCAGCCGCTGGAGCTTGCGCTCCTCAGGCGCATTGCCCTTCTGGACCTCCGCGCCGCATGTTTCCACGCTGTGGGCGTTATGGGCCTTTGAGGAACCTGTCGCTCCGCCGATACCGTCGCGGCCGGTGGAACCGCCCAGCAGGATCACCACGTCGCCGGGAGCCGGACGCTCGCGGCGGACATTCTCCGCCGGCGCCGCGGCGATTACCGCACCGATTTCCATCCGCTTGGCTGCATAACCGGGATGATAGATTTCATCAACAATACCCGTCGCCAGGCCGATCTGGTTGCCATAGGAGGCATAGCCGGCCGCGGCGGTTGTCACCAGCTTGCGCTGGGGAAGTTTGCCGGGAATGGTTTCTGATACAGGCCTGGTCGGATCCGCCGCACCGGTCACGCGCATGGCGCCGTAAACGTAGGCACGGCCGCTCAGGGGATCCCGAATTGCACCGCCGATACAGGTGGCTGCACCGCCGAAAGGTTCAATTTCCGTCGGATGGTTATGTGTTTCATTCTTGAACAGCAGCAGCCAGGGTTCCTTTACCCCGTCCCGCTCCACGTCCATCTTCACCGTGCAGGCGTTGATCTCTTCGCTCTCGTCCAGTTTGTCGAGTTTGCCGTGCTTCCGCAGGTATTTCACAGCCACCGTTGCCAGATCCATCAGGCAGACAGGCTTCTTTTCCCTGCCCAGTTCAGCGCGTACATCCATATAGCGCTTCCATGCTTTTTCCAGCACCTTGTCCTCAAAACGGACACTGTCAATCTCCGTCAGGAAGGTCGTATGGCGGCAGTGATCACTCCAGTAGGTATCCAGCATCCGGATCTCCGTGATGGTGGGTTCCCGGCCTTCCGCACGGAAGTAATCCTGGCAGAAAGCGATATCATCCGTATCCATCGCCAGGCCGTAATCCGCCACAAACTTCTCCAGGCCTGCCCGGTCAAGGGAAGTAAAGCCCTCCAGCGTGGCTACTTCCGTAGGTACGGCATATTCAGTTTTCAGGGTATCAGGCAGATCCAGCGAGGCTTCCCGGGCTTCCACCGGATTGATTACATACTTTTTGATCTCCGCGATTTCATCCGCGGAAAGATTCCCGTAAAGCGCATAAACCTTTGCGCTTCGCACGAGAGGCCGCTCGCCCTGGGACAGGAACTGAATGCACTGTGCTGCGGAATCCGCGCGCTGGTCAAACTGGCCGGGCAGGTATTCCACTGCAAACACAGCCGCTGCGCCTTCGGCAGTCACCTTCTCCATGGTGTCATCCAGCTGGGGCTCCGAGAAAACTTCCCGTACTGCCAGGGAGAACAGTTCATCCGAAATATTCTCAGCGTCATAGCGGTTCAGCAGCCGGACCTTCTCCAGGCCTTTAATCCCCAGGAACTTCACCACGTCGTTTTTCAGTCCCCTGGCCTCATTGTCCAGACCGGGTTTCTTTTCCACAAATATCCTATAGACCACAATAACACCTCGTTTTAATTCATAATTCATAATGAAACAGGGTCTCAGCCGGTACTGATTCAGTCTGAAAAAGCAATCATCATGATGAATTATGAATTCTTAATTATGCATTGGTTTTTGCGCTTAAAGCGCGAAGCCCTATGTCCCTGCGGCAGTACTTGCTGCCGAAGCTGATCCGGTCAGCCAGCTTGTATGCTTTCTTTACCGCTTCCGGCAGTGTGTCCGCCACTGCGGTGACACCGAGCACCCGGCCGCCGGAAGTAACCAGTTTCCCGTCCTTCAGCGCCGCACCGGCGACATAGACATGGGGAAGGACCTCCGCCGGAATTGTGATTTCATAACCCTTCTCATAGCTGACCGGATAACCCTTTGAAGCAAGCACCACACAGCAGGCGCTGGCATCCATGAACTTCACTTCGCATTCCGCCAGCGTTCCGTTTGTCACAGCCTGCATAACCGTCAGCAGGTCGCTTTCCAGCAGCGGCAGAACCACCTGGGTTTCCGGATCACCGAAGCGGCAGTTGTACTCGATCACCTTCGGTCCGTCCTTTGTCAGCATCAGGCCGAAGTAGAGGCATCCGCGGAACTCCCGGCCTTCCGCTTTCATCGCGCGGATGGTGGGGAGGAAGATGGTTTCCATGCAGGTTTTTGCCACGTCTTCCGTATAGAAAGGATTCGGGGCAATCGTTCCCATCCCGCCGGTGTTCGGTCCCTTGTCCCCGTCTTCCGCCCGTTTGTGGTCCATGCTGGAAACCATGGGCTTTACGGTCGTGCCGTCGGTAAAAGACAGTACCGAAACTTCCGGGCCTTCCAGATATTCTTCAATAACGATCTGGTCGCCGCTTTTGCCGAACTTCTTATCCTCCATGATTTCCCGAACCGCATCACAGGCTTCTTCCCGGGTCATGGCCACGGTCACGCCCTTGCCCAGGGCCAGGCCGTCCGCCTTGATCACGGTGGGAATCGGCGCGGTTTCCAGATAAGCCAGGGCTTCTTTCGGGTCTGAGAAAACCTCATAGGCCGCTGTGGGGATACCGTACTTTTTCATCAGTTCCTTGGAGAACACCTTGCTGCCTTCAATAATGGCGGCATTCTTCCGGGGCCCGAAGCACGGAATTCCTTCCGCCTCCAGGGCATCCACGCAGCCCAGCACCAGCGGATCGTCAGGCGCGACTACCGCATAATCGACTTTCGTGCCGCGGACAAAGGAAACGATTCCCTCAATGTCCGTAGCCTTGATGTTCACACAGGTCGCGTCGGCCGCGATGCCGCCGTTGCCCGGCAGCGCATAGATTGTTTCCACTTCGGGGTTCTGCTTCAGCTTTTTGATGATGGTATGCTCACGGCCGCCGCCGCCGATCAGAAGAATTTTCATAGCGTATTTCTGTTTCCTTTCAGGAAAGTATGGGAACCGGTTCATTCTTCATCGCGCATGAAGGCTTTTCCATCAATGATGGAAAAGCCTCATGTGTGTAAACGCCATGGTCATGCCGTACTTGTCACAGCATTCGATCACCGCGTCGTCCCGGATGGATCCGCCGGGTTCTGCAATGTACTTCACACCGCTCTTGTAGGCACGCTCAATATTGTCGCTGAAGGGGAAGAAGGCGTCAGAACCCAGGGCAACATTCTGCCGGGTGTTCAGGAAGGCGCGCTTTTCCGCTTCCGTCAGGGGCGCGGGCTGGGCGGTGAAATACTTCTGCCAGTTGCCGTCAGCGCATACATCCTCTTCATTCTGGTTGATATATCCGTCAATAACATTGTCCCGCTCCGGCCGGCCCAGATCAGCCCGGAAGGGCAGGCCCAGCACCTTTTCATGCTGGCGCAGGAACCAGGTGTCCGCCTTGGATCCTGCCAGACGGGTGCAGTGGATGCGGCTCTGCTGGCCGGCGCCCACACCGATGGCCTGGCCGTCCACGGCGTAGCAGACGGAATTGGACTGGGTGTACTTCAGGGTGATCAGGGCAACAATCAGGTCCCGCACCGCGGAATCCGGCAGGTCCTTGTTCTTTGTCACGATATCCGAGAGCAGCTCCCGGTTGATCTCGAAATTGTTGCGGCCCTGTTCGAAAGTGATGCCGAAGACCTGCTTGGTTTCCTGGACTTCGGGCACATAATCGGGGTCGATTTCCACGATGTTGTAGTTGCCCTTACGTTTGGTTTTCAGGATTTCCAGCGCTTCCGGCTCATATCCGGGAGCGATAACGCCGTCGGAAACTTCTCGCTTCAGCATGGTGGCGGTGGTCACATCGCACACATCGCTCAGGGCCACCCAGTCTCCGAAGGAGCACATCCGGTCTGTGCCGCGGGCACGGGCATAGGCGCAGGCCAGGGGAGAATCATCCAGGCCTTCAATGTCATCCACAAAGCAGGCTTTCTTCAGGTCAGCAGACAGCGGAATGCCGACTGCAGCAGAGGTGGGGCTTACATGTTTGAAGCTGGTAACCGCGGGCATGCCCAGGGCAGCCTTCAGTTCCTTCACCAGCTGCCAGCTGTTGAAAGCGTCCAGGAAGTTGATATATCCGGGACGGCCGGAAAGGATTTTGATCGGCAGCTCGCTGCCGTCCTTCATGTAGATCTTCGCGGGTTTCTGGTTGGGGTTGCAGCCATATTTCAGTTCAAATTCCTTCATGATGCTTTCTCCTTCTCTTTTTGCGATCGCCGTTACCAATGCTCCATTCGCCTTCAGCTCCTGATCATTGACGGCTGTAACATGGGACGTGTTACCGTCCGCATTACTTGTTTTTGTTCACCAGGCGGTTTTCGGTCGCGCCGGTCTGAAGATCCACATAGCGGACATAGAGGCTGATCTTATTCTGATCATTCAGGGATGCCCAGATGCTGCTTGTCATATCATCGATATCGTTGCTTACGGCAATACGTTCCGGCTCTCCCTGGAAGGTCGGAATCGGGTTTCCGTCGCACACGTAGGTGTGGAGGAAATGGCCCAGTCCGTTCAGCGGCGCATAGCTGAAGGTGAAGCGGTTGCAGGCGGAGCCTTCCGCGTCAGCACTCTTGAGGATGCTCATCTGATAGGTGAAATCTCCCTCGCCGAAGGTCAGCATACCGCTGATGCGGGGGGTAAAGTTCGGACCGTCCGGTTCAAACTCCCGGCTTTCCAGCGCTGCGGAGAAAGTCTTGCCGGCTTTCAGGCCGTCATAAACCGTATCGGTCTGGTTGCCGTTGGTGACGATCAGGTTGTTCTCATAAGAACGGATCGCGGCATAGATGATCAGGGAGGGGTCCTGCACCTTCGAGGCGTCGAAAGGTTCCGTGAAAACTTCGCCGTTCTTCTCGGTGAAGATCCGGTTGCGGCTGTTTTCACTGCGGCCCATGATGAAATAAGCGGTCATGGCTTTCTTTCCGTCCGGGGTCTTGCCGATGATGATGCCGCGGCCGGGATAGGTGTTGTCCTTCAGCAGTTCCTCGGGGGTCAGTACGCCGTAGATGGGGGTAATCTTCTTCATAATCTCCATGGGAACTCCTCCTTGATTATTGATTCACAATTTCTTTGGATACTTTTTCAACGCTCTGCGGCAGGATGATCCATTCAGCCTGTTCCATCACCCGGCGCTGCAGAATTTCCGGCGTATCTCCCGGCTGGATATCCACCGCCTTCTGGGCGATGATCTCTCCGCCGTCCGGAATCTCATTGACAAAGTGAACCGTTGCGCCGGTCACTTTCACGCCCCGGTCCAGCGCCGCCTGATGAACCTTCAGGCCGTAAAAGCCTGCGCCGCAGAAACTGGGGATCAGGCTGGGATGCACATTGATAATCCTGCGGGGATACAGGGTGGTAAAGTTCTCTGTGAGAATGCTCAGGAAACCCGCCAGTACAATCAGGTCAATCCGCTGTTCCGTCAGCAGGGTAATCAGCTGCTTCTCAAACGCTTCCTGTCCTCCGCAGGCCTTCTTGTTGATCTCCGCCGCAGGAATCCCGGCCTTTTCCGCCCGCTGCAGGGCATATGCCCCGGGACGGTCGCTGATGACCAGGACAATTTCCCCGTCCGGGATCTCATCCCGGGCCGCAGCATCCAGGATCGCCTGCAGGTTGGTTCCGCCTCCGGAAACCAGCACGGCAATACGGGCTTTCTTGCTCATGCGCACCTCCGTCTGTCCGATCAGATGATCGAGATTTTATCTTCGCTTTCAATGATCTCACCGATCACATAAGCATCTTCGCCGTTGTCCTTCAGGATCTGCAGCGCTCTTTCCGCATCCTCCGCGGCCACCACAATGCTCATGCCCACACCCATGTTGAAGGTGTTGAACATATCCCTTTCGCTGATGCCGCCCTTTTCGGCAATCAGGTCAAAAATCGGCAGGACCTTCACCTGGCTGCGGATGATCCTTGCGCCAAGGCCGTCCGGAATGCTCCGCGGAATATTTTCATAGAATCCGCCGCCGGTGATATGGCTGATACCTTTCACCGCGACCTCCTTCAGCAGGGCCAGCACAGGCTTCACATAGATCCGGGTGGGAGTCAGCAGGGTTTCACCCAGGCTTTTTCCGCCCAGTTTTTCCACCGGCGCCGCCAGGTCTGCGTTCTCCACATCGAATACTTTCCGTACCAGGGAGAATCCGTTGGAGTGAACACCCGTGGAAGGCAGGGCGATAACCACATCCCCGACTTTCATGGTTTCGTTGTCGATGATTTTTTCCCTGTCCACAATGCCCGTGGAATAACCGGCCAGGTCATAATCATCCTCAGGCATCATGCCGGGATGTTCCGCCGTCTCTCCGCCGATCAGCGCGCAGCCGGCCTGCACACAGCCCTCGCATACGCCCTTGACGATCTGCTCAATGCGCTCGGGCACATTCCGGCCGCAGGCGATATAATCCAGGAAGAACAGGGGCTTTGCGCCGCAGCAGATAATATCGTTGACGCACATGGCCACACAGTCAATGCCGATGGTGTCATGCCGGTCCATCAGCATGGCGATCTTCAGCTTGGTACCCACGCCGTCGGTGCCGGATACCAGCACCGGTTCCTTCATGCCGGTCATATCCGGCTGGAACAGTCCGCCGAATCCGCCCACGCCGGAGCAGACACCGGGGGTCTCTGTCCTCTGGATATGCTTCTTCATCAGTTCCACTGATTTGTAACCGGCGGTGATATCGACACCGGCGGCGGCGTAGGCTTCAGAACGGGAATTGTTCATGGTACTTGTTTCCTTTCCTGTATACTCTGTCAGTAAAAAACGCTTCTGACACTGTCAGTCATCATCGTCTCATCCGCAACCTCAATCGTCGCGACTCCCCACTGGGGAGCTCGCTCGTTTCGGTTGACCTCGCCGATGATGAAATTTCTGACACTGTCAGTCATCATCGTCTCGCCCATCCCAGCAGTAGGTGCACAGTTCGCAGGGATTGATTCCGATGGCCTTCACCACACCTTCCAGCGTCTGGAATTCCAGGGAGGCGAAGTTGAACTTGCTGCAGATGCATTCCCGGAGTTTCTTTCCGCGCTCCGTGCTGCCGTCCGCATATTCATCGATGTGCTTGAATCCTTCCTCCCCCTCCAGCTCCAGGATCACCCGGCGGGCAATCAGTTCCAGATCACTGTTGGAGCGGGAGAAATTCAGGTATTTGCAGGCATACATGATCGGCGGGCAGGCACTGCGCATATGCACGGCCTTGGCGCCGCTCTCATACAGGAACTCAACCGTCTCCCGCAGCTGGGTGCCGCGGACAATGGAATCATCCACAAACAGCAGGTTCTTGTCCCTGATCAGCTCATTCACGGGAATCTGCTTCATCTTGGCAATTTTATCCCGGTCTGTCTGGTTTGCCGGCATAAAGCTGCGGCTCCAGGTGGGGGTATATTTGATGAACGCCCTGGCAAAAGGGGTCCCGCTGCGGTTTGCATAACCGATAGCATGGGGCGTTCCGGAATCCGGCACACCGCCGATGTAATCAATCGGATCATCCCGGCCGGCAGCCTTGTCGTTGTCCGCCATGATCGCGCCGTTGCGGTAGCGCATCTCTTCCACATTCACGCCTTCATAGGTGGAAGTGGGATAGCCGTAATAGCTCCACAGGAAGGAACAGATTTTCTTTTTCTTCCCGGGCGCTGCCAGCTGGGTCATGGAATCAGGCGTCAGTTCCACAATTTCTCCCGGTCCCAGCTCACGCACATCCTCATATCCGGTCTTGTGGAAAGCGAAGGACTCAAACGCCACGGCGTAGCTGTCCTCCCGTTTCCCCACCGCCACCGGCAGCCGACCCATGCGGTCCCGCGCGGCAATGAGGCTGCCCTTATCCGTCAGGATCAGAATGGAAGCGGTACCGACTATGGACTTCTGGGCAAAACGGATTCCCTCGGCAAAAGTGCTCTTCTGGTTGATCAGGGCGCTGAGCAGCTCCGTCTGGTTAATCCTGCCGCCGGTCATGGAATCAAAATGTCCGCCGCTGAAGCTCAGATACTGTTCAATCAGTTCCTCGGAATTGTTGATCACACCGGTCATGCAGATGGCATAGGTGCCCAGATTGGACCGGATCAGCAGGGGCTGGGGATCCGCGTCGGAAATACAGCCGATGGCGGACGTGCCCCGCATTTCCTCGAAAATATGCTCAAACTTGGTCCGGAAAGGCGCATTGCAGATATTGTGAATCTTCCGCTGCAGGCCGATCTCCTCGTCCCACGCGGCCATACCGGCCCGGCGGGTACCCAGATGGCTGTGGTAGTCCACGCCGAAAAACACATCCAGCATACAGTCCTTTTTGGACGCAATCCCGAAAAATCCACCCATGTTCGTTACTCCTGTGTCATTATCGTTGAAAACCGGGAAATCAGGCGAAGAAAAGCTCGCTCAGGGTCATGGGATCAATGTACTTGCCGTCCTTGTAAACCCGCATGTTGCCGCTGGCGATTTCATCGATCAGCATCACCTTGCCGTCCGCATCATAGCCGAATTCAAATTTGATGTCATACAGGTCCAGGCCCTTGGCCTTCAGGTCATCCGCCACGATCTTCGTAATCTGCTGGGTCATGGTCTTGATGTCTTCATACTGTACGTCGCTCATCACGCCCAGCGCAACCAGCGCATCCTTGGTCACCAGCGGATCGCCCTTGGCGTCATCCTTGAAGGTTGTTTCCACATAGGCTGGCAGGTCCGCGCCTTCGGCGATATAGTCACCGTAGCGGCGGAAGAAACTGCCGACCGCCTTGTAGCGGCAGATCACTTCCAGGCCTTTGCCGAATACCTTGGCAGGCTTCACTTCCATTGTGGTCTTTGCCAGGTCAGCGCTCACAAAGTGGGTCGCGATACCGGCCGCGTTGATTTTCTCAAAGAAATAAATGCTCATCCGCAGATTCACATCGCCCACTCCCTCAATTGTCAGGCCGATGCTGTTCTCACCGGGATCGAAAACCCCGTCCTTGCCGGTGCAGTCATCCTTGAAGAGCAGTTCATAATTGCCGTTGTCCAGAGCGTAAACATTCTTGGTCTTTCCGGTGTACACAAGCTTCTTTTCCATGGTTCTGTCTCCTTTTGTTTATTGATTCCGTGATTGCATTTTTCAAAGCCGTTCCATAATACCGGCATCCTTTGCCAGCACTGCCTCGGCATCCGTTTTCCGCTTCGCATCCAGTTTCGCGGCCAGTTCCGCGTCTTCCACCGCCAGGATCTGGGCCGCCAGGAGCGCCGCGTTTGCCCCGCCGTTGACTGCCACCGTAGCCACGGGAATGCCTTTAGGCATCTGAACCGTGGAGAGCAGCGCATCCAGTCCCTCCAGGCAGGGTCCCTGGCAGGGGATCCCGATTACCGGCAGGGTGGTGTTTGCCGCGATTGCCCCGGCCAGGTGGGCTGCCATGCCCGCCGCTGCAATCAGCGCTCCGAATCCGTTCCTTCTTGCATTCACTGCAAAAGCCCGGGCCTCTTCCGGTGTGCGGTGTGCTGAATACACATGCACCTCGAAGGGAATGCCCAGGCTTTTAAGCTCGTCTGTTGCTTTTTTGATCACCGGCAGGTCGCTGTCACTGCCCATGATGATACCGACTTTTCTCACCGTTCTGTCCTCCTGATTTCCCACTTGAAACCGTTCCCAATATAACTCAAAACACGAACATTGTCAATTAAAAACAGAGGAAAATCAGATATTTTAATTGAAAAACCCGAACGTTCGGAAATAAACGTTCGGGTTTCTTCGGATTTTGTGTGATTTGGTGCAGTTTTTGCTTTTTTTCCCATCCGCAGGTCAGATGCTGGATGCTTTTGCCTCGCAGTATGCGCAGCGGTATTCCTTCTTTTCCCGGTCTGTCAGGTGGAAAACCTGGTCCAGCTCCTGTTCGCAGGAAGTAATGCACCGGGGATTTTTGCAGAAAATCACATTCACGAGCTGCTCCGGCATCTCGATGCGCTTCTTCTCCTTCAGTTTTCCGTCCCGGATGATGTTCACCGTGGCGCCCGGATCCACATAACCAATAATATCCAGGTCCACGTCGATGGCGGCATCAACCTTGATAATGTCCTTCCGGCCCAGTTTGCGAGACACTACGTTTGTAATCATGGCTACCGGCGCTTCCAGGGTTTCCAAGCCCAGCAGCCTGTACAGCTTCATTCCGCAGCCTGCGGCAATATGATCGATGACGATTCCGTCCCGGATGGAGTCCACATTCATAAGGTGCCCGCCTCCTTCAGCAGCTTCAGGATCAGCGCCATGCGCATGTACTTCCCGTTCAGCACCTGCTTGAAGTAGCAGGCCCGGGGATCATCGTCCACCGCAACGCTGATCTCATTGACCCGGGGCAGGGGATGCATCACGCTCAGGTCCGCCCGGGCTTTTTTCATCTTTTCCGGCGTCAGGATATAACTGTCCCTCAGACGCAGGTAATCCTCTTCATTAAAGAAGCGCTCCCGCTGCACCCGGGTCATGTACAGAATGTCCAGGTCCCCGATAACCTCCTCCAGATCCGTAGTCTGGACATAAGGGATATTCTTTTTCTTCAGGGCATCGTTCTTCACATAGCTGGGAACCTTCAGTTCCTCGGGGCTGATCAGTACAAACTTCAGTCCCTCATAGCGGGACATAGCGTTGATCAGGGAGTGCACCGTACGGCCGAACTTCAGGTCGCCGCACAGGCCTACGGTCAGATTGCCGAGTCTCCCCTTTTCCCTGCGGATTGTCAGCAGGTCCGCCAGCGTCTGGGTCGGATGGCAGTGACCGCCGTCGCCCGCATTGATCACCGGTACAGAAGCATTCCGGGCCGCGACCAGCGCCGCACCTTCCTTCGGATGGCGCATGGCGATGATATCCGCATAGCAGGAAACAGTCTTGGCCGTGTCCGCCACGCTTTCGCCCTTGGCCGCGGAACTGGTGCCCGCGCCGGTCACGCTGAGTACATTGCCGCCCAGCTCATACATGGCAGCCTCAAAGCTCAGCCGGGTACGGGTGCTGGGTTCAAAGAAAAGGGTGGCCAGTTTTTTTCTGCGGCAGGCATCAGCATAATCGTCCGGATGGGCGATGATATCCTCCGCCGTGTCCATCAGCTGATTCAGTTCTTCCGGTGTCAGGTCCGGTACGTCAATGATGCTTCGTTTCATATAATACCTCCGCTGATTTATTCTTGCCCGGCAGCTGCCTCCACCGGCAGTCGTCAGAGCTTCGCCCAGGATTCATCAGACGGGTTGTTGCGGAACCGGATCAGGCGGGAAATGTCTTCGGGACGGATATACCCTTCCTTCGCCGCTTCCTCGGCAATAATATCGAAATTGGTCAGGGAAACGTTCTTTACGTTGGCAGCCGCCAGCCGGTCAATGCCTTTCTGCATGCCGTAGGTAAAGATGCTCACGATTCCCAGCACCTCCGCACCGGCCTGCCGCAGGACATCCACAACCTCCAGCACACTGCCGCCGGTAGAAATCAGGTCCTCCACAACCACAACCTTCTGGCCGGGTTCCAGTTTTCCCTCAATCTGGTTCTGGCGGCCGTGATCCTTCGCGCCGGAGCGGACATAGCCCATGGGCAGGCCCATAATATGTGCCGTAATCGCCGCGTGCGCGATGCCCGCGGTGGATGTTCCCATCAGCACTTCCACAGAAGGATACTCTTCCCCGATCAGCTGGGCCAGTCCCTTTTCAACATCAGTGCGGACTTCCGGTGCGGTCAGTGTCAGCCGGTTGTCACAGTAAACCGGGCTTTTGATCCCGCTGGCCCAGGTAAAGGGTTCTTCCGGGCGGAAAAACACCGCCCTGATCTTCAGCAGATCCTTTGCAATCAGTTGATTCAGTGCCTGTCTGGTCATCGTCTGTTCCCTCCTGTATGCTCTTATGCTCAGTCAATAAACTCTGCGACACACCGTTCATATGCCGCCACCGGATCCGCCGCCGCAGTAATCGGCCGGCCCACCACGATATAGTCGCTGCCGGCCTTCTTCGCTTCCGCCGGGGTCATGACCCGTTTCTGGTCGCCCACATCCCCGTCCGCGAACCGGACGCCGGGCGTTACGGTCAGGAAATCAGTGCCGCAGGTTGCATGTACCTTGCCCGCTTCCAGGGGCGAGCAGACCACCCCGTCCAATCCGGCTTTCCGGGCATTCAGGGCATAATGCATAACCACTTCATCAATGGGATGCCCGATCAGCAGGTCCTTTTCCAGGGCTTCCTGGTCAGTGCTTGTGAGCTGGGTCACAGCAATCAGCAGCGGACGGCTGCCATCCGGCCGGGTCAGGCCTTCCAGCGCAGCCTCCATCATCCGCACCGTGCCCGCGGCATGGAGATTGCAGATATCCACATCCAGGTCCCGCAGGACCATCATCGCTTTTTTCACCGTGTTCGGAATGTCGTGCAGTTTCAGATCCAGAAAGATCTTATGCCCGCGTGCCTTGATCTGCCGGACAATGTCCGGGCCGGCCCCGTAGAACAGCTCCATGCCGATCTTCACAAACGGTTTACGGCCCTGGAATTGATCCAGGAAAGCCAGCGTCTGTTCAGCATTCGGGAAATCACAGGCAATAATCACGTCTCTTCCCATGTCAAACCTCTCCTTTCAGCTCCTGCAGGGTTCTGATTCCGTATTTATCCATCGCTGCCGGCAGATCCTCAATGATTTTCCGGCAGGCGCAGGGATCCGTCAGGTTTGCCGCGCCGACTTCCACGGCCGTCGCGCCGGCCATCATCATCTCCAGTACATCCTCCGCGGTACTCACGCCGCCCATGCCGATCACCGGGATCTTCACTGCCCGGCATACCTGCCAGACCATCCGCAGGGCCACCGGGAACACCGCCGGCCCGCTGACGCCGCCCATAACATTTTTAATGACCGGTTTCCGGGTTCGCAGGTCAATCCGCATACCCTGCAGGGTATTGATCAGGGATACCCCGTCCGCGCCTGCATCCTCGCAGGCCTTCGCTATGGCGGTGATATCCGTCACATTCGGGCTCAGTTTCATGATTACCGGCTTCGTCGTAACCTTCTTAACCGCCGCGGTAACCTCCGCCGCCGCTTTCGGGTCCGTACCGAAGGACATGCCGCCGCCATGCACATTCGGGCAGGAAATATTCACTTCCAGCCACCCCACCTGCGCCTCCGCGTCCAGCTTCTCACAGGTATAGGCATAGTCCTCCACACTGAAACCGCTGACATTCGCCATGACCGGCTTATGGAAAACTTCCTTCAGTTTCGGCAGCTCCCCGGAAATCACTTTTTCCACGCCGGGATTCTGCAGCCCCACGGCATTGATCATTCCGGCCGGGCATTCCGCGATCCGGGGCGTCGGATTGCCGAAACGGGGTTCCCGTGTCGTACCCTTGAAGGAAAAGGTGCCGAGGCAGTTGATATCGTACCACTGCGCAAACTCGTACCCGAAGCCGAAGGTTCCGCTGGCCGGGATCACCGGGTTGTCCAGCTCAGTCCCGCACAGGCTTACCGTCAGTCTTCCCACAGGATCTCCTCCTTTTCCAGCACCGGTCCCTCCCGGCAGATCCGTTTGTATCCGGTAATGGTTTTGCAGCTGCAGCCCATACAGGCTCCGAAACCGCAGCCCATTCTTTCCTCAAAGGAGAACTGGCCCGAGGATTTTGCCATCCGGTATACTGCCCGCAGCATGGGTTCCGGACCGCAGGTGTAAAAGTAGCTGTATTCCTCCGGCAGGGCATCTGTCACAAATCCTTTGACGCCGCAGCTGCCGTCTGCGGTAGTCACTGTCACTCCGCAGCCCAGGGCTTTGAACTCTTTTTCACCGAAAACCTCTTCCGCCGTATTGAAGCCCAGCACCGCATACGGTTTTTTCCCTTCGGCAATCAGCTTTTTCGCCAGCAGGTACAGGGGCGGTACGCCCACGCCGCCGCCCAGCAGCAGCGGACGCTCTCCCGCCTTTGTCAGGTCGTAGCCGTTGCCCAGGCCGGTCAGCACATCCAGGGTTTCACCGGGCTTCATGCCCGCCATCTGTTCCGTACCCCTGCCCACTGTTTTATACAGGATAACCAGTCGGCCGGGTTCGGAATCATATACGGAAATCGGCCGGCGCAGGAAGAGACCGTCCAGGCGGATGTTCACAAACCCGCCCGGCTTTTGTGCCTCCAGCTCATCGCCTTCCAGCCGCATCCGGTAAACACTCCCTGTCACCGGCACATTCTCCCTGATGATCAGTATCTGTTGTTTCATATTATTCCTTTCACAAATCATTATGAATGATGAATGATGAATTGTGAATTACGGTTGATGTGTTTACGCGTCGATCGTTGAGATCGTCAGGGTCGTCTCTTCCAGTACGTCCAGCAGGACGCGGACCGTATCGAGGCTGGTAAAGATCGTGGCATTGTTTTCCGTGGCGCAGCGGCGGATCTGCAGGCCGTCGCTCTCACTCTCCGCCTCTCCGATCTCCCGGGTGTTGATAATGTAGGCCACATGGCCCTGCCGGATGCTGTCCAGGATTTCACTGGAGCCCTGGCTGATCTTCGCCATCGCATGGGTGCGGATTCCGTTTTCCTTCAGGAACCGGGCGGTGCCTCTTGTCGCTTCAATATTGAATCCCAGATTATAGAAGCGGCGGATCAGGGGAAGTGCTTCCGCCTTGTCCCGGTCAGCAATGGTGGCCAGCACCGTGCCGTAATTCTGCAGCCGGGTGCCGCCGGCCTGCAGCGCCTTGTACAGCGCGCGGTTCAGCTTGTCGTCATAACCGATGGCTTCGCCTGTGGACTTCATTTCCGGACTCAGGTATGCATCCAGGCCCTTGATCTTGTTGAAGGAGAATACAGGCACCTTTACATAGAAGCGCTTCTTCTCTTCCGGATAGAGATCGAAGATTCCCTGCTCCTTCAGGCTCTTGCCCAGGATAACCTCCGTGGCAATGTCCGCCAGGGAGTAGCCCGTTGATTTGCTCAGGAAGGGCACGGTACGGCTGGAGCGCGGGTTCACCTCAATGATGAACACATTCTCGTTCTCATCCACAATGAACTGGATGTTGAACAGGCCGATGATACCGATCCCCAGGCCCAGCTTCTTCGCGTACTGCAGGATAATTCCCTTGACTTTGTTGCTGATGGAGAAGGTCGGATAAACGGAGATGGAGTCGCCGCTGTGAATGCCGGTGCGTTCCACCAGCTCCATGATGCCGGGCACAAACACATCCCGGCCGTCGCAGATGGCATCCACTTCAACTTCCTTGCCGCGGATATACTTGTCCACCAGCACCGGCTTGTCCGCATCGATTTCCACCGCGGTGCGCAGGTAATGGCGCAGCTGTTCCTCGTCCCCGACAATCTGCATGGCGCGGCCGCCCAGCACGAAGCTCGGACGGACCAGCACCGGATAACCGATCTCCTCCGCCGCCTTCACGCCGTCCTCAATCCGGGTTACCGCCCGGCCCTGGGGCTGCGGAATCTGCAGATCCTCCAGAATCTTCTCAAAGCTGTCCCGGTTTTCAGCCCGTTCGATGGCATCGCAGTCTGTGCCGATAATCTTCACGCCGCGCTTCATAAGCGGTTCGGCAAGGTTGATGGCTGTCTGTCCGCCCAGGGAGGCGATGACGCCCTCCGGCTTTTCAAAGTCAATGATTGCCATCACATCTTCCGGTGTCAGGGGCTCAAAGTACAGTTTGTCCGCGGTGGTGTAGTCCGTGGAAACCGTCTCCGGGTTATTGTTGATGATGATTGCCTCATACCCCGCCCGGCGGATGGTCTGTACCGCGTGCACCGTGGAGTAGTCGAATTCCACACCCTGGCCGATACGGATCGGGCCGGCGCCCAGCACAACGATCTTTTTCTTCTCCGTCAGCACGGAATCGTTCTTTCCGCTGTAGCTGGAGTAAAGGTAGGCAATGTATTTGCCGGTATGCAGGGTATCCACCATCCGGAACACCGGCACAATGCCCTTTTCCTTCCGCAGGGCGTAGATATCCGTTTCCTTCATGTTCCAGAGCCGGGAAATAGTAAGGTCTCCGAAGCCCATGGCCTTCGCTTCCTTCAGCAGTGCCTCGTCTCCCGGTGCCGCCTTCAGGCGTTTTTCCATTTCTGTAATTTTCCGGATGCTCTCCAGGAACAGCTCCGTGATCATGGTCCGCTCATGGATTTCACTGATGGCCACATCCCGGCGCAGCAGTTCCGTTACCGCGAAGAGCGTATCCGCCCGGAAATCCTTCACATAGTCCAACAGGTCTTCCGTGCTCACTCCGTCGAATTTCGCCAGGTGCAGGTGGCAGACGCCGGTTTCCAGGCTCCGCACGCTCTTGAGGATGCATTCCTCCAGGTTGCTGCCGATTCCCATCACCTCACCGGTCGCCTTCATCTGGGTACCCAGCTGGTTACTGGCGGAAGTGAATTTATCGAAGGGGAAACGCGGGAATTTCGCGACAATGTACTCCAGGGAAGGCTCCGTCGCAGCGGTGCCGCCGGCCACCGGAATTTCTTCCAGGGTCATACCCAGGGCGATTTTTGCCGTCACCCGGGCAATGGGATAACCGCTGGCCTTGCTCGCCAGGGCGGAAGACCGGCTGACCCGGGGATTGACTTCAATCAGGTAATATTTGCTGCTGTTGGGATCCAGCGCGAACTGAACGTTGCAGCCGCCCTCAACCTTCAGCTCACGGATGATCTTGATCGCGCTGTCGTTGAGCATCTTCAGGTCATGGTCCGACAGGCTCAGGATCGGCGCCACCACCACGCTGTCGCCGGTATGCACGCCCACAGGGTCCACGTTCTCCATGCCGCAGATTGTGATCGCCTTGTCATTGCTGTCCCGCATAACCTCAAATTCGATTTCCTTGAATCCGCGGACGCTCTTTTCCACCAGCACCTGATGCACAGGGCTCAGCCGGAAGGCGTTGGTGCCGATTTCAATCAGTTCTTCCTCGTTGTTAGCAAAGCCGCCGCCGGTACCGCCCAGGGTAAACGCAGGCCGCAGCACCACCGGATATCCGATATCCAGCGCGGCCTTCTTTGCCTCTTCCAGGTTGTAGGTGATCTCACTGGGGATAACCGGCTCCCCGATGGATTCGCACATTTCCTTGAACAGTTCCCGGTCCTCCGCCCGTTCAATGCTCCGGCTGCTGGTACCCAGCAGTTCCACGCCGCATTCCTTCAGCACGCCTTTGCGCTCCAGCTGTACCGCCAGGTTCAGGCCGGTCTGTCCGCCGATACCGGGAACAATGGCATCCGGCCGCTCATACCGCAGGATCTTCGCGATATATTCCAGCGTCAGGGGTTCCATATATACCTTGTCCGCAATGGAGGTGTCCGTCATAATGGTTGCCGGGTTTGAGTTGCACAGCACCACTTCGTAGCCTTCCTCTTTCAGGGCCAGACAGGCCTGTGTGCCGGCGTAGTCAAACTCCGCCGCCTGGCCGATGACAATGGGGCCGCTGCCGATGATCAGTACCTTTTTGATATCTGTCCGCTTTGCCATTTTCTTTCTTCCTCCATCCTTATCCTATATATACTGTCTGGCCCGCATGCACTGTTTTCAGGCACCGGCCGTAAACGGTCTGTCCTGCGAAAGGCGTTGCTTTGCCTTTGCTTTCAAATTCCTCCGGGTCAATCCTGTACCGGGCTTCCAGGTCCCACTCGCACAGGTCGTCCTCCCGGAGCGGAATGCTGAAGCGTTCCCGCGGCGCTATGGCCATCCTGCTGATCAGCTGCTCCAGCGGCAGGATCCCGGTTTTTACCAGGCCGGTATAAAGCACCGGAAAAGCACATTCCAGCCCCACCACCCCGAAGGCGCTGCCCGGCAGTCCGCGGCTTTTTTCCTCCGCGCTGTGGGGGGCATGATCTGTGGCGATCATGTCGATGGTCCCGTCCAGGAGCGCCTCCAGCAGGGCTTCCCGGTCCTCCTTTGCTCGCAGCGGCGGGTTCATCCGGAACCGTCCGTCCTCCTGCAGGTCATTTTCATCCAGCAGCAGGTAATGGGGCGCGGTTTCACAGGTAACATCAACGCCGTCCCGCTTTGCCCGCCGGATCAGCTCTGCACTTTCCCTGCAGCTGATATGGCATACATGATATGCGCAGCCGGTTTCCTTCGCCAGTTTCAGATCCCGGGCAATAGGCCCCCATTCGCTTTCCGAACAGATTCCCCTGTGCCCGTGTGCCGCTGCATAGCTGCCGTCGTGGATGTATCCGCCCTTCACCAGCGCCTCATCCTCGCAGTGGGCTGCTATCACTTTGCCGAGCTTCCGGCAGCGTTCCATCAGGGAACGCATCATGCTTTCGCTCTGGACACCCTTTCCGTCATCGGAAAAAGCGATTACCCGGGGCGCCAGCTCCTCCAGCGCCGCGGCTGACTCTCCCTTTTCATCAACGGTCAGCGCCGCGTAAGGATAAATGTCAACGATCCCGCCGGCTTCACGGATCAGCTTTTCCTCTTCCGCCAGCCGTTCGGGGCTGTCCGGCACCGGCTTCAGGTTCGGCATGGCGCATACCGCCGTATATCCGCCCCTGGCAGCCGCTCTGCTGCCGGTAACCATGGTTTCCTTATAAGAAAAACCCGGCTCCCTGAAGTGAACGTGCACATCACAGAAGCCGGGGAAGATAAATACGCCTTTGTCTTTACGGACAAGAGTCCCTTGGGCTGTTTTACCGGGGATCCGGGTCATATCCTGTCTCACCGTCATCACTGCCTCCATAAAAAACTCCGCCGGAGAATCGGCGGAGTTCGGATCGCATGCATATAACGTCTGCCGCACAGCGGCATACGCGCGATTCCAATCTTGCCGATATCTCTGTATCGTCTTAAAGATCGGTACCGGTATATCTTTTATCATACCGTTGCTGGGCTTGTCAAGGGTGATTTTTGGTCGGTTTTTGCTCCATTCAGGCCGGATTGCAGGCAGCGTCCCTGCCTGTCCGGCAGTGCGGAACGCCTGCTGTGTTTTATATGGCAGCCGGTTCCGGACTGTCCGGTTTCTGCCCTTCCTTCCGCGCTCCGGCGTCCTGTTCCGGCTCTGTATTTCTGTCCTCCGTACCGCTGTTCATGGCCGCATCCATCATTTCCCTGCGCTTTTCCGGGGACATGGTCTCCCATTCCCCTGCGCTGCCATTGTCCCGGCGGCCCCGTACCCAGTCAATCACATTGCCGAAGCCCAGGGTAATCGCCTGGGCCATCAGGCGGGTGAACACCCGGCGGGTTTCCGGATCCACTTCCTTCCGGTTTCCCAGCATGGTCATCATGCTCCTGAGCTTTTCTCCCGTCAGTTCACTCATCCGGGTTGCCTTGGTGGTTTCGACCATCCCGAACAGCGCGTCCACAAAAGCCGCCCGCTGCTCCGGTGTACTGTTCTGAAGCCATTCGTGCAGGGTGTCCCGTACCACAATGGCTGTCTGGTCCACCGACGGGAGCGTTTCAAACCCGGGGCCGTAAACCTGCCAGGTCATGGGATCATGCTGGCTGATTCCGCTGGCAATGGAGCGCACCACCGTATAAGGATCATAATATTCCATCAGCAGGCCGATAATACTGGTCTGCGGAATAAAGGAACGGATTTTGTCCCTGATCCGCTGATATCCTTCCGCCTGGGAGGTTTCCCGGTTCATGCCCGGACCGTCATAGGTCCATATGCTTTCGATCCGGTTCTGGACTTTCCTGGTCGCAAATGCCGCCGCATAAACAGCCAGGTTCCCGCCCTTGCTGTGTCCCACCAGCCGCAGCGGCCGGGTTGACAGGGCAGCCGCCCGCGTCAGGTACAGGATCGCTGCCTCCTGGGCCGGCACCCGTGTGGTAAAAGCCATATTAAAATCTTCCCGCCAGCCTACGATGGTGTTGTCGGTTCCCCGGAACGCCACACAGGTCGTTCCGTCCGGCAGGTCCAGACACAGGGCGGAAAACTGCATCCCGATTTCCGGATCCGTCATGGCAATGGCATGATGCATCCGGCATCCGCGGAAACGATCGCCCGAAGCCATTGCTTCAAACGCCGTTTTCTTGCCGGGAAAACTGGCGCTGTTTCCTTCCTGCAGCAGATCAATCCGGGCCATCTCCTCCAGGGTCCAGCCCTTGGGATCCCGGCCGCCGTGAAAATTCAGATAGCTCAGGGTAGCGATCAGCAAACCGTCGATCTCATTCCATGGCGAGACTTCAAAGGGTACGTCCCCCCGCCAGGCAAGATAGTCCACCATGTTCGCCATGTGTTACCCCATTCCTTCCGTCGCTTTTTTCATTTCGTCCCATTCTTCCCGGGTGATCAGGCATTTCCGGGGTTTGCTGCCGTCTTTGGCAGCCACAATTCCCCGCTCCTCCATCTCATCCGTCAGCCGGCCGGCCCGGGCATACCCGATTTTCAGCCGCCGCTGCAGGGTACTGGTGGAAATCTGCCCGTCCTGAATGGCGAATTCCACCGCCTGTTCAAACAGGCCGCCGTCGCCGCCGCTCATGTCAGAGCTGTTGATGATAATATCCGCCCCGCCGCTTTCACCGCCGTTGGCGATTTCATCCAGCTTTTCCAGAATATCCGGATCATAAGTGCTGGGATTCGCATCCTTCACATGCTTTGCAATCCTGTTGACCTCTTCGTCACTCAGGAAGCAGCCCTGCACCCGTGTAGGTGCAAAGGAACCGGTGGGTGCATACAGCATGTCGCCCCAGCCAAGCAGCTGTTCCGCGCCGTTGTGATCCAGGATGGTACGGCTGTCCACAGAGCTTGCTGTCTTGAAGGCAATGCGGCTCGGGATGTTTGCCTTGATCAGGCCGGTGATCACGTCCACAGAAGGACGCTGGGTTGCCACGATCAGGTGGATTCCGGCTGCCCGGGCCAGCTGCGTCAGCCGGCAGATATATTCCTCCACATCCTTCTTGCAGACCATCATCAGGTCCGCCAGTTCGTCGATAATGATCACGATCCGGGCCATAGGCTTTTCCCCGGTACGTTCCACCAGCTGGTTGTAACCCTCCAGGTTCCGGACCTTCTTCTCGGCAAACTTGTCATACCGTTCCATCATTTCCGCCACAGCCCAGGCAAGCGCCGCCGCCGCTTTGCGCGGATCGTTCACCACCGGGATCAGCAGATGGGGAATGCCGTTATAGCACTGCAGTTCAACCACTTTCGGGTCCACCAGGATCAGCTTGACCTCATCCGGGCTCGCCCGGTAAAGCAGGCTGTTGATGATCGCGTTGATACATACGGATTTACCACTGCCGGTCTGGCCTGCAATCAGCATGTGGGGCATTTTTGCCAGATCGCAGACAATGGGTTTCCCGGCAATATCCTTCCCCAGCGCCACGGTCAGGATGGACCGGGCTGTCTGCATCTGCTCGCTTTCCATAACCTCCCGCAGGGTCACGGTGGTTACCTTGCGGTTGGGCACCTCCACACCTACCAGGCGCTTGCCCGGAATCGGCGCTTCAATACGCACGGAAGTGGCAGACATGCCGTATGCGATATCCTTTTCCAGTTCGGAGACCTTGTTTACCTTGGTGCCTGCCTCCAGCTCCAGCTCAAACCGGGAAATGGCGGGACCGTGGGTCACATTGACCACCCGGGCCGGCACCCGGAAGCTGGCCAGTGTTTCCTCCAGCTTGCGGGAGCGCATCTCATCCTCCGCCCGGGTATCCTCCGCATTCTGCTGCGGTCTGGCCAGGTCCGTAATCGGCGGATAGTTGTAAGGAGTCGGCATCCACGTGCCTTCCTCTTCTTTCTCTTCCCGCTTTCCTTCAGGAACCTTGATCTGCGGCCTGTAGGCCTCTCTGCCCAGTTCCTGCTGTACCGCCGGTACCGGCGTCCGGACTTCCGGCTGCCTGTTTTCCTGCTTCTTCTCTCCGGTTCCGGGTTTGCGGTACTGCTGGTCGTTACGGGCCGGTTCCGGCCGGACCGCAGGTTTCTCCTCCGGAATCTCCATGGCCGTCTGTTCTGCTGCATGCTGCCTGCGGTTCCGTTCCGGCTGTCTTTCCGCGGGCTCTTCCTCCGGCATCGGCTCCGGTTTCCAGTGGGTCCGGGGCTCGCTGATCTCAGCGCCCGTGGCGGTCCGCCGTCCGGGCCGCTGCCGCTGTTCCGCTGTTTTCCGGGCGGCCTCTTCCTCCGCCAGGGTACTCCCGTCGCTCAGGCCGTCATATTCTTCTTTCCTTCCCAGGCCGAAAATCCGGCTCGCAAAGGATTTCTCCGGCGCAGAGGACGTATTCTGCCGTTTTCGGCCGAAAATGCTGCTCTGATGTCCGGTATTTCCTGCCGCCATCTGAGCGGTTCCCACCTGTTCCTGCCAGTCACGTACCCCGCCGTCATCCTGCGGAGCCCGCTGCTGCGCCGGCCATGGCGGCGCAGCCCATTGCTGTCCCTGGGCTGCAGGTCCTGCCGGGGGCTGCTGGAATCCTTCCTGGGCAGGCATATACTGAGGCTGGCCGGGTTGCTGGGCCTGCTCCATATTCTGCTGCCACATCGCCTGCTGCTGTTGCTGCCACATAGCCTGCTGTTGCTGCCAGGCAATCTGCTGCTGTTCCATCCGTTCCCGTTCCAGGCGCTGCTGCTCCCGCCGCGCTCCGGCCTGTCCTGTGAAGATTTCCCGGAGCCTGGAAGGCGTCAGGTTTGCCGCCATCAGGATACAGAACACCGTCAGCGCAAACACGATCATTGTTCCGAGAACCATCCCAAGGTACTTCCACAGCGGCCATGCCAGAATTGCTCCGACAGCACCACCCCCAAACAGTGAACTTGTATAGGTGATTCCCTCATAATACGCGCCGTTGATCACAGCACCCCAGTTGTCGCCGAAATTTCTCTTTAAATGATCCATCGCGTTGGGGACCATGATGATTGTGCACAATCCGAAAAAGGCCAGAAAGGCAAACAGCCAGGGGCGTACAGGTGCGCGGCGCTGGGTTGACCAGATCACCAGCACACCGGCCCACACCGGCAGAACCGGCAGGATGTAGGCCATAATCCCGCACAGGCCGAAGCAAAGCCTGCGCAGCCCCTCAAAAATATTGCCCGACAGTCCCAGCTCCACCGCCATAAAAACCAGCGCGCCAAAGGCAATCAGCACCAGTCCGGCCATATACCGGATCGCCATCGCATCCGCGGAATACGCAGGGGCCTGTCTTCTTTTTCCGCTCCCTTTCTGAGCCATTCTTTCCTCCGTGTTTCTTACTCGGTCAGGATGATGCTGACCAGGGTTTCGTTTTCATCGCTGTACAGCCGCAGGAGGTAATTCCCGCAGCGATAATAATCGCAGGTGCCCGGTACAAGCCGGTTTGCTTCTGCTTTTTCCTCTTCAACTTCCGTGGTCCCGTCCGGGTTTCCCAGCGCCGACAGCCAGTCTGTCCTCCGGGTCTCCCCCGGACACAAGCCCCACAGGCATCCCTGATCCATGCGGATCCCCTGAACCACGCTTTGCTCCCAGCGCCTGCCCAGATCATCCGTAATCAGGTAAATCCCCCGGAAGCAGCCGCCTTCCAGGGAAAACAGCCTGCCTTCTTCCGATCCGTCCGGATCTGTCAGCATATGCCAGCGGTCCGTCAGCGCCTGCATGCTGTCCCCGATTCCTGCGGGAATGCCTGTCAGCGATCCTTCCGCCGCAGCAGCCCGGATCTTTTCGGCGCTTTCCCCGGACAGGACAGTCATCTCTGTCACTCCGATCCGGCTCGGGATACTGTCCTCGCTGAAATCCAGCACATCCTTCAATACATTCCAGCCGATACGGATATCCCCCGCCCGGTCGCTGAGCGTACTCAGCTGCCCTACCGGGTACAGCAGCGTCAGTCCGCTGGCCTCCAGAAGGAAAGTATCCGGCAGCGGCGTCAGCTCGCTGTTCAGCAGATGGGCACTTAGATCCGGCGCCACCGTATCCTCCAGATAAGCTTCTATCTGCTCCCGGGCTGCTTCCCCGTCTGTGAACAATTCATCCAGGAGAATCTCATGCCCGTCCCGCAAATCCACCGTTGCGGCAGTCCATACATGCGTTGTCCGCGTATTTTCTACGGCGCCTATCGCGGAAACCGCGCAGCTGAATACATCATTCAGGATTCCGCCCGTCCATTCCGTTCTCAGGCTTCCGTTCGAAATCAGATGGGCAGTCCGCGTCAGATAACCGCCGATGCCGCATTTTTCCCGGATCAGATCATTGATCCGGCCGATCAATGCCTTGTCACCGGTTCCGGTCAGCGTGGGGTAATGAATACTGATTGCTTCGTTCAGGTCCAGTCCGGTGTCTTCAACCGAAAAGGCAGTCTCTGCCGTTCCGGCAGTCACAAAAACGGCCAGTATCATTGACAGGCAGAGTATCTGACGGATCATACGAAAGAACTTCATGTATCCTCCCTCCGTGAACTATTATTTTACATCCTTTTGGGAATCGGGGCAAGTGCAGCCCTTTGTCCCGCCGCCTTCCGGGCTATTTGACAGTCCTGCTGAGCCCCGTATATAATAAACGAAACCGGGGACAGAATCCCTGCCGCTTTCGTTCAGAAAGGAGCCGCACCCTTGGTCGGAGAAAAGAAGGTCTGGAGCTATCTGCTTAAGTTCCTTGGCACTTTGGTTTTTATCGTCCTGCTGGGATTGCTGGCCGCTTCTCTGATTCTTGCCAAACCCCAGAAGGATAAAGCAGAAGATCCCCAGGCCGATCCTGCCCGGGAATCCACTCCTGCCGTCTCCATTGAAAGGGAGATTGATCTTCCGCAGTTAATCGGCGGCTTTCCCGCTCCGGTCATGAGTTTTATGAGCGGATCCGGTATGACCTTTGTATCCGCGGTTTCTTCCGATGTGGCTGTCGACGGCGGATTCGGGAGAATTGCAACCCTGTTCTGGCAGACACCGGAAGGTGAACCGGTAACCCTCCAGAGTATCTGGCCGGGTACCGCGCTGCAGCTGCTGGATAAAGGATTCCATTTTATGGCCTCTTCAGGGCCGACGCTTTTCGGAAATCTCTCTGTCCGGATGGAAAATGATCAATCCGTCCGCATCCATGTCACCAAGGACCAGGCACTGTACGTGGTACTCCTGCCCCGCTCCCTCAGCACCCAGGTCAACACCCTCTGCCGGTCCCTGCAGCTTTTTACAGCAAGAACTCAGGAATAACCATCATAAAACATGACAGGAGGAATCAGTTATGTCAAATCCCTACGCCGGAACCCAGACCGAAAAAAACCTGGAAGCCGCTTTTGCCGGTGAGTCCCAAGCCCGGAACAAGTACACCTATTTCGCCTCCGTTGCAAAAAAAGAAGGCTATGAGCAGATTTCCGCCCTTTTCCTGAAAACTGCGGAAAACGAAAAAGAACACGCCAAGATGTGGTTCAAGGAACTCAAGGGTATCGGCTCCACACCTGAAAACCTGGCTGCGGCAGCAGACGGCGAAAACTATGAATGGACCGATATGTATGAGTCTTTTGCCAAAACTGCTGAAGAAGAAGGCTTCCCGGAACTGGCCGCCAAATTCCGCGGTGTTGCCGCCATTGAAAAGCATCACGAAGAGCGCTACCGCGCCTTGCTGAAAAATGTGGAAACAAAACAGGTCTTTGAGAAGAGCGAAGTCAAGATCTGGGAGTGCCGCAACTGCGGACACATCGTTGTCGGCACCAAAGCGCCCGATGTCTGCCCGGTCTGCAACCATCCCCAGAGTTATTTTGAAGTAGCTGCTGAGAATTACTGACCTTCCTGGTTTCCGGGATCAAAAGAACCTGTCCGTAACGGACAGGTTCTTTTCTTTGGGATTATTATACCGCACCGGTACCGGCCAGGCCGATTTCCTCCGCATGGGGCTTCATGCCTTCGATGCAGATTTCCGCAACTTTGCTGACTTCCATCCCCAGCATCTCGCAGCCCTGCCGGATCAGTTCACGGTCACATTTTGCAGCGAACTTTTTATCCTTATATTTCTTCATAAAGCTTTTGACCTCCAGATCCCGGATCCCGTTGGGTCTCATCCGGGCACAGGCCTGGATGATTCCGGTCAGTTCATCCACGGTATAAAGGCTTTTCTCCATATTCGTCTCCGGTTTCACATCTGTGCAGATTCCCCATCCATGGCTCATGATAGCCCGCACATCCTCCTCCGGAACACCTGCTTCCAGCAGCGGTTCCTTTGTATGCTGCAGATGCTCCTCCGGATATTTTTCATAATCGTAGTCGTGCAGCATGCCCACAGCCTGCCAGTGCTCCACGTTCTCTCCGAAATACTCCGCCATGGCACCCATGGCATAGCATACATTCTTCGCATGGATAATCAGATGTTCCTCCGACACCATGGTAGCATTCAGTTCCGTTGCTCTTTCCAGGCTCAGCATATCCTTTATCTTCCTTTCTCCTGATTAAACACATACCGGTCCAGCCGGTCAAAGGCTTCCTGCACTTTAAAAAGCGGAAGCGCCAGATTCATCCGGATTCCCCAGGGATCATTGAAAAAGCGGCCGTCCTGCCAGGCCACGCCTACATCCGTGCCCTTCTTCAGCAGTTCATCCAGCGTCTTTCCATGCTTCCGGCACCACTCTTCACAGTTCAGGAACAGCATATAGGTTCCCTGCGGCTGCTGCAGGGTGATACCCTCCCAGCTGCGGATTCTCTGGCAGGCAAGGCGGACATTCCCGGTCAGGGTTTCACACAGTTCCCGGACCCATTCCTCCCCGTCCTGTGAATAAGCGCCGATCAACGCATGCATGGACAGCACATTCATCTCATTGTAAACACACAGGGAGGCTTCCTTGGCCTGCCGGTCCCGCAGCCAGTCATTATAGATAATATGATAGCTTCCCACAAGGCCTGCCAGATTAAACGTCTTCGAGGGAGCATAAAATGCAGCGGTATGGAAACGGGCATAGTCATTTACAGACTGTACCGGTGTATGGCAGTTCTCCTCCAGCAGAATATCAGACCATATTTCGTCTGAAATCACCCAAACGCCATGCCGTTCAAAAATCTCCATAGCCTTCCGGATTTCTTCCGGTTCCCAGACCCTTCCGCAGGGATTATGCGGATTGCAGAAAATAGTGGCATGGATTCTGTTCTCAACAATTTTCCGCTCCATATCCTCATAGTCCAGGCGCCAGATCCCGTCACGGTCCCGGACCAGCGGATTGCTGACGATCTCATACCCGTTATTCTGCAGCACATGCTTAAAGCCCACATACATCGGGCTCTGGATCAGGACCTTGTCACCCCTGGAGCACAGTACGTTCAGGGTGGAGACCACGCCTCCCAGCACGCCGTTCTCATATCCGATATGCTGCTTTTCCAGTCCCTTCACACCGTTGTGATGCGTCTGCCACCGGATCACGGTGTCATAATATTCATCAGAGACGTCGAAATATCCAAATACCGGATGATGTACCCGCCGGATGATTGCCTCCTGGATCGCAGGACAGCAGATAAAGTTCATATCTGCAACCCACATGGGAATTACATCGAATTGATCCTTCGGTCCCGCCGGTCCTTCAGGCGTGCCGATCCAGTCCCAGGCAATAGAGTCTTTTCCCCGTCTTTCCGGCATTGTTTCAAAATCAAATTTCATACACTTTGCTCCTGTGTTTTTTACTCCGCTATTATGGCATATCTTTTCTCCAAGAGCAATGTTTCCGCCCTGGCAGTACAAAAAAGCCTGATCAAACGATCAGGTTTCTTTGCCTTTCCGGAGGAACGAAGGAAGCGGTAGCCCAGTGGGTTGTCCTGCGAAGCAGGAAGCGACATGAGCGAGTCCTGACGTGCGCGGTGCGCGAGGCGGGAATTCCGCCTGCGGTGCGCGCGCGATTCCTTGCCGAAACAAGCAGAGAGCCGAAGCGTCCCCGCGAGGTTCTCTGCGACGATTGAGGTTGCGGGGAGCGAGCCGAATGTCAGCCCAGTGGGCTGTCGGCGAAGCCGAAATGAGGCGAACGAGTCATTCGAAACGAGCCAGGGCTCCGCTCCAAGGAGCACTGGCGACGATTGAGAATGCGGAAGGGCGAGAAAGAGCACTACAGCGGACGAAGTATGCCAAATCGTAACAGCGTTACGATTTGCTGGGGAGTACAAAAAAGCCTGATCAAACGATCAGGCTTCTTTGGCTCCCCAGGTAGGGCTCGAACCTACAACCCTTCGGTTAACAGCCGAATGCTCTGCCATTGAGCTACTGAGGAATATGGAATCCGGC
>JBGUGL010000069.1:0-41348 GCA_045111455.1 Christensenellales bacterium | reverse complement strand
CTTAGGAGGCGGCCGCTCTATCCTACTGAGCTACGGGTGCATACCTTGATTTTCAAGGCTTCCAGCGTTTTGCGCTGAGCGCTCTTGCAAACATTTTTGAACCTGTGTTTGCAGATTGTCCGCACTGGATCGGACATTTCTCGGAGCCTTTCCGAACATGCCTTGGCAAATTCGGAAGTTTTTCCCTCCGCATCCTGCTGCCTGACAATTTCCATTTTCCATCAAAAGTCTCTTGACGGTCAATATCTTAGGAGGCGACCGCTCTATCCTGCTGAGCTACGGGACCATACTCTCGAAAGTCCTTATTTTGCAAGGCTTCCGAGGTTTCGATGATTGCTCACCGTGAGGCTGGGGGATGGTTTTTGCTAATCAGGAAGGTCGATTTCTAATCAGCTTTCTAACTTTGGCGGTAGGACATTCTCCCACCTGCTGATTTTGACCTTCGGTTCAGGGGGTGTCGGAGTGATCGGGATTCCGGGCCACTTCCGAACACAGTTCCCGCTTTCAGCTTCTGGAAAAGCGGTGGTCGGCCTTCTTCTTAGGAGGCGGCCGCTCTATCCTACTGAGCTACGGGTGCATATTCTGCATGCATTCCGGGTAGAACGCGTGCAGACAATAATATAATAATTTTTTACCTGTTTGTCAATTTGATTCATTGGTCCGTGCAATCAGCATCTTCCCGCGGATCCGAACAGTTCGATCTTGTTCCGCACAACCTTCTTCATGGCTTCAATCTCATACGGAATCAGGCCCATCATGGATGCGGCGCCTGCGGCCAGGCCTGCTTCAATGCCGGCCTTTCCGGCTTTGTCGATATCCGTGAAGATATTCACCTTACAGATGCCTTTCCGGGCTGCCGTGCGGAAATCGGAATCGGACAGGCCGCTTCCGCCGTGCAGCACAAGGGGCAGTCCTGTCTTTCCGGCAATCGTTTCAATCCGTTCAAAGTCCAGTTTCGGAGGGAATTTGTAGTCTCCGTGGGCATTGCCCACCGCCACAGCCAGGGAATCGATTCCTGTCCGGCTCACATAATCCGCCGCAATCTCCGGATCCGTATAGTAATCCGAGGGGTTTTCCAGTTTACCGGCTCCCTCGTTATCCCCCACATGGCCCAGTTCGCCCTCCACCGTCACGCCCCTGGCGTGGCAGATCCGGACCATCTCGGCGACTTTCGTTGCGTTGCTCTCATAGTCTTCCGTTGAACAGTCATACATCACGGAGGTGTAGCCAAGTTCCAGCGCCTCCATGCACTTTTCAAATGTCAGCCCGTGATCGTAATGCACGCAGACCGGCACCGTTGCTTTCTTTGCCATGGGGATCAGATATTCCGCTACCCGTTCCAGGGACATGGCCGGCAGCAGGATTTCAGCTGTACCGACCATTACCGGAGCGCGCAGCTCTTCCGCTGTTTCGATGACCGCCCGGGCCATCTCCACATTGACCGCATTGAAAAAGCCCACCGCGTATTTTCCTTCTTTTGCCGGCAGCAGCACATCGTTCATATTGACAAGCATCCTGTATTCCTCCTTACCAGCCTTTTCGGATTCTTTCTTCCAGTTCCTCCAGCGGTTTCAGTCCGCTGAGTGCGTCATAGGTTGTCACGCAGCAGGCGCCTTCCGCGCATGCCAGTTTCAGGCAGTCTTCAGGGTCTCTGCCGCTGAGCACAGCGGCCAGGAATGCCGCAATACTCGTATCCCCCGCCCCAGTGCCACTGCGGACAATATCCGCCCTGAAACAGGACTGCGTCACCGTCCGGCCGCTCCACGCCTCTGTGTCAAGCTCCAGCCTTGGACCAACCCGTTCCATTGCCATTCTGTCAGCGGTCCGGAGCAGCATACCGCTGGTCCCGCATTTGATCAGCGCTGCCCGGCACCCCATGGAAAGCGCCTTCTCCGCCAAGGGCATAGTTTCTGTTTCCAGGTCCAGTCCGTCAGTCAGATCCCGTCCGCCGGCCGCCAGCCGCTCATACCGTGCCCGGTCCAGCATCCAGCAAAGTTCCCCGAAGCTCGGAACAAAAAAGTCCACATAGGGCAGGACTGCCGCCAGGATTTTTCCCCAGTCTGCCTGTCCCGCCGGGGAAACAGGATCCACAGCCGCCAGATCCAGACTGGTGGCGATCCCCTTCTCCTTCATGCGCCGGAACAGGGCGACCAGTTCCGCCCCGTCCTTCTCCCAGGTGCGTCTCATCAGGGGCGGATAGCCGAAGTGAAACAGAGCCGCTTCCTCCAGCGCTTCCTCCGGGATATCCCCGCCGGTAAAGGTGTCATTGGCTCCCGGGCTGTGCAGGAAAACCCGGTCCTGGCCGGGCACAGCCAGCACCACGGAATAGGACGTGGAACTTCCGGGATCCGTAAGCAGTCCGCCGGCCCCGTACTTTTCCAGAATGTTCCGGACCATCATCCCGAAGGCGTCATCGCCCACCTTGCCCATCAGCGTTACATCGCATCCCAGCAGCTTCAGGGCCAGCCCGGTATTGGCCACGCTTCCGCCTGTATGCACATCCGCTGCCTCCATCTGGATCAGCCTTCCGGGCACCAGCACGGAGGACAGGCTGTCATACTGCTTCCCGGCCGGGAAAACCGGTGTAATGTCCAGGCAGATATGTCCTGCCGCAATTACTTTCTTCATGCTTTTCTCCGTTCCCGTCAGCGTGCCGGCGGATATTCATTGCACAGCAGGCGGTAGGGCGGTTCATCCTCCTCAATGGCGGGATAACGGCCGGTCGGGGCCGCAAAGCGGTTATCCGCGTTATCATCATTGCACATGGAAACTTCGCCGATCAGGGCATAAGCTTCCCCTTTCCTGACGGTAAATTCATGATAGCAGCCGGGGTGCAGGGTCAGACTTTCTCCTGGCCTGATCACAATTTCCGATCCGGCGGGAACGGTGCATACCCTGCCGTCCCGGTGCACGGTCACCGGCGTCTGCCGGTCCGGCATTTCGTCCGGTCCGGCATTCCAGAGCCGGAAGATCACATTTCCTCCGCCCCGGTTGATAATATCCTCCATTTTGTGCCAGTGGAAATGGCAGGGGCAGGTCTGCCCGCCTCGCAGCATCATGATCTTCTCCGCGTACGGTTTCGGATATTGGGGCTGATGCACATTCCCGTTCCGCAGGGTAATCAGGTAAAGGCCGCAGGCATGGAAATCCCCGCTGCCGAAATCCGTCAGGTCCCAGCCCAGCGCGTTGTCACGGATTTCGTCATAATCACTGCCCTTTTCCGCCCATTCCTCCGGTGTAAAGGAAAGAAACGGCGGCAGCGGAAAACAGTGTTCCCGCAAGGCAGTCTCAAACTCCCTGATACAGGCGTTGACTTCAGAGCGTTTCATCCGGTCCACATCCTTTCTGTCGGATGATTCCGTCTTCATGGACTCTTATCCGCTTCCTGCGCCGGAGACGGCAAAAGCCGCCAGTGGAAAGCGGCGGCTTTTGTCGGATGTTCAGAATTCTCAGGATGCCTTCTTGCGGTTGCGCAGGAAGTCCATATACACAGCAGACAGGATAACGGCGCCCTTGATGATGTACTGCCAGTCGGAGTTGACGCCCATCAGGTTCAGGCCGTTATTCAGGATACCGATGATCAGCACGCCGATCAGCGTTCCGCCCAGCTTGCCCGATCCGCCGGACATGGAGGTGCCGCCGACAACAACAGCCGCAATGGCGTCCATTTCCGCACCGTCACCGGAAGTACAGGTGCCGGAGTACAGGCGGGACGCGATGGTGATACCGGCCAGGCCGGCCATCAGGCCGCTGAAGGAATAAACTACCAGCTTGACCTTCGCCGTGTTGATGGCGGAGAACCTGGCGGCCGTGTCATTGCCGCCCACCGCGTATACATGCCGTCCGATCCGGGACCGGTTCAGGAACAGCACCGCAATCACAAACACGATAAACATGGTGATCACCGGCGTCGGGATTCCGGCCACATTGCCCGCGCCCAGGAACTTCCAGGCGTCTGTCATGCAGCGGATCGGTTTGCCGCCTGAGTATACATAGGCGATACCCTTTGCGATGTTCATGGATGCCAGGGTCACAATAAAGGGCGGGATCTTCGTCTTCGCAATGATGGTACCGTTGAGCAGGCCGAACAGCAGGCCGGAAAGGATGGCAATCAGGATACCCACGATTTCCGGCAGTCCGTGCCATACCACCGCCGCGGCGCCCAGCACGCCGGACATGGCGATAATGGAACCAACGGAAAGGTCAATGCCGCCCAGGATGATGACCATCGTCATGCCGCAGGCGAGCATCAGGTTGGTGGCGCTCTGCCGCAGCACGTTGAAAATATTGTTGGTGGTCAGGAATGTATTGTGAGTCTTCGGATATACGTACAGGAACAGGATCATGGCGACCAGGGCCAGGATAATTCCCAGGTTGTCCTTCAGATACTTTTTGATGCCTTTCATGCGTCGGCCCCCTCTGCTGTCTCCAGTGTCGCGAGTTTCATGATCGCTTCCTGGCTGACATTTTCATAATCGATACAGCCGGTAATCCGGCCGTCATACATCACATAGACGCGGTCTGCCATATTGATGATTTCCGGCAGTTCCGAGGAAACCATGATGATGGCCACACCCTGTTTGGTCAATTCATTCATGATTTCGTATATTTCCGCCTTGGCGCCCACGTCCACGCCGCGGGTCGGCTCGTCCAGGATCAGCACCTTCGGCTTTGTGGCCAGCCACCGGCCGATCATGACCTTCTGCTGGTTTCCGCCGGACAGATTGGCGACCCGCTGCTCCTGGGAAGGAGTCTTCGTCTGCATCTTGTCGATAAATTCCTGGGTAATTTCACGTTCCCGCTTATCGTTGACCCGCAGGTGTCTGATGATCTCCTGCAGTACCTCGATGGTGGTGTTGAAACTGACCGACTGGATATGATACAGGCCTTCAAGTTTCCGGTTTTCCGGCACCATGGCAATACCGTGCTTCATGGCTTCCACAGCGTTTCCGATCCTGATCTGCTGTCCCTCCAGGGTGATCGTTCCGGTTGCCGTGGGCGTCAGGCCGAAGATGCACTGCATCGTTTCGCTCCGTCCGGCACCTACCAGGCCCGCGAAGCCCACGATCTCACCTTCCCTCACCTCGAAGGATACATCGTTCACCCGCTTGTGGTGTTTCTTGCCGTCATCAATATGCTCGCATTTGAAGAAGACCGGCGTATCCTTCACATGGTCCCGGGTATAATACTGGTTCAGCTCCCGGCCGACCATCATGGCAATCAGCTCGTCCCGGGGCGTCTCTGCCACAACGCACGTTCCCACATACATGCCGTCCCGCAGCACCGTAACCCGGTCACAGACTTCATTCAGTTCGCTCATCTTGTGACTGATATAGATAATGCCCACGCCCTGGGCTGCCAGATTGCGCATAATCTCAAACAGCTGCGCTACCTCGCGGTCGGAAATGGAGGAGGTGGGCTCGTCCATCACCAGGATCCGGCAGTTGAAGGAAATGGCTTTGACAATCTCCACCATCTGCTGCTGTGCAATGGAAAGATCAAAGATCTCATCCGTTGCTTTGATACCCAGGTCAAACCGGTCCAGCATTTTCTGGGCGGTCTGGGCCATCTGTTTATAATCCACGCCGAGTTTGCCTACAGGCTCCCGGCCGAGGAAGATATTTTCCGCCACTGTCATATGCGGCACCAGTACCAGTTCCTGGTGGATAATGGAGATGCCGTTGTCACGGGCTGCCGTAACGCCGTCAATCACCACAGGCTTTCCGTCAATGCGGATTTCGCCTTCCTCCGCGATATAGATGCCGCCCAGCACCTTGATCAGCGTGGATTTTCCCGCGCCGTTTTCGCCCAGCAATGCGTGGATTTCGCCGGCTTTCAGCTGAAATTCAACATTCTGCAGCGCCTTGACGCCCGGAAAGGATTTGGAAATACCCTTCATTTCGAGCAGGTATTCGCTCACAAAGTCTCACCACCGTTTTTCCTTAGGATGTCTGTCGGGGAAGGCCCGGCTTTTATCCGAAAAGGGCTTTGCCCTGATGGAACAAAGCCCTTCGTTTATCGCCGGGTCTTCCCCTTCAGAAAAGAGGCTGACTCAAAGGATCGGTGTTACAGGATTACTGCCATCCACCGTTGTTGTACTCAGCGATATTGTCAGAGTTGATCATGAAGGTCGGGATCGGATAACGGGCTTCAACGGCCTCGCCGGCTTTCCACTTGTAGTACAGTTCAGCGATGGTCTTGCCGATGGAGATCGGGGACTGGGCACCGGTACCGGTCACTTTTCCTTCCGCAATCAGCGCCTTGATGTCGGGAGAACCGTCAACGCCGTAAATCAGCGCCTTGGACTGAGCAGCTTCCGCAGCAGCGGCAGCACCCAGGGCAGTGGGATCATTTCCGCCGAAGATGGCTACAGCTTCCGGATGGGCGATCAGGGCGTCTGTTCCGTTCAGGTTGCCCTGTTCCTGGTTGCCCATGCAGTCCTTCTGGAAGACCACTTCGAAGCCCTTGCCGTTAATCGCATCCAGGAATCCGTTGGTGCGGTCCACAACAGACTGCATCGTGGGGGAATCCAGCACGATGATGGGGCCGCCTTCGGGGATCTTGGCCACCAGGTCATCGCCGCAGACCTTGCCGGCATTGTAGTTGTCGGATCCGGCGTAGGTCACCAGGTAGGACATATCCGCAACTTCGGTATCAAAGCCGAACATGGGGATATTCGCTTCCTTCAGCTTATCCAGGCCGGCAATGATGCCGTCCTTGTCAACGGGGTTGACAAACATGGCCACGACGCCGTTGGAAATCATGTCTTCAATCTGGGCAATCTGCTTTTCATTGCTGTTCTGGGGGTCCAAGGAAATCAGTTCATCGCCGTTGGCTTCCACAACTTCGCGGATAGCGCCTTCCAGGGCAACGAAGAAGGGGTTCGTTCCGTCCATGCAGGTGTAGCCGACTTTTTCGGCCAGGGCAGCGGTGCAGCCCAGCATCAGGGCAACCGCCAAAATCAGGGCAACCAGTTTCTTCATAAAGAAACCTCCTTCTGGGGCAGATTCTTTCTGCCTGATATTAAATTAGTTCGCGGATGTACCAGTCCGCTTCTGATATTCATTGTAGCCATAGCCGAAAGCAAAGTCAATCGGATAAGCCGCTGTCCTGAGGTAGAAAAAACGTATACCGTTCGTCTCCGAAAACGACCGAAAACCTTTATCTCTTTGGCCGGCAGATTTTCAAGCAGTCTTACTGCCGCAAATGAAAAATACTGTATACAATTCTGGTGCCCGGTACCGGAAGGCAGAGCCCGGGCCTTTTATTCTTGCGCAAAAAACGGATACCATGCTATAGTACTTGCAGACGTAAAATCAATAGCGTGGGGTGTTGTTCAGATGGATAAGGCCAAGGTTTTCTTTACGGATTTCAGGACAACGCCGAATGTCAGCCTGACTGCCAAGCTGCAGAAGCTGTGCCGCAAAGCCGGTATCGCGGAGATCCCCTTCGACGGTAAATTCACCGCCATCAAAATGCATTTCGGCGAGCTAGGTAACCTGGCCTATCTGCGGCCGAACTATGCCAAGGCTGTGGCGGACCTTGTCAAGGAACTGGGCGGAAAGCCTTTCCTGACGGACTGCAACACTTTGTATCCCGGCAGCCGGAAGAACGCCCTTGACCATCTGTACAACGCGGAAGTCAACGGCTTCAACAGCATGACCACCGGCTGCTATGTGACTATCGCCGACGGACTGAAGGGTACGGACGATATCGCCGTACCGGTGCCCAACGGGGAATACTGCCGGGAGGCTTATATCGGCCGGGCCCTGTATGATGCGGATGTGCTGATTTCCCTGTCCCATTTCAAAGGACATGAGGTGGCCGGCTTCGGCGGCGCCATCAAAAACATCGGCATGGGCGGCGGCAGCCGGGCTGGGAAAATGCAGCAGCATAATGACGGAAAACCTTCCGTGGATCCCGATCTGTGCCGCTGCTGCAGGAAATGCGCAAAGGAATGCGGCTCCGATGCCATTCATTTTGACACCGGGAAAGCCGTGATCCATACGGATGAATGCAAAGGCTGCGGCCGCTGCATCGGCGCCTGCGCCTTTGATGCCATCTATACCAACTTCGACTCCGCAACAGAAATGCTCGGAAGAAAAATGGCAGAATATACCGCCGCCATCTGCAGCGGCAAGCCCTGTTTCCATATCACCCTGATTATGGATATTTCCCCCAACTGTGACTGTCACAGCGAGAATGACGCCCCGATCCTTCCCGACATCGGAATGCTGGCCTCCTTCGACCCTGTCGCCCTGGACCAGGCAAGTGCGGACCTGTGCATTGCGGCGGAGCCCATCCGGAACAGCCAGCTGGGTGATCACCTGGCCCGGCCGGGCTGGCACCATCATCATGATCCCTTCCTGGACAACCATCCGAACACCAGCTGGCGGGAAACCCTGGCCCATGCGGAAAAAATCGGACTCGGTACCCGGGAATACGAACTGATCCGCATCTGATCCATCCCTGAGAATCCTTTTTCCCGGCGGGACTTCCCCGCCGGTTTTTGAATTTGTCCGGTTCCGATAAGATTGTTTTTCCCCGGGAATATGTTATGATTCCTGTATGGTTTTCCGGCAGGAAAACATGAGTACACGGCAGAGCGGGGTGACGGGCGTCATGGACGGCAAAACGCTTTATGCGTCTGACCTGGACGGCACACTGATGCGCATGGATGAGAAGCTTTCCTCCTATACTGTGCAGACCATCAATGAACTGGTGGAACGGGGCCTTGCCTTCACTTTTGCCACAGCCAGGTCCATTGAGAGCGCCCGGACCATTACCGGAAACCTGAAGCTCAGGCTCCCGGCCGTAACCCGGAACGGAGCCGTCCTGGCGGACAATGCTACGGGAAAGCACCTGGCCCGCTCGGTGTTTACGGAAGAAGAAGTCCGGCTGCTGAAGAAGCTCCTGCCGGAGCTCCCCCGGTACGGTTTTGTTTCCTGCTTTGTGGGAGAAAAAATGATCCGGACCTATCTGCCCGGGGAACATTCCGCCGGCCTGCAGGGATATCTGGATTATTATGCGAAGGATCCCCTGATGCAGGCAGCCGACGGTCCGGAGGACCTGTTCTGCGGAACGCCCGGTTATGTGACCCTGGTCGGTGATCCGGAAGAAATCACCCCTGCCTGGGAAAGGGTCAGGGAGTATCCCGGATGGGAGTGCTTTTTCCAGAAGGACACCTACCGGGATGAATACTGGCTGGAGATCTGCCCGCAGAACTGCACCAAGGCCAAGGCGCTGCTGAAACTGAAGCAGGATCTCGGCTTTGAGAAACTGGTGGTTTTCGGGGATTCCGTCAATGACCTGCCCATGTTCCGGGTCGCTGACGAGGCGTACGCCGTAGCCAACGCGCTGGATCAGCTGAAAAGTGCTGCCACGGCTGTCATCGGAAGCAATGAGGAGGATGCGGTGGCCAATTTCCTGAAGACCCGGATATAAAAAACAGCATCAGCAGGATTGATTTCCGGGCGGCAGGCAGCAGCACGGTTTCCGCGTCCCCGCGTGAAACCTTCGGATAAACGGTTCCCCCGTATACAGAACAGGAAGGACGAATGGACTATGGCCTTTGAGAAAGCAAAAGCATACCTGGATCATCTGGGGCTGACGGACAGGATTATCGTAACCGAGCGCAGCAGCGCCACCGTTGCGGAAGCAGCCGAGGCCATCGGCTGTGAGGAAGCGATGATTGCCAAAACGCTTTCCTTCCTCCAGGAGGAGAAACCGGTCCTGATCCTGGCGGACGGAACCGCCCGCATTGACAACCGGAAATACAAGGACCGGTTCGGCTGCAAGGCAAGGATGATCCCGGCGGATCTGGTGGAGCCGCTGGTCGGCCACAGCATCGGCGGCGTCTGTCCCTTCGGCATCAACGAAGGCGTCAGCGTGTACCTGGATGAAAGCCTGAAAAGGCATGAGATTGTCTATCCCGCCGTCGGCAATGACCACAGCGGGGTAAAGCTGACCATTCCGGAACTGGAAAACTGCAGCGGCGCCCTGGGTTGGGTGGATGTCTGCAAACAGCCCTGACGTATATTTCTGCTGAGAAGCCATCCATTCGTCAAGCCCTTTCCTGCAATGCAGGAGAACCGGCAGGAAGGAGGATCTGCATGCTGTGTGTAATCGCGAGGCCGGAACCGGAAGCGGATGAACGGCTGAACCGGCTGCGGGAAGCTGTGCTTCCCCGGAACGGAGTTCTTCCCCCGCTTCATGCCCACATTACCCTTGCCACATATCTGCCGGAAGAAACCGGTGCCTTTATGAAAGCCTGCGGGCGGTTATTCCGGGAAACCCCTTCCTTCCCGGTCTTCTATGAACGCATCGAAGTGCTTCCCGAAACCTCCGTCATTGCCGCCATCCCTTCCCCCTCTGCCGCGCTTTCTGCCCTGCACGGCAGGCTTGCGGAGGAATACGGCAGCTCTTTGGACCGCTGGACCTCAGGGGACGGCTGGTATCCCCATACCACCCTGGTATATGATCCGGCCGCCGACCTGGAGACTGTCTGCCGGGCCATGCGGCAGCATTTCATTCCCTTCGGATCCCGGATCTCCCTGATTGAGCTTTCAAAAGTGGAAGACCCGGGTTACACAATTCTGGAAACCTTCCGCCTGCTGTAGGCAGGCTCCCTGCTATCAAACGAAACCGGAGAATAAGCATATGCTGAGACTCAGACCCTACAGGCCCGGGGATGCCGCGGCCATCGTCACCTGGATCCGGGATGAATATGCCTTCAGACAGTGGTGCGCGGACAGGTTTGAACACTATCCCCTCACGCCGGACGCCCTCAACGCGCATTACAGTGCCCTGGCTGATGCGGACTGGTTTTATCCCATGACCGCCTTTGACGAAAACGGTATCTCCGGCCATCTGATCATGCGTTTTACGGATGAGCAAAAAACAGTCCTCCGCTTCGGCTTTGTTATCGTGGATGCCGCCCGGCGCGGGCAGGGATATGGAAAAGAAATGCTTGGCCTGGCGCTGAAAATGGCCTTTGAAATCCTGAAGGCTGAAACGGTAACCCTGGGCGTATTCAGGAACAATCCCGCTGCCCTGTATTGCTATAAAGCCGCCGGCTTTCAGGAAATTGCCCCGGAAAAACCTGAATACTACCGCATTTTCGGGGAGGACTGGGAATGCATCGAGCTGAAAACCGAACAAATTTCCTGCCGGATTGATCCGGAATCATGATGGAGTATCTATGACTGACGGCCATATTCATATTGAGCGCGGACCCTATACCCTGGACTGGATCAGGCAGTTTGTCAGTAAAGCCGTAGAAATGGAAATTGATGAAATCGGCCTGCTTGAACACTGTTATCGTTTTGAGGAATTTGTCCCCATGTATGATGCCCCCTGTGCATACAGCGGGTATGTCAACACATGGTTTCACCGGCAGGCCGGTGTCCTGAAGCTTCAGGATTATCTGGACCTGATCAGCCGTGTCCGGGCGGAACAGTTTCCTGTCAGGATCAGGTTCGGACTGGAAATATGCTATTTCAGGCAGTTTGAATCATTCACCGCCGACCTTGCCCGGGATAAGGGATTTGATTTCCTGCTGGGCAGTGTTCATTTTGTGGATAATTTTGCGTTTGACCACAAGGCGGAACACTGGAAAGGCATAGATGTGGACAGGATTTTCCGCAGGTATTTTGAGGATTCTGTCTCCCTGGCGCAAAGCGGAATCTTTGACGGCATCGGTCATCCGGATTCCATCAGGCTCTTCGGCCATAAGCCTTCCTATTCCCTTGCTGCATACTATGAGGACCTGGCCAAAGCGCTGGCGGAGAATCATATGTACGCGGACCAGAACAGCGGTGCGGCCAGGAGATGTCCCGGAACCTGCTCCCTGGGCATGGATGCGGAACTGCTCAGAACCCTGCTGAAGCATCAGGTCAGGATCGTCACCTCCTCCGACGCCCATCGTCCCGAAGATGTGGGCGATAAAATCCGGGAACTGAATCAGTGCATTGCCGCCTGCAGGCAGTAAAAAAGATACCGGGGCAATCTGCTCCGGTATCTTTCTGTTCCGGCCCGGTCAGGACCGTTCCCTGTTTCTTTCCTTGATGGCTTTTTTGTCTTTATACATCCGCAGGTCCGCAAGCTTCAGGATGTCCTCCAGGTCATCCTCCTTTTCCCCGAAGGCAAATCCGCAGGCAATCACGCAGGGAAGGTTATCCGCCGCCCGGTTCATTTCCGCCAGTCCGTCCCGCCAGCGCTGTCCGATCTTCTCTGCTTCTTCACGGCTGACATGAATGGCGATCACGATAAACTCGTCTCCGCCCACCCGGAAGGGGATAATATTCCGTGCCTCAATCCGTTTCAGGCTTTCCGCCGCTTTTTTGATCAGCCGGTCCCCCGTCTCATGGCCGTCCCTGTCGTTTATGGCTTTCAGGTCGTTCACGTCCATGTTGAACACTGCGATTTCATCCTGTTTCTCAAACAGGTTCCGCTTCATTTCCAGGAACTTTCCCTTGTTGTACAGGCCCGTCAGGCCGTCACGTTCCTTTTCCGCCCGCAGTTTCAGGGACAGGTCGCTGATATCCCGGTACAGTCCCATATACACGCTGGTATCCACCAGGTGATGAATCTGCTTCTGTCCGCTTTCATCCGTGATCGTGGAGGTAATCACCATATAGGTCCTGCCGCTCTCACTGTGCAGCAGGTCCCAGGCTTCTCCCCGCTGATCGGGCCGGGGCTGCGGGCAGGCAGCCTTCCAGTTGGTTTTCTCCGTTCGGATAAAGGCTGTTTTTTCGTCCTCGTACACCACCAGGCCGCTTTCGTCCGTGATCAGGATTCCGCCGATGTCATCGCGGAAAAAGCGGAGGATCGCGCCGTCTGTGTCGAATCTCTGCATCTGTTTCTCTCCCCTGCCTGCCGTTCAGTTCCTCACCGGAACCGGAATACCGGGCGTGAACAGTATCTATCACCTTCTGCAGCTCCCGGTTCTGTTCTGAATACTGATGGTCAAACAGTTCTTTCAACATCCTGCATTTCATGGCAGGTCTCCTTTGCGTGTTCCGTTTTTCACTCTTTGATACGCAGAAGTCCGGCCGCAAGCAGTATGATGTTGTACTTATTTCTGGTCTTTTTCTGTATCTCCTGTGTTTCTCACCGGCGTCCCCGGCCGTAGCAGCTGTCGCACAGGCGGTACGGCCAGTTCCAGGGCAGGTGCCGTTTGCAGGACGGGCACGTACGCTGCTGCAGCTTCTGGGTGGATAGGATATGCACAATCCCCTGGGAAATCAGGTCCTTCCGGCGCTGGATTTCAGCCAGCAGGTTATCCGGTTCCGGCAGGAACAGCCGGGTATAGTTGTAATACAGGTCGCACCGGCGGTAATCCGCTTCCATCTCGTCCAGCATGCGGATGGTACAGCTTTCCGGCTCCACAATTTCCGGCATTTCCGGCATCACGTCGATATGCTCCCCGCGGCACTCCGCATGGTACATCGCCTTCCAGCGGAACAGCAGGTCCGGATCCTTTTCATCAAAAGGAATGCACAGGAACCGGTACAGCAGCCGCCGGTCCGTCCGGGGAGTCTCCATCATGGCGGCCAGTTCCGCCATCCGCACCGTGGATGCCTTGGAGAAACAGCCTTTATCCTGCATCCGGATCCACTGGTCCAGGATACCGGTCAGCGGCAGGGGAATACCCAGCAGGGATTCCGGGAAACCGATCACGCCTTCCGTCAGCGGCAGCAGCGGCCTGGCCAAGGCCCGGGCTACCTCCTGCCGGAAACCGAAGGCATTCACATATCCGATTTCATATTTCCCGAACCGGCCGGCCCGTCCGGCAATCTGTTTGATTTCCGAATCCGTCAGCATCCGGGTAATATCGCCGTCATACTTCTCCGCTTCCAGGAATACCACCCGCCGGATCGGCAGGTTCATGCCCATGGCGATGGCGTCCGTGGATACCACCACTTCCGTTTCGCCCCGGTGGAAGCGGTCCGCCTGGTTCCGCCGCACGTCCGGCGGCAGCGCCCCGTAGATCAGGGACACCTTGTATCCCCGGGTTTTCAGTTCCGCCGCCACCGCGTGCACCCTGGCCTTGGAAAACACGATCAGCGCGTCCCCCGGCCTTACGGACGTGGGAAACTGGAAACCTTCCTTTTCCATTTCCAGGGGAGTCATCCGCTCATGGCGGACCACCGTCAGTTCATCCCCGCAGTCCTCAATAATCCGGGTCAGCAGGGCCTCCGCGTCCGGGGAGGCGCATGCATGGATTTCATCCGCGCACAGGCCCAGGATGGCGGCCGTCCATGCGCCGCCGCGGTCCCTGTCCGCAATCATCTGGCATTCGTCAATCACAGCCACGTCATAGTGGGTCTGCAGGTCCGCCATCTCCACAGTGGAGGACTGCACCCGGCTGAAGGGAATCCGGATCTGCTCCTCCCCGGTCACCAGGGAGCAGGGTACGTCCGCCAGGTTCAGCGTTTCAAACTGTTCCGCGGCCAGCAGTCTCAGCGGTCCCAGGTACAGTCCCTGCCTGGCGCCGTGCAGCCGCTGCACCCCTTCGTATGTCTTGCCGGAATTGGTAGGCCCCAGATGCAGGATAAAATGCCGGCGCATCTGCCGGGCCAGGGGATACAGGTCCCGGTAATGCTCCGGAATCGCGTCCAGCAGGGCTGCCCGGATGCGTTTCTCCCGCTCATAGGCCGCGTCCGCCTTCTTCTGCAGGCGGATCAGTCCCGGGTTTTTCTCCAGCAGCCGCCGGAGCCGTTCCCGGGAAAACTTCTTTTCCAGCGCGTTTAAAACCATGCGCCCGCTCCGCTCCGCTTCCCTGCGGACCGCGGAAGCCACCGTCTCCCCGGAGGGCTGTCGCACTGCCCGGCAGGCATTCAGCTCCGGAAACTGCTTTCCCGCCTCCGCCCGCAGGTAGCCGCCCAGCGATCCCGGCTGGAAAGCCCGGTCCACCGCCTTGGGCGTCAGGCCTCCCGGCATTTCTTTTTCCATCACCCGGCGCACCACCGAGCGCTCCGTCTCGGCCTCCTCTTCCCGGATCCGGGTGCTGTGGTCCCCGGTGCGCAGCCAGAGAACCACCCGGTTCTCCGCCCGGGAGGTCAGTTTTCCCATTTCATCGTCATACCAGCGCCGCAGGTCGCCCTCCCGGATAATCCGCAATGCCTCATAGGCTTTTTCCAGGGAGACCTTGCTTTTCTCCACCGTGCGCAGGAAAGGCAGGTCCACCTTCCGGCCCGCCCGCTGTTCCTCCTCAATCAGCCGGGAAAGGCGCTCAAACTCCGCCCGGTCTCCGGAAAGCATCAGCTCTCCCTGGACCAGGCCCTGCCATACCTTGTCCCGCCGCTGAAGCTGGCGCAGGATGTTCTGGAAAGCCTCACTCTGCAGATAGGCCTCCTTCTCCGCCGGTTTCATGTTGCGGAGAATCACCCGGGCTTTGTTCAGAGCGTGCTGATACAGGTACTTCTCCCGTTCCGGGAGCAGCGCCTGCACATAGGCTTTCATCGTCTCATGATTCATAGTTCACAATTCACAATTCATTTTTATAGGGTTCACCCGAACCGTAATGATTCCGGACATTCTTTCATTCCTATCATACCCTATCTCACTCTCAAAATCCACACCGGATATTTTCCCGGGATGCGTGTGTTGCCCTGATTGCCGAACAGCCACCCGGAGGGAGGCTGCTCCCTGGGGTGGCTGTTTGCTTTACAGTTTCTTTTTGTTCTTCATCTGCTGCCAGAGCACGTCCGCGGCTGCAGGCGCCTCTGGTTCAGCTTTCTTTTCTTTCCGCGCGCGTTTTTTCTCCGGTGCGGTTCTCGGCTGTGCTTCCTCTGCCGTTTCCGGCTTTGCCTTCTCCCGGAAAAGATCCAGCCGCCGCTGGGCCACGTCAAACAGGAACAGCAGCAGGGCCAGTCCTGCCAGCAGGGAGGTCAGGTCTGTCCGTTTCCGGGCAGCCATGTCCGGGAATTCCAGCAGGGAGCCTGTGTCTTCGCACAGTTTTCCGCCGGTTTCCCTTGCCAGGGTTTCCAGCGCGCCGGTATCCTCCCGGCGCTGGTCATATTCTTCCGTCCAGGATACCACGTCTCCGCCTTCAGCGGTCTGCAGGACCCTGCCCCGGCCGTCTTCCATCTCGATCCGGACCGCGTAGGCGCCGGAAAGGCCGGTATCCGCATTTCCCTCAAACCGGTTTTCGGTTACCCGCTCCAGGCGCACGGTTTCCTTTTCCCCGTCCGGCCGGATCACGGTCACCGCCGCCGCGGATGCCTCCTGCGGCGCGTCTGTTTCCCAGGTCAGGCGGCCGTCCGCCAGCCGGATTTCTCCGTTTCCGGAGCGGTCCGGCAGAATGAAGGAAATCAGTCCCGAGAAAAACTCCGCCGCCCGGTCCCAGTTCAGGAACGCCTCGCTCCATCCGCCCTGGATGTCACTGGTCCAGCTCAGCACCCGGCCTGCGCCGTACTGCCACCATGCCAGCACCGGATCCTCCCGGTCGCTGCACAGGGACACGGTGGCCAGCGGTTTTTCCGTCACTGCCAGGTATCCGCCCAGTTCGGGGAATCCCGGGAAGTTGGTCATGGATGCGTCTGTCACCGCCGGGGTGAAGGTCCGGTTCTGCACATAGGCGCCGGAAATCAGCATCGTTTCCTTGGTGAATATCCGGGGAAGGCTGTCAAAGGGACCGGCCGCATACATCCTGCCGTAGCCAGTCTCCGCCATTTTTTCCATCGTATTGTAGTCTGCCCCGTCGCCCACCGCTACCGTGGTTACGGTGATGCCGTTTCCCGCCATCCTTCGGACCACGTCCATATAGCCGGTATCCCCGGCCTGGCCGTCCGTCAGGAAGATCACGTGCTTATACTGGGCATCCACTGCCTTCAGGGCCTCATAGGCCATGGTCAGCGGCGTAAAGAACGCCGTGCCGCCGCCGGGGCGGATGGTGGCCACCGTTTCCTGCATGGCGGCCACATCTGTCACCTGGCTGAGCGGGATAACCCATTTTCCGGCATCGTCAAAGGCAATCACGCCGGCCTGGTCCCGTTCATTCAGCACCTCCAGTGCCGCGCACGCCGCTTCCCGGGCCAGCTGCAGCCTTGTCACGCCGTAGGAGTTTTCCGTCATGGATCCGGACTTGTCAATTGCCAGGATCAGCGCCGTGGTAGGCAGTTCCATCCGGTTTTTCACATCGATGGTAACCGGCAGCATGTTTTCCAGGGAGCTGCCCCGGTATCCGCCCAGGGCGTAGCTTTCATCCCCGCCGAAAACCGCCACGCCCACGCCCAGCTCCTTGGCTGCCGTATCCAGGGCGGCGATCTGTTCCTCTGTCATCCCGGTGGCATCCGCGTTCACCAGTGCCACCGCGTCATAGACCATCAGGTCCGCTGCCTGGGTCGGCAGCATGGAGGCCAGGGTCGTGCGGGTCTGCATGCCCGCGGCTTTCAGCATCTGCTCCAGGGCTTTGCCTGCTCCGTTCCGTCCTTCGGCAATCAGCACGGACGCCTCGCCTGCAATCACGGTATAGGCAGCGCCCGTATCATTGGCGGATACGCTGTCACCGTTCATGATCACCTGGGCTTCCATGGTGCTGACGCCCGCTTTTCCCGCCACCGCTTCAAAGGCGAAGGTGTTTTCGCCCTTCCGCAGGGTTACGGTCCGGGTCTGGGCTTCACCCCGGTCCCGGCTCAGCATCAGTACCGCTTCCCCGGCCTCGTTGGCGTGCACGGTAACCATGGTGGTGTATTTCTGCCCGGTGTACAGGGAGGAAGGCACAGACACGGAGGTAACCTGCGCGTCTGCTCCGCTTCTGCTTTCGGTCCGCAGCACATTCACAGGCACGCCGCCCGCGGAGCTGAAAAAGTTTTCCTCTCCGGTTACCCGGCCGTCACTGATTACGGCTATGCCGCCGTTTGAATCTGTCGGCAGCAGGGCGGATGCCATCTGCAGGGCGCTGTTCAGGTCGCTGCCTGAGCGGTCCACCCGGGCCGTCATTTCTGTCAGCGGGCTTGTCTGGTTCAGGGAGCGTTCCACGGCAGCATTCCTGCCGAAGGCAATCACGCCGGTCTTCCGGTTTCCGGTATTTTCCAGCGCCTCCCGTGCCAGCCGGAGGGTCTCCTCCTCATTCACCGAATCGGATACGTCCACCAGCAGGAATGCCGTCCGGTCCGAGCTGGCGCTCAGCAGGCTCATGCCCGCCATGGCCAGCACCGTCAGCAGGATAATCACGTGGCGCAGGATATGGGATATCCGTTCCTTCCGGGAACGGCTTCTCCGCAGCAGGCACAGGCCCAGGATCACTGCGGAGCAGACCGGCAGGGCAATCAGCCGCAGCGGATGCATAAACTCAATGGTCATTACGGTTCACCTTCCTGTGCGCGGAAACGGTAATTCCGCGGCTCAGGCCCATTTCCACCAGCATCAGTGCCAGGAAAGCAATCAGCAGGATGCCGGTCAGTTCTCTTCCCTGTTCGCTCTCCGCCCGGGGCGCGCCGGACAGATCGTCCGGGGCCACCATGCGTACGTCGCTTTCCGTTACCGGCATGGGCGCTTCGGTCTCCGGACCGTCCTCCGTTTCCGCCGGCAGGATCCAGTCAAGGATATTCTGGATCAGAACAGGGAAATCATATTTCAGGGGCAGATTGGAATTGTGCAGGTCGAATCCCAGCACAGCCATGCCGTCCGCATAGGCTGCCACCGGTTTTCCGTCCAGTGCCACCGCCGCTTTTCCGCCCGTAACGGGACGGATGCTGCGGAAAAATACATTTTTCAGGGTAATTCCGGCTGTCAGCGGGCCGTCGGAAACGGTTGCTGAAGGACTGCCCTGTACCTCGGTCTCCGTTTCCGCCCAGCTGAACGGTCCGAAACTCATGGCGGAAGGATCATATCCTTCCTCCGGCAGGGTCCGGGTCACAATCAGCGGAGAAGTCCCCAGGATATACAGATCCGCCGCTGTGGAAGGCAGCGCCGCCTCCTCCGTCCGAACCACCGTCAGGTCCGGCCGTACCCGCAGGGCGCTTTCCAGGAAAACGCTGTCCGCGGTAACCGCCGCTTTCCGTTCCTTTACACGCTTCACGGCTGCCTCTGCTGTATTGTCCGCCTCCAGGGCATCCTTCTCCCGCAGGCTCACGCGTATGCGCTGCGCCGTTTCGGGAATGCTGAAAGAAACTCCGGCCGTCTCTCCCGCGGGGATTTTTGTCTCCCGCGCATCGCAGAGCACGCCGTCCGCCTCGCAGGTCAGCGATACGCTGCAATCGCCGCCGTAGTTTGCCACCCGGGCAAAAGCCTGTCCGTTTTCAGCTTCCAGGGAGTAAACCGCCCGGTTCTCCTCCCCTTTGCCGCAGTTGTCGATTGTCAGCCTGAACGCTTCCCCGCGGATGTTCACCCGGTCCCGCCGGAACGAGTCTGAATACAGCACCGCGTTGGCTCCGTCATTCCCGTCTCCGTTCCGGACAATGGCATCCGCCAGGGAAAGGGCCCGGTCCAGGTCTGCGCCTTCCCGGCCGCATTCGATGGAGGCGATTGCTTTCTCTGCCTCCTCCCGGTCGGCGGAAAGCACAAGGCGTTCCGTTTCTTTTCCGGCTGCCAGCACGGTGATTTCTTCTTCCGCAGGCAGGGACCGGATCAGCTGAAGCGCTTCCTCTTTCGCGTTCTGCAGTCTGGTATGTCCCGCCGTCACAGTCTGCATGCTGCCGGAGATGTCAAAAATCAGCACCGTCCTGCCGGCCGTACCGCCGGAAACCGCCGGCCGCATCAGGGCCAGGGCCAGGGTCAGCGCCGCAAGGATCTGCAGCGGCATCAGCAGATTCTTGATCAGTTTCTGAAAAGGCCGGTTCGCCGCGTAATCCCGGATGCTCTTCCGCCAGAGAAAGACAGAGGGAACCTGCTGCGTCATGAATCTTCTGCGCAGCAGATAGAGAATCAGGATCACCGCCGGAGCGGCCAGTGTCCAGGCAAAGCCCGGAGATAAAAAGCGAATCATTCTTGCAAACCTTTTATTTCTGTTTGTTCTTCCGTCTGCAATCCAGAATCCTGAATTATGAATTCTGAATTATGAATTAGATAACTCCTCCCCGGGAAAGCAGGGGGATAAAATGTTCCTCAAAGGGTTTTTCACTGTCCAGCAGCAGGTAGGCCGCCTCCCGGGAGGCACAGTTTTCCCGCACATCCTTCAGGAAGGCCTCCAGGGCATCGTAATAGGCATCCAGGGCGCTGCGGTCCGCCAGCAGGTCGATGTGTTCACCGCTCTCGCTGTCTGTCAGCCGCAGGGCGCCGTTCATTTCCGGCCGCAGTTCACTGCCGGAGAGCACCTGGATCACAGTCGTTTCCTGCTTCATATAGCGCAGGAAATCCAGGGTTTCCTTCAGTGCGTCCTCGGTATATCCGTCCGTAATCAGGAAGCACAGGCCCTTCCTCAGCCCTTCCGTATGCTTTACGGCATGGGTCAGGGTGTCCTCGGTTCCGTCCGGTGCGCAGCTGTCCAGGTATGCGCTCAGCCGCGGGAATGCGGCCCGTCCGGCAAATGCCGGGGCACGCAAGGCCCGGCCGTTTTTCAGGCACTGCAGGGAAAGCCTGTCGCCTCCGTTCAGCGCCAGGTAGCCCACAGCCTCCGCTGCTGCCCGTGCGGCTTTCCATTTTGCTTCCATGGATGCGCTGGCATCCAGCAGCACCGTAACCTGTGATTCCTGTTCCTCCATAAACAGCTTCAGGAACAGCCGGTCAAACCGCGCGTACGCGTTCCAGTCCAACCGGCGGATATCATCCCCCGGAATATACTCCCGGTAATCCGAGAACTCCGCCGAGGAGCCGGTCTGCCGTGATCTGCGGCTTCCGCCCGCGCCGCCCTGCGCTCTGCCGCGCATGGCCAGCTGCAGGGCGTCAAGCCTTGAAAGAAATTTATCTGTCAGCATCTGTCCGGTTCTTTCTGTGTCGTGTCCGTCATTTCATGATAGTTCATTATTTTTCTGCCACAGCCGCCAGGATGTCCGCCAGCACGGATTCCATATCCTTTCCCGCGGTCACGGCTTCAAAGTTCAGTGCAGCCCGGTGCCGCAGGCAGGCCGGGGCCGCAAAGCGGATATCTTCATAGGCCACGTTGTACCGGCCTTTGGCCAGAGCCCGCACCCGCGCCGCGGACAGCAGCGCCTGCGCCGCCCGGGGGCTGGCCCCGAAACGCAGGTACTTCTTCGCGGCTTCCGGCGCTTCCGGGGTCTCCGGATGGGTGGCCAGCACCAGCCTCAGCGCGTATTCCTGCACGCTGGCGGCAATCGGCACACTCCGGGCAGCTGCGCGCATGGCCAGCAGGTCTTCCGCGCCGATCACGCGCTGCGCCTCGCTGCCTCCGTCCTTCACCGTCAGGTCCACAATCGCGCCCAGCTCCTCCAGGGTCGGAAAAGGCACCAGCACCTTGAACAGGAAACGGTCCAGCTGCGCCTCAGGCAGCGGATAGGTACCCTCCTGTTCCACCGGGTTCTGGGTTGCCAGAACAAAATACGGTTCCGGCAGTGCCCTGGTTTCCCCCGCCACAGTCACGGAATGCTCCTGCATGGCTTCCAGCAGGGCCGCCTGGGTTTTCGGTGTGGCACGGTTGATCTCATCCGCCAGCACAATGGAGGAGAACAGCGGTCCCTGCTGGAACCGGAAAGCGTTTCCTTCCTCTGTGCGCACCAGAATGTTGGTACCCGTGATATCCGCGGGCATCAGGTCCGGTGTGAACTGGATCCGGGAAAACGGCAGGTCCAGCACCTTGCCCAGAACCCGCACCAGATGGGTCTTGCCCAGTCCCGGCACGCCTTCCAGCAGCACGTTTCCGCCGGCGATCACAGCCAGCAGCAGGTGTTCCACCACCTCCGCCTGCCCGATCATTTCCTTGGCAATCTCTGCCCGGATTTTTTCATATTGTTCCGCGAACTTCTCCGCAGCGTTGATCTGTTCACTCATGATTTTTATCCTCTCCTGTATATCACAATAATGCATGCAGCATTCTTAATGATGATCTCTTTCTGTTACTGCTGATCCGTCAGGATCCTGAAATACTCGTTGACCCATTGCCTTTCCTGCACCGTCAGGTTCTCCCGGTCCGCAGCCTGGGCCTCGGTATCGGCATATTCCTGAACCACGTCGCCCCATGGAACGTCTCCGCTGGTATTCCCCCGTCCGGGGCCGGTTTCCAGCTGGGTGCCTCCCTCATCGCTCATCCGGAACTGTTCGGTCAGCACGTTCTCCTTTTCCCTGTCAATCCGTTCCGGATCATAGATCGTCTCATATTTGACTTCCTTGTATCTGGGATCCTTGGTACCAGCGCTCTGGCCGGCCTTTCCGCCGTTTCCGGTCTGCTCCAGGTTGGTGGTTCCCTCTCCGGCGCCGTTGCCGGCTGTATTCCCGTTGCGGCTTCCGCCGGTCCCGTTGGATCCGTTGTTTCCGCTTCCTCCGTTTCCGGAGGCTCCGGACATGCCCGCCGCACCGGTTCCGCTCCGGGCTGAAGGATTCACCATGGCTTTCAGCGCGGTCAGCGCCTGGAGGGTTTTCATGTCAGTGCCTGCCGGCGTGTTTCCGGCTGTTGCCTTTCCCTCCTGTCCGTTCTCTTCCTGGGCGGATACGCTGCCGGCTGCTTCAGCCGATCCGTTCTCCGCCGCGCTGCCGGACTGGCTTTCACCCAGCCCGGCCGTTTTTTCCGCGGCAGCCGCGGCATCACCGGCAGTCTTTTGTTTTCCGAACTGTTCCAGGCGTTTCTCTGCCCGGTCCAGGGCCACCATCGCGTCTGCCGCATCCCGGCTCTCCTGCAGTTCCCGTTTCAGGTCCCCGGTTATTTTCCGCAGCTCCTGCTTATCCTTTTCGGACAGCTTGTCCTCGTCTTCCTCCGCTGCTTTTTCGATGGTTTCCCGGGCTTCCTTCAGGGTCCGGTTCAGCGCTTTTTGCGCTTCTGCCGCAGTGTCCTGCCGGTTCGGCACCAGCAGCAGGCCGCCCAGCAGCACCGCGCAGCCCAGGGCTGCATAAAGTGCTTTCTTTACACTGCCGGGCCGGATCTTTTTCACGTCCAGTCCCTTCAGGGCGGTGCAGGCATCCCGGCGCTGCAGCTGGCGGATCGGTTCCTCCCCGCCTTCCAGGGCGGTGATTGCCCGTTCCTGCAGTCCGCAGGCGTCCGCTGCCCGGGCAGCGTCCCGGTTTTTCACCGGCCGCAGAGCATTGCCCAGGGCGGTCACCGCTGCCGTCGCAGCGGTGATTTCCGCTGCCAGCAGTACCCTGTCCGGAACAGGAACAAAAAACGAAACTCCCTGCAGCAGCGCTGCAGCGCCAAGGCCCGCAGCCAGGCCGGCCGCGGCGCCGCGCAGCAGGCGGTTCCGCCGGAGCCGTGCCCGTACCGGGCGCAGCGCCTTCAATACTTCTCTCATCATTCCTTATCTTTCTTTCACAGCCCGCTTCCGCCGCACTGTTTCCGGCATCCGGGGCATCGCGCTTCGTTAATGGTGTATAACCTTGCTCTTCCGCCGGATCATCAGTGAGGCAACCGCCAGCAGGAGCAGGGATGCCGCCAGCATAAAGGCGGCGCAGGCAACAGCAATGAAAATCCATCCTGCCCGGTCCGCCATCAGGGCGGTGGCATACAGCCGGCCCTTCCCCATCATGTCAATCCGGTCAGACAGCACATGCAGTTCTCCCTGTGCCAGGGATATCAGGCCGAATCCCGGATTCATGTACAGGAAAACCGGAAGCATGGCCCTGGCCCCGGCCGGTGTCAGTGCCGCGTATTTCTGCGTGTCATACAGTACATTCGTAATCCGCTGGGGATATCCGAACAGCACCGGCAGTGCCGTAGTCACACCGATCACAATAATGATCAGATAGCTGATCACGGCGCTTACCGCGGTGCTCCGGAACAGGGCGGAGCAGAACACACCCACCGATACACAGGCAAAAGCCACCGCCAGCAGGAACAGTTCCCCGATCAGGATCTGCCCCACGGTAACGCCCCCGGTCAGCAGGCACAGGCACATCACCGGCATTCCGCAGACAATCAGCAGGGCCAGCACCGCAAAGCTTTCCATTGCCTTTCCCAGCATAATGCGGAAGGAACCCGTGTTCGTCACCAGCAGCAGGTCCAGGGTCTGTCTTTCCCGCTCACCCGCAATGGCGCCGGATGTCATTGCCGGTGCAATCAGGACCAGGAGTCCGAACTGGACCCCGATCAGCAGCAGGTAGGCAACGGGACTCCGGGAAGTGTCGCTGAGATAAATCCCCCCGTCCGTAAAAGGCCAGAGAATAACCAGCGCCAGCGCCAGCAGCGCCGCCATATATACAAACACAATCAGCATGGTCCGGAAGGTGCGCATGCGGCGTGTCGCTGAAAATGCAAGAATCGGATTAAGCATCCTGTGTCACCTCCATAAAGACCTTCTCCAGGTTCATCGGCGCCCGGTGGAAATCGCATACCGGCACGCCCTTCATCACCAGCTTCCGGAGCACATCCGGGCAGGAATCCCCGCCTTCCGCCAGCCGCACCCTCAGCAGGAACGGTTCCTCCTGGGTGATCTCCGTCACCGCGGGCAGCTCCTTCAGGCAGCGGACTGCCGCCTCCACCTCCGCTTCGGCGCAGCCTTCCGTCAGCCGGATATCCAGCGGCGCATTTCCGTTCATCTTGTCGGACAGCGCTTCCACGCTTCCGGAGAAAACCAGTTCCCCGTGATCCAGGATGGTCAGGCTGTCGCACATTTCAGCCAGTTCCGGCAGGATGTGGGAGGAAATCAGCACTGTCTTGCCCATCTCCCGCAGGGTACGGAGGATTCCCTTCATATCCGCCCGGGCCCGGGGATCCATGCCGGATGCCGGTTCATCCAGGATCAGCAGTTTTGGGTCATGAATCAGGCTCCGAGCCAGGCACAGGCGCTGTTTCATGCCCCGGGAAAGGGCTTCCACATATTCGTTCTCTTTGTCCTGCAGCTGCACCAGTTCCAGCAGCTGCCCGGTCATCCGTTTCCGTTCCGTCAGTCCGATCCGGTAGCACCGGGCGTAAAAATCCAGGTACTCCCAGCATTTCAGGTTGTCATACACGCCGAAAAAGTCCGGCATATATCCCACCAGTTTCCGGGCTTTCTGCCCGTCCTTCACCACGTCTGTTCCGTCCACATAAGCAGTGCCGGAGGTAGGCTTCATCAGGGTGGCCAGGATCCGCATGGTGGTGGTTTTTCCGGCGCCGTTCGGTCCCACGAAGCCATGAAGCGCTCCGGCCGGGATTTCCAGGTTCAGGTCCCGCAGTGCGGGAAAACTGCCGTAGTTTTTCGTCAGGTGTTCAATCCGCAGCATTTTCCTGCCTCCCTTCCAGATTAATCATCGGCATAGCGATATCAGCGTACATTTCCTGTCCGTCAAGCCGGAACTGCACATACAGCTTTCCGTCTTTCCCCAGGAAACGCTCCGGATCCCTGATGTTCGCGTTCATCGGAATCTCTGTCCATTTCTGTTCCTTGATATCCAGCGCGTAGGCCTTTGCCTGGCCGGCATAATAGGAATTCTGGAGCACCTGCAGTTTCTTCACGCTGATCCCTTCCAGGCTCCCGAGTTCAAACAGGAATGTGGGGTTGTCGTTCAGCATGTATGAGTACATATATCTGCTGTTTTGTTCTTTCTTGCCCGTCGGCATCAGCGCGTCGTCTGTCTCCACCTTCACCGGCGTATCCATTCCCGCGCTGTGGAAAACCACGCCGGTCCGTCCCACGGTCCGGAAAACGAGTTCCGCGGTAAAGAAGGCCGTGCCCGCTTTCTGTGCCACCGCTTTCCCGTCCACACGCACTTCCGCGGCTTCCCTGCCTTCAGGTTTTGCGCAGTAAAGGAACAGCGAGCTTTCATAGGGCCCGTAGCTGTAACTGTATCCCTGTCCCCGGCGGATCGTGTCCGCGGCGCTGGAAATCATAGCCGTAACAGCAGCTTTCTCCTGGTCTTCAGGCCTGCTGTTTTCCTTTGTCTCGTCGTATCCAATTGCGGCGTTGATCACCGGATACATTCCGGTGTTCTCCAGGTATATGAAGCCGTCTTCAAACTTCGGATCCGCCTGGGTGCCCTGGGGAGCTCCGTGCTTCATCAGGATATTCGCGCTTTCTCCCGGAGCCAGGGCAGGTACAGTCGCATATCCGTAAGAAGTAATCACATGTCCGGAGGTAAATGAAGTGTCCGTCGTGTTGTTGATCTCCACATGAAGGCCGTCCTCTTCCATCCAGACTGCGCCGTCAATTCCGTTCCCGATCTTGGGATCCGTATCTGCGGTCAGCTGCGTAATCTCGCAGGGGACGGTACTGTTCACGGTGATGGAGTTGTCTCCGTCATCTGTATAGCACACCCTCATCTTGAGCGGTTCCGGGCTTTTGTTCTCTTCTTCTTCATAGTCCACATAGTCGTATACCAGCACCCGCATATTTCCTCCGGGAATGCTGTATCTGTGGAGTCCGGATGAAGGCACCGTAACCGCCGCCTCACTGTAATTGCGGATCACTCCGTTGCCGTCCTGGACCAGGTTTTCTGTCACAACCGCCATAGGCCGGTTTGTCTCCGCCGCTGCGGACAGAAGCAGCAGTCCCGCCACCGCTGTCACGGAAAGCAGGGGCAGTGCCGCCCACATCCACTGGCGCAGGTCCCTCTTTTTCAGGACCCACCAGATCACGCAGGCCAGGATCAGGATTCCTGCCACAATCCCTATCCCGGGCAGCATCATGCTCCGGGCGGGAACAGGAACATAATGGCTGGTATTCACGTAATTGTCGTTGTTGTTTCCCGCGTTGGCATAAACCGCACTGCTGTAGATCTCCTGGTCCTGGTTCACCAGCATCTGCTGCCAGAAAAAGTGCATGAAGCTCTCACTGTTCAGCCGCGGATCCCCGGCTTCAAATGCCGCCGTATAAATCCGGCCGCTTCCCACTTCGGTACGGTACAGCAGGTCGCGGTCGCCGATGCGTTCCGTCTTTGCTTCGCTGCTGCTGTATTTCGCCACCGCTGCTGTGAGCTTCTTGTCGCCTTCCTTGCGTCCCAGCAGGCGTTCCAGGTCCTGGATCACCTCATCGGAGGTATCGACCTCCTCCAGGGTCAGGCCGGTATACGCGTTGAAGAAGGCCACGTTCCGGCCGGCGTTGGCGCCGCCGCCGCACAGCAGGATCCGTCCGCTCCGCAGCCATTCGTCCAGCGCCTTGCGCTGTTTTTCGGACAGGCCTGCGGGATCAAGGTCGTCAATCACCAGCATCCCGAAGCTTTTCAGGGCTTCCGCCTCTTCCGGAAAACTGTCCGCCGTCAGCGGAATCGTCTGCCAGTATTCATATCGGGACAGGATATCATTGTCCCTGTTAATGTCCAGGTTCTTCAGATTCTGCGGCCGTGAACTGAACACTCCCACCAGCATGGCGGAAGGATTGATCACAGTCTTCGCTTTTCCGCCGGCAGAACATACAGCCTCGCCGTCCTTCACCAGTTCCGCGGTGAAGGTGTTCTGGCGCGAGTACACCGTGATCCACAGTTCAAATTCCCGTTCGGAACCAGCGGGAACAGCCACCGTTTTTTCATAACGGTCATACTCTTTGGAATTAACGTAGGCGTTCATGCCCAGGATGCCTTCAAAATCATCCCCGAAATTCCGGATTCTCACCTGTACCGGCATAACCTTGCCATAGGTCATTGCTCCGTCGTAACCGACGGTAATCTCCATGTCAAAAGACGGATTGCCGATCTCCTTGTGCATGGAATCCGCGTTACCGCCTGCGCAGATAAAAAGCAGGCACGCTGCCAGCAGCAGGAGCAGCGTGTTTTTCATACCGTTTCGCAAAATCTCATCCTCCCCGGACAGCGTTTATTACGCTCTCCTTGTATTCAGACGACCGTACGCCGGTTTTTATTCCGTTTTTGGACAGATCCTTTTTTTTCCTGTGCGGGGATCTTCCCGCCGCCGTTGATTCAGAAGAAGAAAACTTTCCGCAGGTATGCGTGCAGCGGCGGAATCAGTGTGGCGATAAACAGGAACAGTCCCAGTGCGCCAAAGGCGCAGACGCAGTAAAGGGACCACACCCACATGGGCGTACCGAAAGTGATATGCTGGAAGAATTCAATCAGCATAAAACTGGTGCCGATCAGTACCAGGTAAAGTCCCAGCAGCCGCAGCCGGCCCTGGCGGATATACCGGAAAATGGCCACTCCCAGCAGCGTCAGGATTCCCGCAATCCCCGTAACCGGGAACGCGAAGGACAGGAACCAGTTTTCCCTGTTTTTCAGGCAGACATACAGCAGGAAACCCGCCAGGCACACAAAATCAACCGGCAGGAAAATCATCGGCCGGAATCTGCGGAACAGCTGCGGAAACAGCAGCAGGATCCAGATCAGCGCCGCGCCCATCATCACATATCCCGACCAGGCCACCTCGCCCATGGTCCGCAGGCAGAAAATCATGCAGGCCAGGCAGGCGGCAATCATCACAGATGAAAGCATCCATACCAGCAGGGTCCTGCCGTGTTTCTCCTCTGCCGGCAGCCGGTCCGGATACAGGCTTCTGCCCGCGCTTTCCTGCGCGGTGGGACAGACCACCGGTGTATGGCACAGCGGGCATTCCCCTGCCCCGTCCTGCAGTTTCACTCCGCAATATACACAATACATATTCGTTTGCTCCTTTTCTGTGCCCTGCACAGAACTTTTCACTTTGAACTCTTAACTATTAACTCTTAACTGTCATCTTCGCCCCATCCGCTGTTCATCCTGCATCATTGCTGATTGCTTTCAATCTCCACCGGGATCCCCAGTTCCACCAGCCTGGAAAAGAACAGCCTTTCCAGCTCCGTTTCCGTAATTCCCCGGATCATGCTGATATAGGTTTTTCCCCCGTAGGTGACAACGGAGCAGTTGTTCGGATAGGAATACTGGACCCCGATAATAAACTCGAACCGTTCCACCATCGGCGCCATGGCATCCGGCACCCGGACCACGCCCATGTTGGACAGGTTCAGGCAGCCTTTCTTTTCCCCGCTCAGGGCATATACCGTCCGCATGCAGATCCGCTTGATCGGCAGCGGTACCAGCCGCAGCAGCAGCATGTTCTGCTGGCCCACGTTCTTGGCCACCCGGCCCGCCATCCGCTGGGGAGTTGTTTCCGCCGCCAGCAGGTGTCCCATCAAGGCGCAGATCTGTTCGTGCGTATGCTCTCCCAGCCGCGGATCAAAGCCCAGGTTCACCGTCAGGGTGAAATTGCGCAGTGTATCCATGCCGAAAGTCCGGCGCAGGTTCACGGGGATGGTAATTTTCACCGGCCTGGCCTTTTTCCCGGTCCGGCCTTCCGCCTTCTGCTTTTCCGCCACGGCCTCCGCCAGCACGGACGCCAGGTAGGCTGTTACGGTGACGCCCTGCTCATGGGCTTTCTCCACCAGTTTGTCCGCCGGGAGGATGCCCGTGATGATGTTCCGGAACCGGTTCGTTTCCGGTGTGCCGCTGAGATGGTAGGCCGTATCCTCCGACCGGCTCAGCGCGTGATCCGCGGCGCAGTACTGGAAGCAGTCCCGGATTTCCTCCGCCCGGGGCTTTTCATGGATATCGACAACGCTTTCCTCCGTGGGGATTTCCGTGCCGTATTTCAGCGCCAGGTACCGGGCGGTCAGGTTTTTGAGCAGCACAAGGCCGCCCGTTCCGTCCGTAACGGAATGGAAGACCTCCACCGCAATTCTGTTTTCATAATACAGGAAACGCACACAGCAGGTTTTCAGTTCCCTGCGGGTCATGTGGGTCAGGGGATAGGCAAAATCCTGCTGGGCTTTCGGTGCTTTTGCAATTGTCTCCAGGTAATACCAGAAAAAACCGGTTTTCAGCCGGACAAAACAGGTGGGGAACCGGGGTCGCAGTTCCTCAATTGCCCGGTTCAGCGTTTCGGGATCCACCGGCTCCTTCAGCGTTGCCGAAACCCGGAAAACGTTGTTCCAGTTTTTCCGGATAATCGCCGGAAAAATCAGTGCGGCATTATCCAGCCGGTACCATTGTTTCTTCATCGTTTCAGTATTCCTCCGGACATGCAGGCTGTTTCAGCCTGCACATACCAGACGATCATAACACTCTGCCTTTTTCCCGTCAAACCGCTGTGTCCCTGTATCATTCTTCATTCTTCATTCTGCATTCTGATACAAACGGTTTCAGCTCAGCTGAAACCGTTTGTATATCCACCTGTATCCCCCTGCCGGAATCCGGAGGGTTCCTGTTCTGCAGCGTTTCCCGTCCGCCAGGTCCCGGTAGGTATCCCCGTCCGGAATGGAAACCGTCTGGGGATTCCCGGAGAAATTGAACACCGCCAGCAGCTTTTCCCCGTTGAAATACCGGCCGATGCCCAGCACCTGGTCGTTTCCCGTGTTCAGGATCCATACGTCCGCATTTCCGTCAAAGACCTCATGCTCCGCCCTGGCCTTTTCCTGCCGGGCGATCTCCGCAAAGATCCTGCCCTCCGGCGTTTCCGGTGCCTTCCGCAGTTCCGCTTTCTTCCAGTCCATATCGCCCCGGTGCAGATAGCGGCTGTCCTCCGCCTTCATGGGATCCTTGTGGTAGGTATAATCGTTCTCCCGGGCAATTTCGTCCCCGCTGTAGATCACCGGGATTCCGCTCAGGGTGAACATCAGGGCATGCAGCATTCCGTCCAGCCGGATCGCGTCCGTCATGGCCTTCTCCCCGCCTTCCTTCCGCGCGGTTTCAATCCCGCACAGGGAGGCCGTCGTGCCGCACAGGCGCGCGTCCCCCAGCCGGGGATCGTCATTGTACAGTTCCCCCCGGGCCCGGCTTCCCGGGAATACACCGGTCAGGTAATCGTTCAGGTACCGCTTGTGGGGGACTTCCTCCCAGCCGAAATTCCACCGGAGATAGTCATAATCCAGTCCCCAGCCGATATCGTCGTGGCAGCGCAGGTAGTTCAGGAATACGTACTGTTTCGGCAGGGCGAACACCTGTCCCAGCTGGTGTGCCAGCAGTCTCACGTTTTTTGTGGCCACCGTGTTCCAGATGGTGGCCATGGTGGTCACGTTGTACAGCAGGTGGCATTCCGGTTTGTCCGTTGTGCCGAAATACGGCACCACCTTGCTGGGCTCCATCACCACTTCGCCCAGCAGCAGGGTGCCCGGGCACACAATCTCGCACACCATCCGCATCATCCGCACAATGGAATGGACCTGCGGCAGGTTGCGGCAGGTGGTGCCCAGCGCTTTCCAGATGTACGGCACCGCGTCCAGCCGGATGATATCCACCCCGCGGTTGCACAGGAACAGCAGGTTCTCCGTCATATCGTTGAAAACCACCGGATTGGCATAGTTCAGGTCCCACTGATAGGGATAGAACATCGTCATGACGATTTTCCGTGCTTCCTCGCACCAGGTGAAGTTTCCCGGCGCCGTGGTCGGAAACACCTGGGGAACTGTCTGCTCGTACCAGTTGGGAATATCCCAGGAATCATAGAAGAAATACCGGTCCTGGTATTCCTTTTCCCCTGCCCGGGCCCTCCGCGCCCATTCATGGTCCTCGCTGGTATGGTTCATCACAAAGTCCAGGCATACGGAGATTCCTTTCTCATGGCAGTCCTCCGAAAGCTCCGCCAGATCCTCCATCGTACCCAGCTCAGGCTGCACCTTCCGGAAATCGCTTACGGCGTATCCTCCGTCGCTCCGGCCTGCCGGGCTCTCCAGCAGCGGCATCAGGTGCAGGCAGCTGATCCCGCATTCCCGGATATAGTCCAGCTTTTTCCTCACGCCCTGCAGCGTTCCCGCGAAAGCCTGCACATACATCTGCATGCCCACCAGGTCATGTCCCCGGTACCATCCCGGATTGCTTTCCCGCTCCCGGTCCATCCGGCGCAGTGTCTCCGGCCGGCTCTCCCAGGCGCGGCGGATCATCCCCGTGAAATATTCCCACGCCCTCCGGTCGTTATGGTACAGCTCCATATAAAGCCATTTCAGTTCATCCTCATGGCGCGCAAACCGGACGTCAAACTCCCTGTCCAAGCTCTGATTGCTCATGTTATTACCCTTTCGTTCATTCGGCGGTGAAAAGCACCGGACCATTTATCATTCCGGACTTGCATTCGGTTCTTCTGCAATCTGCATTCTTCATTTTTCGTTCTTCATTTATTTATACCATACTTTACCTTCCCGCACAAGCTTCCCTCCTGCCGCCTGTGCCGGGCAGTCGCCGTACAGTTCCTGATTTTCCGGGCTCCTGCCTCCAAAAGAAAATGGTATGCACAACTTCGTTTTCATGATATAATGAAGTGATGCGGTTTGAGCGCAGGGAGATCCTTTTTTCTCTCATACGTCATTATTCATTTTTCCTGTCTCCGCCGCGTCAATATATCGCTCTTGAACCGGAACGGAAGGAGGCTTTCATGAGCAATCTTGACGCCCAGTCTGTCTGCAGCAGGCTGGAAGCTGACAAAACGCTGGCCACCCTGTTTGACATTCTCCGGGACTATGGGGAAGCGCCCAACGCCTACTGGCTGAACGGCGAACAGGAAAGAACCCGCTCCTATGCGGAAATGGCCCTCCGGGCGGATGACTATGCCGCCTGCATCAATTCCCTCGGTCTTGAGGAAGGCTGGCTCGGCATCGCCGTGGATACCTGCCACGACTGGCCGTCCCTGTACTGGGGCGTTATGCGCTCCGGCCACAATGCCCTGCTGCTGGACGCGTCCGCGCCTGACAATGTTATCCAGGGCCTGCTGGATGAAGCACACTGCCGCCAGGTCATTTCCCTGAAGCCCAGGGGACTGTCCGGCAATGTCCACCAGATCGATTTCAAAACCATCCGGGAAGCTCCCCGCACCATCGGCTTCACACCCGTCTGGGGTGAATATACCGCCATGTGCACCAGCGGCACCACCGGCACCAGCCGCATCTTCGCCTATAACGGCGAGGCGGTCTGCGCGCAGGCCCTCAACGCCCTGGAGCTTTTCAAAGTCAATCCCCGCATCATCCATCCTGTGAATACCGGGCGCAAAACCCTGGCCTTCCTGCCCTTCCACCATGTGCTGGGTTTCATGGGCAACATGATCCTGGCCCAGTTTATCGGCACTGCCAACGTGTATATGCAGGACCGCACCCCCAATTCCATTCTCAATGCCTGCCACCATTTCCCGCCGAACCTGCTGATCATGGTGCCCCTGGTGGGCAACAGCCTGGTCCGTTCCGTGGAAAAGGGCCTCAAGAAGGAAAACAAGGCTAAGCGGAGTGCTTTCAAAACCCTGAAAGCACTGTCCCTCATGCGGCAGTCCCTGTCTCCGGAAGCCGGTCTTGAATGGGCGCAGAAGACAGCCTTTGCCTCCCTGAACGCGAAGCTGATCGGCACCGAGGTGGATGTGCTCATCTTCGGCGGCAGCCATACGCCCACCGAAACCCTGCGCACCCTGAATGCCCTGGGTTACTATACCGTCACCGGCTACGGCATGACGGAAACCGCCATTGACGGTTTTGAAACCGGCATGGCCCTCAAGTACCGGCTGAACGGTTCCGTCGGTAAGCCCCTGCCCGCTGCAGAATACCGGATTATCCCGGATAAGGAAGGCAGCAAAACCGGTGAACTGCAGGTCCGCGGCGCCGGCATCCATTCCGCCCGGGTTATTGACGGCCGGATTCTCCCGCCGGACACCGTGGACGGCGGCTGGCTGCCCACCGGCGATATCGCCCAGCTGGATTCCACCGGCCGCCTGTATATCCGCGGCCGCCTGAAGGACGTCATCATCAACGAATCCGGCGAGAACGTCTATCCGGATGATATGGAAGACGCCTTTGCCGCCCTGAACGGCGTGGATCAGTCCTGTGTGGTCGGCTTCCGCCGGAACCGCCGGGATAATAACGAGGACATTGTCCTGGTCATGAACGTCGGGGAAAACTATACCGATGACCAGTACCTGGACAAGCTGGCCGCGAAAGTGGCCGCAGCCAACAGCAAGCTGCCCCTGTATACCCAGCTGAACCGCGCCATCGTCACCCCCATGAAGCTGCCGCTGGTCAGCGGTATCAAGGTCAAGCGCATCGAGCTCAAGCGCATGTATGAGGAGGGCGAGCTGGCCTACCGTGAGCTGGACCTCCGCGGCCAGAACGTCGGCGCCGAAGTGGCGGCCGCCGCCCGTCTGGAAACAAAGAGCGCCAAGCACGATGAAATCCTGAAGAAGGTCCGCGCCATGTACGCGGAAGCGCTGGAAATCTCCGAAAGCGAGATCACCGATAACGCCAACTTCATCGAGGATCTCCAGGGCGACAGCCTGCAGGTGCTTTCCATCGCCCTGAAGGCGGAAGAGGAATGGGGCATCACCATTCCCGCGGAGGAATACGGTTCCTGCGCCACCGTCGCCGGTATGGCCCAGGTCGTGCAGACCCTGCTGGAGGGCCCGGCTGAAAATGAAAAGCCCAAGGACCGTACGCCGGTCCTGCCCATCACCCGCTTTGAGGACACGCCGGAATACAAGCATTTCCTGGAGCGTCAGGAAGCCCTGGTGGGCAAGGGAGACAATCCCTACTTTGTGGCCCATGAATCTCCCCTGCTGGATACCGGCATCATCGACGGCAAGGAAGTCCTGGAGTTCGGTTCCTACAACTACGTAGGCATGTCCGGCCGGAAGGAAGTCAAGGACGCCGCCAAGGCCGCCATTGACAAATACGGCACCAGCGCCAGCGGCAGCCGCCTCCTGGCCGGTGAAAAGCAGATTCATAAGGACCTGGAAAAGGAAATTGCCGACTGGAAGCACACCGAGGACGCCATTGTCTGCGTCGGCGGTCACTCCACCAACGTGACCTTCGTGGGCAACTTCTGCGGCAAGAATGACCTGATCCTGTATGACGCCCTGGCCCACAACTCCATCGAGCAGGGCTGCAAGCTTTCCGATGCCACCTCCCGTCCCTTCCCCCACAGCGACACGGCTGCCCTGGAAACAATCCTGAAGAGCCAGCGTGCCTTCTATGAAAAGGTGCTCATCGTCATCGAAGGTGCCTACAGCATGGACGGCGACATCGCTCCCGTGCCGGAATTCGTGCGGATCAAGAAGGAATACGGCTGCTTCCTCATGGTGGATGAAGCCCACAGCGCCTGCGTCATCGGCAAAACCGGCGGCGGCGTGGATGAATACTTCGGCCTCAACGGCGACGATATCGACATCAAGTACGGTACCCTGTCCAAGGGCCTGGGCACCTGCGGCGGCTACCTGGCCGGCAAAAAGTGCCTCATCGATTACCTGCGCTACAATATGCCCGGTTTCGTCTTCAGCGTCGGTATCTCCCCCGCCCTGGCGGCCGGTTCCCTGGAAGCCATCCGCACCCTGCGGTCCCATCCGGAAATCATGGAGCACCTGCGCACCGCCATCAAGGCCTTTGCGGACAGCGCACGGCGCCGTCACCTGGATATCTGCCTGGCCGGCGAAACCGCGGTTCTCCCGGTCCTGGTCGGCAAGGATGAGGATGCCTGGTTCCTCTCCAATGAGCTGAAAAAGCGGGGCGTCAGCGTTCCGCCCGCCATGTATCCTGCCGTTCCCAAAGGCAAGGCCCGCCTCCGCTTCTGCGTGATCAGCGAGCATAAGCCTGAGCAGATTGAAAAGGCGCTGGATATCCTGGAAGCCACTGCCCGCGAATACGGCATCGAGCTTCCCCGCCGCAACTACGACAAGGCGGAAGATCCCACGCCCGTCCTGTAATTCAGGCAATATGATAAGGACTGCCCTCCGGCAGTCCTTTTTTGTTTTGCTTTCAGTCGCCCTGAAAGCAATCGTGCTTATTCTTCATTCTTCATTGCCTGCTTATGCAGCCACACCTGCAGCACCGCCACATCCGCCGGGTTCACGCCGGGAATCCGTCCCGCCGCCCCCAGGGAAACGGGCTTCTGCCTGTCCAGCTTCTGCCGGGCCTCCAGCCGCAGGTGTTCGATCTCCGCATAGCAGATATCCTGCGGCAGTTTGATTTCCTCCATCTGCCGGGCCTGCCGGATCATATGCGCTTCCTTCTCCAGGTAGCCGGCATATTTCACGGATATCTCCGCCTGTTCCGCAGCGGCCGGTGAAACCTCTGCCCATTCCGGATGCAGCGTCGTCAGGTCCTTCAGGCTGATCACGGGCCGTCTCAGCAGCTCCTCCGCGTTCAGGGAACCGGTTGCCTCCGGCTGTCCCTTTGCCTGCAGCAGGCCGTTCAGCTGCTCTCCCGGGGCAAAGCGGGTGGTTGAAAGCTGCCGGAGCAGCTCCTCCGTCTCTTCCTTTTTCCGTTTCAGCCGCTCCAGCCGTTCTTCCGTGGCCAGTCCGGCCTTGTAGCCAATCTCCGTCAGCCGCAGGTCTGCGTTGTCCTGCCGCAGGTACAGCCGGTGTTCCGCCCGGGAGGTCATCATCCGGTAGGGCTCATCCGTTCCCTTGGTGGTCAGGTCGTCCGTCAGCACGCCGATGTATGCCATGTCCCGGGTCAGCAGGATCTGTTCCCGGCCCTGCAGCTCCAGGGCGGCGTTCATACCGGCCAGCAGGCCCTGGCAGGCCGCCTCCTCGTATCCGCTGGTACCGTTGATCTGCCCGGCAAAGAACAGCCCGCCGATCCGCAGGCTTTCCAGCGTTGGCCGCAGTTCCAGGGAATCGATGCAGTCATATTCAATCGCATAGCCCAGCCGGGTAAACTCGCAGTGCCGCAGTCCCGGAATGGTCCGGTACATCAGCCACTGCACGTCCTCCGGCATGGAGGTGCTCATGCCCTGCACATACCATTCCCGGCTTTCCTTTCCTTCCGGTTCCAGGAAGATCTGGTGCCGGTCCTTGTCTGCAAACCGCACCACCTTATCCTCAATGCTCGGGCAGTACCGCGGGCCGATGCCGTGGATCTTGCCGCTGTACAGCGGCGCCCGGTGCAGGTTGTCCAGGATGATTTTGTGCGTTTCCGGCGTGGTCCAGGTCAGGTAGCAGCTGTAGGTATTCTCCAGCTTCCGGTCTGTAAGGAAGGAGAAGGGCACCACCGGATCGTCGCCCTTCTGCTCCTGCATCTCGTCAAAGTCGATGGTCCGCACGTCCACCCGCGCCGGCGTGCCGGTTTTGTATCTCCGCAGCTCAAACCCCAGTTCTGTCAGGCTGGCGGACAGTTCGGAGGCGTTCATCAGGCCCTGGGGACCTCCGTCATGCCGGTGTTCCCCGATGATAATGCTGCCCTTCAGGTATACGCCGGTTGCCACGACCGCCGCCCGGCAGGGAATCCGCGCGCCGGTCACCGTGGTTACCGCCGTTACCCTGCCGTTTTCGGTTTCAATGGAAGCCGCTTCTCCCTGCCGCACAGTCAGCCGGTCCTGGGTCATCAGTGCTTTCCGCATCCGGTTCTGGTAGGCCTGCTTGTCCGCCTGTGCCCGCAGGGAATGCACCGCCGGGCCCTTGCCCGTATTCAGCATCCGGCTCTGCAGGAATGTATCGTCAATCGCAAGGCCCATTTCCCCGCCAAGGGCATCCAGTTCGCGAACCAGATGCCCCTTTGCGGATCCGCCGATGACCGGGTTGCAGGCCATCAGCGCGATGCCGTCCATATTCAGTGTCAGGAGAAGTGTATCAATACCCATCCGTGCGGCGGCAAGCGCGGCCTCACAGCCCGCGTGCCCCGCACCTATCACTACCAGATCTGCCATATCCTCGTTTCACGCCCTGTCCAGGTTAATATTATTTGATCTTGGTCCACTGGGTGCTTACCCGGTCATCCTCCGGAATCTTCCAGGAATATCCGTCCGCGTCCCTCCAGCTGGTCACCGTCAGCACCACCGCTCCCAGCGGCTGGTCAATCACATAATCCTTGAAGCGGAAGGATCCGTGCGCGGTCCGGGCCAGGGGCTCCAGGACGAAGGGATAGTTGCCTTCAAAGGAGGTGCTCTTCCCGTCCTTGTTGCAGATCATGGGATTGCCGTCTGTATCGAAGCATTCAATCACAAAGTGGACGTTCCCCAGGGTCAGGTCCCGGCTCATGTTCCGCAGGGAAATCCGGATCTTGTTGTTCTTATCCACCTTCAGTTCTTCCACCATCACGGCTTCATTGAAGTTCCCGACCCGGATCTTCGTCGAAGCGGTAAATCCGCCGTCATCCGTGAAGGCTGTTACCGTGGTGGTGCCGCTGGACACACCGTACACAGAGCCTGTGCTTGTACCGTTGGAGCGGACCGTGGCCGTTCCTTCATCCATGGAGGACCAGTGCACCTTCTGGTTGTTGGCGTTCCGCGGCTGCACCACAGCCCGGATCGAGCTGCTCCGGCCCCGCTGCACATAATACAGTGCCTGTTTCATTTCCACGCCGGTAACCGGCTGGATGACCGTGAACCGGACGGAACCCTGCCGTTTTCCCTGGTCCTGGGCCGTCGCGACGATGGTTGCGGTTCCGCGGCTCAGCGCTGTCACAACGCCGTTGGCATCCACCGTGGCAATCTTGGGCTGCAGGCTTCTGAAAGTCAAGTCCTTGTTTGTGGCGTCCTCCGGCAGTGCCCTCCAGTGGAGCTGTCCGGTCTCCCCGGTCTTCAGGCTCAGTTCTGAAGCGGGATTGGTGCATTCGATCTTCGTTACCAGCTGGATTACGGTCACCGTTGCCGTGGCCGTCACTTCCGGATTGGAATGGCTCGCACAGGTAATGGTGCACACGCCGGCCTTGTGGCCGGTGATCTGTCCGCCCTTCACCGTGGCAATACTCTCATCGGAGGAGGACCAGGTCACGGTTCTGTCGCTGGCATTTGCCGGCTCAACCGTTACCCTTCCCTGGGCAGCCCGTCCGGCAACCACGGTAATCTCCTTCTGGTTAAAGGTCACTGAAGACACAGGCTGGGTTACAGTCATATAGACATTGGCGGTCACGCCCGAGCCGTCTGCCGCTGTGGCAGTGATGTTCACGCTGCCCCGTTTCCGGCCGGTCACCCGTCCGTTCCTGTCCACTTCCGCCACGGAAGGATCCCTGGAGCTCCATACCACGTCCTGGATGGAGGCCGTATCCGGGGAGCAGGAGGCCTTCAGCTGCACCGTGGAACCGGCCGCCACTGTCTTGTTTCCCGCCTCGATACTGATCTTCTTCACCGGCTGGATCACCAGCACCCGGAATGTTTCCGTCACTTCCGGATTCTGGCTGCTGGCTACGGTCAGGTCGCATTCGCCGCGCTGTATCGCCCGCAGGGTTGCTCCGGCAATCTTGGCCACGCCGGCATCGGAGGATGTATAGGTCACTTTTTTGCTGCTGGCATCCTCCGGGGTGCAGGTGGCGGAAAGTGTCACCGTCTTGCCTGCCGGGATCACGATAATCTGGTGGTCCGTCTCCTCCTTCAGCATCCAGGCCACCGATTCGTCTGCGGAATCGTACACCGACAGCTTGGTGGTGTTCAGGGTCACCTTCTTTACCGGCCGGAGCACCTTCACCGTCATCTGGGCCCTGCCCACACGTTTTCCGTTCCGGATCATGGATGCCGTTACAGTGGCGTCGCCCTTGCGCACAGCGGTAATCACGCCGTCCGCGGAAACGGTGGCCACACTCTCCTTCGCGCTGGCATAGGTGATCTCACCGTCACCGGTATAGTTTCCCTCCCGGCGCAGTGCGGTCTGGTAAGTCTCGCCCTCAAAGAGCGTAACGGTCCTTTCGGTAAACAGGAATGTGTTGGCTGCCAGCGCCGGGATCACCGCGCACAGGCAGATCAGCAGGGCAAGCAGTCCTGTAAGCGTCTTTCTCTTCATCTTCGTTTCCCTCTTTCCGGCAAGGTTCCGGTTGGTTCCGGGCAGTTGTGCCGTTTCAAACATACAACGTCCGGAGGAGGCAGATCCTTCCGCAGCTGCGCTCCATTAGAAAACGGTGCCGTATCATCTCCGGCACCGTGTACCAACGCGTTAATGCGTATCCAGATAAGATCGTACCAGCTCTTCCAGGATCTCGTCCCTCTCCAGGCGGCAGATCAGGCTGCGCGCGGAATTGTAGTTGGTAATATAGGTCGGCTCTCCGGTAACGAGATAACCCACCAGCTGGGTGATCGGATCATATCCTTTGGTTTGCAGGGCCTGGTAGACATACATCAGGATGTCATGCGCCTCATTGCCGGTCCCCACGATCGGATCCATCTTATGGGTGTTGAACAATTCTTCCACTCTGAATCCTCCTTTGCATACGGCTTTATGGTATTATACAACATCTGGTGTATGAAAAACAATACTTTCCCCTGTTTCCCCGGGGAACTTTTTCTTGATTCTGCTGTGTCCTTTCATATATAATGAATAAAGCGTTTTTTAACGTCAGTATTCATAATGATGAATTATGGATTTTGTATTATGAATTGTTCAAGTGAGGTCACTGCCATGGAAGAGACAAATGTCCGCAGCAATTTTATCTGGGATGCCATCGATAAGGATCTGGAGGAAGGCCGTTACACGGAAATCCATACCCGTTTCCCTCCCGAACCCAACGGATATATGCATATCGGCCACTGCAAAGCCCTGATCATGGACTTCCTGACCGCGGAAAAATACGGCGGCAAGTGCAACCTGCGTTTTGATGACACCAACCCCGCCAAGGAAGACACGGAGTATGTGGAAGCCATCAAGCGGGATATCCACTGGCTGGGTTTCCACTGGACCGGCGGGGAGTTCTATGCTTCCGACTACTATGACAAGTGCTATGAAATCGCCGAGGAATGGATCCGCCGCGGCCTGGCTTATGTGGATGAGCTCAGCAAGGATGAAATGCGCGAATACCGCGGCACCCTGACCGAGCCCGGCAAAAACAGCCCCTGGCGGGACCGCCCTGCGGAGGAAAGCCTGGATCTCTTCCGCCGCATGAAGGCCGGTGAATTCCCGGAAGGCAGCAAAACCCTCCGTATGAAGATCGACATGGCCTCCCCCAACATCGTTATGCGGGATCCTGCCATGTACCGCATCCTGTACAAGGAACACTGGCGTACCGGCACCAAATGGTGCATCTATCCCATGTATGACTTCTCCCACCCCATCGGCGATGCCCTGGAAGGCATCAGCCATTCCATGTGCTCCCTGGAGTATGAGATCCACCGCCCCCTGTATGACTGGGTGGTGGAAAAGAGTGCGGACATGCTTCCCGCGAAGCCCCGCCAGATCGAGTTCTCCCGCCTGAACATGACCGGCACGGTCATGAGCAAGCGCTATCTCCGCCAGCTGGTGGAGGGCAACTATGTGGCAGGCTGGGACGATCCCCGGATGCCTACCCTCAGCGCCATGCGCCGCCGCGGTTACCCCGCGATGGCCATCCGCAACTTTGTGGATACGATCGGCATGAGCAAGGCGGACTCCACGGTTGACTATGCCGTGCTGGAGCACTGCGTCCGGGATGTCCTGGGCGAGACCTCGCTCCGCGCCATGGCGGTGCTCCGTCCCCTGAAGGTGGTGCTGACCAACTGGCCCGAAGGCGAAACGAAAGCCGTAACCCTGGAGAACCATC
>JBGUGL010000068.1:0-37547 GCA_045111455.1 Christensenellales bacterium | reverse complement strand
CTCGGAGAGATCCTTTACCCGTGTGTCGGGATTCACACCGACTTCCGCGAGCATCTTCTGCGAAGTGGTCAGGCCGATGCCGTAGATGTAGGTCAGGCCGATCTCAACGCGCTTTTCTCTGGGCAGGTCAACACCTGCAATGCGTGCCATTTTAAGTAATACACCTCCGTATGTTGTTTGACCTAACTGGTCAACCGGGAAAAGTTTTGTTCCGCAAGGGGCGAGGCAACCCAACCAGGCTCCGCGAAACGCGACTCTGCGTCGGCGCCTGGTGAAAGCAGGCGCACAACAACACTGACGGACTGCTATGGAAGGTGCAGTCTGCCAGCGCCTAAAGAGACGGGGTTTGATTTCCCACCGGAACACCCGTTTTTCAACGGATGCAGCCGCCCGGCGGCAAACCAGGGCTAACTTCCACAGTTTAGCACAAGGGAAGAAAAATGGCAATGAAAAATTCGAATAAAAAATTAAATTTTTGAGAAAAATGTTACAAAATAATTAAATTATCAAATTAGCGCCTATAGAAGCTCCCGGATCCCCGGGCAGGCAAAGAGGTCAAACGGAAAGAGAAGGGACTTCGGCGGGGACTGCTCCCGCCCATTCCTTCATCTCCGGACTCAATGATCATTCAATATTGTTCAGCCCTTCGTACAGATCGTTGAAGGATTTCTGCCTTCTGCACCTGCCGTAGGAGAACTCCTTATTCTCACCGAATTCGAGCAGGAAACATTTGGTCAGCTCTTCAACGGTCTGCTCGAGCGTAGTGAAAAACTGCTGATAAGCAAACCTGCCTGCGGCAGATCCTTCCTCAAAACAATTGGCGATCAGGGATTCGGTGACCTGGTCTAGGGGATACATTTTGATATGCATCAGCTCATGGACAATGACCTCTTCCAGGTTTTCCTGCTTGGGATTGACCGTATTCAGCAGCAGGATCGCCTTTCTGTCATCGCAGTCAATCCTGAAGTCGCCTGTTTTGGGCCAGGCGGGATCCTCGACGAATTCCAGCCGGACATCCCAGGCAGGTGTGATTCTCAGTTTTTTGATATATTTGTCAAACAGGGCTGTCAATTCTGTCTTTTCCATTTTTTCCTCTCAGATTCAATATATTCTGCAATGCTGTTCAGTATATGCTTCAGACAATAGTCCGGCAGAGCCGGGAAATGCCGGATCCGCCGGAATGAAGCCGCCGTCAGTATTCAAGCCGGTAATACCAGAGAAAGTCACAGATCTTTTCAGTATGGTATTCGTTATCTCCGCCGGGATCCCTGCTTTTTTCGTACCAGGTCCATTCATTGCCTTCCTGTTTCAGGAAAGACACATCAATTCCACCGAGTCCGGCGGGACCGTCCGAGGGAGTGTAGTAAAAGCCTTCGTAACCTGTGTTCGACGCGAAACCATGGCCGTAGCAGTAAAAAAGGACGCAGTCACCGGAAAATTCAACATGGGGTTTCTCCCGGGAAGAACTCAGCAGGGAGAGTGTGCGGGTATAGTCGTTTTTTTCAATATCATCCAGGATGGTCTGTGCATTGTTCCTTACGATTTCATACATATCTGCCTTGTCCATATAATGGGTCTTTTCCCCTGGCGGATCAAAGACCATCCATATGCCGACAAGGATCATCACGGACAACAACAGAAAAAGCCAAAGGAAACGGATGGATGAGTTTGCTTTTGCCTGTTTCATCGGTTTGCCTCCGTTTCTGTCAGAATGGGTGCGGCGCCTGTGCGCTGCAAGACAGCAAGTTTTCTTCCGCCAATATAATAACACGGTTCAAAATCCTGCGATGTAACAAGTGTGTAAATTCCGGGAGAGAGAAACCAATTCATGATGCCTGATTCATCATTTCATATACTTGACTCCTGGCTTTTTTATGTTTTCCGGGAAAGCCTCTTGCATTCCGGGGAAAACCGGCATATAATCCTTTCCCGGAGCGGAAGCAGGGAAACCCGGTTCCGCCCGACAACTGAAAAACGCAGGGGAGCTTGTACTGACAGGCTGAGAGGAAGGTATCACCTTCGACCCTTAAACCTGATGTGGGTAATGCCGCCGTAGGAAGTTATAACGTGTTGATGCAGGAGAAACCACAAAAGGTTTCGCCTGCTTTTTTCATGCTCCGCGGATGCGGCGGGCTGAGGGGGAGCGCCCTGGGCCTTGTACGAAGCGATGGGAACCCGTGTTTCGGGGTGAGAGGGGAAAAGCAATTCCCGACCGAGCGAAGCATCACTGACTTCGTATTTAATACGAAAAGGGGTTCACAAAAATGAAAAAGTCTGACACGGTCCTGAAACTGGTGGTTCTGTCCCTGCTGATTGCAGTGGGTGTGGTGATATCCCCCATTCTCCGGGTGGAGGGCATGTGTCCCATGGCGCATCTGATCAACATTGTCTGCTCGGTGCTTCTGGGACCCTGGTATTCGCTGCTGTGCGCAACGGTGATCGGCATCATCCGGATGCTGACCATGGGCATTCCGCCGCTGGCACTGACAGGCGCGGTTTTCGGGGCGTTCCTTTCCGGGGTGTTCTACCGGATGTCCAAAGGAAAGGTGATCCTGGCGGTACTGGGGGAAATTATCGGCACCGGTATCATCGGGGCGCTGGCATCCTATCCGGTGATGACCCTGCTGTGGGGAAAGGAAGGACTGGGATGGCTGTTCTATGTGCCTTCCTTTATCTGCGGAACGCTGATCGGCGGAAGCATCGCTTTTGTTTTCCTGCGCAAGCTGGCCGGAAACGGAATGCTGGCACGGATGCAGCGGTCTGTGGGATCCGCTGTTTACCATGACCGGACCAGTGTGCTGTCAGATGCGCTGACCATTGCGGCGCTGGGCGGAATCCTCTGGGTGGTGATCAAGGTGGCGGGCATGGTGTTCGGCCTGGAATCCCCTGTGCTGAACGCAGCGGCATACATTGCTCCTGCGGCGGCTGCTGCGGCGGGACTGATCTATTATTTCTGCAAAACAAAGAAGGGCAAGGAAGCAAATGCGAGCGCTGAATGAAATCCGCGGCACAGTGAGGGAAAAACGGCCCCTGATCCACTGCATCACCAACCCGATCTCCATCAACCAGTGTGCCAATACGGTGCTGGCAGCCGGCGCACGCCCGATCATGGCGGAGCATCCGGCGGAAGTGAAGGAAATCACGGAGACGGCGGATGCCCTGATGCTGAACCTGGGGAATATCACGGACGTACGGATGCGGTCCATGGAGATTTCCCTGAAGACGGCTGAAGAGAAAGGGATTCCTGTGATCCTGGATGCGGTGGGCGCTGCCTGTTCCGGGCTGCGGCGGGATTTCGCGGCCCGGCTGCTGGACACTGCTGTCCCGGCGGTGCTGAAGGGGAATTATTCGGAAATCTACGCCCTTTACCGGGCGGCGTACCGCTCCTCCGGCGTGGATGCGGACGCGGCGCTCACCGGGGATGAAGTGCGGGAAGCCGCGGCCGGGCTGGCGCGAAAGTACGGGACGACGGTACTTGCCAGCGGAAGGACGGATATCGTCACGGACGGCGCCGGAACAGCGCTGATCCGGAACGGTACACCGCAGCTGGCGGCAGTGACGGGAACCGGATGCATGCTGGGGGCACTGTGCGGCACATACCTGTCTGTGTGCCCAGCTATGGATGCGGCAGCTGCTGCCTGCACTGTGCTGGGAGCCTGCGGACAGATGGCCGCAACCCCGGAGGGGAGCGGCACCTTCATGGTGCGCCTGCTGGATGCCCTGTCCGCCGCGACGGATCAGCAGCTGGAAGCCCTCATGAATATGGAGGAAACAAAATGAAGCATTTTGACACGAGCCTGTATTTCATTACGGACAGCACACTGTACGGGGAGGAGGAATTCCTGCGCCGGGTGGAGTCGGCGCTGCAGGGCGGGGTGACGATCCTGCAGCTCCGGGAAAAGAACCGGAGCACGCGGGAATATATTGCCCTGGCGGAGAAGGTCCACACGCTGACCCGGCGGTACGGCGTTCCGCTGATTATCGACGACCGGGTGGATGTGGCCCTGGCGGCGGATGCGGAGGGCGTGCACCTGGGGGCGGAGGATATGACGGTGGCTGCGGCACGGCGGATCCTGGGACCGGACAGGATTATCGGGGCCACGGCCAAGACAGTGCCCTGGGCCATGGACGAGGCCGCCCAGGGGGCGGACTACCTGGGCGTGGGCGCAATCTATCCCACCACCACGAAGGTGAAGACCGTACTGACTTCCACCGATACCCTGCGGGATATCTGCGGGGCGGTGTCCATTCCGGTGAATGCCATCGGCGGCCTGAACCGGGATAATATCGACGTGCTGGCGGGCATACCGATTGCCGGTATCTGCGCCGTATCCGCCATTATGAAGGCAGAGGATCCGAAACGGGCAGCGGAAGAACTGAAAGCCCGGGCGGAAGAGCTCGGACTGATCCGCCGGAAGGGAGAACAGGAGAAATGAAGACAGCACTGACCATTGCGGGCAGCGACAGCAGCGGCGGCGCCGGGATCCAGGCAGACCTGAAGACTATGACAATGAACGGCGTATATGCCATGAGCGCCATCACCGCACTGACAGCCCAGAACACGACAGGGGTGCGGGCAGTGGCGGAAACAGCTCCGGAATTCCTGGGGCAGCAGATTGACGCAGTGTTTGAGGATATATATCCGGACGCGGTAAAGATCGGCATGGTTTCCTCCAGCGAGCTGATCCGGGTGATCGCGGACAGGCTGCGGCATTACCGGGCACGGAATGTGGTGGTGGATCCGGTGATGGTGGCGACCTCCGGATCCGCCCTGATCAAAAGCGACGCGGTACAGACCCTGACGGAGGAGCTGCTGCCCCTGGCGGTGCTGGTGACGCCCAATATTCCCGAGGCGGAGATCCTGTCCGGTATGCGTATTGAAAACGCGGAGGACATGGTGCAGGCAGCGAAGCGGATCAGCGGTGAACACGGCTGCGCGATCCTGCTGAAGGGCGGACACCGGGTGAACGATGCCAACGACCTGCTGTGCGCGGAAGGGGAGGTCACCTGGTTTGAGGGAAAACGGATCGACAATCCCAACACCCACGGCACCGGGTGCACACTGTCCAGCGCCATTGCCGCCAACCTGGCGAAGGGGTTCACGCTGGCGGAATCCGTGCGGCGGGCGAAGGAGTACATCTCCGGCGCCCTGGCGGCCATGCTGGACCTGGGGAAAGGCGCCGGCCCGATGATGCACAATTTTGACCTGAATTCCCGCTTTGCAGAAGAAGCATAATAATCTGAAAGGAACGAAGACACATGAGAGACTACACGACCCAGATGGATGCCGCAAGAAAAGGAATCATCACCCCGGAAATGAAGGCTGTGGCCGCGAAGGAGTACAGGACGGAGGAAGAAATCCGGGAACTGGTGGCGAAGGGCCAGGTGGCCATCTGCGCCAACAGGCTGCACACCTGTATTAGCCCCAACGGTGTGGGTTCCATGCTCAGGACCAAGATCAACGTGAACCTGGGCGTTTCCCGGGACTGCAAGGACTATGACATCGAAATGCAGAAGGTAATGGCGGCGGTTGACATGGGCGCGGAAGCCATCATGGACCTGTCCAGCCACGGCAACACGCAGCCCTTCCGCCGGAAGCTGACCGCGGAGTGCCCGGCCATGATCGGTACGGTGCCGGTATACGACAGCGTGATCCATTACCAGCGTGACCTGGCGACCCTGACCGCAAAAGACTTTATCGATGTGGTCCGGCTGCACGCGGAGGACGGCGTGGACTTTGTGACCCTGCACTGCGGTATTACCCGGAAGACCATTGAACAGATCAAAAAGCACAAGCGGAAGATGAATATCGTTTCCCGCGGCGGCTCCCTGGTGTTTGCCTGGATGAGCATGACAGGGGAGGAAAATCCCTTCTATGAATACTATGATGAGATCCTGGATATCTGCCGGGAATATGACGTGACCATTTCCCTGGGAGATGCCTGTCGGCCCGGCTGCCTGGCGGATGCCAGCGACGTGTGCCAGATTGAGGAACTGGTGCGCCTGGGCGAGCTGACCAAGCGGGCCTGGGAGAAGGACGTGCAGGTGATGGTGGAAGGCCCCGGCCATATGCCGATGGACCAGATTGAAGCCAACATGAAGCTGCAGCAGACCATCTGCATGGGTGCGCCTTTCTATGTGCTGGGACCGCTGGTCACCGATATTGCTCCCGGATACGATCACATCACTTCCGCCATCGGCGGGGCCATTGCAGCGGCTTCCGGCGCGGCGTTCCTGTGCTATGTGACCCCTGCGGAGCACCTGGCGCTGCCGAATGTGGAGGACGTGAAGCAGGGAATCATCGCCTCCCGGATTGCGGCGCATGCGGCGGACATCGCGAAAAAGATTCCGCATGCCCGGGACCTGGACGATCAGATGGCGGATGCCCGGCGGACGTTTGACTGGGATAAACAGTGGGAATGCTCCATCGATCCCGCCACGGCCAAGGCCATCCGGGACAGCCGGGCGCCGGAGCATGAGGATACCTGCTCCATGTGCGGCAAGTTCTGCGCGGTGCGGAGCATGAACAAAGCCCTGAACGGTGAATATATTGATATCCTGTAAAGAAGAAAAAAGCCGGTGATTCCGATCGGAATCACCGGCTTTTGCATATGAACTGATACAGATTATTCTATGTTATGGAACACTGCCGGTTACAATTAAGCGTAATATAATCATTGCCTTGGGAATACCTGCTTCCGGCCTGTCACATATCCGGCACAAAAACCAGGTGCCCCTCCTCCAGGATTACGGTTCCGGTTTTTTCTTTGACCGGATCCCCATAACCGTTGGGACCGCGTTCCACAACGACCAGGCGGTCCGCTGAAACATCGCGGACATAATAATCGTAGTTGTAACCGTCCAGGACGTATTTCTCATGGGCCAGAGGATCAAAGACAACCAGCTCTAAGCGGACCATGCCGCTTCCGAACATGCGGCCGCTGACCAGATCCACACAGCCATCCCCGGTGACATCGAACAGGGTAAAGGAGGGTGCGCCATCCGGAAGCCAGGGGAGCCAGAAACTAGCCGGTCCTTTCACCTTGCTGAGCTCACCCTGATAGTCATTAATGACATCCTCCAGGGTGAGTCCGTGATCAATGAGATTCTGCTCAGCAGCTGTCCAATACGGATCCTCCGCAAAAGCAAAGGACACGCACAGGGAAAGGAAAATCATGCTGACGACTGCAAGCATGAGAACTTTTCTGACTAAAGTCACGGTCATTATCCACTTCTCCTTATCATGCATACATTCATTCTCACCAAGTCAAAAAATCGGACCGCCTTTCAGAAGGACTGGGCAGATGAAAATGTCGGGTGAGTTTAATGATACACCATTTTTAGCATATCGTTCAAGAAAGGATCCGCCCTCAGGGGAACGGGTCCTTTTGTGCTATATAAAAAAATTAAAAGAGCATATTTTGATGTGTACCCTCCTTACTGGGTGTCCAGTAAAGAGGGTACACATCATTTTTATGCTCTTTATTTATTTAATAATTATGATATTTATTTGGCACCTAAACCAACTTCAGCTTCCTGCAATTGTTCTAAATATGCTTCATCAACAGCAGCATTAATTTTACGAATCTCCTTGAAGTTATCTACTTTTAATTTATATAATAATCCAAACAACTCAAATATATCATCACTATTCTCATTAAACGGATAATTTTTTGGAATACCACTATTCATAAACATATATTTTTTTATTTCCTTTTCATAATTTTTCAAACGTTCTATTTTAGCACGTAAACGAGATGATATAATTCTTCCACCACAATCTAAAACCATTCTATCATTAATCGTGTTTTCTGATTCCTTAAAAAACTTAATAACTTGTCTTACTTTTTCATTATCCATTTTTTTACTGAATATAATTTCTCTGGCAAGAGATTTAAACTCTCTATACTTGTCTTTATCTTTTGTACTGTAATGAAGAAAATCTGAATCTCCATCCCATCCTAATTCAGGTGATGATAATAAAATATCCATTACACCCATTCCTTTACCAACAAGGTATATTAACAAACCTTCTTCACAATCGCCAAACATTCCACTTTTAACCAAATCATAAAAAATATTGTTACAGTTATCAAAATTAAGCAATAAATACCCAGCTTGAAATTCATCCAGTTCTATTGGATTATCTAAATAATAAAATTCATTTTCATAAAAGGCATCAGTAGTAATTTTAATAAATTCATCATAGGTCATTTGTTCATCTTCTTGTGTTTCCTGAACATCCACTTCATCCTGATTTCCTATATTAACAATCATTTCTTCCTGCTTAACTTCATTTGCAGTTTCCTGGACATCTTCTTCTCCTGAAGCCGGTAAAACAGAGAAAGCCATTATTCCTGCAGTGAAATACGCTAAAAGTCTTTTGGATGTTTTTATATCTTTTATTATGTTCATAGTTTCTCCTCCGTTTTATTTTACCGTCACTTTATAATACAGATGTTGATGATTGACTGGCCCGGCAAATCTTTTGTGTTATGAAATCCTGATTCGTTGCAGCTATTTTATCACATAATCCTAAATATGGATAGATTTCTTTGAAGAATGTTATAAATATGGCCAATATGAAGCCATTCAAAAAATATTAAAAAATTATCCAAGAATTGGAGCTACTAACAAGAAAATAAAAAAAGTCAGGATAATACCTGACTAAATTATTATTTTTGATATTTATTAATATAGGAATTAATTTTGTTTACTGCTCTATCAATATTTTCACCAGTTAATTTTTGACCAGAATGAACATATAAAAGAGCATATTTATCAAATTCAGTTTGTTCCTGTTTATTATTAATTGCCTCTATAAGTTTCCTATAATTACCATATTTTTTATTACAAACATATAATGGATCTTTTGAAATAATAAAGTACTCTTTTATTTCCTTTTGAGTAAAATTTTCATCAATAAAATGTTTATGTAAAATTCTTTCTAAACATGCAAAATACATGTATGAAAGAAGGAAGTCTTCTTTTTCCATTTCTTTTAATTGTTTTTCAAATTCTTCATATTCAGGGCAATCAATTGTTGCCTTTTCATATGCTTTTATATAATTATTGCGTGCACTCTTAGCTAAATCACGAAGAGTTGGATCTTTAATAAATACACTAATATCAAATAATTCATTAATATCCATTCCTTTATTGATTTCACCAGTAACATTTATAGCTAATTCATCTGGAAATAAAGTAATATAATCAAATGCTGCTTCTGTATCAGGAAGTGCTATTCCTAAATCAAGAAATGTTTGTCTATCATCCATAAAATATTTATAATTTTCATAGTAATAAGCTATATAAGCATAAGAATACAATTCATATTTATCTTTAACATATGGTTCTATTTTAAGAAGCAAGTCATTATCAAGATCATTTGTAAAGTCAGTAAAAGTTAATTGCTTTATTTCATCAGTCATCTCAGTAATAGATGTCTCATTAGTTATATCACTAGAATTTTCCTCTGCTAAAGCAGCTAATGATGAAAACATTAAAACTAATGAAGTTAAGAAAGACAAGAATCTTTTACTTACTCTTACATTATTTATTTTATTCATAATCTCTCCCTCCGACTATGCAAAGCGATCACTTCAAAAATGTTACCCCGACCCGCTTAGCCCTCATTATCGTCTGGATTGTTGAAACGACGGCAGCATGGTGAGCAGCGCTTCCTTCTCGTTGGGTACTTTCCCGTCCATGACGGCTTCCAGCAGCGCCTGCAGGGTTTCGCCCACGGCTTTGCCTTTGAGCCCGGCAGCCATCAGGTCCCGGCCGTTGACGGCCAGGTCCTTCAGGGTAAAGCAGGGCTTTTCCGCCAGGAGGGCATCCAGGGCGGCCAGCCGCTCCTTCAGGCGGGCATCCTCCCGCTCCGCGGTGGTGTAGCCGGTGGCAACACGGTCGGAACGGTGGATCAGGAACAGGGCCCGGAGATCCTCCTCGCCGAAGCGGTTCAGCCGCCGCAGCAGGAAGGAACGGTCTGTGTTGATTGCGCCGCTGTCAGTGCGCAGCGGAATATCATGATGCAGGACCAGATTGCACAGCCGGTCCCGGAAGGCATTGTCCAGATGAAGGGTTTCAGCAGTTTTACGGGCAATCTGTTCTGATATTTTCCCATGTCCCTTGTAATGGCCTTCACCCTTTTCATCCGTGGTGCGGGCTTCAGGCTTGCCGGTATCATGCAGGAGCATGGTGAGGCGCAGGACCGGCTCCGCGGGTACGCCTTCAATTCCCCGGACGGTGTGTTCCCAGAGATCGTAGGAATGATGGTGGTTCTGCTGATCGTACCCGATCATGGGCCGGATCTCCGGAATGATCTCCGCCAGCACTTCCGGATATTCCCGGAGGATGCGCCCGGCAGCTTTGCCGCACAGGAGCTTGAGCAGTTCCTCCCGGATGCGTTCTCCGGCCACCCGGGAAAGGTCCGGCGCCATCTTCCGCAGGGCAGCGGAAGTGGCAGGCTCAATGGCAAAATCATAGACGGAGGCAAACCGCAGGGCCCGGAGGATCCGCAGGGCGTCCTCGTCAAAGCGCTGCTCCGGTTCTCCGACACAGCGGATCAGGTTCGCGGCCAGATCCGACTGTCCGTCAAAGGGATCGGCCAGGCCGGTTTCCGGGTTCCAGGCCATGGCATTCACGGTGAAATCCCGCCGGGCCAGGTCCTGGGTCAGGTCATCCACAAAACGCACGGAATCCGGGTGACGGTGGTCGGTATAATCCCCGTCCACCCGGAAGGTGGTCACTTCATAGGGAACATGATCCACCACCACGGTCAGGGTACCGTGCTTCAGCCCGGTTTCCACTGTGTGCAGATCCTTGAAGACTTCCTGCATCTGCTCCGGCAGGGCGGAGGTACAGATGTCCCAGTCATGGGGCTCCAGCCCCAGGATGGAATCCCGGACGCAGCCGCCGACAGCGTACGCCGAAAAGCCGGCACCGTTCAGACGGGCCAGCAGGGCGGAGACGGGGACGGGCAACTGCAAAATCAATTCACAATTCATAATTCATAATTCACAATTAGATATAGTGAGGGCTGTCAGCCTTAAGTCAAAATATATTATAGCATTGTAAAGTGTAATTGCTCAAGACGAGAGATTGGATCAGAGTAAGAAACAGCCGAAAGCGGCGCTTTCGGCTGTGGAGTGAAGAGTTAAGAGTGAAGAGTTAAGAGTTTCCGCGGCTGACAATCATCAGCGGAGTGTGAAGCTTCGTAAAGCCGCGGAACCGGGACCGGTGTAGGTGAAGTAGAGGGCGTTAATACCGTCCGGAATGGAAACATCCGCGGTGTATTCGGTCCAGACATTGGTAAAATCCACGGGAATCGAAGCCAGGACAGGACCGTCCCAGGCAGTTTTCACTTCAAAGGCGCCGGAACAGTATCCCCGGACTTCTATGGTGACAGACTTCACGCCTTTACAGTCAAAGTATTTGAAACCGCAGGTGGCGCTGTCCAGCATATTCATGATATAGGGCTGTTCCTCATCCCCGTCTTTTCCGTCCTGGGTAATGCGGGGGAAGCAGCCGTCCGCCCAGACACCGCCGCCGTAGCCGCCGGTATAGACAGCATCCTTATCCGTGAACAGGTTGCAGGCGATATAGGCGGGATAGGTGCCCCGGCCTTCCAGGGGACCGCCGTTCAGGCCGCAGGAGGTCATTTCCACCTGGGGGATAGAACCGTCCGGCAGAAGCGTCACTTCTTCCGCCATGCCCTGGCGGCTGTAGGTGGTGCCGTTGGTCTGGCGGTGATAGAAGATATAGGTCTTTCCGTTCATCTGCACCAGGCCGCCATGGTTGTTGCCGCCGTAGTACGCGGGCTTTCCGGCTGGCTTATAGGAAGCAATCCCGATATCGTTGTTGCTGATGACGACGCCCTTGTATTCAAAACCGTGATCCGGGTATTTGCTGACGGCCAGGGCCAGTTCATGCATCACAATGGAGGAATAGACGAAGTAATACAGGTCCCCGAATTTCCGGATGGAGGAGGCTTCGAAGAATTCATGGCCTTCATAGCCGGAACCGGCGCTGTAGGGTTTGCTGGGCATGATGAAGACAGGTTCCTGCTCAATGGTCAGCATGTCTTCCGCCAGCAGGGTGCACATGGGACCGTGACGGGAGGAATCCATGGGGGAGCAGAAGCCGGTGTACAGCCAGGTTTTGCCGTTCTCCGTCAGCACTGCCGGGTCAAACTGGGGCTCATCCCCGGGACGGTTGCCCAGCAGGCCGCCGTTCTGATCATGCACATGGCCGTAGAACTCATATTTTCCGGCGGGTGTATCACAGACAGCGACAGCCACCCGGCACTGCTTGTCCAGGACATAATAGAGGTAATACCTGCCGTCGGGGCCCCGGGTTACATCCGGCGCGTAGAGACAGGCTTTACCTTCCGGATTATCCGGATCATCGGTCTTTTTATAGATGACGCCTTCATAGCGCCAGTCCGCCAGGTTGTCCACCGGCGCGGACCAGCAGACATAGTCATTCAGGCAGAACACATGGCCGTTGAAACGGTCATGGGAACCGTAAACGTAGACCCGGCCGTCAAACACATGGGGTTCACCGTCCGGAACATATTCCCAGCCGGGAAGATAAGGATTGAAAGCCTGCATGCGGGTTTCCTCCTGTAACAGATCTCATTCATCTATTATATTATTACAGGAAGAGTGGAATTACATCAGACAAATCAAGGATATTTGAGGACAAAAACCGCAGAAGAAGGGTGAGTCAACGGGAACCGTCCCGATGACTCACTTTTTCCCAGGTCGGGATGCATTTTTATCACATGGGTTCAGATACTAAGCAGATACTTCCACGCACTTTCAGCAGGATTGGTGAAATAGTTTTCCTCGATCCTGTCCAGATGATAGCCGCATTTTTCAAAGGTCCGCTGCATGGCGGTGTTGGAGGAACGGGTCTCTCCGCAGAAACGGAACATCCCGTCCTTTCTCATTTCTTCCGTCACGTTGTTCAGCAGACGGCAGGCAGCGCCCTGCCTTCTGTAATCCGGATGGACGGCGACGTTCATGATCTTGACGTAGTCATGTTCGCCCTTCCAGTTATAGATAAAGACATCAGCCACAAGCCTGTCACCGTCCAGCAGGGCATAATACACCGCCCGGTCATCCTGCAGGAGGTCATGCCAGTCCTCTTCCTTCCAGCAGTCAACGGGGAAGCAGAGCCTGTCAAGGGCCATGATGTCATCCACCCGGTCGTGGTTCAGTACTTTGAGTGTCAGCATATCAGTCAGTTCTCACTTTCGGCGTGCGGAGCATTTTCTTTTTCCATCCGCAGCAATTCTGATTTCCGGTCTGTTCCACCCGCGTAGCCTGTCAGGCTGCCATCCGCGCCGATGACCCGGTGGCAGGGGACGATCAGGGAAATCGGGTTGTGCCCCACGGCGCCGCCCACCGCCCGGGCGGATACGCGGCGGCCGGTCTGCACTGACAGCCGTTCCGCCAGCTGCCCGTAGGTGACGGTTGTACCGTAAGGGATGAGGAGCAGCTGCTCCCATACCAGCCGGCGGAAAGGCGTGCCCCGCAGGAACAGCGGGGGTGTGAAATCAGGGATGCCGCCGCTGAAATAACGATCCAGCCAGCGTTCCGCTTCCGCAAAAACAGGCAGCATCTGTTCCGAATGATCCGCCGGCAGGGTTTCGGCAAAATGCTTCTGACCGTCAAACCACAGGCCGGTCAGGGCGTTCCCGTCGGATGCCAGGGTGACGGCGCCGAGGGGAGACTGATAATGATGAACAGAATCCATTTTACAGAATCTTCTCCATCCCGACTTTGTAGGGCACCAGGCCCAGCTTTTCATAGAAGGCCATGGCGCCGGGATTGCAGCTCCAGACATTCAGGGTGACGTTATAGGCGCCCTTTTCCCGAGCATAGGCCAGAATGTATTCATACAGCGCTTTCCCGACACCCTGTCCGCGGGCAGATTCATCCACGCAGATATCGTCGATATACACGGTGGTATGCTCCACAAGCAGCTGGCCGCCGGAATGCTGCAGGACGCAGAACCCGTGGCCCAGTACCTGATCCGCTTCGTTTACACAGACAAAGACAGGGGTTTCCTCATCCGACAGGATTTTTTCCAGTTCCGCGGCGCTGTACTTGGTGGCCGGACCTTTGAAAAGATCGGGACGACCGTTGTGGTGCACCATATCCACCTGCACCAGCAGGTTCAGGATGGCGGGAATATCCCGGACTTCGGCACGGCGAACCATTTTCTTCATACGCTGTCTCCTATCCGCATCAGTTTTCCGATTGGCGAAATGATATCAGACGGCGCGGGAAGCCGTCAATAGAGGGAGAGCGCCCTGCGGAAAAACAGGACAAATACATCCGGGAGAGACAGAAAAACCGCTGTGCATCGTTTTTATATATGGAAAACTGTCTACGGGAGGCGACGGGCTTGAAGAAAACTGAAAAGCGGGTCTGGTACAACCATAAATGGACTGTGGTTGTGTTTGTCGTACTGCGTGTGCTGGTGGTGCTTACAGGGGTGCTTTTCGCGCTCCGGCAGGATTATGAATCTGTTTTTATCGCGGCGGTTACCTTCTTCCTGCTGCTGCTTCCCAGTATTATATCCAGGAAGCTGAGGATTGAACTGCCGGGTACACTGGAGATCATCCTGCTGGTATTTATCTTCGCATCGACGATCCTGGGAGAGATCAACAAGTTCTATGTGCGGGTACCCCACTGGGACACGGTGCTGCATACCATCAACGGATTCTGCTTCGCGGCCATCGGGTTTGCGCTGGTGGATATGCTGAACCGGCATGAGAGGGTTTCCCTGCGGCTGTCCCCGCTGTTCCTGGCCATTACGGCTTTCTGCTTTTCCATGACCATCGGGGTGCTGTGGGAGTTTTATGAATATGCCGGGGACCGGCTGTTTGTCCTGGACATGCAGAAGGATACGGTAATCCAGGAGTTCAATTCCGTCTCCCTGGACGAGAGCCTGAACAACATCCCGATCCGGGTGACGGATATTGCAGACGTGGCGGTGATCCACACTGACGGAAGTGAGCAGCGGCTGGGACTGGGCGGTTATCTGGATGTGGGGATCCACGACACCATGAAGGACCTGCTGGTAAACATGGCAGGCGCGGTGGTGTTCTCCTCAATCGGGTATTGCTTTGTAAAGAAGAAGGGGAAAGGAAGGTTTGCCCCGCAGTTTATTCCGAGGGTGCTGACGGACGGGGAGCAGGCAGGAAACAGGCAATAAAAGAACTCCGGCTGCCGGAAAAGGCAGCCGGAGTTCTTTGTGTTATGAATCAATAGTAAATACTGTCGTCATCCGAACCGGTGGAATACCGTTTTGCGGAATCACTGTAGAGTTTGTTCTGGGTGGCGGTGCCGGCTTTGCCGTCCTCGGTCAGGCCGTTGAGTCCCTGGAACAGGGTAACTGCCTGCTTTGTGGCTTCACCGTATTCGCCGTCAACGGTACCCTGCAGATAACCGAGATCCTTCAGGCGCTGCTGCAGCTTTTTCACATCGCTGCCCTTGCTGCCGAGCTCCAGCGTTGTACCGCTGCCGCTGCTGCTGGCGGGTTTGGAAGTTTTCGGCGCTTTGGAGGAGTACAGGGCTTCCAGGGTTTTCGGACCGGCTTTGCCGTCCGCCCAGAGCTTGGCCTTCTTCTGGAAAGCAATGACGGCCGCTTCAGTGGCATCGTCAAAAGTTCCGCTGGCGGAACCGGACAGCCAGCCCAGCTCGATGAGCCGCTTCTGCATGGTTTTGACCTGCTTGCCGGATGCGCCGGACGTCAGGTAGGTGTTCTTGGTAACTTTGGGTGTGGCTGTAGCCTTGGCGGTTTTTCCGCTGGAGCCGGAATTCTTGGAAGAGGTGGCCTTGGAACTGTTGAGCTTGGCCAGGGTCTTTTCGCCGACCTTGCCGTCCGCTGTCAGTCCGTTTGCCTTCTGGAATGCAATAACCGCCTTTTCCGTGGCAGGACCGAAGTCACCGTCCGCGGATCCCTTATAATATCCCAGCTCCTTCAGACGCCGCTGGATATCCCGGACAGCGTCGCTGGCGGTAAAACCGCGCTGGATGCTCTTGGGAGTGGGAGTGGGGCCTTCGGTAGGCGTGGGTGTGGCCGGGGCGGGACTGACGGCCTCAACGGTGTTCGCATATGCCGGAGTCGGCGTTACGTTGGGAGGCAGGGGAGTGGACGATTCCAGCAGGCTGGTCCAGCCATCGGAGTCGATTTCCGGGAGCCCCGGCGTCAGATCCGGCTGTTCTTCATCCGGTATTCCGTCATCGGAAGAGTCAGGATAGACCACTTCCTGCTGAGAAGGCGGAAGCGTGGCAAAATGATCGGGCGTGATAACACTCCCAGTCTGCTTTGTGTTATCCGAGCCCTGCTGGCAGCCTGTCAGCAGCAGGCACAGGACCAGCATTACGGCCAGTATGATAATCTTCTTATAATTTCTCATATCATGATCCTTCCTGTATAACTGGGTTACGGTTCCTTCAGTATTATATCATCCCGGATCAATATCCCTGAATCCGAAACAGGAAAACGGAATTCCGTCTCCGGCGGACTGCCGGCTGCCTGAAACCCGCTTTCATTATATCAGACGATTCCGGCGGGCATTTTGTTCCACTCTCAACAGTACAACCATCTGACAGAAAAGGCAAGATTATTTTTTCCGGAATCCGGCTGATATGCTGCACTGTTTCACAAGGAGGTCGGATATGGATTTCCGTCCAAGCTCACCGAAACCGGGTTCTGCCTTCTCAAAATCATAAATCAGCAGGTCTTCCTTTCCGGGCACCAGTTCGCACAGCGCTTTGCCGGAAGCGTCAAACAAAGCGGTAGGGGCTGTCTGGAAAGGTCCGCTTGTATTCACAGACAGAATCGGACAGACGTTTTCCACTGCCCGGGTCCGGATGTGCCCCCGGATCAGGTCATACCTGTCCGGGTTCTCCCGGTCGGAAACATCATGGAAGAGGATAATGTTCAGATCGGTCTGCGCCCTGTACAGCTCCCGGAAATACTCCGGGAAGCGGACTTCAAAGCAGATCCGGACGCCTACCCTGAAGGAACCGATCCGGAGAAGCCCGTCCCGGTCCCCCGGCGCGAAGTTTTCCCGGTCCCAGCCCCAGAGGGCCCGCTTGTCATATTCCGTGACTGTGCCGTCCGGAGCGAAAAGCAGGGCGGCGTTGTAATACCATTCATTCCTCCGGACAATCGTGCCGGTGAGGATATGCATCCGGTTCCGGACGGCGGCCGCCTGAAGCTGCGCGTGGGCCTGCTCCAGCAGGCGCTCATCCGTATCCGCAGGGGAGGACAGGGTCAGCGGCGGATAGCCCGTCACGGCGCATTCCGGAAAGACAAGCAGGTCAACGCCTGCCCGGACAGCCCGGTCCGCGGCAGACAGGATCCGGGTCATATTATCAGCGATATGCCCGCTGAGCGGGAACTGATAAGCACCGATTCTCATGGAAACTCCGTTTCTCCGGGCGGCAATTCCGCCGGCTGCAGGACAGACATCAGAAGCCGATGATAATCTTCAGGAAAAGAAGCAGCAGAACGCCCAGGATCACAGGGCGGACGATCTTCGTGCCCCGGGTCATGGCCAGGCCGGAGCCCAGCCAGTTTCCGGCCATGTTGCACAGGGCGGCGGCCAGTCCCAGGGGCAGCATCACCTGTCCGTTGAGCAGGAAGACAGCCAGGGAGGTGATGTTGGACGTGAGATTGATGACCTTGGCCTGGGCATTGGCGGAGGAAACGGACATCCGGGCGAAGACTGTGAAGGCAATGATCAGGAAGGTGCCGGTGCCGGGACCGTAGAAGCCGTCATATGCCCCGATGAGGAGGGCTGATATCACGCAGATTACGGTGGTCCGGCGGTCCGCAACGGCTTCGCGGCCCCGGTCCTGAAACAGGTGGCGGTTGAGCACGAAGAACGCGGCGACAGGCAGCACGGCAAAGAGGATGTATTTCATGACATCCTCGCTGACAAGCAGGGAAAGCCGGGCACCCAGGGAGGAACCCACAAAGGCCGCGATCACGGAAGGTACCGCCAGTTTCAGGTTAATGAGCCCGTGGCGCAGGAACCGAACCGTGGAGAGCGTGGTGCCGCAGGAAGAGGACAGTTTATTGGTGGCAATGGCCTGATGGACAGGCAGGCCGGCCAGCAGATAAGCCGGAAGGGAAATCAGCCCGCCGCCTCCGCCGATGGAATCCACAAAACCGGCCAGGAACAGCAGGGGACAGACGATCAGAAAAGACAGCGGTGTCAGGGTCATGGTTTTCTCCTGTTCAATCAAAACATTCCGGGGAAGGGGCAGGGAAACGGTCAGGCCTGCTTCCGGGCCAGCCAGATATTATAAGCCAGGATGGAGCAGACAACGATGACTGCGCCCGCAACGGACAGGGGAGAGACCCGTTCCCCGTAGAATGCGGCCACCAGCAGGGGGTTCATGATGGGCTCCATGCCGGTGATCAGGCTGGCAGTAACCGGCGGGGTATGCCGGATGCCTGTGGAAAAGAGGATATACGCGCCGCCTACCTGCACAACGCCCAGGGCGAGGACCGCCGCCAGGGTCGGGCAGGAAAAATCCGTCTCTCCCAGGCACAGGGGCGTCATGACGAGACCCGCCGCCAGCTGGCCCAGGAAGCAGGAGGAAATGGCATCCGCGTTTTCCCCGGTGTTCATCATAAATACGCCGGCGTAACAGATGCCGGACAGGATCGCCAGAATATTTCCCGGAAGGTTTCCGGCCCGGATCCCGTCCACAAAGAACAGGATGACCCCCAGGAGCACCAGGAAACAGGTGACCAGGTCCATCTTTCCCGGCCGCTGCCGGTAGATCACCGCCATAAAGAGGATTACAAAAACAGGGGCGGTGAACTGCAACACAATGGTGTTGGCGGCAGTGGTCATTTTGTTGGCAAGAGCAAAGAGGGTGGTAACCCCGATCATGGACAGGGCGCCGATGAACACCCGGCGGCTGAAAACAAGCTTATGGCGGGAAAACAGCAGGTAGACGCCGATCACTGCGGAACCGATGAGGTTCCGGGCACCGTTGATGGCCAGGGCGGACCAGGGAACCAGCTTGATAAACAGGCCTCCCGTACTGAAACATACGGAGGCCAGGAATACAAAGAGTACTGCCCGCCGGTCCTTCCCGGCCGGATGCGCGTTTTCCATCTGTTCTTCCGCTCTTTCCTGCAGTTGATGGGAACCCGGAAAAGGGTTCGCGTCAGTTTACTATACGGCAGCCCCGGAGGACAAGAGGGAAGCCGGATAAAAACATGAAAAAAAGATTGACATAAATAGTACTATATAGTAATATTCCATATAGAAAGGAGTGAACCGGATGAGAATTTCCCGCAGCGGCGATTATATCGCCCAGATCAGGCTGATCGGCGGCCGGGTGTTTGAGAAGCTCCTGGCTGCGTCCGGGACGGATACCTTCAACGGGCCCCAGGGTAAAATCCTGGACGCGCTCTGGCAGAAGGAAGGACTGTCTGCCCATGAGATCGGCCGGCATACCGGACTGGCCAACAGCACGCTGACGAGCATGCTGGACCGCATGGAAACCGCAGGCCTGGTGGAACGCCGGCGTTCCACGGAGGACAGGCGTGTGATCCATGTTTTTCCCGGACCCAGGGCACTGCGCTGCAAAGAGCAGTATGCCGCCGTTTCGGAAGAAATGACCGATATCTATTTCCGGGGTTTCACAGACGAGGAAATCACTGCCTTTGAAGGATATCTGCTGCGTGTGCTGGACAATGTGCGCGAAGCGGACAAAGCAGAAAAACCAAACAAATAGACGGAGGTATCAACATGAGCAAGATCAGCATGAAACCCACCAACGATTACTGCCCGCAGACCCTTTTCCTTTACGGCACCTATAATGAGGACGGCAAGGCTGATTTCGGCCTGTTCTGCTGGTTCAGCTATATCCATGACGGGGAACTGGGTGTCATGGCCTGTATCGGCGGCAGCAAGCGGACTCTGGACAATATCCACAGGAACAAAGTGTTCTCGGCCAACCTGGTGACGGAAAAGATCCTGCCCCTGGCGGATTATATGGGATGCGTCGACGGCAATAAGCCGGAGAAAATGGACGGCCTGAACCTGGACATTGAGAAGGGCAGGGTACTGGATGTTCCGGTGCTGACAGCGTCTCCCGTGAATTACGAACTGGAAGTGAAACAGTTTATCCAGACGGAGGGCGGAGAAGTGATGCTGTGCTCCATCCGCAATGTGCTTCAGGATGAGCTGCTGGGCGGAAAAAAAGAAAACTCCACGGAGAAACTGGCGGAGATTGCCCCGGTCCAGACCACGTGTGAACGATACTTCAGCTGGGAGGGCAAAAACCTGGGCGCCTGGGGCGCGCCGATGGCTGACGTGAAGAAGAACGGATAAAACCGGGTACAAAAAAAACGGGGAGCAGGTTCCTGCTCCCCGGAAGCGGGCTGCGATGCAGCTCTTTTTCTTTTACCGCAGAAAATGCAGGCTCAGGGCGATCAGCAGCTGGCCCGCGTAATACAGGGTGATGTTTGTAACGCGCAGGCTTTGTTTTGTTTCCCCGCCGAAGGTGTTCAGGATCAGCACGATATCGCTGAGCAGGAACAGCAGGGAACCCGCGGCAAAGACCGCCGTGAACGCGGAGGGAGCGGCAAGCAGGTTGCCTATGGCCACACAGTTCAGCAGGACTACCGCCCCGATATAGATGACTCCGAAGATTTTAAAGGCCGGCTTCGCGGTAATCTGCCGGAAGATCCAGGTCATCAGCAGGGCAGTGAGAATGACACCGGCAACAACGCAGATTCCCCAGTGCGCAGATCCCCGGAGAATGGCAATCAGATAAAGGATATGGCCGCTGAGGAAGACAAGGATCCCCGCCAGGAAGATGAGCTGGCCCTTTTCCGGGAACACCAGCCGAAGGTTCAGAAGCACATCCGCGATGCAGCCCAGGAGGAGGCCCGCAGTGATCAGTCCCGCCAGCGGGGAACTGTCAGACAGCAGAAAACCGAGGCTGACGAAACAGGCGGAAGCCAGGCCTTTCAGGATCACCGCGGGAACATACTTCTTCCGGCTTTCCTGCAGGAGAAAAAACGCGGCAAGACATAGGCACAGCGGGATCAGGCAGTACATCATGATATTCGCCTCCTTTTTATCCTTCATTATACCCCCGGACAGGCTTTTTTCAAACAGAAAAGAGGGCGCGCATACGCGCACCCTCCTGGATTGCCGGATCAGGGATCAGACGCTCAGATAACTTTCCATGAGCTTTGCGGTGATGATATACATCACAACGCCCAGGACCAGGGCAATGAGGCCCTGGAGAAGCAGCATGGTGGTGACGGCAAGGGTGGCGGGTACCAGCCCGGTGACTTTCTGAACCGCGTAGTTGATGACAAGGAACAGCAGGAAGGTGATGAGCAGGTTGCCCTTCTTACCGTTCAGCAGGGAAGAGGAGATCACATCCGCCAGATACGCGGAGGTCACACTGCAAAGGATGTTGCTGAGGATATAAACGAGGAGAGAAGCCAGGTTCGGAACGCTCGGAACCAGGTCCGGGCTGAAGTTCCGCAGGAATGCGGACACAAAATCGATTTCCTGCTGAAGCAGGGAAAGATTCATGGCGCTGACTGCCAGGCCGACGCCGCCGAAGACCAGCAGAGACAGGCCGCATTCCGCCACTTTGGCGCCCAGAATGGTATAGGTGCTGTTGGGTGTCATGAACAGCATATAGCCCTGCCGGGTATTCATATCCTTGTGGAGGGTGACCAGGCTCAGGATACCGATTACCAGGAAGCCGAACATAAGGGTGAACAGGAACAGCGCAAGCCCCACGGTGGCCCGGTTGCTCTTTCCGGCCCAGTGCCCGTACAGGAAGATTCCTTCCGTGATGACCAGCAGCGCCAGGAGAACCAGTTTCGGGAACAAGGTTTTCCTCATTTCATATTTCAAAAGCCGAAGCATTATGCCTGCACCTCCCCATGACCGAAGATGGAACGATAGCGGTCCGCCATGGATACGCCGTCCGTTTCCCGCATTTCCTCCAGGTCCCGGACTTCAATCAGTTTCCCGTTGCGGATAAAGACGGCCCGATCCGCGATGGCTTCCATTTCCTCCACCAGATGGCTGGAAAGCAGCAGGAGCTTTTCGGGAACGGCTGCGCTGAGAATTGCGCTGCGGATTTCATCCCGGGCCAGAAGGTCGATTCCGTTGAAGGGTTCATCCAGCATATAGACTTTGGCGTCCCGGGCCAGGGTGAGGGCAATTTTCATTTTCGCCACCATGCCGCTGGAAAGGGTCTTGATCTTATCCTTCTCATTCAGGTCCATATCACGGAGCATCTGCAGGAAGCGGTCCATGGAAAAATCCTCAAAGAAATCCCGGTAGTATTTTCCCGCATCCTCTATGGTCATCCAGTCGTAGAAATAAGGCTCCGTGGACATATAGGCCACATCCCTGCGGCTTTCGATGCCAACGGGGCTGCCGTTGAAAAAGACACCGCCGGAAGTGGGCTTGACCAGTCCCGCGGCCATCTTCATCCAGGTGGTTTTACCGCTGCCGTTGGGGCCGAGCATGGCATAGACATGGCCGGGCTCCATGGACAGGGATACACCGTCCACCGCGGTCTTTGCACCGAATTTTTTAGTCAGTTCCCTGCTTTCAAGCATGATCAGTTTTCCTTCCTTTCATTCAGAAGACGGATCGCACCGTCGCGGGTGATTCCCAGAGACCGGAGATCCCGGAGGAAGCGGTCAGCCGCTTCAGAAGCCATCTGCGCACGGAGGTTTGAGATGGCTTCCGTATCCCCGGTAACATAGGTTCCCATGCCGCGACGGGTCTCACACAGACCTGCGCGTTCCAGCTCCTGATAAACTCTCGCTGCTGTGTTCGGGTTGATGGAATACTGCACGGCCAGGTCCCTGCCGCCGGGCAGCTTTTCTCCGGGAGCGATCGCACCGGTTACGATCGACCCCTTGATCCGGTTGACAACCTGCAGCCAGATAGGGCTCATCGGATCAAAGTCCATAGCGGTCCTCCTTCAGCAGTGCTTTAGTGTACGATGTAGATAGTACACTAATATACAGGTAATGTCAATTCTTTTTGTAAAATATTCTGAGAAGGTGAACAAAAGCACCTCCTTCTGCGTCTAATAAAAGGATCAGACAGAAGGAGGCACGGGCTTGAACCGAAACCGTTTATTCACCCGGGCAGATTTGCAGACACAGCATGATGCCCTTCATACCAAAGGAAAACAGGGAATCCGAAGGGCTTTCGGAATGCTCCGGAAAGCGACGCTCCTCCTGCTGGCAGGGATCCTGCTGACCGGAACGGCAGCAGCGGAAGGATATGATTTTTCCGATATGGATGATCTTCCGCTTCCGGACGGTACCCTGCGCATCTATGAGCTCAGTTTTTCCCTGCAGGCCACAGTGATCGATATCCGGCTGTTCCCGGCAGAGAACTGCCAGGAGGCAGCGGAGGAAATGGCGCAGCGATACGGAAACATCACCCTGACAGACGGGCAGGGGAAAACGATGGCAGAGATTCCTGCAGAGGAAGCCCTGCCGGAAGTCGGGCTGGATGACTGGGAGACAGAACGCTGGGCATGCAGCTATACGGTCAGGCTGGAAGGCATGGATATGCTGCCGGAAAGCATCGGCATCAGGACCAGGCAGGGCATAATTCTGCGGGTACAGCCGGACAAACCGGCGGAATAACCCGGAAAACAAACAACAGGGACAAGGCAAGCGCCTTGTCCCTGTTTTAAGATGCAGCTGTCAGGTTCCCGCTTCCTTTTTCGTAAAGGCGAAGAAGGCAAAGACGATGTCCAGGGCCAGGAAAACCAGGGCAACGGGGCTGACAAGCGCCTGCCAGAAGGTGACACCCTGATCCAGAAAGGAGTAAACAGCTCCGTAAGCCAGCCAGGTGATCAGGGCAGTCACCAGTGTCAGGACAATGATCTTGACCCGGTTGGGCTTTTTCCTACACGTAATCGTCATCTTTACTGCTTTCATCTGTTTTATCTCCATCAGGGTATCCATGGTGCATTCTTCCTTCTGTCCGTATTCCGCAGGCACTTTTTGTCCTGCCATAAGGATATACGCATCAGCGGCAGGTGTGGCAGTAAAATTCTTGAAGCAGGGGCGTTGATGTACTATAATTCTGCTGATATCGTTTTACGGATCAGGACAGGAGGAATATGCAAATGAGCGTTCTGGAGCAGCTGAACGGCGGCGGGGTGTATCTCATCTGCGGTTCAATCGTGGCATTTATTGCCATTGTCTGCGTGATTTTTATGGTGCGCGCCTGGCGGGCCGGCAAAGCCCTGGGCATGGACGTGACCCGGATGAAACGGGCGGTGACGGCCAGCGCTACCTTTTCCGTACTGCCCAGCGTGGGTATCCTGCTGGGAGTGCTGGCACTGAGCGGAAAACTGGGCACACCGTGGCCGTGGCTGCGGCTGTCGGTCATCGGCGCCCTGCATTATGAGACCCAGGTGGCAGACGCGGCAGCGGAGCAGCTGGGGGTGCAGCAGATGACGGTCCAGGCGTTTCCGACCATCGCCCTGCTGATGAGCATCTGCATTATGTGGGGCATGGTGCTTTCCACCCTGTTCAATAAAAAGTACCTGCGCAGGCTGCAGCAGGGCGGGGAAAAGCAGACCCGCCCGGGCGGAGGGTTCGGTGACAAGGCCATGGCAGCCATGTTTATCGGCATGGTGAGCGCATACATCGGCAGTTATGTGGGCGGCTGGATCTCCGGCGGCGGCCTGTTCACCTTCTCCGGCAGCTGGACACCGCTGGCAGTGGTGCTGGTGGCGGCCCTGGCTATGGCGGTGTTCACCTACTTCTCAGAGAAGAAGGGCATGGCGTGGCTGGACAACTTCTCCATCGCGGGCAGCATGCTGATCGGCATGCTGGCAGCGGTGCTGATCGGACACTGAGAGAAGGTGCAGAGAAATGGAAAAACAGAAGTATTATGAAGCATACCTGAAATCCACCCACCGGCTGGGGCGGATTGTTTCCATGATTACCCTGGTGCTGCTTGTGGGCGCACCTTTTGCCATCGGCGCACTGCTGGGGACAGCGCCGGACCTGGGCGCCGTGGGCCGGGGATTCCTTTCCGCAGGCCTGGTATGGACGATTTCCAGCGTGGTTGAATACCTTGTGTATACGCCCATGCTGGGCGCCGGCGGAAGCTATCTTGCCTTCATTACCGGCAACCTGATCAACATGAAGATTCCCTGCGCCATGAACGCGAAGGAACTGGTGAATGCCAAATCGGGCACGGCGGAAAACGAAGTGATCGCAACCCTTTCCATTGCCACTTCCTCCCTGGTGACCATCGTGGTGCTGGCGGCGGGCGTGGCGCTGCTGATTCCGCTGCAGCCTGTGCTGCAGAGCCCGGTGCTGGCTCCGGCCTTTGACAATGTGGTGCCGGCGCTGTTCGGCGCCATGGCATACAAGTACTACCGGAAGGATCCGCGGCTTGCGCTGATTCCCCTGTCCGTGATGATTGTCCTGTTCACGCTGGTTCCTTCCCTGACGTCTTCCACCAGCTTTATGATCATTCCCAGCGGCGCCCTGGCGATCCTGCTGGCATGGCTGAAATACAGGAAAGAAACGAAGGGAGCGGCAGCAGAATGAAGGCGCTGTGGATTATCCCGGGACTGATCGGCCTGCTGCTTCTCCTGCTGCTGGCCGCGGTTATCCATACCCTGTGCATTCCGGGCAAAAAATCCACTTACCGCCCGGAACCGGATCCGGAACGGGCGGAGGCATATGCCCGGAAACTGTCCGCCATGGTCCGGTGCGAAACAGTATCTTCCCCCCGGGAAGAGCAGCGGGAGAAGTTCCTGGCTTTCCATCGGGTGCTGGAGGAACTCTTTCCCCGGGTGCACCGGGAACTTGAAAAGACGGAAATTGACGGTAACCTGCTGTATTTCTGGAAAGGTGAAAAAAACGACCGTCCCCTGGTACTGATGAGTCACCAGGATGTGGTGCCTGCGGAAGGCACCTGGGCGCACGAACCTTTTTCCGGGGATATAGCCGACGGCAAGGTCTGGGGCCGGGGCGCATCGGATACGAAGTGCTCGGTCATGGCTTTTTTCCAGGCTGCTGAGGAGCTGCTGGCGGAGGGCTATGTGCCGCCGCAGGATGTGTACCTGTCCTCCTCCTGTACGGAGGAGTGGGGCGGGGAAGGCTGCCCGAAACTGGTGGCGGAACTGGAACGGCGGGGTGTGAAGCCCTTCCTTGTGTGCGATGAGGGCGGCGGCATTATTACGGATCCCATCGGCGGGATCCGGGGCAATTTCGCCATGGTGGGCGTGTTTGAAAAGGGCCGGGCGGACGTGAAGTTTACAGCGGCTTCCGCAGGCGGACATTCCAGCGCCCCGTCTGCACATTCGCCGGTGGCGAGGCTGGCTGCCTTTGTGAATGAAGTGGAAACGCATCCGGTGTTCCGGCGGAAGATCCCGGCGGAGGTGGCTGCCATGTTTGAGACGCTGGCGCCTTATGCCTCTTTTCCGATGAAACTGGTATTCTCGAACCTCTGGCTGTTCCGGCCGGTACTGCTGAAGGTCCTGCCCATGATCAGCGCACAGGCAGGGGCCATGATCCGCACCACCATTGCATTTACCATGATGAGGGGCTCCGATGCCTGCAATGTGATTCCCCAGGAAGCTTCCGTCAGCGCCAACATGCGCTTTATTCCCCACCAGGGGATGCAGGAAAGCCTGGAGGTGATCCGGAAACTGGCGGAGAAGCACGGACTGAAGACAGAGGTGCTGAGCGGCAACGATTATACGGACCCGACGGATATTCACGGAGAAGCATTCCGCACGGTCCAGGCTGTGATTGGCCGGACCTTCCCGGGCTGTGCCGGAAGCCCTTATGTGATGACCGGCGCCACGGACTCCCGGTTCTACCATAAGATCTGCGACAATGTGGTGTGCTTCGCCCCGGTGATCTACGGACCGGAACAGATGAAGGGCATGCACGGGCTGAATGAGAACATCGAATACAACTGCCTGCCGGGAGCAGTGGATTATTACAAGAACCTGATCGAGGCCCTGCGGAAAACGCCGGAAGAACAGGCCTGAAAATTGCCAAGCCGGAACCCCGTATGATATGATGGCGGAGCGAAAACAGGAAACCGGGAAAAGGATGGGACGGAACATGATATACAGGACAGAGCATGACTCCATGGGTGAAGTAAAGGTACCGGCGGACCGGTACTGGGGCGCGCAGACAGAACGCAGCCGGAACAATTTCCCCATCGGCGCGGGCAGGGAACCCATGCCGGCTGAAATTATCCGGGCTTTTGCCATCCTGAAGAAAGCAGCCGCGCAGGCCAACCGGAAGCTGAAACCGGAGAAGATGACCGAAGAGAAGTATGAGGCAATCTCCCGGGCGGTGGAGGAAATCCTGATCGGAAAACTGGATGATCATTTTCCGCTTGTGGTGTGGCAGACCGGTTCCGGCACCCAGAGCAACATGAACATGAACGAAGTCATCGCCAACCGGGGGAACGAGATGGCGGGAGTGAAGCTGCTTCACCCGAACGATGACGTGAATATGAGCCAGTCCTCCAACGATACATTCCCCACGGCCATGCACATTGCCGCGGCGGAAGCGCTGGAGAAAACCATTGCTGCAGCCAGGCAGCTGAAGAAAGAGCTGATCCGGCTGGAAAAGGAGAACAGCGACGCCCTCAAGTGCGGGCGAACCCACCTGCAGGATGCAACGCCGATCCTGTTCTCCCAGGAGATCTCCGGCTGGAGAGCCAGCCTGGAAAAGGATATCAGCCTGATGCAGACGGCGGAACAGCCGCTGCTGGAGCTGGCGCTCGGCGGCACCGCCGTGGGAACCGGCCTTAACGCGCCGGCCGGTTTTGACACCCTGAGCGCGGCAAAGATTGCCAAAGAAACCGGCCTGCCTTTTGTTACGGCAGAGAACAAATTCCATGCCCTGACCTCCCGGGACGAGATGGTGTTCGCCCACGGCGCACTGAAGGCCCTGGCGGCGGACCTGATGAAGATTGCCAACGATATCCGCTGGCTGGCCAGCGGCCCGAGACTGGGCCTGGGTGAAATCACGATTCCTGAAAATGAACCCGGCTCCTCCATTATGCCGGGCAAAGTGAATCCCACCCAGTGTGAGCAGGTGACCATGGTGGCCGCCCAGGTGATGGGCAACGATGTCACGGTGGGGATCGCCGCCAGCCAGGGCAATTTTGAACTGAATGTATTTATGCCGGTGTGCGCCTACAACTTCCTGCAGAGCGCACGGCTGCTGGCTGAAAGCATGGATTCCTTCCGGGAACGCTGTGTCAGCGGCATCCAGGCAAACCGGGCAAAAATGCAGGAGAACGTGGAGCGCTCCCTGATGCTGGTAACCGCCCTGTCGCCGAAGATCGGCTATGAGAACGCTGCAAAGACAGCCCAGAAGGCCCACCGGGAGGGGACAAGCCTGAAGGAAGCCTGCCTTGCCCTGGGCTTCCTGACCGAAAGAGAGTTTGACGAGTGCTTCCACCCGGAGAAAATGGTCTGAATATAATGAACTGATTCAGGACATGAAGTGTTTTCTTCCTGAAACGTGAACACAGATCAGCAGAGCCGTTCAATATGAAATGAATCCGTAAAGCGGATTTGCAAAGTGTTCCCGGTGGGAACATGAGAAGAGGAAACATGACTGAAAGACTGTATTACGACGACGCGTACCTGTGGCAGTTTGATGCCTCGGTCACATCGGTGAAAAACGGAAAGCGGCCGGGGGAATGGGAAATCACCCTGGACCGCAGCGCCTTCTATCCCACTTCCGGCGGGCAGCCCTTTGATACGGGCATTCTGTCTTTCGGCAAGGTGAAGGCGAAAGTAACCGATGTGGAAGTGGGCTCTGACGGCGAGGTCATCCACACGGTGGACAGGGAAATCCCTGCAGGCACTGCGGTGCACGGAGAGATTGACGGCGCCCGCCGGACAGATCACATGGAACAGCACGGCGGCGAGCATATGCTGGCGGGGGCAATCTGGGAGAAACTCGGCGGTACCACCATCGGACTGCATCTGGGGCAGACGGAATCCAGCATTGACGTTTCCATGCCGGATGAGCGGACGCACCTGACGGAGGAGGAAATCCTCCTGCTGGAGAATACGGTCAACGAAAGAATCCGCTTGGACGCACCGATCCGCTGCTGGTTCCCGGAGGAGGAAGAGCTGAAGAAGCTGCCTCTCCGCAAAGCGCCTACAGTATCTGAACATGTGCGGATTGTGGCCATGGGTGATTTTGAGATGGTGGCCTGCGGCGGAACACATCCTTCCTCCACAGGGAAAATCGGCCTGATCAAAATCATCAGCACCATTCCGGCCAAGGGAAAGATCCGGGTATCCTTTGTCTGCGGCGGCAGGGCGGTAAGCCTGTTCCAGACCTACATGAAATACGCGGACAAGGCAGGTGCGGCGCTGAGCTGCCCGGTAGACAAACTGTCCAGCGCGGCCTCTGACCTGAAATACCGGCTGTCGGAGGCGGAAAAGCGGGCCAACCGGCTGGAAACCAAAGAGATTCTTTCCCAGATGGAAGAAGCCGGGGAGGAACTGAACGGGATTACGCTGTGCGTGATTACAATGCCGGAAACAGACGGCCGGGCGGTAACCGCAGCCGTCTCGGAATATATCGGAACAAAGGGCCGGGCGGTGCTGCTGTGTGCCGGAGAACGCCTGACGTTTGCCCGGTCGGCGGATGTAAAGATTGATATGAACGCGCTGATCAAACGTGTGGCCCGGGGAGGCGGCCGGCCGGATATGGCCAGCGGCGCCGGCATTCCGGAATGCGTTTCCGTGGCAAGAAAGATCCTGATGACGGAGGGAATCGGAAAATGATGGAAGAAAAGGATCTGATCAGGATCCGCTGGCATGTGGACCGTACCCAGGAACCTGCCATGTTCATGCTGGTCTGCCAGCATCCCGATTATCAGGACCTGCAGGTGAGCGTTTCTTCAGCAGAGGTGACCGAACGGGTAGCGAAGGCTAAACTGATGCAGGAGATGTTTGAACTTGGTGAAAAGCGGGGAATTGAGCCCAAACGCCTGAGATTCAAGATCAACGGGATTGAAGAATAAGGGAAATACGGTGATTCACAGCGCGTGCAAAAAACTGCTTGCATTTCGAAGCAAAGCCTGTTATAATACCGCTTGCGTCACCGCATGGGATTATAGCTCAGTTGGTTAGAGCACCACGTTGACATGGTGATGGACTATAACGAATGCATTGGCTCTGATATGATGTTTACACGACCGAAAGGTCGTGTTTTTTTGTTGCTATCTTCAGCGGAATAGCTGCCAAAACACAATATATGGCATAAAAATAAAAAACTCTTGCCATGATCTGAAAAATGAAGTATATTGTCACCGGAGGAAAACTCCTCGCGGGTATATCCCGATGCTATAAGACTGTATTCCATGGCGGAACAAGAACTACACTAACCGAAACTATACGAAGCCATTGCAGAGAAATCTGCGATGGCTTTTTTGTTTGAAATGGATGACTGCCAGACTCCATGAATAATGAAAAAGCCAGATCCGAACCTTGAAAATTTCACCCTCAAGCGGTGACCGGGAATGTTGCTGTGGATAGCAAAGAGCGGCGGCGCAAACAGTTCAACTGGCGATCAACGTGACGGCTCTTCTGTGAGGACATTGCACGGGTTATGCAGATTTGATTGCATTTCGTTATTCGGGCAACCTCTTACCGTATGTGCTGAAAGTCATCGTTATGGGGGCTTTTTACATTAGTTTGAAAGGTGATGATTGTTATTGAAAAATGAAAAGTTTTATTCGCTCAAGCAAAAAGGAATTACAGGCGAAAGGTTTTTCCTTCAGCGGCACAATGAACTGTTGCAGCATCCTGTGGTTCCAATCCTCAATATGGAGGATTGGGATGTCGAAGGTTCAGATTTTGCAGCGGAAAGGCTAATGTGGGAAGAGTCTGAACCGGGGACTTTCGATAAAGGAGAAGAAATGACACCATATCTGGAATATGGTGGAATTGAAATAAAAACCATTGGTTCAGATCAGTTTTTTCCGAGATTTGGAGTCGATGATATGCCATGCGGTACAATCGGAGTTCCAATCTGGGGTAAGACAAAGGATCTTGATTATGAAAGAACAGCATATACCCGAAATACTTTTGGGAACCTGTATCGTTGGATGCATCCATCGATAGAGGATCGTAGTGCAAGGCCGATGGTCCTTGTTCATTTGCTCCGAACAGACAATATCAACACAAACGAACAGAAGGTAGAAGAACGTTTCTGCGCTGCCATTGCTTTTGAGGATGTTTCAGCACTTATTAGCCGCCTAATATCATATGCGGAAAGATATGGCTTAAACTTAAGAGACTGGAGATCTGTACCTGTTGGAGATGCTGCTAAAGACTTTAAAATTGATGGCTTGTACTTTCAAGGGAACATGTGGCAAGTGCCGTTAAAAGAAATAGGGGATATTGCTACAGTCACCATGATTGGTGAAGATCCGATGATTTATCATCAAGGGGGACGTAGTGCTCCGGTTTCAGTCCAATATGAACGGCTTTGTTACCTGAAAGAGCTTGCAAACGGGCGATGGATACCACAGGACAAAATAAGCAACAGTATACAGAGCGATGAAGAACTTAAGGAACTGTGGCATAATCGTTTTCTGTTTTCTGGAGTTAAGTACCCTGGACTTCTGGACATAGATGGGCGCTTGATGAATCCGTAATTTATTATTATATGCCTCATTATTATCTAAAAAAATAATGATGAATATATATTTGATTATCAGATATAATCAAGATATTATTGCATCCCTGAATCCAGAGGAATATCCAGAACTCGTTCGTCTTCGCAGAAAAACATCGATTATACGTCATCTTGATGATCTTATGCGACATATGCAAGCTTACACCTCACCGGTTTGGCCTGAATATAACAAACGATATTTCTTGTTTTCGGAGAAACACTTTGTTGATTGGAATAAAAGCCATGGTGGATCTGGCGATATTATGAGAATACAAAGCCACAAAGTATTTTTGCTACATGCTGGACTGATTAAAACTCATATTGTTATTGGTGAACAGGCGGATCCGATCCTCCAACGTATTTGGAGTACTGCAGTAGCAAAAGATTTTCGATCTGAGACTTTATGGAGTGTTCCGCTTTTCACTCCTTCAGTGCTGAAAAAAGCTGAACAAATCGCTCTTGAATATCGAGAAAACCATGTTAATAAAAGCCACATAACAAAGAACACGATTGCTCGTGTCTGGGGGCAGAGAACTGCTGACAGGCTTTACAGAAGCAGTAAGCATATTATCAGTTCAGAACAGCGGTTTGTCGAGCTGTGTCTCCAAAATGCAATTCAAGATGCAGTATCGGTCAAGGGGTATACAACGGTTAAAGAGATGTGTGATCAATGCATTGCTTTGTGTCAGAGGACAGGAGACGGATCAAGAGGAGAATACGACATAATAATAAAGCTCCTTCTTGAACAAAAACGGTTAATGATTCAGCGTGCAGGGTACGAATACCATCGAATACGCAACAAAGACCGAGAACTACCAATACCGGCTGATCATAAGGGCTTTATAATAACAAAGAAAGAATGATGCAAATCGATCAAAAACGAGCCTTGTTGTGTAAACATTATTCTGTAATATTATACTTTGGTCTTTATGACGTTTTACTGGAGACATCAGTTCTTTAATAAAGGACCATTTTTCCATATGAAAACTATACTGTGTTTATTCGATAAAAAGTGAATCTGCTTCTATAAAGCAATACTCAAACCGTTGAAATACTTAGTTTATGGTCGCAGAACAGAAATAAATACATATAAAACAATCTAAAAATCAGCAAAAACACTATACTGTATTGTTCATTGCATGAAAACCGCTGAATGTGGTAAAATATCTGTTAGTTTTTAAGCACATACAGGCGGTGAACAACATGACAGACGTTCAGCAGAGGGCGGCAGCAAAGCATTTTGCTGAGTTCTGGAAGGGCAAGGGCTATGAGAAAGGACAGTCACAGAAGTTTTGGCTGTCGCTCCTTGCTGATGTCTTCGGCGTGGAACATGCAGCTGAATATATAGACTTTGAAGACCAGGTACATCTTGATCATACCAGCTTCATTGATGGGTTTATTCCAACGACAAAGGTGCTGATTGAGCAGAAGAGCCTTGGGAAATCCCTGACTGCTCCTATTCAACAATCAGATGGTTCTCTGCTAAGTCCGTTGCAGCAGGCTCAGCGTTATGTGTTTGCTTTGCTAAAAGAACAGGGAAGGCAGGCCATACCCCGTTGGTTGGTATTGTCCAACTTTGAAGAGTTCCGTGTCTATGACCTGGATCATCCGCAGAATGAAGCGCAGGTGATCAAGCTTGCCGATCTGCCGGATGAATACTATCGGCTGAAGTTCCTGATAGACACAAAAGATGAAAACCTGAAAAAAGAAATGGAACTGTCCTTGAAAGCCGGTGAACTGGTAGGGAAGATTCATGACCGTTTTCTGGAACAGTACAATGATCCGATGGCAAAGCATACGCAGCGATCACTGAATATCTTGTGTGTGCGGCTTGTGTTCTGTTTGTATGCAGAGGATGCTGGACTATTCGGTCCAAAGGATGCATTCAGCCAGTATATCGCACAATATGAGCCGAAGGATATCCGCAATGCGCTCATCAATCTGTTCAAAGTGTTGGATACGCCTCTGGATGAACGTGCAGATCTGTACCTGGCTGACGATCTGGCTTCTTTCCCGTATGTCAATGGTGGACTGTTCCAGGATGAGAACATCGTCATTCCGAAGATCACCGAACAGCTGAAAACAATCCTGATCGAGTCTTCTCATTTCGATTGGTCGAAGATCAGCCCAACCATCTTCGGAGCAGTATTTGAAAGCACGCTGAACCCTGAGACCAGACGCTCCGGCGGCATGCATTATACGAGCATTAAGAACATTCATAAGGTTATTGATCCGTTGTTCCTGGATGATCTGAAACAGGAACTGGCAGAGATCAAGACTATAGCTGTAGCGAACGAAAAGACAAAACGACTGAGGCAGTACCAGCAGAAACTTGCGAGCCTGACTTTCCTTGACCCGGCATGCGGAAGCGGAAACTTCCTGACCGAGACTTATATCTCTCTCCGGCGTTTGGAAAACGAAGTACTGATGGAACTGCATAATGGGCAGGTCATGTTTGCTGACGAAACGACCAGCCCGATCAAGGTGTCCATCAGTCAGTTTTACGGTATTGAGATCAATGACTTTGCTGTGACGGTTGCCAAGACAGCGTTGTGGATCGCAGAAAGCCAGATGATGAAAGAGACAGAAGACGTTGTTCTGATGCCGTTAGACTTTTTGCCACTGAAAACGAATGCGAATATCATTGAAGGTAATGCACTTCGTATGGACTGGAGAAAAGTTGTTCCTGTTTCATCGAACCTGTGGATAATGGGTAACCCACCTTTTGTAGGTGGTATGAATATGACACCTGCTCAGAAAGCAGACATTACAGAACTTCTGATAGGCTTCAGTTCTGCAGGAGAATTGGACTATGTTGCTGGATGGTATAAGAAGGCAACTGACTTGATGCAAGGGACGAGCATAAGAGCAGCTTTTGTATCAACAAACTCAATTTGTCAAGGTCAACAAGCAACTACCCTGTGGAGCACATTGCTGAACAATGGCATATTCATCAACTTTGCATACCAAACTTTTATTTGGGACAGTGAAGCTTCTGTAAAAGCGCATGTTCATTGTATCATTGTTGGTTTTTCCTTTATCAAAGCAGAAAATACATTGTTGTATGACACTTCTGGCAATCACAGACAGGTTCAGAATATAAACCAGTATCTGACAGATGGGCCGAGTACACTTATTGTGAGTCGTTCATCACCGTTGTGCAACGTACCACCTATGCGTTTTGGAAGTATGCCGCGTGATGGTGGTGGCTTTATCCTTAGTGAAGAGCAAAAAGATAAATTGCTTCAGAATGAACCTGTGGCTGCGCAATGGGTTCATCTGTATCTTGGCGCAGAAGAGTTTTTGAAAAATAAAAAGCGGTATTGTCTATGGTTGTTGGGAGCAAATCCATCAGAGTTAGCGAAATGTCCAACTGTCAAGGAGAGAATACAACAGGTTAAAGATTTCCGCTTGGCAAGCAAAGCCGCATCTACCAGAAGGTTTGCAGATACTCCATCATTGTTTTGTCAGATAGCACAACCAACAGAAGGATGCTATATACCTGTTCCTGAGACGTCTTCCGGTAGAAGAAAATATATTCCAATGGGTTTTCTAAATCATGATGTAATAGCCAGCAATTTGTTGTTTCTTATTCCAGATGCATCTTTATACCATTTAGGCGTGCTAGAGAGTAATGTTCACATGGCTTGGATGCGTACAATCTGTGGACGACTTAAAAGCGACTATCGATACAGCAAAGACATCGTTTATAACAACTTTCCCTGGCCAAGCCCGACAGAAGAACAGAAGGCCAAGATAGAGCAAACAGCACAAGCTATATTAGATGCCCGTGCACTGTACCCGGACAGCAGCCTTGCTGATCTGTACGATGAACTGACAATGCCGCCGGAACTGCGGACAGCGCATCAGAAGAATGACCGAGCTGTTATGGAAGCGTATGGTTTCTGGGGCAAACTTAACAGTGAGAGCGACTGTGTGGCTGAACTGATGAGGATGTATCAGACACTGGTGGAACAATCGAAAGCGTAAGCGTTTACATCGTCTCAATAAAGTGATATATTTTGGACGCAGGGCGTATTACAAGTACCAAACTCTTTTGTTCTGTTATCCCGGCAAAAAGGATGCATGTCATTTGCGACAGCATCGAGTAGTCAGGTGTTACCTGACGCAGAACAAAATCGTCCGTGAAAACCGGACAGAAAGGAGCTTTGGTATTATGAGAAGTAATACAAAAGAGGCACGCGAAAAGCGCTGCCGGTACACCCTGCGCAAGGGCGGTTGTTCACTTCACAAATCACGTGCTCGTTCCTGGTCATATGACGACCAGTGCGGATACATGATTGTCAACGACCACATCAATGGTGTTGTCGCCGGTTCCCGGTTTGATCTAACGCTTGAAGAAGTGGAAGACTATTGCGACATCAGTGAATGAGCCGTCCAGGAGTCACCAGCGATGGTGACTCCTTTATAATACCGTAAAAAGCCATATGGATGATCTTCATCAGGATGATGTGGAGAAGATATTTGGTATGAATTTCACGGATGATCCAAAGCCTTACGGGGAACGCAACTGAGACTTATACTTGTAAAAAGTGTTCCTGGCTATACCGATTAACCGCATAACCTCAAAATCAGTCAATGAACCATCGAAGTCATGAGAGTACTTCTGGATCATTTTCTTTGCGGCTTCTGCTTTCTTCACATGAAGTGTCCGACCTTCAACTCCTCCAATCTGTTTGCCCTGTAAACGAGCCGTTTCTATGCCTTCACGGGTGCGCTGATGCAAGTCATCTACCTCCTTCTGAGCCTGGTCAAAAGCGAGCTGTATTTGTCGTTCTGCCAGTCGAAACATGTACCGGTTGATACCGGCTGTTATGGCAGCCATCAGTTCATCTGTTGCATCATCGCCGGTTTTGATCGTGTCGATCTGCTTCTCAGCAGCTTCACGGTAAACGGCAGTGTTGATGTGTGGCTCCTTCAGGAAAACAAGATCAATACCTTTTTGGAGAAGACTCTGATACAGGGCAAAACCTTCATCTGCATTCCTGGACATCCGGCTGACGGAGTCAAAAACAATCATATCTCCAGACCTGGCAGCTTTCAGGACCTTTTCAAACTCTTTCCGGCCTTCCAGCTTTGTTCCGGTGAAGGCTTCCTGAATGATCACAGCGGATGGATAAGCTTCTTTGATATTTCGGATTTGCCTGTCAATAGACTGCTGTTTCCGGCTGATCCGAGCATATCCGTAGATTTTCATTCTGATTTACTTCCTTTCTTCATCGCAAGACGGACGTTCATTGGATTTGATACAGCAAAACCCTGCCAGATAACCCGGCAGGGCAGTACTAATGATACAGTTTCCTGGGACGTTTGTTTTGATACTATTATTTTATCACTAAAGAATAATGGTAAATGCCCCCCCGGAGAGCCGCTTTTCACTTATGCGGCCTCCGGAGCCCTTTGTTTGGTTGTTCAGTTTTCCCTGTTAAGCTGCAAACGCAAACAGATGTATTCGCTACACGGTGACAAAAATCGTGTACTTGGTTGTTTGCTATTATTCTTTTATGTAAACATGTGGATAACCAGGTCTGTTCTCAATAACTATAACCTTACCATCTGATGAAATAGAGAACTTCGCATATAAACTCATCTGTGTGCTATGATCATAATAAAGAGCAACAAATGCATATGAACCAGTGCCATCGTTCACTAACATGAGAGGGCCTTCACCTTCATAGTCGACTGATATGTAATGACCTTTGTCAACCCCAAAAGTCGATAACTAGGCCAAAACAAATTTATTTAGTTCCTGGGAAGCACCCGGA
>JBGUGL010000067.1:0-5837 GCA_045111455.1 Christensenellales bacterium | reverse complement strand
CGTTAGCGAAGTTTGAGTTTAGCATCCGCTGCGCGGTTCCGTTAGTGCGAACGTGTCCGAAGTGGATCACCTGACATCAGCCCTGCCATCCGAGCACCCGTTTATTACCGTTCCCCCGTCCCCCTAATTCTGCATTCTGCATTATGCATTGGGCGCTTGCGCCCCAGTCAGGCCTTCATATAGAATCGCTTGCGATTCTATATTTCACAACAAAAGGCAATGCATCTCGCATTGCCTTTTGTTATTCATTCACACTCTTCCAATCAGAACACTTTCCTGATTGTCAGAACATTCTCTCCGTCGATTCGCTTATACTCCACTTCATTCATCGTCTTCTTCACAATGTATATCCCCAATCCGCCGATCTGCCGCTCTTCCGCGCTCAGCGTGGTATCGGGATCCTCCTTGGCCAGCGGGTTAAACTCCACACCCTTGTCCCGGAAGGTGATTATCGCTTCCTTCGGCTCCTTGCCGGTCTCCACGGTAATCTGCGCCTGCCCCTCGCCTTCTCCGTAGGCGTAGTTGGCGATGTTCACAAACACCTCTTCCACCGCCACGTCAATCTGCGTCAGCACCTTCATGGGGCACCCGGCTTCCTCCAGCTGCTTCTCCGTAAAGGCCAGCACCTGGTCCAGGTTCTCCGCCTTCGCGTCCACGGTCAGGGTCACCTTTTCCGTCTTTCGCCCTTCCGGACCCGTGTAGGCAAATGCCATCATCGTGATATCGTCAAACTGCGGCGCGTCACCCACAAAGTCGTCAATCTCGTCCCGCACGGCCTTCAGCAGCTGCTTCGGAGTGTCTCCCGGGCAGGTGTTCAGGGCGTGCAGCATCCGGTCGGTGCCGAACAGTTCCTCTTTACTGTTGGTGGCTTCCGGCACACCGTCCGTGTACACAAACAGCGTGTCGCCGGGATCCAGTTCAAACTCATGCTGCCGGAACCTGATGCCTTCCATCGTGGCCACCGCGGGAGAATGCCGGTAGGTCACCAGCTCAAACTGCCCGTTCTTCCGGCGGATCACCGGGTGCTCGTGGCCGGCGTTGGCCGCCACGCCCTTGCCCGTGCTCAGCTGGATAATCGCCATCCACACCGTCACAAACAGTTCCGCGTCGTTCCCGTCGCACAGCTGGTTGTTCACGTTGTACAGCAGTTCCGCCGGCTGCTCGCCCAGCTGCGCCCGGCTCTTGATCAGGGATTTGGCAACTGTCATGAACAGGGAGGCAGGCACGCCCTTGCCGCTCACGTCCGCCATCACCAGGCACAGGTGGTCGTCGTCCACCAGGAAGAAGTCGTAGAAGTCGCCGCCCACTTCCCTGGCCGGGATCATCCGGGCGTAGATGTCAAAGTCATGCCGGTCCGGGAAGGCCGGGAAAACCCGCGGCAGCATGTCCAGCTGTATCTGGGCCGCAATGTTCAGTTCCGCCCCGATGCGTTCCTTTTCCGCCGTCACCTGGGTCAGGTTGTTCAGGTATTCCACAATCCGGCCCTGCATCACCCGGATCTCCTGGTACAGGTCCCCGATCTCGTCCTTGGAGTTGATCGGCAGGTTGATGATTTTCTCCTCCTGGTATCCGGTCTGGTCGTCCGCGAAACCCGTGGTGGCCTTGGCCAGCATGCTCAGCGGCTTGGTGGCCATCCGGTTCATCAGCATCACCGTCACAATAGAGGAAACCACCATCAGCGCCACGGCGAATAACATCATCGTGGCCAGGAACTGCTGCCGTTCCTGCATCACGTCGTCCATGTTGATGTCCACGCCCACCATGGCCACGTTCCGCCCCTCGGAGTTCACCACCGGCTCATACGCGGAGCACAGCCAGCCGTATTCCGTGGTGGTCACGATGGGGTCGATATGCTGGTTGCTCTGGAACTGCGTATATCCTTCCGGCGTCACTTCCAGGCTGCCCACATAGAAGATATCCTCGTCCGGGTCCACGATGTTGATGCTCTCGTTCCGCTCCAGGCTCTGCAGGTACACGTATTCCGCGTTCAGCCGCTCCCGGTAGATGCCCAGCATTTTGTCCAGCTCCAGGTATGTGCTGTACAGGTCCTTCTCCTTCAGCCAGTCGGTGATCAGGGTGTCATCGTCCGCCGCAATGGCCAGGTCCCGCTTTTCCCGGAACTCCTCGGTTTTGATGGCCTGCAGCAGGGCTTCCACCCTGTCGCCGTCCACAAATGCCGCCACGGCGGATGCCGCCCGGGAGGTGGTCTGCTTGTAGTAGCTGTCAACCCGGCTCTTGTTCACCTCGTAGGCAAACGCCGCCAGGCCGATGGACAGCACCAGCACAATGACCAGGATCAGTCCGTTCAGCTTCACCGTCAGGGAGGTCCATCCCTTTTTCTTCATGCGCGACATCCTTTCCGTCTCGGAGAATAGGAATTATCCTCAGATAATGACTGTCATAATGTTGAATCCCTCATAATTGCGGAAGTGCAGGGCTTTCACCTTCTGCTTCACCATCATCACGCCCACGGAGTCCATCAGGTCCTCCTGCTCGTTCCGGTTGATGCGGCCCATCCGCAGGTCCAGGGGATTGAAATACGGGGCGCTGTTCCGGATATGGAGCACGTGGTCCCCGTTCTCCTCCTGCGCCAGGGTCAGCTGGATGTATTCATCCGGCTGCCCGCTGAAGGCCTTTTCCATCGTAACCACGCACAGCTCTTCCACCGCCAGCTGGATCAGGATGGCCTTCTTCATGGGAATCTCCTGCTTTTCGCAGAAGGCTTCCACTTCCTCCAGCACCCGGGAAAGCTCGTGGTGCTGGTTGTCCATGGTGGCGGAGTATACGGGAATCTCCACGTCCTTTTTCCGCATCAGCCGTCCCCGGATCACCGTCAGCATCACCAGCATCGTGGTGCCTTCCGCCATCAGGAACAGCCACCAGAACTCCTTCGGGGCAAACAGCCCCATCAGCGCCGTGGCCGGCAGCAGGAACACCGCCTTGCGCATCACCGTAATGACGCCCGCCAGCTTTTCCCTTCCGCAGCTCTGGAAGAACCCCGTCAGGATCACCAGCATTCCCGCCGGCACCGTGCTCAGGCAGAACAGCCGGATGGCAGGTACTGACACTTCCAGGTCCGCCGCGTCCCCCAGGCCGAAGAAACTGCTTACGCCTCCCGCCAGCGCCGCCGCCGCGATCACCACCGGCACACCGATCACCAGGCCCGTGGCCATGGCCAGCCGCACCAGGTAGGTCAGGTCGTCCCGGTCATGCTCCGCCGCAAAGGTGGAGGCCAGGGGCTGCATTGTGTCGGAAAACGCCTGGTAGATTCCCAGGAAAATGTAGCTGATGTTCATCACCACGTCGAACACTGCCACATACAGGTCCCCTTTGATCAGTCCCGCTTCCCCGGCCCGCAGCAGCATCCGGTTGCCCAGCAGCAGGAACAGGAACTGGAATACATACTGGATCGAGCTGCTGAAGCCGATCCGCAGGCTGTGGCCGATTTCCTTCCCGGCCTTCAGCTTCGCCTTCACCAGCCTGGGAATGCTGATCAGCCCCCGCCCGTTGATAAAGTGCGTCAGCAGGATCAGCACGCTCACTGTCTGGGCAATCACCGTGGCCAGGATCGATCCCCGCACGCCCCAGCCCAGGCCCAGCACAAACCAGATGTTCAGCCCCAGGTCAGCAATGCAGCCCGCGGAAAAACCCAGCGTGGCCCGCGGCGCGTCATTGTCGCACCGCACAAAGTCATACAGGATAAAATTCAGGAAGAATACCGGAATGGCCGTCACCAGGGGCCGGGCGTATTCCTCGCACAGGCCGTACAGCTCCGGACTGCCGTTCCCGGCGCCCAGCAGCATCAGCAGCGGCCGCATCAGCAGGTTGCCCGCCGCGGCCAGCACAATTCCGATGCCGAACAGCATCGTTCCCATGGTCTTGAAGTGCGCCAGGGCGTCCCCGTCCCGGCCTTCCGCCGCCATCCGGCTGAATTCCACGCATCCTCCTGTGGAGAATCCGTAGCCCAGCAGGTTCAGGATCATATACAGCGGCGTCACGATGCCGATGGCCGCCAGGCCGCTTTCGCCCATCCGGTTACCGATCACCAGGGCGTCCGCCACGTCGGCAATGGCCAGCGCCACGGAGCTGATCAGGCTCGGCCAGAGGATCCGCAGGAACATGGTGCGGCAGATATAATGCTTTCGGTTCATTGTCTTACCGCCTCATATACTTCTTCCTGCCGGACCGGGCTGTACAGCTGCTTTGCCCGCCGCAGCCCCTCCAGGCCCAGGTCCTCCTCCAGGTTGATCCAGGGATACCGGTCCGCCAGCTGGCAGGCCAGCTCGTGCACGCACACCGGGGTCATCAGCGGCGGCAGGGACAGGTCGTATTTCACCATGGTCATCGTGAACATCCCCGGGATGTTCTCATAGCCCATGATAAACGCGTGCCCGCCGTTCTCCGCGGTGATCATCACCCCGGTCAGCGTTATGTTCTCGTAGAAGCGAAGCTCCTGCTCCAGGCTCTGCAGGTCTCCCGTCCCTTCCGGGTCCGCCTTTTCCCATTCCCGGGCAATCTCCAGCATCAGCGGAAGGTCCGCCTTTTCCAGGGGGCGCGCCTCGTAGGGATGGCGCTTTTTGTACTGCCTGCATTTGTCCTTGAAGCTGTGGCTCATGTGGAAGCCTTCCTTCAGGGCCAGCGCCTGCGTGGCGCAGATGTATTCGCTCAGGTCGTCCCGCAGCCGGATCTCCCAGCCGTCCCCCAGGCCTTCTGCCTGTTCCTTTGTCAGGTACAGGATCCGGCTGCCCGGTTCCAGCCCGGAGAGATATTCCCGGCATTTCGCTTCGTCGCCGCAGGGGCAGTAGATGCCCCCGTCGTGGCGGCTGCGGATCACAAAGAAATCGTCATCCCCGCCGATCTCCAGCCCGTAGTCCCTGCTCCAGGTGAACAGGGACGTAAAGCTCAGGGCGGTGAAAGGGTTTTTCCGGGGATCTCTGCATCGTTCAATCCAGGGTCGGTCCTCCATGGTTATCGACCGGTAGTCCATCGGGTTTCCGCCCCTTATTCTTCGATATTCAGGATATCCACAAAGCCGGTAACGTCAAAGATGTCCATGATTTCCGGGCACACGTTCCGGATCGTCATCTTGCCCTGTTTGTTCATGATCTTCTGGGCGCTCAGCAGCACCCGCAGTCCGGCGGAAGAAATGTACTGCAGCTGGGCCAGGTCAAAGATCAGCTCTTCGGCACTGTCGATGTCCGGATGCATCTCGCTCTCCAGCTGGGGGGAGGTGGTGGTGTCCAGGCGGCCTTCCAGCGCGATGGTCAGGGTTTTGCCTTCCGTCTTCTTGGTAATGTTCATACGGTTCTTCTTCTCCTTTTTCCGCGAGGTTCTTACCGTTACACGCGGATCCTTTTTCAGCACGTATGGAACCTGTCCTCCGGGAGGACCTGCCCCTATGTAACCGTGCCGTTAATGTCGATATTATATAGTAAAACGGCTTTTTGCACAACACCTTGAGCCCTTTTTTCGCAACAAGTCCGTATATTGATACGCAGTTTTTTCACTCCTGGCACCTCTTTTTCAGCAATTACATTTTGACCACTCTTTTTGCATTGATTTTTCATTTTCCATTTATAGAGTTTTTACCAATTATATGTTAAAATATCCTGTACAATTCTGATTTTTGTGCGTATCAACCATTGGAACCCCAATTATCTTATCCTCACATTTGGCCATGAGAGCGATTCCGGCAGCACGTTCTCTCAACAGGAACTCCCGGACCGCAATACCTCTCCATCACGCTTACGTTGTCATCCTGGTCCTATGTCAATAAATAGGACAAAATAAAGTGAGGTGATCCTCGTAGTAACGTGTTACCTGCTACAGCGGTCCCC
>JBGUGL010000066.1:0-9066 GCA_045111455.1 Christensenellales bacterium | reverse complement strand
ATCAAAGATATGCGATTGTGTATTATCTGAAGAACGGAAGCGTTGGCCTCGTTCCCATCACGAGTCTGGGTAATGGAAATGGCTAAGGGCAGATTGATTCATTTAGGATCCAGTAAACATCATTATCAAAACCTTGCCGATGCAAAACAGATAGTCGAGGAATTATTTGCTCCAACGGATGAAGAACCAAAGTAATAAATTACATCAAAATGTCAAAACAGGAATCACCTTTATGGCGGTTCCTGTTTTGATTATGAAGCGGTCAGAAGCCCGGATCTCCCGGCAGCGGTCCGTTTCGCGCTGAAATGGACGGAAATAATCTTTGATATGCGAATTACTATCCCTGTGTCTTTCTCCATTCCCGGACTTCCCGGCACAGGGTGATTGGTTCCCCTGCCGCAATCCGTTCTTCCGCCAGCTGCCGCACCGCCGCACACCACGCATCCAGTCCGCGAATATCATCGCTGTATGACTGCAGGATGGCTTCACCTTCTGCCAGCGCCGCATCATACTGAGCTTTCGACAGGTCTCCGGAAGCGTATGCCGCGTCCAGCTCGTCCCGGTCATCCACCTTCACGTCACCTTCCGGCGTCAGGATCACATCCAGGTACTTGTCGATGAACACCGCAACGCCGTCTTCGTCATACTCCGTACCCTCTGTGATATCGATATACCAGACGGACGGCCGGTATCTTTCATCCGCAGCTGCGGGATAATGTTTTCGCTCCGGATCGTGGGTCCCGTCCGGAAAATACATGGCGGTGATTACCCGGCGGGCACCGTCCGGAATCATCTCCAGCCAGGTCATGCCTTTACCGGTCACCTGGATCCTGCCGGCTTCCGGAGTTTCCCAGTAATTCTTTTCCCCGTCCGTAAACCGGATCAGGCACACAAGCCCGTGAAACAGCTCATGGTCAATCCGCATCTGGTAATACGGGTAATACTGGAATCCCCATTTATCCCGGTTCAGTCGTTTGCGCTTCATGTCCAATTTCCTTTTCGCCGGTACACACGGTCATTCCTTACCCTGGAAAATGCTGATCATTTTCCTGTTGATCTCCTCCGCCAGCTCATGGTTCAGTCCGTGGCCGGCTTTTTCATAGAATACGGCATTCATATGGTTCTGCTCCAGGACTGCCTTTCCGCCGATTTTCTCAAACGGATCTTCCGTTCCCACCAGGTAGGTCACCTTGCCCCGGATCCTGTCCACTTCCTCCGGCGTGAACGCATGGAGCCGGTGGTATCCCATGGCCATGTTGTTGAACCCCTTCAGCAGGCTCTTGTAATGAGCCATGATTTCTTTGTTTTCCGTGAATACGGCATGGTTTTCCCCGCTCAGTTTCCGGAGCAGCTTGGTTACGCTTCTGTCCGTTGGAAACAGCGCCTCCGGCAGGAAGATTTTCATCATGGCCGCCATGGAGTTTTTCTTTCCGCCCACCGGCACAGTGCCGGAAATACTGATTGCCTTCATCACCCGTTCCGGCCGCATGAGCGTATAAATCTGCACCAGGTATCCGCCCATGGATACGCCCGCGAAAAAGGCCTTTTCAATGTCCAGCGCATCCAGCACCCCGTCAATCCAGCGGACATCGTCAAATTCCCTGTTGTAGTTTCCGTTGGGCACGCTCTTTCCCGGGCCGCCCATCGTATCGATGGCGTAAAGATGAAAGTGCTTTTCCAGCTCCGGCGCGTTGTAAATCCACATCAGCGCCGAGTCGTCTCCCACGCCGTGGAAAAGCACCAGCGCCGGGGTATCCTCCGTCCCGCACTCAATCACGTGGGTTGTTCCGTATTCAGTCTCCACATCTCTTTCCTTTGTGCCGCACTGCCAGGAGGACAGGAGCCGGTCGTAAGTTTCCAGGATTGCCTGTCCGCTTTTTTCACTTCTGTACTTTTTCATTGCCTGCCTTCTCCCTTATCCGCAAATACCCGGTTGTAAAATGTCGCAAGGTCCCGGGCCAGCCTGTCCATATCCCCGGTGAAATAGCCCAGCATGATGATCCCGTGATATTCCCCGGCCAGCCGGTCTGCGTCTGTTTCCCGGATTTCTCCCCGGGCAGCCAGCAGTTCAAACACCCTGGCCTCGTGGATGATCGGATCGGTAAACATCATTTTCTGCCAGGCTTCCTCCGCTGCGAACTCATGAAACCGCTCGCTCTCCAGCATCCGGAGCAGGGGATCAATCTGCTCGTGCCGCAGATAGGCTGTCACGTACATAACCCCGGCACGGACAAAGGGTTCACATTCCACCTTTTCCGTACCGCTCAGGATCCGGAAAAAGGAGTCCCGGGCTTTCGCGGTCAGTTCATCAGCCCGGACAATCATGTCCCGGACCAGGGCCTGTTTGCTCTCGTAATAGTGGTAGATCGTACTGACACTGATGCCGACGGACTCCGCCAGATCCCGCATGGAGACAGCTACGAATCCTTTTTCGGAAAACAGCTTCAGCGCTTCCCGGATAATCAGTTCCTTCCTGTTTTCTTTCGGCATAGTATCCTCCTGCATCCATACAATTAAATCGAACGTTCGTTCGATATCGTATCCTTTTTCTTTGAATCTGTCAAGCACATAAAAACACTGTCCCTTTCAGGAAGGGGAGCGCCGTTCCCTTCGTTTTTTCCTGCGGAAGGAAAATAAAAAACCGGAAAATGTCCAAATCAGCATTCCGGGCCCGTCTAATGGTTGTAACGTTACTGAAGGAGGTACAAACCGTGGAGAAAGAAACCTTCGTCACGGAGTCAGAGGCAAATACAGGCCTGATGTACCGCGTAGCCTGGTCCATTCTTCAGAATGACGCGGATTGCCAGGATGCGGTGCAGGATGCGCTTCTGAAAGCATGGGCCAGCCTTTCCCATCTGAAGAATGAACAATTCTTCCGCACCTGGCTGACCCGGATCCTGATCAACTCCTGCCATGATATCCGCCGGAAAAATCACCGCACTGTATCGCTGGATGAGGTTCCGGAACAGGGCGAAGACTTCCCGGATCTGGCGTTGGCGCAGGCCATGGAAAAGCTGCCGGAAAAATACCGGCTGCCGCTGACCCTCTGCTATTCGGAACACATGACCCTGGCAGAGGCTGGCAAAGCCCTTGGCCTGCCGGCCTCCACAGTCCAGAGCCGTGTCCGCCGGGGAATCGCGCGTCTGAGAAAGGAGATGGACGACTGTGAAGATTAACTGGAATCATCCCGACCTTCAGAAAGCATACAAACCGGTCCCTGAGGTCTTTCAGCAGGCCGTATCCCGGACAGTCCGCTCCGTCGGGGAGAAAGAACCTGCTGCGCCCCGGAAAACCGGTTCAATCCGCCGCGGTATTCTTGTGCCGGTGCTGGTCAGCATCCTGCTCATCGCCATGGCAGTAGCCTGTGCTGTTTCCTGGCCTGTGGTCATGGAATGGATCTCCGATGCCGGACCCGTTCAGGAGCTGGTCCGCCCCCTGGCCGCTGAAAACAGCGCGGACGGTATCACTGCCCGGATCGACGGTATCGTGTTTGACGGAGAGCGCTTCCTTTTCGGCTATCAGGTGGAGAATGCAGATCCTGCCCTGCCCGCCATGATCGTCATCAACGGGCCCATCCGGGTAAACGGCCGTGAGGAAGGCCTGGACAGCACGGATGCGGGCACCGCCGATCCCCAGATCGTTCCTTCTCCCCGCTTGGATGTCCTCCCGGTCACACGGAACCCGGTCGACGGCGCCGGCTGGACCCTGCCGATCAAACAGGAACTGAACGGTGAAGTCACCTGTGAAATTGATTTTCATGTGTATCGTCCAAAAAAATCCTTCGTCTGCGTCCGGGAGGCAGGCCTCTGGATCGACGCGCTGGACGAATACGATCCGGATCAGCAGGCGGAAGTCCTGGACTCCTGGGAAGCAATGAACAGTTTCCGGAATGTCATCATTGACGGTCCCGAAGGTCGCAGCCCGGAAGACTGGTTTGCAGACGGATATACCGTCATTGACAGCGAAGGCACGATTGCCTGGAGTGATGAGAATGATCCTGATCTGTATAACATGCAGGAAACAGCCTGCATCCCCGTGACCATCCGTTTTGACGCCAGCAGTCCGAAAGCCTGGGACTACTCCGGCACCGCGGATATCGAACGGGAAGACTGTACCGTGCATATTGAGAAAGTCCGCTTCTCCGCTCTTTCCACTCAGGTCACTTTCCTGATGATCCCGAAAGAAAACACCCGGGAAGCAGCCGAAGCGCTCCTGAACCGTTACGGCAGCTGGTGGCTGACGGACGGACAGGGCAATAAAATCGATCCGGCCTTGTACGAAAAGATGTCGCATCGGGAACCGGATATGTGGGTCGTGGAAAACTGGTATGAACAGAGCGGCTGGGCCTGTGCCTGTCTGGCCGAGTTTTCCGGCCTGGATCCCTGGCCGGAGAGCGTGGGTATTGTTACGGATGCAGGGGAACTGATCCGCTTCGACCTGAAATGACCGCATTCGACGGAAAACTGGCCATATCAATTATATCGATTCTGGCTATTTTGCTATGGCCAGAATCGTTTTATACTGTCTGCCTGTACAGAGGATGAAAACCGGGAGGGATACACCGTGAAAAGAATACTGACAATCCAGGATATATCCTGCTTCGGCAAATGCTCCCTGACGGTGGCGCTGCCGATTCTGTCCGCCATGGGGATTGAAACGGTGATCCTGCCGACGGCGGTGCTCAGCACCCATACGCTGTTCAGGGGCTTTACCTGCAAGGACCTGTCCGACCAGCTGGTGCCTATTACCAACCACTGGAAAGAGGAAGGAATCACCTTTGACGCGATCTATACCGGGTACCTGGGGACGGAAGAGGAAATTGACACGGTCATTGGCATTATTGAGACCTTCCGGAATGAAAACACCCTGGTGATCGTGGATCCGGCCATGGGGGACAACGGCAGGCTGTATGCGGCGTTTGATGAACATTACGCGAGGAAGAATGCGGATCTGTGCGCGGTTGCCGATATCGCGGACCCGAATATCACGGAAGCGGCTTTCCTGACGGGGCTGCCCTACCGGGAAACCTATACGGAGGAATATATCCGGGAACTGCTGCTTGCCCTGGCCGGAACCGGCACGAAAATGCCGATCGTGACCGGTGTATCCCTGGGGGAAGGAAAAACCGGGGCCATGGGATATGACGCGGGAAAGAAGGTATTCTTCCATTACCAGAACGACCGGGTTCCGGCAGCCTATCACGGGACCGGGGATATTTTCTCCAGCGTGCTGGCCGGGGCTTTTGTACGGGGAAAGGACAGGACGGAGGCACTGAAGGCCGCGGCGGACTATACGGCGCTGACGATTGCGGAAACACTGAAGAACCCGGGGAATCCCTGGTACGGGGTGGACTTTGAAAAGACGATCCCGGCACTTGTGCGGATGATGGAATAAAACGGAAAAATGAACAGGGAACTGTATCCTGCCCGGGCACGGATACAGTTCTTTTTCTTTTCTTTGACTCGCCGGGCGGTTTTGGCTATAATGCCTTTGTTATCAACGGTTCGAAGGAGATGGAAGCAGGATGGCCGGCGCGGCGGGGGAGCGGAGAAGGACAGGGATTGCCCGGGCGGTTGTCCTGGTGTTTTTCCTGCTGTGCGCAACGCTTGCCCGGACGGCGCTTTGTGAAGCCGGAGCGGGTGAACTGAAGGTTTCCCTTCCGGAGACCGTCAAAGGGTTTACGCCCTGTGAAATCCGGATCGACTCCCCGGCGGCGGGAGAAGCGGAACTGATACTGCTGGACGAAATGAACAATCCCTGGCTGACGATCAGGAAAGCGGTCAGCGCGGGGGAAAACGTACTTCCCTGGGACGGGCTGGGCGCCAACCTGGAACCGCTGCGGGCGGAACCGTACCGGTTTGAAGTGACGGTCCGGGAAGCGGACGGAACGGAAAGAAGGGCCGCGGCGCGGTTCAGCATTGACGGGACAACGCCGACCCTGGTTTATGCCCTGCCTTCCTCGGAAACGCTGTACCTGGATCACCGGGAGCGGTGGTTTGTCGAGTGCTTTGTATCAGCACGCTGCAGCGTGGCCATGGAGGTCCGGGACGGAAACGGGAAGCAGGCCTTCTACAAAGAATTCCTGATCCGGGAGGCGGCGGGGAAGGCCCTTGACTGGGCAGGGAATACGACCGGCCGGAAGCTGCTGGAGCCGGGCGTTTATTCCGTCCGGATGTGGAGCCTGACGAACCCTGGGTATGACCACAGTTTCCGGCTGAACGTCGAGGAACACAGGCCAAAGGCGCAAAAGGCGGATGTGACCGGTCCGGTGCTGCCGGAACGGGGCATGAGCGACGCAGAGACCTGGGAGATCATGATGAAGCCTTCTGTGGTGATAGAAGGAAGGGGCGCCTGGCGCAGGTATCCGCTGTACGCCCGGAAAAGCACGGGCAGCCGGACGGTGGCCAACCTGCGGTGCGCCATGCAGGGCCTGGAAATCCTGGAAAGCGACGGCACCTGGGTTTACGCGCGGGCCGGGAACCATAACACCGGCAAGCCGGCGGAAGGCTACCAGCTGGTGCGGAACCTGAAGGTGGTGAAGCCTTCCGGCCGTTACGGGGTGCTGGTTGACAAGCGGGACCAGACGCTGACGGTTTACGAGGACGGAAAGAAGATCGGGACGGTGCCGGTGTCCACGGGGCTTCCTGCGGGAAGGGACGCCTACCTGGAAACCCCGGCGGGGGCTTTCCTGACGGACGTGCACACGGGCCCGAGCTTTGCCCAGGAAGGGTACCGCTACGAATATCCCCTGCGGTATGACGGGATGAACTTCATCCACGGCTCCGGGTACGCCAAGAGCGAACGGGTGAGGGATTATTCCCGGAACCTGGCACTGCTGGGGCAGAAGGCTTCCCACGGCTGTATCCGGGTGAGCCTCTTTGCGCAGGAGGACTGCCCGATTACCAGCTACTGGCTGTGGACCCACCTGCCGTACCACACCCGGGTGATTGTGCTGGATGACTGAGGCTGCGGCCGAAAGAAGGAAACGGATCAATGACCACACGCAAGGGCGATTTTTCCAAAGGGAAGGTTTCGGGGAATATCCTCAGGCTCGGCCTGCCGATGATGCTGGCCGAGCTTGTTCACGTGCTGTACAACATCGTGGACAGGATGTATATCGGCCATATGCCCCGGGGCGGGACCATCGCGCTGACAGGGCTGGGGATCTGTTTTCCGCTGATTACCCTGATCGGGGCTTTCGCGAACCTCTGCAGCACCGGCGGGGCCACCCTGGCCACCATTGCCCGGGGCGAGGGAAAGGATGAAAAGGCGGAACGGTACATGGGCACCGCCTTCACGGTGCTGCTGCTGATCGGGGCATTCCTGTCGGTTACGCTTTACCTGACGGCGCCGGTGACCCTGCGGCTGCTGGGCGGGGACGGGGAGACACTGCCGGCGGCGATGGGATATTTCCGGATCTATGTGCTGGGCACGGTCCCGGTGCTGGTCAGCCTGGGAATGAACCCGTTCATCAACGCCCAGGGCTTTCCCCGCATCGGAATGATGACGGTGATCATCGGGGCGGCGATGAACATTGTGCTGGATCCGCTGCTGATCTATACCGCCGGGATGGGCATTGAAGGAGCCGCGCTGGCAACGGTGATCTCCCAGACGGCCAGCGCCCTGTGGGTGCTGGCGTTCCTGCGGAGCCGGCGGGCGCCGCTGCGGCTGAAGCGGCTGGTGGTTGACCGGCAGCAGCTGAAAGACATTGTAAAGCTGGGACTGACGGGATTCACCTTCCGGGTGACCAACAGCCTGACCCAGGCGGTTGTGAACATTATGCTGAAGGCCTGGGGCGGAGCGCTGAGCACACTGTATGTGGGCGCCATGAGCCTGATCAATTCCATCCGGGAGATTGTGAGCCTGCCCAACAACGGCCTGGTGGCCGGCGGGCAGAGCGTGATGAGCTACAACTACGGCGCAAAGGAATACCGGCGGGTATCCGAGAGCATCCGGTTCAATTTCCTGTGCGGCCTTTCAATCAATATCCTGATGTGGGCGATCATCATGTTCCTGCCGCGTCCGCTGATCAGCGTGTTTACCTCCGACGGGGAGCTGATTGAAAAAACCGTTGAATGTGCCCGGATCTATTTCGGCGCGTTTCCCTTCATGGCCCTGCAGCTGACCGGGCAGACCACCTTTGTGGCGCTGAACCGGCCGGCCCACGCGCTGGTGTTTTCCATGCTGCGCAAGGTGGTGCTGGTGACGCCGCTGACCCTGCTGCTTCCGGGCCTGGGCCTGGGGGTTCACGGGGTGTTCTGGGCAGAAATGATCAGCCAGCTGACGGGAGCTTCCGCCTGTTTTATCACAATGTATGTGCTGATCTGGAAAAAGATGAAGGAAAACAAGAGTTTGACGGCGAAATAAATCAATTTAGTAAATTATGCGGATTTTGACCGCATGAAGGAGGATGGATCCATGGCCCTGACCCCTAAAGATATCGCTGCAATGCTGGATCATTCAACGCTTCAGCCCTGGCTGACGGAAGACGATATACGCCGCGGCTGCGAGATAGCCCTGAAGTATCAGACTGCCAGCGTGTGCGCGCGTCCCTGCGACGTGCCGATCCTCAGCGAAATGCTGAAGGGAAGCCCCGTGAAGGTATGCACGGTGATCGGATTCCCCCACGGCGCCCACCAGACCGCCATCAAGGTGGCGGAGGCTAAACAGGCACTGGCGGAGGGCTGCGAGGAGCTGGACATGGTGATCAACATCGGCAAGCTGAAGCACGGCGACGCTGACTATGTTGAGAACGAGATCCGGCAGCTGGCGGAAACCGCCCACGCGGCCGGGGCCATCCTGAAAGTGATCCTGGAGACCTGCTACCTGACGGAAGAGGAAAAGATCCTGGCCTGCAGGCTGAGCGAAAAGGCCGGGGCGGACTTCGTCAAGACCAGCACGGGCTACGGCAGCGCAGGGTGTACGATTGAGGACCTGAAGCTGATGCGGGCGAACGTTTCGGAGGCAATCCGAATTAAGGGCTCCGGCGGCATCCGGGACCTGGATACGGTCCTGTCCGCGCGGGCCGTCGGAGCAAGCCGCTGCGGGGTGAGCGCCACGGAGAAG
>JBGUGL010000065.1:0-84348 GCA_045111455.1 Christensenellales bacterium | reverse complement strand
ACCCGGAGCAGAACAGGCATTCACAGCGAAACCTTATGTTGTAACAGAAGCAGATATTCTGGCAGGTAAGGTTCTCAACGTGGCCACGGCAAAGGGCACAAGCCCCGACCCGGACAATCCGGATCCGGACGACGAGGTGGAGAAGGAAGATCCCACAGAAGATCCGGACGCCAGCCTGGATATGGAGAAGGTGACCACATCCACACCCGCGAACGGAAAGAAATACGCGCTGGGCGAAACGATTACCTACAAGATTACTGTGAAGAATGACGGCAATGTTACAGTAACAGATATTACTGTAACGGATGAGCTGACCGGAGACGAGTGGACCATCGACAGCCTGGCGCCCGGAGCAGAACAGGAATTCACAGCGAAGCCTTATGTTGTAACAGAGGCGGATATTCTGGCAGGTAAGGTTCTCAACGTGGCAACGGCAAAGGGCACGAGCCCTGACCCGGATAATCCGGAACCGGACGATGAGGTGGAAAAGGAAGATCCTACAGATGATCCGGAAGGCCACCTGACGGTCGACAAGATTACAACATCCAAGCCCAAGAATCCGAAGGGATACGAGGAAGGCGAGAAGATCACCTACAAGATCACCGTAACCAACGACGGTAACCTGACGATTACTGACATTACCGTGACGGATAAGGTGACCGGTGACGAGTGGAAGATTAAGTCCATGGCTCCCGGAGATGTGAAGGAATTCACAGCGGAATACATTGTGAAGGCCAAGGATGTACCCGGCAAGGTGGTCAATGTGGCGACCGCGAAGGGCAAGAGCCCGGATCCGGATGAACCGGACGTGCCGGTGGATCCGGGAACCACAGAGGATCCCACAATTGTCTATTACACGCTGACCATTGAGTATGTATACCAGGACGGCAGAGTGGCCGCGCAGACGTACACGAAGGAGAAACTCAGCGCCGGAGACGCCTATGACGTTACCTCTCCTGTGATTGCAGGCTTCCATGTATCCCAGAAGATCGTACAGGGAACCATGCCCGCCAGGAACGTGACGATCACGGTTATCTATGTACCGAATGCGGACGTGATCACGATTGATGACTTCATGACGCCTCTGGGCCTTGGCCTGGGCGGCCTGAACAACGGTGAAACCATCGAGTAAAAAGGACTATTGCAAAAGATTCCCCGAACGGGCCGGGACCGGAAGGAATCGACCCGTTCGGAAAAGAAATCATGTTGCAGGCGAAAATTGAAATCCGGCACGCCGGTGAGGCGTGCCGGGAACCTTGGCAACAAAAACAGGGGGGAACAGATCATATGAAGAAACTGCTGGCATGGCTGCTGATCAGCGTTCTGATGCTGACGACTGTTACAGCCGCCTGGGCAGAGGCCGCAGAAGAGGAGATCACGGCGGAAGAGGCGCCGCAGATCACGTATGATTATGATGAGCTGAAGGTGGCTGTGGCGACGCCTATGACCGGAAATTTCTTCACTTCCATGTGGGGAAATGTTACAAGCGACATTGACGTGCGCAGCATGATCCACGGATACAACCTGGTGGAGTGGAATACGGAGCTGGGTGTATTTGCGGAGGATCCGTCGGTTGTCAGCGGTACAACGGTACAGGCGGAACCCAACGGCGACACGACCTTCATCATCTCGCTGTATGACGACCTGTATTACAGCGACGGGACGAAGGTAACGGCCTGGGACTACGCGTTTTCCATGCTGCTGACCATGGCCCCGGAAATGAAGGAGCTGGGTGCGGAAGTCCGGAAGCCGGAATACATTGCCGGCTACAAGGATTACATCACCGGCAAGGCTGCCCAGCTGTCCGGCGTACGGGTGCTGACGGACCGCATGATGTATATTACCATTGACAAGGCTTATCTGCCTTTCTTCTATGAACTGGGCCTGCTGGACTGTGTGCCTTATCCCATTTCCGTGATCGCCCCCGGCGTAAAGGTGGCGGATGACGGAAAGGGTATATACCTGACCAATGCGGACGCGGCGAACACCACCCCCGTGTTTACCGCGGAACTGCTGAAGGAAACCCTGCTGAACGAGACAACCGGCTACTGCACACACCCGTCAGTGACCAGCGGACCGTATAAGCTGGTTTCCTTTGAAGACGGTACGGCCACGTTTGAAATCAATCCCCGATACAAGGGAAATTCCAAAGGACAGAAGCCCGCGATCAGCAAGGTTACATTCCTGCCCATGGATCCGGATGAAATGATCCAGGGCTTTAAGGACGGAACGGTAACCCTGCTGAACAAGGTGACGGACCTGAAAGTAATCACGGAAATCCTGCCCCTGATCGGTGAACAGGAGATCCTGACATCCGCCAACTATCCGAGGACAGGCCTGAGCTTTATCAGCTTCAATACGGACCGGGCGCCGCTGGACGACCTGCGGCTGCGCCAGGCGATCGCCTATCTGATTGACCGGAACAGCATGGCGAGGAATACCCTGGACGGATACGGCATGCGCGGAGACGGCTACTTCGGCATGGGACAGTGGATGTACCGGCTGCTGAACAAGACGGTTGACTATCCGGTGGAAACACCGGCGGAAGACGCGGACGCGAAGACAAAGGCGGATTATGAAAAAACGGTAGCGCAATGGGAAGCGCTTTCATTGGATAGCATTGAAGCCTATGATCCGGATCCCGCAAAGAGCGCCGGACTGCTGGACGATGCCGGCTGGAACCTGAACGAGAACGGCGAAGCCTTCAGGCCCGGAGAGGACAAGCTGCGTTACCGGAAGACGGATGACGGACTGGAGCCGCTGAAGCTGACCCTGGCATACGGCCTCAACAGCGCCGCTGCCGCCGCCATGGAGGAAACAACGGTGCAGACCCTGGCGGAGGCGGGCATCGAACTGAAGACGGAAGCCATTGCCCCGGAAGACCTGTTTGACCAGTTCTACCGCAATACGGACGGCCGGTACGACATGTATTTCCTGGCAACCAACTTCGACGTGCTGTTTGATCCGTCCCTGAACTTCGTTGAAACAGAAGACGGACACCATGTATGGAAGACCTCCGCACTGGAGGATGACGAGCTCTGGCAGCTGGCGGTGGACATGCGGCGGACGGAGCCCGGCGACCTTCTGGGCTACTGCACCAAGTGGCTGCAGTTCCAGGAACGCTTCATGGAGCAGCTGCCGATGCTGCCGATCTATTCCAATGTGTATTTCGACTTCTATCCGGAAGTGCTTCACGATTACCGGATTGCGGAGAACATCTCCTGGCCGCAGGCGATTGTGGCTGCCTATATGGCGGACTATGTGCCCGAGACGGAGGAAGCCGCGGAGGAGCCTGCCGCATAAAACCGGAAGTATGAAAAACCAGCCGGGGCAAATGCCCCGGCTGATTTGTCTGCACGGAGGATGACAACCGGACCGGTGGGGATTATAATAGTCCGGCGGAGGAGAACAGAAAATGACCAAAGAGCAAAAGAACAGCCTGCGGGAATGGCTTTACATCACAGCCGGTATCCTGATCATGACGGCCGGGATCTATTTCTTCAAATTCCCGAACCACTTTTCCACCGGCGGCGTGACCGGTATTGCCATTGTGCTGGGGCACTATATTCCCGCCATCACCCCCGGAACCCTGGTGACGATCATCAACGTGGCGCTGCTGATCCTGGGCTTCGCGGTGTTCGGGAAATCCTTCGGGATCCGGACGGTCTACGCATCCCTGCTGATGTCCGGGATGCTGCAGCTGCTGGAGGCCGTTTACCCGATGGAAGCGCCGCTGACATCCCAGCCGCTGGTGGAGCTGCTGTTTGCGGTGGGGCTGCCGGCAGTGGGCTCGGCAATCCTGTTCAACCTGGATGCATCCTCCGGAGGGACGGACATCATTGCCATGATCCTGAAGAAGCATACGGCGCTGAACATCGGCATCGCGCTGCTGTGCAGCGATATCATTATCACGGTGTCCGCATGCTTCGCCTTCGGCATGGAAACAGGCCTGTTTTCCATCCTGGGCCTGATTATCAAGTCCCTGTTTATGGACATGGTGACGGACAACCTGAAGACCAAGAAATGCTTCCAGATCATCACTTCCGATCCGGAACCCGTGGTGGACTTTATTACCGGGGTCCTTCACCGGGGCGCCACCCGGCTGCAGGGGGAAGGCGCCTATACCCATGAGGGAAAGACGGTGCTGCTGACCGTGGTATCCCGGCATGAGGCGGTGGTGCTGCGGAACTATATCCATAAGCAGGATCCGGGAGCGTTCATGATCATTACTTCCAGTACGGAAATCATCGGAAAAGGATTCCGCGGGGTCAACTGACCCCGCGGTTTTCAGGCTTTCAGGAAATCATCCCGTTTGGGAGTGAAGACATCCAGCAGGACGCCCTTGCTGAGGCAGACGGTTCCGTGGACCAGGCCGGAGGGAACCACAATGGAGTCACCGGGATTCAGGACCACGGATTCATCCTCCACACTGTAACGGAAGGATCCGGACAGCACGTAGCTGAGCTGGGTGTGGGGATGGGTGTGGGGAGTACCTTCGGAGCCGGTTTCGAAGCTGACCTCCACGGCCATCAGGGAATCGTCGTAAGAAAGAATCCGGCGGTCCGTGCCGCCTCCCAGCGGGATTACATTCGCGTCACTGTGAAGCTTAACAATACCTTTCATGTTTTCCTGTCCTCCTTTTTATTTGCATTTTTCGGCGCCGAGATGCTCCACCAGGAAATTCCAGACTTCATGGGCAGGGGCATCCGCCTGTTTGTCCGGGAGCAAAAACGCTTTGGCGGGGGTTACATACAGATAAATACAGCCCTTTTTCCGGAAGGCTTTCCAGACGGAGGACCATTCCACATCCTGGGGGGCTTCCTCCTTCTGGTTGTTTTCGATATGGATGCCGGCATCGGTGAACGTCAAGGTATAAACCAGCCGGGCAGGCTTCAGCTTTGCCCGGACGGCCTGCATGTTGACCTGGCTGAGGAAGGTGCCGATATAAACCAGGGGCAGGCCGATTCCGACGGCCAGGAGCACGGCGGCAATCATGCCGGACTGCTCCTTCCGGATCAGCAGGGCCGCCACGGCAAAGGCAATCATGATCAGGGAGAACACGGCGGGACGGATCCATTTTTTCCGCAGGACAAGCATGTCAAACCGTGCGAAGCGTTTGAAGGTTTTTTCATCCAGCTTTGTGCGGACCGTGATATCCGTATACTTCATTTCCATGGTTTAGTCCTCGCTTTTCTGCCCGGCGTTTTTCAGGCGGGCGTTTTTGGACCGGCCGGCCAGGTCCCCGGGGGACATGCCGTAATACTGGCGGAAGGCCCGGAAGAAGGCACTGTAGTCCGTGAAACCGCTGGAATACCCGGCATGCTGGATGCCGTAGCCCTGGCGGATCAGCTCATGGGCGGTTTCCAGCCGCTTGCGGCGGATGTAATCCCCAGGGGTCATGCCGATGATCCGTTTGAACTGGCGCGTCATGGTGTTTTTGTCCAGGAAAAAACGCTGGGCAAGGCTGCTGACGCTCAGGGGTTCCCGGAAGTGGGCATTGATGTATTCATGCACCTTCATAATTTCCCCGTACCGGGTGCCGGGATCCTCCTGGGGCTTTGTCCGCTGGTTCAGCACCCGGCTGATATGGATCAGCAGCTGGGAAAGGATCAGGTGGCAGAGATACTGGCTGTCCGCGTCAGCCCGGTTCTTTTCATACAGCAGGGAATAGAGCAGGTTCAGGATGATATGATAAGTCTTTTCATCCGGAACAATCAAGTGCTGATCCTGCAGGTTGGTGCCCATGGTGCCCAGGGTTTTCGGCAGGAAAATGGAAAGGGAGGAAACAAACTGGGGATTCAGCCAGAGCACGATCCGTTCCATATCCCGGGGAGCCCCCTGGATTTCCGGCCAGTGGGTTTCCCCCGGGGGAACCAGGATCAGGTTGCCCGGATGAATCTCGTACTGGGCGCCTTCCACATGGTAAGTATAGCTGTCGGAAAGCAGGCAGTAAAGCTCATAAAAATCATGCCGGTGCGGCGGCACGCCAAAGGTTGCGGCATCGCAGTAGTGGTATACCTCGATGTCGTTCCTGCTCATCTCTTGCAGCATGTTGAAGGCGGATATATAGGCCCCGTCCATAGCAGCCACTTCTTTCAACAATATTTATATCTGCATTATACACAAAATGATGTTTTTTGCAATAATATATGTATTTTCAACCATGTACAAAATGGAAGGTATATGATTAAATATTGCCATCAGAAGGATGAGATCATCCTCAATTAAATAAGGAGGCATTTTCCATGAAGAAACTGCTTGGTATCCTGCTGGCCCTGGCTCTGCTGCTGGGCTGCACTGCCGCTTTTGCGGACCCGATCACCCTGACCTATGCTGAAGTGAACCCCGTTCCCGCTACCCTGGAAGAGAACAACGTAAGCGGCTCCGTCGTGAGCGACGTTGCCTGGGCTTTCAAGACGAAGCTGGAAGAACTGTCCGGCGGCGAGATCCTCGTTGACCTGCAGGGCGGCGGCGTCATGGGACCGGAAAAAGACGTCCTGGCCAACATCCTGGGCGGCGACACCTCTGTGGACATCGTCCGTATCTCCGCTTTCGCCCTGAACCAGTACGGCGCCAAGAAGAGCGTGTTCCTGACCCTGCCCTACGTGTTCAGCAGTGAAGAACACTACTGGAAGTTCACCAAGAGCGACCTGGCCAAGGAAATGCTGGCTGAAGCCAAGGAAGTGGGCCAGCCCTGGACCGGCCTGGCCTACGGCGAAGAAGGCTTCCGTCATTTCTTCTCCAAGGTCGACATCAAGACCATCGATGACCTGAAGGGCCTGAAGATCCGCGTGTCCGACGACCCGATCATGACCGGCCTGCTGCAGGGCCTGGGCGCTGCCTTCACCCCCGTTTCCTTCACCGAACTGTACAGCGCGCTGCAGACCGGTGTTGTGGACTGCGCTGAACAGCCCATCACCAACTACCTGTCCAACTCCTTCCAGGAAGTTGCTCCCTACATGCTCCGTGACGGCCACACCCTGGGCACCATCGAGCTGATTGCCACCGACTCCTGCTTCGCCAAGCTGTCCGATGAGCAGAAGGCTATGGTTCAGGAAGCTGCCGACTACGCGATGGCCGAATGCGAGAAGTCCGTTATTGCCCGCCAGGAAGACGCTTACAACAAGCTGATCGAAATGGGCTGCACCATCAACGAAGTTGAAGACAAGACCGTCTGGCAGGAAGCCACCAAGGCTGTCCTGGAAAAAAACATCGCCGGCATGGAAGATGTCTACGAAGCGATCGTTGCGCTGCAGTAATTATCTGAAAGAAAAGGCAACTGAGCAATAAACCCTTTGGGGGTGCGGGGCCTTACCCCCGCGCCCCCGATTCGTCTTTTTCCTTCCGCATTCTGATACCAAGGACCATGGATCAAGGAGGCTTCCGGATGCCAACTATATTTTCGAAGCTGGAGAAGATCAAGCCGGTCTATGACTGGACGTACAAGATCATGCTCTTTATCTGCAAACTGCTCCTGATCGGGGATATCATCATCACCTCGGTCGTCGTGGCAGGGCGCTACTTCCCGTTCTTTACAGCTCCGCACTGGGGCGAGGAAATGGTGCTGACCCTGATGGTCTACATGGCGGTGCTTTCCGCCACACTGGCCATCCGCAAGCGCAGCCATATCCGGATGACAGCCTTTGACAAATACCTGCCGAAGAAGGTACTGCTGGTGCTGGACCTGCTGGCAGATATCGCGGTGATGGCCCTGGGCGTGATCCTGCTGGTTGAAGGCCTGGACGTGATCAAACCCACAGGCAATATTGCCAAATTCGCAAAATACTCCTCACTGCCGAACCTGAGCCAGATCTGGATGTACCTGCCCGTCGCCATTGCCGGCGTGAGCATGATCATCTTCGAGATCGAGCAGGTGTTCCTCCGTATCGAGGAATTCTTTAAACCCAAGACTGAAGAGAAGGAGGCGCAGGCATAATGGATGCTGAAACCTTATCCACAATTATCCTGCTTGGCAGTTTCCTGCTGATGGTTTTCCTGCGTTTCCCCATTGCCTACTCCGTAGGTATTTCCACGGTGCTGTGCCTGATTTCCATGGGCCAGAAGCTGAGCGTGCTGCCGCTGCAGATGGTGCGCGGCGTATGGTCCTTCAGCCTGATGGCGGTCCCGTTCTTTATCACGATGGGGGTACTGATGGGGTCGGGAGGCATATCGGAGAAGCTGATCGCGCTGGCCAACTCCCTGGTGGGATGGATGCGCGGCGGCCTGGCCATGGTGAACATCGTGGCTTCCTACTTCTTCGGCGGCATCTCCGGTTCCGCTGCCGCGGATACGGCGTCCCTGGGCTCCATCCTGATTCCCATGATGGTGGATGAAGGATATGACGTGGACTTTTCCACCGCCGTGACGATCACCTCCTCCTGCGAGGGCCTGCTGGTTCCGCCCAGCCATAACATGGTCATCTACGCCACCACGGCCGGCGGCATCTCCGTAGGCGCACTGTTCATGGCAGGTTACCTGCCCGGCGCCCTGCTGGCTATCGCCCTGATGGTGGGTTCCTATATCATCGCCGTGAAACGGAATTACCCCAAGGGCGAGAAGTTCTCCCTCAAGAACTTCGTGAAACAGCTGGGCAAGAGTATCTGGGCCCTGCTGGCGGTGCTGATCGTTGTGGTCGGCGTCGTGGGCGGCGTGTTCACCGCCACCGAATCTGCCGCCATCGCGGTTCTCTACTCACTGTTCGTTTCCGTGTTCATCTATAAGGGACTGAACTGGAAGGGCGTGTGGAAGAGCTTTGAAAGCTGTATCGACACGCTGGCCATTGTGCTGATCCTGATTGCCATGAGCGGCGCATTCGGCTACTGCCTGACCAACCTGCACGTGCCCGCCAAGGCAGCTGCGCTGATCACCAGCATTTCCAGCAGCCCGATTGTTACCGCCCTGCTGCTGAACGTGATCCTGCTGGTGCTGGGCATGATCATGGACATGGCGCCCATCATCCTGATTGCCACGCCGATCCTGCTGCCGGTGGCTACGTCCATCGGAATCAGCCCGATCCAGTTCGGTATCATGGTGGTGCTGAACTGCGGTATCGGCCTGCTGACACCGCCTGTAGGCGCGGTGCTGTTCATCGGCTCCGCGGTGGCAAAACGTCCCATGGAGAAAGTGGTCCGCGCCACCCTGCCTTTCTACCTGTGCATGATCGTGGCGCTGATCCTGATCACCTTTGTTCCCCAGATCAGCCTGTGGCTGCCGCAGCTGTTCGGATACAGCGTCTGATCCCATTGTTTTATTCCGCGGGTGCCCGGAAGAGTCCGGGCGCCCGTGCTATTGGAGGATATGAGCTATGAAAATGACATTCCGCTGGTACGGAAGCCAGTCTGACCCGATTCCGCTGAAGTACATCAAACAGATTCCCGGCATGACCGGCCTCATGGGCCTGCTGGAGAAACCCGCCGGCGTGGACTGGCCGGAGGAAGAATTCGCCGCACTGAAAAAGGAAGTCAACGATGCCGGGCTCGAGATCGAAGTAATCGAGTCTGTGAACGTCCACGAGGACATCAAGACCGGCCTGGGACGGCGGGATGAATACATTGCGAATTACATCTCCACCATCCGTATGCTGGCAAAGCACGGGGTGAAGGTGATCATCTACAACTTCATGCCCGTTTTTGACTGGCTGCGTACGGACCTGGCCCGGATTATTCCGGAGGACGGCAGCAACAGCCTGTATTTTGACGAAAAGGACCTGGGAGATATGGGCCCCCTGGAAATTGTCCGCCGGACCGCTGAAGGCAGCAAGGGCTTCTCCCTGCCCGGCTGGGAGCCTGAACGGCTGGCCCTGCTGGAAACAACCCTGAAGCAGTACGAAGGAATGACCCCGGACGGCCTGCGGAAGAACTTCAAGTACTTCCTGGACGCGGTGATTCCGGTCTGCGAGGAAGTGGGCGTACGCATGGCCTGCCATCCGGACGATCCGGCCTGGCCGATCTTCGGCCTACCCCGGATTACCCACAGCATTGCGGATTTTGACAAGATGGTGCAGCTGCATGACAGCCCCGCCAACACCCTGTGCCTGTGCACCGGCTCCCTGGGTTCCAACCCGGACAACGATATTCCGGAAGCGATCCGCCACTTCGGAAAGATGGACCGGATCGGCGCCATGCATGTGCGCAACGTCAAGTACCTGGGTTACCATCATTTCCGGGAGGCGTCCCATCTGTCCTCCACCGGTGACCTGGACGTGTACGAGATCATGAAGGCGATCCACGAGACCTGCCCGGATACCTATATCCGGCCTGACCACGGACGCATGATCTGGGACGAACAGGGCCGCCCCGGCTACGGCCTGTATGACCGGGCCCTGGGCGCGGCATACCTGAACGGACTGTGGGAAGCGATCGAGAAGAACAATGCTTAAAGCATTATTCTTCTCAATGCAGAATGCAGAATGCATAATGCATAATGATATAAAGATAAACGGGGAAGGAACAGGGAATTGATATGAGGGTGAGTTTAGAGAGCTTAAAGGACCGTGCCGGCTGGGAGAAAGCCGGCGTACGCCTGCCGGTGTTTGACGTGGCGGCCATGCGGAAAAAGACGGAGGAGGCGCCCCTGTGGGTGCATTTCGGCGCGGGCAATATTTTCCGGGCGTTCATTGCCGTGCTGCAGCAGCGGCTGCTGGACGAAGGCCTTTCCGACCGGGGAATCATTGCGGCGGACACTTTTGACGTGGACAATATCCGGATGATTTACGGCGGATATGACAACCTGACCCTGAGTGTGACGCTGAACGCTGACGCGACCATCGACAAGGAGATTGTGGCCTCCGTTTCGGAGGCGGTGGTGGCACAGCCGGCGGAGCAGGCGGATTATGCCCGGCTGCTGCGGGCCTTTGCCGCCCCGTCCCTGCAGATGATCAGCTTCACGATTACCGAAAAGGGATATGCCCTGCGGCAGATTGACGGCAACTACCAGAAGGTGGTGGAGGAGGACCTGAAAAACGGCCCGGAAAAGGCGCGGCATGCCATGACCATCGTGACGGCGCTGCTGTACCACCGTTACATGAACGGAAAAGCCCCGCTGGCAGTGGTGAGCATGGACAACTGCAGCCACAACGGTGAAAAGCTCCAGAACAGCATCCTGGAGGTGGCACGGGCCTGGCAGGTTGCCGGGTTTGTGCCGAAAGATTTTGTGCGGTGGCTGTCTGACGAGAGCCAGGTTTCCTTCCCCTGGAGCATGATTGACAAGATCACGCCCCGGCCTGCTCCCGAAGTCCAGCGGATGCTGGAGGAGGCAGGCATCGAGGCCGTGGCTCCCCTGGAAACACCCCGGGGTACTTTTGTGGCGCCCTTCGTGAACGCGGAGAAAGCCCAGTACCTGGTGGTGGAGGACAAGTTCCCCAACGGCCGTCCGCCGCTGGAGAAGGCCGGGGTTTATTTCACCGACCGGGAAACCGTGAACAAGACGGAACGGATGAAGGTGACCACCTGCCTGAACCCGCTGCATACCGCCCTGGCGGTGTACGGGTGCCTGCTGGGCTACACCCTGATCCGGGACGAGATGAAGGATGAGGACCTGGTGAAGCTGGTCCGGCGGCTGGGTTACCGGGAAGGCCTGCCGGTGGTGACGGATCCGGGAATCCTCAGCCCGAAAGCCTTTATTGACGAAGTGGTGGAGGAACGGCTTCCCAATCCCTTTATGCCGGACGCTCCGCAGCGCATCGCCACGGATACCTCCCAGAAGGTGGGCATCCGCTTCGGCGAAACCATCAAGAGCTACCTGGCGGACAACCGTTCCATGGATGAACTGGTGGCCCTGCCGCTGGCGATTGCGGGATGGTTCCGGTACCTGCTGGGCCTGGATGATGCGGGGAACGCCATGCCCCTGTCCGGGGATCCGCTGCTGGAGGAGCTGCGCGCCATGCTGGCGGGCATCGAGCTCGGAAAGCCGGAGACTTGCGGGGACAAGCTGAAGCCGATCCTGGCCAATCCCATGATCTTCGGCAGCGACCTGACGGCCTGTGCCCTGGGCGAAAGGATCACCGGGTATTTCCTGGAGGAGATCCAGGGCCCGGGCGCTGTGCGCGCAACGCTGCAGAAATACCTGAACAGCTGAGAAACGCTTCCGGACCGTAAGGGAGGGCATTGATATGGCACAGTTGAATTACCAGGTACTGAAAGAATCCGGATACGACGGATTTATCCTGGAGAAGGCGCCGGAAAAGGTCATGCAGTTCGGCGAGGGCAATTTCCTGCGCGCTTTTGTGGACAACTTCATTGATATTGCCAATGAGAAAGCCGGGTTCAACGGCAAGGCTGCACTGGTGCAGCCCATTGCCCAGGGCCTGACGGAACTGATCAACAAACAGGAAGGCCTGTACACCTTGTACCTGCGGGGCAGCGAGCAGGGGGAAAAGGTGGACCGGAAGCGGGTGATTTCCGCAGTGAGCCGGTGCATCAATCCCTACGGGGAATGGGACAAGGTGCTGGAGCTGGCCCGGAGCGAGGACCTGGAGATCATCGTGTCCAACACCACGGAAGCCGGCATTGTATACGAAACGGAAAGCGCCTTTGACCAGGAGCCTCCGGTTTCCTTCCCGGCGAAGCTGACCCGGGTGCTTTATGAGCGGTTCACCGCGGGACGGAAGGGCATCGTGATGCTCAGCTGCGAGCTGATTGACAACAACGGCAAAGAACTGCTCCGCTGCGTGAACCGGTACATTGACGACTGGAAGCTGGGGGCGGATTTCCGCCGGTGGGTGAACGAAGAGAGTATCTTCTGCTCCACGCTGGTGGACCGGATTGTTCCCGGACGGATCCGGGATCCGAAAGAGGTTGAGGCGCTGGCTGCTGCCAACGGCTATGAGGATCCCCTGACGGACGTGGGCGAGGTGTTCGGTATCTGGGTGATCGAGGGACCGCAGGAGCTGGAAGACCGCCTGCCCTTCAAAAAGGCAGGGGTTCCGGTGATCGTGGTGCCGGACGTCACACCCTACAAGAAACGGAAGGTCCGCATCCTGAACGGCGCCCACACGGGCTTTGTGCCCGGCGCCTACCTGGCGGGATTCGACATCGTGCGGGACTGCATGCACGACGATACCGTGCGGGGCTATATGAACCGGATGCTGTATGAGGAAGTGATTCCCACCCTGCCCCTGGACCGGAAGAACCTGGAAGAGTTCGCCCGGGCGGTGCAGGACCGGTTCAACAATCCCTTTGTGAACCATGAGCTGATGAGCATCAGCCTGAACTCCACCAGCAAATGGCGGGCGCGGAACATGCCCACCTTCCTGGACTATGTGAAGGAAAAGGGAACGCTGCCGCCGTGCCTGACCACCAGCTTCGCAGCGTATGCCGCGTTCTATTCCTGCGATGTGCAGGCGCTGACGGAGCAGGGACTGATCTGCCGCCGGCCGAAGGGCAATGAATATACCGTCAACGACGACCGGTATGTACTGGAGTTCTACTACAGCCACCGGAACGATACGCCGGAGGAACTGATCCACGCGGTGATGACCAATACGGAGATGTGGGGACAGGACCTGACGGAGGTGCCCGGTTTCGAGGCTGAAGCGGTGAAAATCCTGAAGGTCATCCGCAGCGAAGGCGCACTGCAGGCATTCAAAAACTGCCTGCAGGCATAAAAAATGAACAAACCTGAATGACTTTGCCCGGAGGGCTGATATGAACGAGATGGTTCGGATTCATCCGGCGGATATGGTGGCGGTGGCGCTGAAACCGCTGAAAGCCGGGGAAACAGTATCCTGGGGCGCCGGGGAGATCACCCTGAAGGAAGACCTGCCTATGGGCCACAAGGCGGCGCTGCGGGAGATCCGGAAGGGAGAAGCGGTCATCAAGTACGGCTATCCCATCGGAGAGGCAACGGAAGATATTGCCGCGGGCAGTCATGTGCATACCCACAACCTGCGCACCCTGCTGGCCGGGGAACAGGAATATGAATGGCACCCTGCCCGGCCTGCGCAGGAGAAAATGCCGGCGGTCACTTTCCTGGGGTATCCCCGGGAAAAGGGCAAGCCCGGCATCCGGAATGAACTGTGGATCCTGCCTACGGTGGGCTGCGTGAACGACGTGGCGAAGGCCCTGGCCCGGGACGCGCAGAGACTGGCCGGCGGCGCGGTGGAAGGCGTGTACGCGTTTCCCCATCCCTACGGCTGCAGCCAGCTGGGCGATGACCAGGACAACACCCGAAAGGCGCTGGCCGCGCTGGCAACGCATCCCAACGCGGGCGGCGTACTGCTGCTGGGCCTGGGCTGCGAAAACAGCGGGATTGCCCAGATCAAACCCTACATGGGTGACTATGACGAAAGCCGGGTCCGGTTCCTGGTGTGCCAGGAGTGCGAAGATGAACACGAAGCGGGCATGAAGCTGCTGGAGGAACTGGCGGAACGGATGCGCCGGGACGGGCGGAAACCCTGCCCCGCAGACCAGCTGACTGTGGGCCTCAAGTGCGGCGGATCGGACGGGCTGAGCGGAATCACAGCCAACCCGACCATCGGCGTGTTCAGCGACCGGCTGACCGCCATGGGCGGCACCACGATCCTGACGGAGGTGCCGGAAATGTTCGGCGCTGAAACCATCCTGATGGGCCGGTGCGAAAACGAGGAGCTGTTCCGGAAGACGGTACGGCTGATCAACGATTTCAAGGCGTACTTTGAAAGCAGCAACATGCCGGTGTATGAGAATCCTTCCCCCGGCAACAAGGCCGGCGGCATCACCACCCTGGAGGACAAAGCCCTGGGGTGCACCCAGAAAAGCGGCAGCTCCGCGGTGAAGGGCGTGCTGGCATACGGAGAACGGGCGGAGGCCGCGGGCCTGAACCTGCTTTCCGCTCCCGGAAACGACCTGGTGGCTTCCACAGCGCTGGCCATTTCCGGCGCACAGCTGGTGCTCTTTTCCACGGGCCGGGGAACGCCCTTCGGCTGCCCGGTACCTACGGTGAAGATTTCCTCCAACACACCGCTGGCAGAGAAGAAACGGAACTGGATTGACTTTGACGCGGGACGGCTGCTGGCGGACAGGACCCTGGAGGAGCTGGGACAGGAACTGCTGGAAAAGGTGATGAGGATCGCTTCCGGGGAAAAGACCCGGGGAGAGGAAAACGGATTCCACGACCTGGCAATCTTTAAGAAGGGGATTACGCTGTAAGTTGTTAATCTGTTGATTAACAACTTACAGCAATGAAGAATGATATTTTGATCAGGAACGGGAGGGGAACGGAAAAATGACTGAAATGATGAAGAAACTGCAGCAGATCGGCATAGTGCCGGTGGTGGTGCTGGACAGCGCGGAGGATGCGCTGCCCCTGGCGGAGAGGCTGATGGCCGGCGGACTGCCCTGCGCGGAAGTAACGTTCCGGACTGCAGCGGCGGAGAAATCCATCCGGCGGATGGCCAAGGCCTTCCCGGATATGATCATCGGCGCGGGCACGGTGCTGACCACGGAGCAGGCGGACCGGGCAATTGATGCAGGCGCCACGTTCATCGTCAGCCCCGGATTCAATCCGAAGGTGACGGAGCATGTGCTGAAGAAGGGTGTTCCCATGACCCCTGGTGTATGCACCCCCACGGAGATTGAGGCGGCGCTGCAGTTTGACCTGGACGTGCTGAAATTCTTCCCGGCGGAACCGGCAGGCGGCCTGAAGATGATCAAGGCGCTGGCGGCTCCGTATGTGGGACTGAACTTCATGCCCACCGGGGGCATCAACGCGAACAACGTGCGGGATTACCTGGCCTACAACCGGATCGTGGCCTGCGGCGGCAGCTGGATGGTCAGCGGCAAGCTGGTGAAAGAAGGACAGTTTGATGAAATTGAACGGCTGGTGCGGGAAGCGGCCGGTATTGTGAAAGAAATCAGGGGGTAAGGAAGAATGAACCTTCATGTGAAATCCGCCGAAGAGTGCCGCTATGACGCGGTATCCCTGGGTGAAATCATGCTGCGGCTGGATCCCGGCGAGGGCCGGATCCGCACTGCACGGGAATTTAAAGTGTGGGAAGGCGGCGGCGAATACAATGTGGTCCGCGGCCTGCACAAGTGCTTCGGCCTGCGGACCGGCGTGCTGACCGCCTTTGCGGACAACGAAGTCGGCAAACTGATGAAAGACCTGATCGAGCAGGGCGGCGTGGACACGAGCCTGATCTGCTGGAAGAAGACGGACGGCATCGGCCGGGTGTGCCGGAACGGCCTGAACTTCACGGAGCGGGGTTTCGGCATCCGGGGCGCCGTGGGCTGCTCCGACCGTGCCAACACGGCAATTTCCAAGGCGACTCCCGAGGATTTTGATTTTGACTATATTTTCGGCAAGCAGGGTGTACGGTGGCTGCATACGGGCGGCATCTACGCGGCACTGTCCGAACAGAGCTGCGAAACCGTCATCGCCGCCTGCAAGGCCGCGAAGAAATACGGCACACTGGTCTCCTATGACCTGAACTACAGGCCTTCCATGTGGTCCGCCATCGGCGGACTGGAAAAGGCCCGGGAGGTCAACAAGGAAGTGGCGAAGTACGTGGACGTGATGATCGGCAACGAGGAAGACTTCACCGCCTGCCTGGGTTTCCAGATTGAAGGAAACGATGAGAACCTGAAGGCGCTGAACCTGGACGGATACTACAAGATGATTGCGGAAGCGGCGAAACAGTATCCCAACTTCAAAGCCATCGCCACCACACTGCGGACCGTGAAAACCGCCACAGTGAACGACTGGAAGGCGATCTGCTGGGCGGACGGACAGGTGTACATGTCCAAGGCGTATGACAACCTGGAGATCCTGGACCGTGTGGGCGGCGGCGATTCCTTCGCCTCCGGCTTGGTATACGGCCTGATGACCACCGGCGATCCCGAGCTGGCTGTCAATTACGGAGCGGCCCACGGCGCACTGGCCATGACCACCCCCGGCGATACCAGCATGGCCAGCAGGGAAGAAGTGGAATCCCTCATGAAGAACGGCAGCGCGAGAGTGAAGAGGTAATTCACAATTCATAATTCATAATTCACAATTGTTACTGAGTGCGGAATATACAGACATCATGTGAAGGAGAACGAGGATGAAACAGTTTCTGGACAAGGATTTTCTGCTGAACACGGAAGCGGCGAAGAAGCTGTACCATGAAGCAGCGGAGAAAATGCCGATTATTGACTACCACTGCCACCTGAGCCCCCGGGAAATCTGGGAGGATATCCGGTATGAGAACATCACCCAGGTCTGGCTGGGCGGGGACCACTACAAGTGGCGCCTGATGCGCTCCGCGGGGGTGCCGGAGAAATACGTGACCGGCGACGCCTCCGACCGGGAGAAGTTTGACAAGTTTGCGGAAGTGCTGGGAAAGGCCGTAGGTAATCCCCTGCACCACTGGAGCCACCTGGAACTGCGCCGTTTCTTCGGCTATGAAGGAATCCTGAACAAGGACACCGCCGGGGAAGTGTGGGACCTGGCCAACGCGAAGCTGCAGAGCGAAGGCTATTCCGCCCGGGGCCTGATCATGATGAGCAACGTGGACACGATCTGCACCACGGACGACCCGGCGGACACCCTGGAATGGCATGAAAAGCTGGCGGCGGACAAAACCTTCCCGGTGACGGTGCTGCCGGCCTGGCGCCCGGACAAGGCCATGAACCTGGAGAAGGCTACCTGGCCGGATTACATTGCGCTGCTGGAAAAGGCAGCGGGAATGAAGATTGCCTCCTTTGCGGACCTGAAGGAAGCCCTGCACAGGCGGCTGGACTTTTTCGCCGCCCACGGATGCAAACTGAGCGACCACGGACTGAACTACGTGATGTACGCACCGGCGGATGAAGCAGAGGTTGAGCGGATCTTCCGGGAACGGACGGAAGGAAAGATTCCGGACGCAAATGCGGAAGCAAAATTCAAGTATGCCTTCATGACGGCCATGGCGGCGGAATACCGGGAGCGGAACTGGGTGATGCAGCTGCATTACGGCTGCCGTCGGGACAACAATCCCGTGACTTTCCGGGCCATGGGTCCGGATACGGGCTTCGACTGCGTGGACAACACCGCTCCCAGCACGGAAACCGCGGCGTTCCTGGGTGCGCTGGAGGATGCGGGCAAGCTGCCGAAGACAATCCTGTACAGCCTGAACACCAATGATAACGCAGCCATCGACACCATCCTGGGCTGCTTCCAGAATGACGAAGCCGTGGGCAAGATCCAGCACGGTTCCGCCTGGTGGTTCAACGATCACTTTGACGGAATGACCGAGCAGATAAAGAGCCTGGGAGCACTGGGCTACCTGGCGGGCTTTGTGGGTATGCTGACGGACAGCCGGAGCTTCCTGAGCTATCCCCGGCATGAATATTTCCGCCGCATCCTGTGCCGGGTCTTCGGCGAATGGGTGGAGGAAGGCTTCTATCCGGAAGACTATGACACCCTGAAGGAAATTGTGGCGGATATCAGCTACAACAACGCCAAACGGTACTTTGCCTTTGAAGAGAAGAAAGTATAATCCAAAATTCATAATTCAGAATTCATAATTCATCATTATGGATACTGAAATACCCGAGGTTTGAAGACAGACCTCGGGCTTTTGTTTTAATTCATAATTCATAATTATGGGAACTGAAAATGCCCGGGGCCTGAAGAGACTCCGGGTGGGAAAAGGCCGGATTTGCCAGAAAGGGCAGGGATGCTTTATAATATAAAACAAAGAAAGACAGAAGCATCAGACGACAGACAACCGACACCCGGGAGGTGACGCGCATGAAGCGGATAATTTCGATATTACTGGCGGTGATCATGCTGGGCGGAGCCACGGCCCTGGCTACGGAACCGGACGGCTATGTGGCAACCGGCGGAGTGATCCGGGACCAGCAGACATATACCGGCACATGGCAGCAGACCTATGTGCAGATCCTGGCCAACCATTCCGCGGGAATCCACGGATACCAGAGCCGGCCGATTGACTATTATGTGGGTGATACCACGGTGCAGGTGCCCTGCAAGCCGGTTTCCCTGACGGATATCACCGGGGACGGGGTTCCGGAACTGATCTTCATGGAAACGGCGACGGAGGAGCGGGGAGACCTGTATATCTATTCCGCCGGCGCGACAAGCACCAAATGCATTCTGTATGTGCCGGGCATTACCCGCATCGGATATGACGACGCGGGGATGAACTTTGACGTGTACCTGTCCTCGGCGGGCGGCGGAACGCTGGTGCTGGAATATGACGAGTATGAGTGGCCCTGGGTGCTGCAGCTGATGCGGAACGCCTTCGGCCAGTATGTGCTGCAGAATTACCTGTGGGCGGAATACGACAATTCAAACGAGGCCAACGACCGGTACTACAAAAACGGCAGCCTGATCAGCACCGGGGATTATGTGAAGGCCCTCCAGGACATGCGGAACGGCAGGACCATGACGCTGTCCACCTATACCATGGACGATTTCAGCCACTACGGTTTCTCGCTGACCTGGGAGGACGCCATCGCCATCATGAGCGGATACAACAGCGTTACCGCCGCACCGCCCACCGCGACACCGAAGCAGAAATCCAAAGACATTTACGGCCTGACCATTGCCAAGCTGTCCACCCGGAAGGGCCCCGGCACGCAGTACAAGGAAGGCGGCACCTACAGCGTGAAGGACCAGTGGATCAAGGTGCTGGCCAAGGCCTGGGACAAGCGGAACGGCATCTGGTGGGTCAAGTGCGAGATCCCGTATCACGGGGAAACCCGGGTGCTGTGGACCGGATGGAAACGGTTTGACCACTCCACCATTTCGCTGGATGACCTGCCGGAGGAGAAATGGGAGTAAGCAAATAATGCATAATGCGTAATGCATTATGCATTATTTGTAATGAAGAATGAAAAATGAAGAATGAAGAATGAAACAGTGTTGCAGCTTACGGGAAACCGTAAGCCGCTTTTAATGAAAAATGAAAAATGAAGAATTAAGGGAAAAACAGCTTACGGGGAGCCGTAAGCTGTTTTCGGTATTTGAGAGGTTGTGATTATAGATCGTGACCCCAGACTTCCCACTGGCGGAGGGCGGGGAAGGCGGAGGGATCGTTACTTTTGATGAGGCGCTCCAGGCGGAGCCAGCGGACGGTGCGGTTTCCCAGGTCAATCCACTGGCGGTCGCCGGTTTTTTCCAGGTCAAAGGCCAGTTCGGTTCCGTCTGACAGAACCACGTGACCGGCAGTCCAGTAAGCATCATGGGGGAAATCCGCCCGGAGGGTCAGGGCCATTTTCTCCGCCGCCACCAGGCGGCCCAGGTCCAGCAGGCACCAGGCGTCCTCCCGGGCGCCAATCCCCCAGCTCTGGAATGGCCATTCCCCGTGGAAGGTGTTCAGGCGGAGTCCGTCGATGACGTTGCGGGCGCAGAAGCAGGCTTCATTGCGGGTTTCCACGTTGGCAGTGCAGTGGGGGAAGAAATCCGTATCCCCGCGCAGGTCGGCAGGATTGCAGGACAGGTTCCGGGAAGCGCGGAGCACCTCATCCGGCACCGCGGCGGCGGAAATGATATGCCGGGGCGCCCCGAACAGGCCCGGCGCGTAGGCCAGGCGGTGCTCCCCGGCGGGAACGGTCCAGGTCATGACGTCCTCCGGGAGATAAACCTCCCCGGCGGGCAGCGCCTGGTCCATCTGCACCCGGAGGTGCCGGGCGCCGGTGATGCGAACCGTATCCCCGGGCTGCCAGACCCGGTCTACGGAAAGGGAAATCTCCTCAGGATGCCCGGCGGACGCGAGGACGGTACCGTCGGCAGCGCGGACAAGAATGGAAATCATATGTTTATCCTCCGGTATTACAGTTTTCGGAATCCCAGCTGTGCTCCGCAGCTTTCACGGACGACCAGGGTGGCCTCCCGGACCATGGCAAAGGAACGGGAGGAGGATTCCCGGGCCAGCAGCAGTTCCCGGACGGCACTGCGGGCCATTTCCTCCGGGTGGAGATCCACGGAGGTCAGGGAAGGATCCGTGTAGGCACAGAAGAACTGGTTGTCACAGCCGATGATGGCCATGTCATCCGGCAGGGTGAGACCCATTTTTTTCAGCTGCTTCATGACGCCCAGGGCCACCAGGTCGTTGAAGGTCACGATGGCGGTGGGCCAGCGGCCGCGGTCCAGGCCGGAGAGCATCCGGAGGACAGCCCGCTCACCGCTTTCCATATCATAGCCGGCATCCACGTGGTAGGCGGGATCGTCCGGCAGGTCCATGAGCCGGAGCTGCTCCAGGAAGCCGACGCCCCGGCGGGAGGTATCCCGGCTGTGCATGGAGCCGCCCAGGAAGGCGATGCGCCGGTGACCCAGGGTGTGCAGATGCCGGATGGGAAGGCGGGAGCAGTTGACCAGGTCGCTCTGGATGCAGATGCATTCCAGGGAAACGTCATCCGGGCAGATGGTGGCCACGGGCATATACTTTCCAAGCCTTTCCAGGGCGACATTCAGGTCGTCCCGGTCGGCAGACCAGATACTGCCGGCGAAAAGCACGCCGTCCATACGGCAGCGGATCAGCTCATTGACAATTTCAGGGGAGATGGCCTGGTTTTCCATGGTCTGGAACAGGCGGATGCTGCAGCCGTTCTTTTCCGCCTCCCAGTAGGCCGCGTCAAAGATGCGGTTGAAATACAGATTGGAAACCACGGGAAGCACCACGGCCAGGGTGCGGCTGCGGCCGCCCTCCAGGTTCTGGGCGGAAACGCTGGGCGTATAGTCATGGGCGTCAATAATCTGCTGGACTTTCAACCGGGTGGCTTCCCGGACATGAGGATCCCGCCGGACAACGCGGGTGACCGTGGCGGTGGAGACCCCGGCTTCCCGGGCAATATCATAAATGGTGGCTTTTTTGTTCATAAGCCTGCCCCCTGTCCTTACTGTTACCTGCATGATATCACGGTGGAAAGTGAAATGCAAGAAAAATGTTACCGATAACATACATTTTGTATTCAAAAATGCATGCATTTTTTCCAAAACATACTTGACAAAAAGGGTGAAAAACCATAATATTTAGACAAACAGAGGGAAAGATATGGGAAAACAGCGTGGAGAACGGAATCCCGTATACTCCGGGTTGTGTTACCGGTAACATTCCCTGAACAATGATTGAGGAGGAACCTTCCATGAAGAAAATGCTGTCTGTGCTGCTTGCCGCGATGCTGATGGTTTCGCTGCTGGCCGTGCCCGCCCTGGCCGATGACCAGGTGCTGACCGTGGTGACATGGGATGCCACCACCACCCCCTATCTGATTGCCCAGAAGGAAGCCTTTGAAGCTTCCCATCCCGGGATCACCATCGAGTATGTGGACGTGGCTTCCCAGGACTACGCTGTGAAGACCACCACCATGCTGGAAGGCGGAGACACCAGCGACGTGTTCATGATCAAGGAAATCGACAACCTGATCAACTGGCAGGCCCAGGGCTTCGCGGCCCCGCTGGACACCACCGGCTATGACATGTCCGGATTCGTCGGAACCGAAAAGAACTACGCCGTGGACGGCGTGCAGTACGCCATTCCGTTCCGCAGCGACTTCTGGGTGCTGTTCTACAACAAGGACCTGTTCGAGGCTGCCGGCGTGGATCTGCCCACCAACGACATGACCTGGGACCAGTACGCTGAACTGGCCAAGAAGCTGACCGACAAGGAAAAGGGCATCTACGGCACCCATTACCACACCTGGCTGTCCGCCGTGGCCAACTGGGCTGTGTGCGACGGTGTGAACACCCTGGCCGACGGCAACTATGATGACCTGCTTTACTTCTACAAGCTGTACCAGGATCTGGAAGATTACGGCGCCTGCATGAGCTTCGCCGACCTGAAGGCTTCCGGCCTGCACTACTCCGGCGCTTTCGCCAACGGCAACATCGCCATGATGCCCATGGGCTACTGGTATGTTTCCACGCTGATCCAGAAGATCAATGACGGCGAGTGCAGCTTCAACTGGGGCATCACCGCTGTGCCGCACGCCGAGGGCGTGGCTGCCGGTTCTTCCTTCGGCAACCTGACCGGCGCGATGATCAACGCCAAGTCCGAGAAGAAGGACCTTGCCTGGGAGTACATTTCCTGGCTGGGCGGCGTTGAAGGCGCCAAGGCTACCGCTTCCGTGGGCGCCCGTCCCGCATGGGTTTCCGAAGAAGTGGCTGCCAGCATGTCCGCTGTGGCAGGCTTCCCGGCTGATGAAACCAGCAAGGGTGCGCTGCTGCCCGCCGCCGTGGCCATGGAGTGGCCGGTGGCTGAGAAGGTCGCTGACATCAAGACCATCGTGAACGAAGAGCACAGCGCCATCATGGCCCGTGAAATCACCCCCGAAGAGGGCATCGAAGAGATGAACGAGCGCGTGGCTGAACTGTTCGAATAAGGACTGAGCGTATATATTACCCAGGCAGGGAAGGCTGCTTGCCTTCCCTGCCTTTTTCAGAGCATGGGAAAGGAAAAGATGACACATGAGCCAGTCGGAAGTGAGAAAAGCCCGGTATAAAATGGGAAAACTGGAGAGAAAGAACACCCTGGTGGCCTATTCTTTCCTGGCGCCCAACTTTATCGGGTTTGCGGTCTTTACGCTGGTGCCGGTGATCTGCGCGATTGCCCTGTCGCTGTTCGAGTGGAACGGCGGGGACATTTCCAAGCTGAAGTTCGTCGGGCTGGACAACTACGCGACGATCTTTGCCACAAAGAAGGTGGCGGAGAAAGGCATCGGGTATTTCTTCAACCGGGCGGACCTGGGCATCACGCTGAAAAACACCGTGTACTACACGGTGATCACGGTGCCGCTGACGATCATCTGCGCAATGGCGCTGGCGCTGCTGCTGAACAAGATCAAGGGCGCGGTATTCTTCCGGACCGTGTTCTTCTTTCCCTATGTTTCCTCCATGGTGGCCATATGCGTGTGCTGGTCCTTCATGCTGATGAAGGACGGGCCGATCAACCAGATTATCATGGCGCTGGGGATCAACTTCAACAAGGGATGGACGGCGGACAGCACCATGGCCATCTGGGCCATTATCCTGGTGAGTGTCTGGCGGAACATGGGCTACTACATGGTCCTCTACCTGGCTGCCCTGCAGGGGATTCCCCGGGAGCTTATGGAAGCTGCCACGGTGGACGGGGCCAACAAGCGCCAGCAGTTCTGGCATGTGACGCTGCCGCAGCTGAAGCCCACCACCTTCTTTGTTTCCGTGATGATGGTGATTTCCTGCTTCAAGATCTATGACGTGGTGGCAATCATGACGGACGGCGGTCCCGGCCGGGCTACCAAGATGCTGGTGACCTATATCTACGACGAGGCTTTTGTGAAGGTGCGGTACGGCCAGGCCAGCGCCATCTCCATGGTGCTGCTGGTGATTGTGCTGCTGGTGACGATCATCCAGTTCGGCTCCGAGAAGAAGTTCTCGAATGACTGAGAAAGGAGGAGAAAAGATGGAAACGGCTGTACACAGCAGGGAAATCCGCAAGGACAACCCGACCCTGCGCAAGCTCCTGAGATGTATCATCTGGATTCTGCTGATTCTGCTGGCGGCTTTCACCCTGATCCCCTTCGTGTGGATGATCTCCTCCTCGCTGAAGCTGGACCGGGAAGTGTTTGCCTTCCCCATGCGGTGGATTCCGGAAACCTTCCACTGGGAGAACTATTCCCGGATCTGGGAAAAGGTGCCGCTGCTGACCTATTTCAAAAACACGGCGTTCATTGCCATTGTGGTGACGCTGCTGCAGACGCTGACCTCCTCCTTCGCGGCCTACGCCTTCGCGAAGCTGAACTTCCGCGGGAGGGACGCGCTGTTCCTGTGCTACATCGGCACCATCGCGGTGCCGTGGCAGGCCTACATGCTGCCCCAGTTCATCATGATGCGGTCCATGGGACTGTATGACACCCTGTGGGCCATGGTGGTGCTGCAGGCGTTCTCGGCCTTCGGCGTGTTCCTGATGCGCCAGTTCTACCGCTCGATTCCCACGGAACTGTGCGAGGCGGCGCGGCTGGACGGACTGAGTGAATACGGCATCTGGGCGCGGATTATGCTGCCCCTTTCCAAGGCGGCCATTGCGACACTGGTGATCTTCACGTTCGTGAATACCTGGAACGACTACATGGGCCCGATGATCTACCTGACCCGGGACGTGAACAAGACGGTGCAGGTGGGCCTGCGGCGCTTTATCCAGGAGAACTCCAGCGATTACCATCTGATCATGGCGGCGTCCCTGTGCTCGCTGCTGCCGGTTTCCGTGGTGTTCCTGTGCCTGCAGCGGTATTTCATTGAAGGGATTGCCACATCCGGACTGAAAGGCTGAGAAAGATATGCTGACCGAATTCTTGGAAACGCATCCGATGCAGGAACTGCTGAAAGGCGGCACGCGGACACTGTATCCACCGGCGTCGGACCGGCCTGCCTGGGAGACGGTGCCGGAGGAGTACCGGCGTGAGATCCTGAACCTGGCGGAGGAATACGCGAGGATTCAGTATCCCCTCCGCAGCGCCAGCGGATTCCTGGCCTTTGTGCGGACGGGGGACCGGCAGGCGGACGAGAGGTCCTATTTCACCCGCCGGCGGAAGCTCTGCGCGGCGGCGCTGACCTGCTGCATGTTTCCGAACGCGGAAACGGATGACGTGGTGGACGGGATCTGGTACCTGTGCGAAGAAAGCAGCTGGGTGATCAGCGCCCATAACGTGAACCCCATTCCGGGGGCTCCGGCCGCCGCGGAATATCCGCTGCCGGATATCCATAAACCGTATATTGACCTGTTCAGCGCCCAGACGGGGATGATCCTGTCCCTGACAGCCTCACTGCTGGGAAAACGGCTGGACAGGATTTCCCCTGTGATCCGGAAACGGATCACCGAAGAGATCCGCCGGCGGATCCTGCGCCCGTTCATGAGCACGGACGATTTCTGGTGGATGGGAATCCGGCGGAAGGACCTGAACAACTGGACCCCCTGGATTCTTTCCAATATCATGGTCTGCGCCATCCTGGACCCGATGCCCGCGGGAAAACTGGCAGAGCTGCTGGTGCGCGCCTGCGGAATGCTGGACCGGTATATTGCGACGCTGCCGGCGGACGGCGGCTGCGACGAGGGCGCAGGGTACTGGAACATGGCCGGCGGAGCGCTGCTGGACTGCCTGCGGCTGCTGGACCGGGTAACAGGGGGCAAAATGACCTTCTGGCAGGACAAGAAGGTCCGGAATATCCTGGATTTCCCGCTGAAGATGGAGATGGGAAACGGCTGGTTTGCCAACTTCGCGGACTGCGACGCGCGGCCCTTCATCAGCGGGGAACGGCTGGAAACCGCCGGACAGCTGCTGAAGGATCCGGCACTGACGGCCCTGGGGACAAGGATGCGCGGGACCATTGCGGACCAGCTGAAGGACGTGCCGCACCTGACCCGGGCGCTGGACCTGATTTTCCACGCGCCGGCAGGGAAGGCGGATGAAACTGCGGAGAGACCGGCGGACATGTACCTGCCGGACCTGCAGGTGCGCCTTGTGCGGCGGGGCGGATGGACGCTGGCCTGCAAGGGCGGGCACAACGGGGAAAACCACAACCATAACGATACCGGCTCCTTTATCCTGTTCCGGGACGGGGAACCGGCGGTGGTGGATGCCGGGAACATGGTCTATACGGCCAAAACCTTCTCGGCGGAGCGGTATACCCTGTGGAACGTGCGGGCGGAATGGCACAACCTGCCGATCATCGGTGAATATGAGCAGCGGGAAGGCGCCGAACACGCGGCGCGGAACGTGAAAATGACGCCGGACGGAATGGAAATGAACCTGGAGGGCACCTATGACGAGGCGGCCGGAATCCGGGAACTGAAACGGAGCTACAGACTGAGCGCGGACGGGCTGAAACTGACGGACGAAGGCACGCTGAAAAGCGTGCAGCAGGTGACCTGGGTTTTCCTGCTGCGGCAGAAGCCCGAGTGGAAGAACGGAAAGGTCCGGGCCGGGAAGCTGCTGATCCGCTGCCCGGAAGGGCTGGCCTTCAGCATGGAGGAAAAACCGGTGACAGATTCCCGGATGGCCGGCAGCTGGCCGGGAAGCCTGTGGCGGGTCAAACTGCAGAGCGGGGCAGCGGAACGCTTCCGGGCGACCTTTGAATTCACAGCCGCGGAAGGGGAGAAACAGGCATGACCGGAAAGCGGAATCCCCTGGAGACCCGGCAGGACCTGGTCCGGGCAGCGGCGGAGCTCCTGCGGCCGCTGACCGCCTGCATGACGCCGGGAAAAGCCCGGATTTATGTGGGAAACGGATCGGCCCATTATTCCGAAGACGTGGCCGGCATGGAATGCTGGAGCCGCGCCCTGTGGGCGCTGGTACCGATGCTGGCGGGCGGATGCCCGGAGGCGGAGGAACTGTGGCCCCTGTGGCAGGAGGGACTGATCCACGGAACGGATCCGGCCCACGAGGAATACTGGGGAGATATCCGGGACTATGACCAGCGGATGGTGGAAATGGCCGTCATCGGCTGCGGCTTGTGCTTTGCCCCGGAATACTTCTGGAAACCGCTGGACAGTACACAGCGGCAGCACCTGCATGACTGGCTGAACCAGATCAACCTGTATGACATGCCGAAAAACAACTGGCGGTTCTTCCGGATCCTGGTGAACATCGGATTCCGGAAAAACGGGCTGCCGGTGGACGAAGAACGGATGCGGGAAGACCTGGACATGATGGAAAGCCACTATACCGCGGACGGCTGGTATTTTGACTATCCCACCAAGCGGGATTACTACACCCTGTGGGGCTTCCACTTCTACAGCCTGCTGTACGCAGCGGTGATGGACAGGGAAGACCCGGAGCGCTGCGCACGGATGCGGGAAAGGGCGGGACTGATCGCGCCGCGGTTTGCCTGCTGGTTTGACCGGGAGGGCAGGGGACTGCCCTACGGGCGGAGCCTGACCTACCGCTTCTGCCAGAGCTCCTTCTGGGCAGCGGCGGCCTTCGCGGATGTGAAATGCGGGGAGCTGAGCACGGGACAGATCAAGCGCCTGCTGCTGAACAACCTGCGGTTCTGGCTGAACCGGCCGATCTTTGACCGGGGCGGGGCGCTGACGGTGGGATACGGCTATCCCAACCTGTGCGCCGCGGAAGGATACAATGCCCAGGGCTCTCCCTACTGGGCGATGAAGACATTCTGGATCCTGGCGCTGCCGGAGGACCATCCCTTCTGGCAGGCGGCAGAGGAGGAATATATGCCGCCGGAACGCTTCCCGGACCCGCAGGTACGGCTGCTGCTGACCCGGGATCCGGAGAACCGGCAGGTGGTGGCCTATACGGCGGGGAACCATGCCTGGGAGCATATGCACGAGGACGAGAAATACGAGAAATTCGCGTATTCAACCCAGTTTGCCTTCTCCGTGGCCAAGGAGGAATCTGCCCTGAACCGGGGCGCGTATGACAGCATGCTGGCGGTGCGGGCGGAGGGAAAGGACCTGTGGCACGTGCGCAGCGGCTGCGAAAGCTACTGGCTGGAGGAGGACCGGGTATCCTTTACCTGGAGCCCCATGAACGGGGTGAACATCGAGACGGTGATTGCGCCGGTCGGGATGTGGCATATCCGGAAGCATGTGATCCGCACAGCAGTTGCCCTGGAAGCGGCGGAAGGCGCCTTCTCGGTGCCGAAGGACTGGGCGGGAGCCCGGCCCTGCGACCGGATCTGCACGGCGGTGACGGCGGATGAAACCTGCGCAGCAGCCGCGGGCGACCGGGGAACCAGCGCAATCTACGCCCTGGAAGGCTATACCGCCGGGGAGGTTATATCCACGGAACCCAACACAAACCTGATGGAACCCCGGTGCGTGCTGCCGACGCTGCACAGCCGGATGGAGCCGGGTGAACATACACTCCTGTGCGCGGTATTCACGGATGCCGGGAACAGGCTGCCGGAGAAGATTCCGGAGGAGGTGAGAAACCTTGCAGGAACGCTATGAGGAAGCCCTGAACAGAATTGCCGGGAAATACCGGAAAACCGCGGAAGTAGCCGCGGAAGCGGGCATCATTCCCTACAAGAGCGCAGAAGGCCGATGGGTGACCAGCCCCTATGACGGAAACAGCTGGTGGACCGGAGGCTTCTGGCCCGGACTGATGTGGCAGCTGTGGACGCTGACGGGAGACGAATTCTTCCGGCAGGAGGCCCGCCGGGCTGAAAAGCTGCTGACGGAGGAGTTCCGCTCCTTCCGGCTGCTGAACCACGACGTGGGATTCATGTACCTGCTGTCCTGCGGGGCGGACGCGAAGCTGACCGGGGATGAACAGGCGGAAACGGATATGCTGCACGCCGCCTCCCTGCTGATGGGCCGGCTGAATCCGGCGGGATTCATCCGGGCATGGAACGAGCCGGACCGGAAGGGATATGCCATCATCGACTGCATGATGAACCTGGCCCTGCTGTACCGGGCCAGCCGGGACACGGGGGACCCCCGGTTCAGGAACGCAGCGAAGATCCACGCGGATACCACCCTGCGGGAATTCCTGCGGGAAAACGGATCCGTGAGCCATATTATCGAATTTGACCCGGAAAGCGGGGAAAGGGTCCGGGAGCATCCCGGCCAGGGCTGCGCCCTGGGCAGCCAGTGGAGCCGCGGCCAGGCATGGGGCCTGTACGGATTTACCCTGGCTTACCGGCATATGGGGGATCCCAGGTACCTGGAGGCTGCAAAACGGATTGCCGCGAACTTTACGGCGCACATCCGGGAGGACGGCCTGACGGACTGCGACTTCTGCCAGCCGGCAGGGGAGGAACGGATTGACAACATTGCCGGCGCCATCGCGGCCTGCGGCCTGCAGGAGCTGGCGGCGCTGACCGGGGAGAAGGAATGGAAAAGCCAGGCCGAACGGCTGGCGGACGGCATGCTGGAGCACTGCGCGGACTGGGGCGGGGAACACTGCGGTATCCTGAGCCGGTGCACGGCAAGCTACCACGATGACGGCGCCGGACGTCACACCAATATCGTCTACGGGGATTATTTCCTGGCGGAGGCGCTGATGAAGCTCTGCGGCAAAGACCCGGAGCTGTGGAGCTGAAACCGGAGGAACGGAGAAAAACATGGCAACACTGTATCCGCAGAACAACGCTGCGCGAATGACAACGGACCTGGGCGGAATCTGGGATTTCCGTTTCCGGGGAGACAGGGACTGGCAGCCCATCGCGGTACCGGCCTCCTACAACGACCAGAGTCCGGATCCCCGGTTCAGGAACCTGGCCGGGATTGCGGAATACCGCCGGAAGATTACCCTGCCGGCCGCCTGGAAGGGCATGAGGGTGTGCCTGCGCTTTGATGCGGTGGCACACAGCGCCCGGATCCTGCTGAACGGGAAGGAGATTGCCGTCCACCGGGGAGGTTTCCTGCCCTTTGAAGCGGAGCTGGACGGCCTGATGGAACCGGGAGAGACGGCGGAGCTGACGGTGGAGGCGGACAACCGGATCAACCACAGCACCCTGCCCATCGGCACGGAGGGGGAGACCGCGTTCTTCGGCTCCGACAACCCGGGCATTGAGGCGGTGGAGGCCGGAAAACGGCTGCAGCAGGAGCGCGGGATCAACCGCCCCGCCTTTGACTTCTTCAACTATACGGGTATCCAGCGGCCGGTGCGGCTGGTGGCGACGCCCCGGGAATTTATCCGAGACATTACCCTGGTGACCTCCCTGAACGGCGAGGTACGCTACGCCGTGGAAACAGAGGGCACGGAAGGACAGGTCCGGGTGGAAATCCTGGACGCGGAGGGCCAGACGGCGGCCCAGGGCGAAGGCCGGGAAGGCACGCTGCGGATACCGCAGCCCCGGCTGTGGGAACCCCGGCCGGGAACGCCCTACCTGTATACGGCCCGGATCACCTACGGCGGGGACCTGTATGAGCAGCCCTTCGGCATCCGGGAGGTGAAGGTTGAGGGAACCCGCTTCCTGATCAACGGCAAACCCTTCCGCTTCCACGGCCCCTGCAAGCATGAGGACAGCCCCTTTCACGGACGGGGAACGGACACCTGCCTGAACGTGACGGACATCAACCTCTATCACTGGCTGAACGCGAACTGTTTCCGGACCAGCCACTACCCCTACGCGGAGGAAATGTACCAGCTGTGCGACCGGGAAGGCATTGTGATTGTGGATGAAACCCCGGCAGTGGGCATGTGGGCGGACGAGCATTACGGCTGGGACCTGGCGGACTATCACCGGCAGGTGCTGGCGGACATGATTGCCCGGGACAAAAACCATCCCTGCGTGGTGATGTGGAGTCTGGGCAACGAGCCGGATACGGATACCCTGCCGGACAAGGCCTATGCATACTGGCAGCCTCTGTATGAGGCTGCCCACAGGCTGGATTCCCAGAACAGGCCGGTGACGGTGGTGGGCTGCCAGAACCGGTATGAGCGGGATAAAGTGATCAAAAATATGGATGTGGTGCTGATCAACCGGTATTACGGGTGGTATAATCTATCCGGAGACCTGGAAGCGGCAAAGTACGCTTTCCGAATGGAACTGGACTGGTGGGAGACGCAGCATAAGCCGCTGATCCTCTCCGAGTACGGCGCGGACACGGTGGCCGGTCTGCACGGCGCCGTGGCGGAGAAGTTCACGGAGGAATACCAGGTGGCCTTCTACGAAGCTATGAGTGAATGCCTGGATGAACTGGAATTTGTGATCGGCGAGATGCCGTGGAACTTCGCGGACTTTGCCACCTGCCAGGGCCCCATGCGCGTGGGCGGGAACCGGAAGGGACTGTTCACCCGGGACCGCAGGCCGAAGATGGCGGCCCACTGGTTCAGGGAAAGATGGAAAAAGATGGACGAAAGCAACGAAAAGAAATAAGGGAGGACAGGCAGATGGATATTCGGTACAGCTGCAATCAGCGGGATTTCAAACGCTACACCACGGAGGAGATCCGGAAGGAATTCCTGATCGAAACCCTGTTTGAGGCGGACCAGGTGAAGGCGGTTTACAGCCATGTGGACCGGATGGTGACCATGGGCATCATGCCGGTGAAGGAAAAGGTGTCCATTGACAAGGGCATCGATGTCTGGCACAACTTCGGCACGGAATACCTGCTGGAACGCCGGGAATGCGGCATGTTCAACGTGGGCGGTGCTGGAAAGGCAACAGCGGACGGACAGGTATACGAGCTGGGCTACAAGGACTGCCTGTACCTGACCCGGGGATCGAAGGAAGTGTATTTTGAAAGCGCGGACCCATCCGCCCCGGCGAAGTTCTATATTGTTTCCGCCCCGGCCCACTGCAGCTATGAAAACCGGCTGCTGAAAATTGCGGACGCGGCAAAGAAGCCCTGCGGCGATGCGGCCACCAGCAACAAGCGGGTGATCAACCAGTTCATCCATCCCTCTGTGCTGAAGACCTGCCAGCTGAGTATGGGCATGACGGTGCTGGAAAGCGGCAGCGTCTGGAACACCATGCCGGCCCACACCCATGAGCGCCGGATGGAAGTGTATTTCTACTTTGAAGTGCCGAAGGACAACGTGGTCTTCCACATGATGGGCGAAGGCCAGGAAACCCGGCACATCGTGATGCAGAACGAACAGGCGGTGATCTCCCCCTCCTGGTCCATCCATGCCGGAGCGGGCACCAGCAACTATACCTTTATCTGGGCCATGGGCGGGGAGAACCAGGCCTTTGACGACATGGACAATATCCCGACCACCGAACTGAGATAAGGACAGGGAGGAAACAACAATGGACATGAACAGCTTCAGCCTGCAGGGAAAAGTGGCGTGGATCACGGGCGCCAGCTACGGCATCGGCTTTGCCATTGCGGAGGCATATGCCGCCGCGGGAGCGCGCATCGTGTTTAACGACATCAACCGGGAACTGGTGGACAAGGGCCTGAAAGCCTATGCGGAAAAGGGCATTGACGCCAAAGGCTATGTATGCGACGTGACCGACGAGCAGGCGGTGCAGGCGCTGGTAAAGCAGATTGAGGAAGAAATCGGCGTGATCGACATCCTGGTGAACAACGCCGGCATCATCCGCCGGATTCCCATGACTGAAATGAGCGCGGAGGAATTCCGGAAGGTGATCGACGTGGACCTGAACGCGCCGTTTATCTGTGCGAAGGCGGTGATCCCCTCCATGATCAGAAAAGGACACGGGAAGATCATCAACATCTGCAGCATGATGAGCGAACTGGGCCGGGAAACCGTATCCGCCTACGCGGCGGCCAAGGGCGGCCTGAAGATGCTGACGCGGAATATCTGCTCCGAATACGGGGAGCACAACATCCAGTGCAACGGCATCGGGCCGGGCTACATTGCCACGCCCCAGACCGCGCCCCTGCGGGAAAAACAGCCGGACGGGAGCCGGCATCCCTTTGACAGCTTCATTATTGCCAAGACCCCGGCGGCCCGCTGGGGAACGCCGGAGGACCTGCAGGGCCCCGCAGTGTTCCTGGCCTCCGATGCCAGCAATTTTGTGAACGGACACATCCTGTATGTGGACGGCGGCATCCTGGCCTATATCGGCAAGCAGCCTTAACGGAACGGAAACAGCAATCCCGGCCGGCATCACACCGGCCGGGATTTTCCTGTTGACTTAGAGTTCACTTGAAAGGGTAGTATAAGGGCAGCAACAGCAAAGACAATATCAGTTACAGGAGACAGAGTATGGATAAGAATACGCCCCTGTATGACACAAGGCTGACGGACCGGGAACGGGCGGAATACCTGGTTTCCCGGATGACCCTTGAGGAAAAGTTTGACTGCTTCAGCCTGCGGATCCGGAATGACCGGCTGGGCTTTGCCGTTTCCACCTGCGGGGGAGAGGGCGCCCACGGCGTGCAGGCGCGGGCCGGGCAGGGAGAGGCCTATCCGCCGACTCCGACCACCTCCTTTACCCAGCCTATCGGAATGGCGGCGTCCTTTGACCGGGAAATGATCCGGAAAGCCGGCGACGTGACCGGAAAGGAATCCCGGGCCTTTGAAAACGCGGTGGGCAAGGGCGGACACTGCCGCCTGTGCCCCACGGTGGACCTGTGCCGGGATCCCCGGTGGGGCCGGAATGAGGAGGGCTACGGAGAGGATCCGTACCTGACGGGCAAGATGGCTTCCGCCTATATTGCGGGCATGCAGGACGAACACAATTATGACGGCACGGCGCTGAAACCAGGGAAACGGGGAAACCGCATCCGGACCGGCGCGGTGCTGAAGCATTTCTACGCGAACAACCAGGAATACCGGCGTGCCTACGACAGCTTTGACATCTCCGACAAGGTCAAATATGACTACGAGCTGGAGCCGTTCCGCTACTGCGCCCAGGAAGGCCACGCGGAGGGCGTGATGACCTCCTATAACGAGATCAACCACCTGCCGGCTATGCTGAACCATGAGGTCCAGGATCTCCTGAAGGACCGGTGGGGGATCCGGTACGCCATGACGGACGGCGGAGACTTCCTGCAGACGGTGAACTTCCACCGCTATTACGAAACCCATGCGGAGACGCTGGCGGAGGCTGTGAAGGCAGGCGTGGACGCCATGCTGGACAATCCCTATGAGGTGCGCAAGGCGGCAAAGGAAGCCTATGAAAGGGGACTCATCACGGAAGCAGAGATGGACAAATCCATCCTGTGCACCGTGACAGAGCTGATCCGCCAGGGCTTCTTTGATCCGGAGGATCCTTACGCGGAGCTGGATATGGCGGACGTGGGAACCGATGAAGCGAAGCGTGTTTCCCTGCAGATGAGCCGGGAATCCAATGTACTGCTGAAAAATGAGAACGGCTTCCTGCCCTTCAGCCGGGACGACGATATCGCCCTGATCGGCCACGTGGGAAACAGCTGGTACATGGACTGGTACGGCGGGACGCCCCTGTACAGGGTGACGCTGAAGGCAGGACTGGAAAAGAAGACGCACCGGGAGATTCCCTATGACAGCGGACTGAACCTTTTCCGGCTGAAGGCTGGGGACAAATACATCGGCGGCAGCCATCCGCCGCAGACGTTCCGGGGACCGGTATATCCGGAACCGGCAGAGCTGGTGCTGACGGACCGGGCAGAGGACGCGATTGTCTTTGAACAGCTCAACTGGGGCTGCGGCAGCAATTTCCTGTACGCACCGGCCTACCGGAAGTACGCCACTGTGGGGGACGACGGAAGGATCAGCCTGGCTTCGGACGTACCGTTTACCTTCCAGATTCGTGAGAATTTCACCATCGGCACCGCGGAGGCGGTCCGGACGCCGGAACCCAGGAATGCCAACTGCGTTGAGCTGACCCGGTACTGGAACGATGAAGAGGGCGGGGTGAAACTGTACTGCTTCGGAAACCGGAACGTGTACCTGGAAGACGGAAAACTGAAGACAGACAAACTGGCCCGAATCCGGCCCGAGAGCAATACCAAGGAAGGCGGCAACATCGCAGAAGCCTGGGCAGGCTCTGAGAAGGAAGCGACGGAGCTTACTGCAGAGATTGTTTCCAGCGGCATCGAGCGGGCAGTCGCCCTGGCGAAGAAAGCCAAAAAGGTGATTGTGGCCCTGGGCTGCAATCCGGTGATGAACGCGAAGGAAGAGATTGACCGGAGCACCATCAGCATGATTCCGCTGCAGGAGAAGCTGCTGGAGGCCGTATACGAAGCGAATCCGAACATTGCAGCGGTGCTGATCACCAACTATCCCTATGCCGTCAACTGGATGCAGGAGCATGTGCCGGCCATCCTGACCAACGCCACGGGGTCCCAGGACCTGGGCAACGGGCTGGCGGACGCGATTTTCGGCGAGGCAAACCCTGCGGGAAGGCTTCCCATGACCTGGTACAGGGGAGACGAAGACCTTCCTCCCCTGGAGGACTATGACCTGATCAGCCACCCGCGGACCTACCGGTATTTTGACAAGCCGGTGCTGTATCCCTTCGGGTACGGGCTGTCCTATACCACCTTTGGCTACAGCGGCCTGAAGGCTGAAAAAAACGCCGGCGGACTGAATGTGTCCGTCAGCGTTGAGAATACCGGGGCTGTAAAGGGAGACGAGGTGGCGCAGCTGTATATCCGCCGGCTTTCCCCCTCCGGAACCGTGCATCCCCTGCGGCGCCTCATCGGGTTTGAAAGGCTGCATGACCTGGCACCGGGCGAAAGCAGGAAAGCGGAATTCACCGTGAACCCCTGCGACCTGGAAATCTATATGGAGAGCGAAGGAAAGAAAACGGTGGAGCCGGGGAAATACCTGGTATATGCCGGCGGCTCCTGCCTGGATGAACGGGTGAGCGCGGAGATCGAACTGTAAGGGTCTATCCCCGGCGGCTCTTCCGGAACATGAAAAGCCGGGCGGCATTGATCCCGATTTTCCAGGGAAGCGGACGAAGCGCTTTGTCCGCTTCCTTCAGTTTTTCCCGGATGGGAATGCCCTGGGGACAGTGCTTTTCGCACTTTCCGCAGCCGATGCACTGTGTGGCAAAGGACGGCCGGCGGGTGAGGCCCACGGTCTGGGCGAACTGGAAGCGGGCGTCCCGCTTTCCCTCAATATGCATGGCGTTATAGCATCGGAAGATGCCGGGAATGTCCACGCCCTGCGGGCAGGGAACACAGTAGCGGCAGCCGGTGCAGCCCACCTTTTCCCCGGCACGGATGCTGCGGACCACGGCCTGCAGGAAATCGAAATCCTCCGGCGTAAAATCCCCCGGCCGGGCTTCATCTGCGGTGCGGACGTTCTGTTCCACCATTTCCAGGGAATTCATGCCGGAGAGCACCACGGTGACTTCCGGCTGGTTATAGAGCCAGCGGAAGGCCCATTCCGCCGGAGTCCAGCCCCGGGGATTGCCGGCGAAGGCATCCCGGGCTTCCTTCGGAAGCATGTTGACCAGCTTGCCGCCCCGCAGGGGCTCCATGATGATTACCGGGATGTTGCGGGCGGCCGCCGCCTTCAGGCCCCGGACGCCGGCCTGGGTGGTTTCATCCAGGTAGTTATACTGGATCTGGCAGAAGTTCCAGTCATAGTCCTCCAGGATTTTCAGGAAGTTTTCGGTGTTCCCGTGATAGGAGAACCCGATGTTCCGGATGGCTCCGGAGGCCTTTTTCTCCCGGATCCAGTCCAGGATACCGGCGTGCTTCAGGCGTTCCCACTGGGCATAATCCGTCAGGCAGTGCATGAGGTAATAATCCACATAATCTGTCTGCAGGCGGGAAAGCTCCTCCCGGAAAAGCTTTTCCACGCCGCCAATGCTGCTGATCATATAATGGGGCAGTTTGGTGGCGATGTTCACGTCCTTCCGGATTCCGTTCCGGGCCAGGACGGTGCCCAGCAGCGCTTCGCTGCCGTTATAGACATAGGCGGTGTCAAAGTAGTTGACCCCGGCGTGGAAGGCGGCCAGGATTTCCTGCTCCGCCTTGTCAATATCCAGGGCGGAGCCCTTCCGGGTAAAGCGCATGCAGCCGAATCCAAGCACGGACAGGCTGTTGCCGTTCTGATCCTTCCGATACTGCACTGACGATCCCTCCTGCTCAGTTTCTTCCTGAGGAAATTGTATCACTTATATCATACTTCTGCATCCTGTTTTTTTCCTGACGGCTGTGTGAAGACCGGCCGAAGGGCAGGAATTCCCCACAGCAAAATGAAACGTTTCTGTTTCAGAAAAAATGTGGTATCATAAAAGATACAGGAACGGCACAAACCGCGGCACAGGAGAAGCAGCGCCGCGGAACCATAAAGAGAATCACGGAGGCGGAACACAGTGAAAAGCATCAGCGTGAATGACCGGTGGACCTTCAGGCGGGGATTCCATGATTCCCTCAGCATGCTCCGGAATGATCCGGGGACGGTTGTGAGGCTGCCCCATGACGGGATGATCGGCACCCCGGTGAGCCCGGAGGCGCCGGCCCGGTCGGACATGGGATACTTTACGGGCGGGGTCAGCAATTACACCAAAGTCCTGATGATTCCCCGGGAATGGGAAAAGGACTGCGTGGGCCTGAAATTCGACGGGGTGATGATGAACGCCACGGTGGAGGTCAACGGCTGCAAGGCGGGGTCGCAGCATTACGGCTATGCGCCGTTCTATGCGGATCTGACGGACCTGGTGACCTTCGGCGCGGAAAACCGGATCACCATCCATGTGAATACCAGCATGCAGCCCAATTCCCGGTGGTACACCGGTTCCGGACTGTACCGGGGTGCCTGCCTGCTGCACGGCCCCCGGGTACACATTGAACCGGACGGGATTTTTGCCCGGACCCGGGAGGTCGCGGAGGGATACGCTTTCCTGGAGACGGAAACCGACATCCGCAACGATACCGCGGAAAACCGGCTGGCGGAGGCGGAGATTATCCTGATCCGGGAGGACAGCGGGGAAATTGCCGCAACCGGGAAACAGACGGTGCAGGTCAATGCCCGGAGCCGTGAAACGGCCCGGATCGCGCTGAACGTGCGGGAGCCGCTGCTGTGGGACGCGGATCATCCGAACCTGTACCGGATCCGGGCACGGGTGACGGACCTGGGTGTTTTCCGGACCCATCCGGAGGAGGCCGGGGAGAAGACCACGGACGAGGCGGAGACGCTGTTCGGCATCCGGACCATTACAGCGGATGCGGTGCGGGGACTGCGGATCAACGGAAAAACCGTCAAGCTGAAGGGCGGGTGCGTCCATCACGACAACGGATTGCTAGGCGCGGTATCCCTGTATGAGGCGGAGGCCAGGAAGGTCCGGAAACTGAAGGAAGTCGGCTTCAACGCCATCCGGACGGCGCACAATCCGCCTTCCGCAGCGTTGATTGAAGCCTGCGACCGGCTGGGCATGTATGTTTTTGACGAAGCCTTTGACGCCTGGGGAATTGCCAAGCGCGCCGGGGATTACAGCCAGTTTTTCGCAACGGACTGGGAGAAGGACCTGCGGGCGTTTGTGCGCCGGGACCGGAGCCATCCCAGCGTGGTGATCTGGTCCACGGGCAATGAGATTCCGGAGCGGGGCGGCCTGAACGGCGGATACGTGCTGGCATCGAAGCTGGCGGAAACCATCCGGCAGCTGGACGGGAGCCGGCCGGTGAGCAACGGCATCTGCTCCCTGTGGAGCGGCCTGGATGATGCGCTGGCGGAAGGAATGAACCAGGCCCAGAACGCCGGAAACGAAGAAGCAAAGGACCTGTGGGAAAGGATGACGGAACCCTTTGCCGCCGGACTGGACATTGTGGGCTACAACTATATGGAAGAACTGTATGAACGGGATCATGAACTGTTCCCGAACCGGGTGATGCTGGGATCGGAAAACTTCCCGAAGGAAATCGGCTACCGCTGGCCCCTGGTGGAAAGGCTGCCCTATGTGATCGGCGATTTTACCTGGACGGCCTGGGACTACCTGGGAGAGGCGGGCATCGGCAAAGCGGTGTCCTTTGCGGAGGGTGACCCGATGATCGAAAGGGGTTCATGGGCACTGATGCCCCCGGAGGGTTCGCCCTTCCCCTGGCGGACGGCCAACGATGCGGACTATGACATTACGGGCGGCCTGATGCCCCAAGGCGCGTACCGCAGCGTGGTGTGGGGGAACCAACAGACCTACCTGTTTGTCCGGCCTCCGGAAGATTACGGAAAGACCGAACTGATCACCCTCTGGGGCTTCCCCGGGGTGGCGCCGCGCTGGCATTATGCCGGGGAGGAAGGGAAGCCGGTGGAACTGCTGGTGTTCTCCAATGCCCGGGAAGTGGAAGTGTTTGTAAACGGTGAATCCATCGGCCGGAAGGAAGTGAGCCGGGAACGGCCCCTGCCCTGCAGTGCCCGGTTCGAGACGGTATACACGCCCGGACGGGTGGAAGCTGTGAGCTATACGGACGGACAGGAGGTCAGCCGGACGGCGCTGGAGACCGCCGGGCAGGCTGTGCGCCTGCGGCTGGCACCGGAAAAAACGGTGATGAAGGCGGACGGGGAAGACCTGGCCTATGTGGAAATACTGGCGGAGGATGAACGCGGAAATGTGGTTCCGGACGCGGAAATCCCGCTGACCGCACAGGTAACGGGTCCCGCGGAGCTGGCAGGCTTCGGCACCGCCAACCCGATCACCGAGGAGGACTACACGGACAATCAGACCGTTACCTACCGCGGCCGGGCCATGGCGATTCTCCGGCCGGACAGCGAAGCGGGCGAGGTGCGGCTGACCGTTTCCGGAACGGGACTGCCGGAGAGCTCCGTTATCCTCCGGTGCGCCGCGGAAAAGGAATAAAAAAGAAAGCCCTTCGGAAAACAGTTTCCGAAGGGCTGTTTGATCGGACTGAGACAGGGCTTACGCCTGCTTTTCTGCCGCACGGACAAAGGCATCGAATATGGCCTGGGCTTCCGGCATTCCGGCGCTGAGGGATTCCGGGTGCCACTGGACCCCGACCACGAAGCGCTTCCCCGGCAGCTCCACGGCCTCCACCAGGCCGTCCGGCGCAACGGCGGAAACGGCCAGTCCGCCGCCCAGGTGGCGGATGCCCTGGTGATGGCGGCTGTTGACGGACAGCACGTCCGTCCCCACAATGGCATGGAGGCGCGTATCCGGTTTCACGGAGACCTCATGCACGGCGGCATCCGGAGCGTCATAGCGTGCATGCTGCAGGGCGCTGCCGGCCTGGAGGGCAATATCCTCCCAGAGGGTACCGCCCAGGACACAGGAAAGAAGCTGCATGCCCCGGCAGATGGCCAGGACAGGCATATCCCGTTCCAGCGCCATGCGGCACAGGGGAAACTCCATCCGGTCCCGGCAGGCGGAACAGGAACCGCAGCAGGGAAGTTTTTCCTCCCCGTAGCGGGAGGGATCCACATCCAGCCCTCCGGTGAGCAAGAGACCGTCCACCTGATCCAGGAGCCGCTCCATCTCCCGCAGGTCGGAGGTGATGGGCAGCAGCACCGGCATGGCGCCGGCCCGGTAAACCGATTCCAGGTAATCCTGATTGATGGTGATTTTGTTCTGTTCCTCCCAGGAAGGGACGACGCCGATCAGCCGCATACATACACTCCGCAAACATTCAGAATAACGCTATTCATTATATGCAAAAACCAATCCGGCGCAATACGGAAAAAAAAGCACAGGGCTATAGCCTGAATCTATAGGTGTGTATAGGAAAACAATGATTGACACTTACCCTGTAGTTTGATAGGATTTACGCATCCAAACGAAACCAAGGAGGATCCAACCATGAAAAAGACGATTCTTGCCATCCTGACGATTCTGGCGCTGCTTGCCGCCGCTGTCGCTCCCGTTTTTGCCGAGGAAGCGGTTAACGCGGTTGCCATCGATAAGGAAGCTTTTGACGCGCTGCTGGCCGCCGGCCCGGTGGCGGCGGATGAAGAGATTGCCGCCAGCGAGTGGGCCACGGCGGTGAAGAACGCCGGCGTGCTCCGGGTGGGCGGCACCCGCACCTCTTTCCTGTTCAGCCAGCTGGACGAGACGGACAACGGCGTCCGCGGCTTTGACGCCGGCCTGTACCAGCTGCTGGCCCGGTACATCCTGGGAGATGAAAGCAAATATGAGCTGACCCAGGTGACCTCCAGCACCCGGGAGGAAGTGCTGACCACCGGCACCGTGGACGCGGTGTTCGCCACCTACTCCATCACCGAAAAGCGCAAGGAGCTGATCTCCTTCGCCGGTCCCTACTACACCTCCCGCCAGGCGATCCTGGTCAAGGCGGGCAATGCTGAAATCACCGGCTTGGACAGCCTTGCCGGACAGGTGGTGGCCACCCAGGCGGGTTCCACCGGTCCCGACATCCTGGCTGAGTTCGCCCCGGAAGCCATTGTGGAAGAGTTTGAGGATGACATCACCGCCCGCCAGGCTGTGGAACAGGGCCGCGCCGCCGCGTATGTGACCGACTACTCCCTGATCCTCAACTCCATCATCAAGAATCCCGGCCTGTACGGTGTGGCCGGCGATGTGTTCGGACCGGATGACAACTACGGCATCGGCCTTCCCAAGGATTCGGACGGCGTCGCGTTTGTGAACGCATTCCTGAAGAAGCTGGAGGATGACGGTGTGTGGGCGAACCTGTGGAAGGTCAGCCTGGGCGACCGGGCGGGCATCGACGCGGTTCCCGAAGCGCCGGCCATTGCCGAATAAGCAAGCCGCTGATTCCGGGACCCCGGTCAGTATTGTCCGGGGTCCCTTTTCTTCAGGGAGGTGACCATGGGGATTGCCGAACTATGGTCCCGTTACGGGGACATGTATATTCAGGCGCTGCTGACAACCTGGCGTCTGACTTTCTTTGCGTTTTTGGGAGCTTTTGCCATCGGGACCGTGATGACGGTTTTCCGGGTGTGCCCCATTAAGCCGCTGCGGGTTTTCGGGGATTTCTATGTGCAGATCTTCCGGAACATTCCCGGAGCGGCGCTGCTGATCCTGCTGGTTTACGCGCTGCCGTACCTGCAGATTACGCTGCCCTATGACGTATGTGTGATTACGGCAACGGTGCTGATTCCTTCGGCATTCTGCTCGGAACACCTGATGAGCGGCATGAACACCATTTCCCCGGGGCAGATTGAGGCATCCCGGTCCCTGGGACTGACTTTTTTCCAGATGATCCGGCGGATTGTGATTCCCCAGGCGCTGCGCTCCTCCGTGCTGCCGATGACCAACCTGCTGGTCGCCACCATGCTGACCACCTCCCTGGCTTCCCAGGTGCCCATGCGGCCGAGGGACCTGACGGGGATCGTGTCCTACATCAACACCCATGACACGGGCGGGGTGACCGCGTTTGTGATTTCCGCGATCCTGTACTGCCTGACGGCGCTGGTGATCGGCCGGATCGGAAACCTGATTGACCGGAAAGTGAGGATCCTGAGATGACAAAGAACAGCATCCGGGATTTCCTGTATGAGGAGCCCGGTCCGAAAACCCGAAAGAAAATCGCCGCGGTGACCGCACTGGCGCTGGCGGCACTGGGATTCCTGGTGTACGTGATTATCCGGCAGTTCGTGAAGACGGGGCAGCTGAGCGCCCGGTACTGGGACTTTTTCGGCAGGATCACCACATGGCGTTTCCTGGGGGAGGGCCTGCTGACGACCCTGGAGGCGGCGCTGACCGGCAGCGTGATATCCTTCCTGCTGGGATTTATCCTGATGCGGGGAAAGCTGCAGAAGGGGGCTGTACGGCTGGTGAGCACCTGGCTGATTGAGTTCACCCGGGGCGTGCCCACCCTGCTGTTCATTTACTTCTTCTTCCTGGTGGTTCCCCGGACCGGCTGGAAGCTGACGCCCTTCTGGAAGATTACCCTTCCCTGCGCCATTTCCGCCTGCGGCGTGGTGGCGGAGGCCCTGCGCTCCGGCGTGAACGCCGTACCGAAGGGACAGCGGGAAGCGGCTTTGTCCCTGGGAATGACGGAACGCAGGCTGTTTTACCGGATCGTTTTTCCCCAGGCCATCCGCTTTGTGATTCCGAGCCTGATCGCGGAGCTGGTCATCGTGCTGAAGGATACCACCTTCGCCTATGTGGTGAGCTGCGCGGACCTGATGCAGAACGCCAAGGTGCTGATTTCCAATTACGACGCGCTGCTTTCCATCTACCTGGTGGTGGCGGTGATCTATATCCTGATCAATTACCTGCTGAACAAGGTATCCGACCGCCTGGCCGGGCAGAATGCGGCTTTCGGGAAAAGGAAGGTGAGGGAAGCATGACAGACAGAGAGACGCCGATGATTGAACTGAGGCATGTGAACAAGCATTTCGGCGACCTGCACGTGCTGAAGGATATTAACCTGTCCCTGAAAAAGGGAGAAGTGGCAGTGGTGATCGGTCCTTCCGGCTCCGGAAAGTCCACGCTGTGCCGCACGATCAACCGGCTGGAAACCATTGATGACGGTGAAATCCTGCTGGAGGGGCAGCCCATTCCACGGGAAGGCAGGGAGCTGGCCCGGCTCCGGGCCCGGATCGGCATGGTTTTCCAGAGCTTTAACCTGTTCGCCCACAAGACGATCCTGGAGAACGTGATGCTGGCGCCCATGGACGTGCTTCACCGGAACAAAAAGGAGATCCGGGAGGAAGCCATGCAACTACTGGAACGGGTGGGGGTGGCCGACCAGGCGGACAAGGTGCCGGCGCAGCTGTCCGGAGGACAGCAGCAACGGGCGGCCATTGCCCGGTCCCTGGCCATGCATCCCGGCGTGATGCTGTTTGATGAGCCCACCAGCGCCCTGGACCCGGAAATGATCGGCGAGGTGCTGAACGTCATGACGGAACTGGCTGCAGACGGCATGACGATGCTGGTGGTGACCCATGAAATGAATTTCGCCCGCCGGGTAGCCCAACGGGTGATCTTCATGGACGGGGGAAGCATTGTGGAAGAAAATACGCCGGAGGCGTTCTTTACGCATCCGGAAAGTAAGCGGGCGCAGGATTTCCTGAATTCCCTGAAACACTGACGCCGCCGGGAAAGGATCCCGGCGGCGGCATGGACGTCCATCAGAAGCGGAGGACGGTTTCCTCCCCTGAATACATAACCCGGCTCTCTTCCTCCTGTCCGTCCGGACGGAACAGCCTGACCCGGAACTGTACGTTAACGGGCAGGCTGCCTTCCGCGGCGCCGAGGAAGAGGGCTTTTTCCTTATCCTCCCAGCGGAGGGGGATCCTGATGAAGCGGCCGGCCAGGTATCCCATACCGTCCCCCTCATCGTCATAGAGGGTGAAGGCGCCGTCCGCCCCGCCGAAGACCAGGAGCTTCTCCGCAGGAGAGGGCAGGTCCGCCACGGAGGAAGCACCGGAGGACACCGGCAGGATGCTGCCAGCACGAACCAGGAGCGGGAAGCGGTGCAGGGGGGTCGCCAGGGACACGGCCGCAGGGCCGGAGTAATACGCTTTGGTGAACAGGTCGTACCAGCCGCCCTCCGGCAGGAGAACGGAGGTTTCCCCGCCGCCGTTTTCCAGGGAACGGGTGACGGGCTTCACCAGCAGGGAACCGCCGAGCATATACTGGCCGGACAGATCCCTGAGACGGGAATCCCCGCCGAAGGCGGTGAGCATGGCCCGGATCATGGGCAGGCCGCCGGCACAGCATTCAGCGGCCAGGGAATAAAGATACGGAAGCAGCCGGTACCGCAGGGCGATGATATCCTTCAGGCAGCGGTATTCCGGGCTGTCCTCCCCGCCGAAAGCCCAGGGCTCCCGGGGCGTATCCGTGCCGTGGGAACGGAAGACGGGCAGCATGGCACCGAACTGGAACCAACGGATATAGAGTTCCCGGTAGGCGGGATCCCGGACGCCGTCCGGATAATCTCCCTGCCAGAACCAGGGATCCTTGCGGTCCACGAAGAAACCGCCGATATCCAGGGTCCACCAGGGAATGCCGCTGCAGGAGACCCGGACAGCTTCGGTGACCTGCTTTTCCAGTACGTCCCAGCGGGCGGCAATATCCCCGGACCAGAGGATGGCGCCCAGGCTGCCGGAATCGAGGCTGCCGCTGCGGGAGAGCAGGACGGGCCGTTTGTCCGGAATATCCCGCAGCCAGTGCTCCCGGAGGCCCCGCAGATGGCAGGAGGCATAAAAGTTCATACGGACCGGGTCCATCCGCAGGGCGGAGGCCTCCGTAATGAGGCGGTACCGCTCCTCCGGCGCCCGTTTTTCATTTCCGCACCAGTCGGGATCCGTGATGGGTTCGCAGCTGTCACACCAGAGGGCGTCTGCGCCGCCGTCCACCCAGTAGCGGCGGCACTGCTTCCAGTAAAGCTCCCGGGCTTCGGGGGAGAAAGCATCGTAAATCCGGCTGGAGGGCAGGAAAAGCCCTGCTTCGGCAAACTCGTCACAGTCCCGGCCTTTGGCCATGTTCGGCCATACGGAGACCATAAAATGCACGTTCATGCCGTGGAGGGCGTCCGTCAGGGCGCGGACGTCCGGGAAACGGGCCGGATCGGGGGTTTTGTCCCCCCAGCAGCCGTCCTGCCAGGTGAGCCAGTCCTGCACGATGCAGTCCAGGCCCAGGCCCCGGCGGCGGAATTCGCGGGCCACGGAAAGGACCTCCTCCGCGGACTGATAGCGCTCCCTGCTCTGCATATAACCGAAGGCCCATTTGGGCAGCATGGCGGGCAGGCCGGTCAGGGAGGCCAGGGTCCGCAGCACCTGCGCGCAGTCCTTTCCCCGGATGACCCGGAAGGACACGGTTTCCACCGCGTCCAGCTCAAAGGTGAAGGTGTTTTTTCCGCCGCGGTACTTCATGGCACAGCCGGCATCAATGAGGAGGCCCCAGCCGTCCCCTGAAAGCAGGAAGGGTACCGGGATCTTCATATTGTGCTCATAAAGGAGCTCGTCTTTTCCGGAATAGTCAAAGATGCCGTCCTCATGGGCGCCCAGGCCGGTGAGGACCGGGGAACCGGGGTATGTGAAGCGGAGAACGGCGGAATAAACCGTTCCGCACTGTTCCGTTTCCCCGTCGTCAAAGGAAACAACCTCTCCGTTGGCAGTCTGGCGGATTTCACCCTGACCGCTTTTCCCGGAAAAACGCCGGACAGGCCGGGGTGTGAATTCACATCCGGCCAGGCAAAGGAATTCACCGGCTTCATCCCGGAAGGGAACAGGGGTGAAACCGGCGGCGTCCCCGGGCTGAAGAAGAACACCGGTGACTGATTCTGATGAAGTGATCCGGCACATATTTCCTCCGATTGCTGTGTTTGCGGCAGGATCCCGGTGGGTCCTGCCGGACGGCTTATCCTTTCACCGCTCCGGCGGTCATGCCGGAAACAATGTATTTCTGGCCGAGCAGGTAAATGATGATGACGGGGGCGCTGGTCAGGACGATATCGGCGCAGACCAGGTTCCAGTCCTTAAAGTACATTCCGAAGAAATTATACACCGCCAGGGTCATGGGCCATTTGTCCGAGCTGTTGAGGAAATACAGCGGCATGACGAACTCATTCCATGTGTTGAGGAAGGTCAGGACCATGACGGTTACCAGGACCGGCTTCAGCAGGGGTATGACGATCCGGAAGAAAAGGGCGGCGGGGGAGGCACCGTCAATGACGGCGGCCTCGTCAATCTCCGGGGAGATCTTGCTGACGAAACTGTGGATCAGGAAGATATTGAAGGGAATCTGGGTGGCGGTATAAAGCAGGACGATTCCGATCCGGGTGTTCATCAGCTTCAGAGCCTGCATGACCCTGATCAGGGGAATATAGTTGATGGGTATGGCGATCCCCAGCACCAGGAAAAGATACAGGAAATTATGCAGCCTGCGGCGGTTCCGGGACAGCACATAGGCGGCCATGGTGCAAAGCAGGGTACACAGGAGCACGCTGCTGACGGAGTAGAGCATGCTGTTTAGGAACGTGGTGCCGAGTTTGCCCTTTTGGATGACCAGTGCGAAATTGGACCATTGCGGTGCGGCCGGAAGGGACAGGTTCATGGCGGCGGCTTCCCTGCCGGTCTTGAAGCTGTTGAACAGGATCAGCAGGAGGGGCGCCAGGAGGATCAGGGAGAGCACCCAGGCCAGCAGATTGATGCCCAGGGCAGCGAGCTGTTTTCTGCGTTTCATATCTCCTGTCCATCTCCCTTCACCATGTGCCGGATCATGAAGAAACCGGCAACCAGCATGACCAGCGTCATGATGGTGGACAGTGTGGTGCCCACGGCATAGCGCCCCAGACCGAACTCCTTGTATACACCTGTATACATGACTTCGGTGGCAAAGCCGGGACCGCCGTTGGTCAGGGAGTAAACCATATCGAAGACCTTGAGGCCGTAGATGACATTCAGTACCGTGGTGACGGTGAGGGTGGGGACCAGCAGCGGGAGCGTGATATGGCGGAAGCACTGCCAGGCGGATCCCCCGTCAATGGAGGCTGCTTCATAATAGGTCTGCGGGATGGACATGATGCCTGCGATCAGTATGGTCATAATATAGCCCATGCCCTTCCAGATGTCCACTGCCATGACGGAACGGAACGCAATTTTCGAATCCGTGAGCCAGTTGCTGGCCAGGAAGTTCAGGCCCATTCCCCGGAGGAAGGTGTTCAGCAGACCGATTTTCGGGTTCAGCACTGATTTGAAGATCATGCCGACGATCAGCGCGGAGAGCACACAGGGAAGATACATGACCGCCCGGTGAAAGTTCAGCAGCTTTACCTGCTTGGTCAGCAGAACAGCCAGGGCGAGGCCCACCGCGTTTTTGACCACCGTGGTCACCAGGGTGAAACGCAGGGTGTTGACCAGCATGCGGGTATAGTTGTAGTCCGCCGAGAAAGCCGTGGCAAAATTCTGCAGGCCGACGAAATGAATGCTGTCGGAATAAACCGACCAGTCAGTGAAAGAATATCCGAGTCCCATGACGGAGGGCAGCACAAACAGCACGGAATAAAGCAGCAGCGCACCGAAGACGAAACGGGTCGGATAAATCCGGTTTTTATTCATGGGCTTCCTCCAGGTCTATTTCCCGGCCGGGGAAAGAGTTTCCGGTGAAAAGAGGAGGAAACCGGGTATTCCGGTTTCCTCCGACTGTGATCCCGGGACCGGATCAGTTCCAGGCAGGATCCTTGGCGGCTGTTGCCTGATCCGCGCGGTTCCGGTCAATATTCTTCAGCATGTCATCGGCGCTCTGGTCGCCCTGGAGCACGGCGACCAGTTCCTTGCCGATCTCCATCCACTGGGGGTTGACGTAGTTGACGCTGGTCTGGTAAACGGTGCCGTGTTCCGGATAAGCCGCATAGAAAGCGGAGATCTCAGGAGAGTAGGCATCCTTGGCGGTGGTGAAGGGCAGGGTGTTGAACTTCGACACATTTTCAATCTGGTACTGGATGTTTTCCGGCTCGGCGAGGAAGGCCAGGTACTGCTTCGCCGCGTCAATGTTGGCGGAGCCGGAGTAGATGAAGCGGGTGGGGCCGACGGGGTTCATGTTCAGCACCTGGTTGTCAAGCAGGGGCATGACGAAGAAGCCGATATCCTCCGCAGGGAAGTCCGGATACTTGGCATTCAGGTCAGCGGGAAAACCCTGGTTCGCCACGGTCATGGCGCACTCGCCCTCGGCAATGGCCTTCGCAGCATCATTGTATTCATTGGCCATATAATTGTCGCCCCAGTAACCCAGGTCGGCCATTTCCTTAATCTGCTCCACCAGCTGTTTTGCGGCGGCGCTGTCAGCGAACTTCATGGTGTTATTGTTCAGCTTTTCGGCAGTGCCGGGTTCCGCATGTTCGATGGCGACGCCCATTTCGCAGAACCACAGCTGATGATGCCAGCCATCGGCAACCGCTTCGTAGACGGGGGTCATGCCGTCGGCCTTGATGGCTTCGCATACGGCCTTGAACTCTTCATAATTGGTGGGAACGCTGAGATTCAGCTTTTCAAAGACCTTTTTGTTGTAGGCAATGGCCCATACGGAGGAAACGTCCTGCGCCGGCTGGCCGTACAGTTTCCCGTTCACGGAGGTTTCGGCGGCAGCCAGGGGATCCACGGTGGCTGCCCAGGCTTCACCGCTCAGATCCACGGCGTTCTTTTCCACATTCAGCTGGGTCACGATGTCGGACTTACCGGCCTGGGAACCGAACAGATCCAGGTCTTCGCCGGTCTGAAGCTTGGTCATCAGCAGGGTGGTGTACTGGTCGGCGGGAATGATCTGGAAATCAACCCTGATTCCGGTCTTTTCGGTGAACTTGTCTGCCAGTGCAATTTCGGCGTCCTGGACCCAGTCCTGGCTGGCCATGTAGGTGATTTCCACGTCTTCGGCGTGGACAACGGCAGCGATGCCCAGCAGCATCATCAGCGCCAGTGCGAGAGCAAGGATCTTCTTCATGGGGGTACCTCCTTCAATATTATCCGGTTTTCGGAAGACCGGTATTCTCCGGCCTTTATCTGCCCTTATTATAGAAACGGATACAGGAAAAGAGAATGGACGTTTTTATCCGGTTTCATGGATATTTTTAACCAAAAACAGACCAGATCGGTACAATCCGGAGGCTTTCCGGTTGACAAAAAAAGCCGGTTTTCCTATACTGACAGCAGAAGTAAAACGAAACGTTACACATTGCAGAGCCGGGAGGAAACCAGACAGATGAAGCGCCGGAGAACAAAAGGGAGGACGGTCCGGGGGACGCTGCTCAGCACCTATACCGTGCTGATCCTGCTGTCTTTCGGGGCGCTGGCCACCGCATTTTCCCTGATTCACGGAAACCGGGTGCGGAGCGAAGTGGTGAATACGCTCCGGGGGCAGGCCCAGGCCATGGCGGCTGCTGCCGACCGGGAAATTGACCAGATGCGCACCATGGCGCTGAACATAACCTATTCCACGCGGATGCAGGACCGGATCACCCTGCGCCGGGAAAACACCGGCGGTTTATCGGGGGAAGCGGACCGGATGTCGATGATTCTTTCCCTGATTGTTTTCCCCAACCGGCCGATTGACCAGATCAACCTGTATACCCGGGACGGAATCCGGGTATCCTCCGGCCTGGACAATGAGGTAACGGCGGACAGCGCGGAAACAAAGCCCTGGTACGGGCCGCTGGCGGAGCAGGGGAATCACCAGCTGCTCTATTTTTCCGGCAGGGACGAGAAGCTCTCCAAGTATATGACGGACCCCTACGGCAAGGAGTTCGTGACCCTGGTGATGGAAAACTACGACAACTTCGGGATCCGGTGCGGCTATCTTGAAATCCGGCAGCGGATCAGCAGGATCCTGTCCGCCCAGATGGCATATAAATCCGGATTCGGGGAAAACACGTACTTTATCGACCGGGAAGGCCGGAAGATCTTCCCGAAGGAAACCGGGGAAGGAACTGTGTGCACAGCCGCGGAGAAGCTCGGGTTTCCGGAAAAGTTCACCGCGGCAGGGGACGGGCGGCTGCTTTGCTGTGTTCCTGCCGGCAGGGGACAGTTCTATACCGTGATGAGCATCCGGGAAGCGGACCTGTTCCGGTCGGTCCGGGACCAGAGCATGACGATCCTGCTGATTACACTGGGCACGCTTGTGCTGACGGTGCTGGCCTCCGTGCTGATCTCCCGGCGGATTACCCGGCCGCTGGCGGAAATCTGCGACCAGATCGGTGAGATTGAGATTGAACATCCGGCGCCGCTGCCGGAGGTGGATTCGGATATCCGGGAGATCCAGACGCTGCATACCTCCTTCAGCCGGATGCAGTCCACCCTTTCCGGCCATGTGACCAAGCTGCTGGAGCTGCAGAACCAGGAGATGCAGTCCCGGATGCTGGCGCTGCAGGCCCAGATGAACCCCCACTTCCTGTTCAACAGCCTCCAGGCGATCCAGGCCATGGCGGACGAGGGCATGAACGGGGAAATCGCGGAAATGTGCCAGTCCATGGCGGGCATCCTGCGGTATATTTCCTCGGATTCAGCCCAGCTGGTGCCGCTGGAGGAGGAAATCCGGCATACGCGGGATTACCTGCGCTGCATGGAGCTGCGCTACCAGGGAGACCTGGTCTGTGAAACGGAACTGCCGGAGGAGATGAATCCGGTGCCGGTGCCCAAGCTGTGCGTGCAGCTGCTGGCGGAAAACGCCATCAAATTTACGACAACGCAGCGGCCGCCCTACCGGATCCGGATTGAAGGGGAAGTATCGGAGGACGGCTATGAGCTACGGATCCGGGACAACGGCCCCGGGTTTGAACAGGAAACCAGGGACGCCCTGCTGGCACAGATGGAGGAGATCCGGCGGACACACATGCTGCCGTCCCTGAAGATCAACGGCATGGGGATCCTTCATGTATATATCCGCTTTGTGCTGCTGTACGGGGAACAGTTCGTTTTCAGGCTGGAAAACAACCCGGAGGGCGGAGCGTGCGTGGTGATCGGAGGAAAACGAAATGGCCAGGCAGTTTAAGGTGATTGTCGCGGACGACGAAAAGCTGATCGCGAACAATATCGCGCGGCGGATTGAGGAGAGCAGCGGCGCCTTCCGGGTGATTTCCCGGGCAGGCACAGGGCTGGAAGCCCTGGAGCAGGTGGGGGAGCTGCTGCCGGACGTGGTATTCAGCGATATCAAAATGCCGGAGATGGACGGGATCGAGCTGATCGCGCGGCTGCGGGAGCAGCATCCCGGCGTATTCTGCGTGATTGTCAGCGGCTACAGCGACTTTGAGTATATGAAGGCGGCCATCCAGAACAGCGCCGTGGATTACCTGCTGAAGCCGGTCAACACGGAGGAGCTGCGCCGGCTGCTGCAGCGGCTGGAGGCGGCGCTGCTGGCCAGGGAACAGCAGGTGGCGCCTAGGCGGGAGTCTGACGCGGCCTCCCTGGCCGAGAGCGTCCGGGTATACCTGCAGGAGAACTATGACAAACAGGTGGATTTCTCGGCGCTGGCTGAATCACTGGCGGTATCGGCCCCCTATCTGAGCAAACTGTTTCATGAGCAGACGGGAACCAGCCCCATGAGGTACCTGACGGACCTGCGGATGCGCCAGGCCAAAAAGTTCCTGGCGGACAGCAGCCTGACGGTGCGGGAAATCGCGGTCCGCGTGGGTTACCCGGATCCGTTCCATTTCAGCCGGAGCTTCAAGAACGCGGTGGGAATCAGCCCGGTGCAGTTCAGGGAGGAACAAAATATTCGCACCCGGGACTGCGGGTGCGAATAACGAATAAAATACAGGACTCTGTACAAATGAATGAAGAGCGGCATGCCTGACGGATCAGAATCCGATCCTGCGGATTTCCTCCACCAGGTTTCTTCCGTATTCCTCGGTGCCGAGGCAGTTCGGGTGCAGGTTGTCCAGGAAGTATTCAGGCAGGTGCGGCACGAGGCTGAAGCCGTCCACGACGCGGACATTGGCGTAGCTTCCGGCGATTTTCCGGATGTTCCCGCAGTAGCGGGCCAGGGTCGGGACTCCTTCCGGATTGTCGCCGCGCCAGAGGGGCGTGACGCAGAGGATCGGGACAGTGTTTCCGTAGATGCCGGTGAGGGTTTCATAATACTCCTCCACGGGAGCCATGGTTTCCTCCCCGTACTGGTTTGTGCCCAGGGCGACAATGATTTTGTCAGGACGGTAGCCTTCCATCTTCATGAGGGATTTTTTATCGTAGATGTATCCGCCGATGCCCTGGTTGATGATGTCGTAATTCAGGAGCCTGTTGGCCACGCTGACATAGGTCATGGAGGAACGGAGGGGGCCGTAGCCCTGGGTGATGGAATCCCCCAGCCAGAGGACTTTTTCCTTCTTTTCCGGCCGCACAGCGGTTCCGTTCAGGGAAAAGCCGCGCAGTAGCACGGTGGCGTCCGCCGGCAGATAAATGACCACGGTTTTTCTGCCCGCGGGAAGGTCCCAGGAAAGGCGGCCTTCCTCCGGCAGGTCTTTGACGTAATCGATCCGGGTGATCAACCCGTCCACCATCAGCTCAAAGGAATCCTGGGAACCCGTCCAGATAAACCTGTATTCCAGGGAAAGGCGGGTGGCTTCCGTGACCATTTCAAGGGTCTTTGCGGAGGTGGCCATGCACCTGTCATACCAGAAATCAAAGCCTGTTCTGAAATAGGCCATCTGGGCATCGGAATACTGGAACGCCTGCAGCCAGCCGTCCTCCGTTTCCGAGAAGCTGTAGGCCCCGAAATACACTTTTTTCAGTTCTTCATTTGCACCTGTCATGGCATTGTTCTCCGTTTCTTCCAGATATATGAGGTTTCCCCGTTGTATTGACTGATACACGATACTGCAGATCATATCATATTTCCTCCGCCGCGGGGAGCTTCTTTGCGGCTTCGGGGCGGATGGCCGGCATTATCCGCGGAGGGCGCCGGTCCCACGCGTGAAAACAGCGGCCACTTCCTCCGCAATGGCGGCGCTGGAGGCCAGGATGGCGGCAGAGCGGTCATAACGGAACTCCCCGGGCTCCAGGGGCATGCTGACGACCCCGCCGGCTTCCCGGACGATGAGGCTTCCGGCGGCGTAATCCCAGGGCTTCAGGTTCAGCTCAAAGAAAGCGTCATGGCGGCCGCAGGCCAGATAAGCCAGGTCAATGGCGGCGGATCCGCTCCTGCGCACATCCGCGCAGCTGTGCAGGTACGCCAGGGCCAGCTCCAGGCTTTTTTCCGCCAGGTGAGTATGATAGGGCGAGGTGCCGAAGGCCACCAGGGCTTTGTCAAAGGGCGTCTCCGAAACATGGATCGGGGACCCGTTCATGGAGGCGCCGCGGCCGGCCTCCGCATAGAACATTTCCTTCATATAGGGCTGCCAGATGAGACCGATGACCGGCTTCCGGTTTTCGCAAAGGGCGATGGAGACAGCGCTGCAGCGGTAATCGTGGATCAGGTTTGTGGTTCCGTCCACGGGATCGACAATCCATGTGGGCGCGTCAGTCAGGGCGCTGTTTTCCTTTTCCTCGCCGATGATCTGTGAACCGGGCAGCAGGGAAAGCAGGGCCTGCTGCAGATACTCCTCCACCTCACGGTCAATATTGGTCACGAAATTCGCGTGGCCTTCCTTCCGGTCAATTTCAGAAAGGGGGAGGGCAGAGAAGAAGTCTCCCGCGGTCCTGGCAATCTGCATCAGTTTCTCACGCATACCGTTTCCTCCGGTTCTGTCAGTCAGTTGATATATTATACCATGCCGGCGTTCCTGTGTGATATAATAATCCGGCATATGGAACGGAAAAGGAGCAAAACCGGATGCAGGCGGTATATCATCTCCCGGGACTGTTTGAATTCCACGATTTATACAAAAGCTTCCTGCCGCTTTTCCGCGGGCACCGGGACTGGTTCTATGACTGGTGCGACATCGGCTCGATCTACGGCGCCCCGGCCGGCTGCCGGTGGGACGGAGGACGGGCCGGCTTCGGGGAGGCGGAACCGGCTGCCGCCGCAGCCCTGATGCGGGAATACGGTATTTCCGCCCGGCTGACCTTCAGCAATTCCCTGCTGCGGGAGGAGGACCTGGCGGATGCGGACTGCAACCGCCTGTGCACCCTGTTTGAGAAAAACGGGCCGGTGCCCGGCGGCGCGGTCCTCAGCTCGGATCTCCTGCTGGATTACCTGCAGAACCACTATCCAGGTTTTTACTTTGTTTCCTCCACGACAAAAGTGCTGACGGACTTCCGGCAACTGAAGGCGGAGCTGGAACGGCCGGAATTCCGCTATGTGGTGCCTGATTTCCGGCTGAACAAAGCCTGGGACGGGCTCAGCACCCTGGAGGAGAAACTGAAGGACAAGGTGGAATTCCTTTGCAACGAGGCGTGTTGGTTTGACTGTCCGGACCGGAAAGCCTGCTACGAGAATGTGAGCCGGAAAAACCTGGGAGAGGACTGCGAAGACCATCGCTGCGTATCCCCCTATGCCCAAAGGGGATACCGGTTTTCCGACGCCATGAAGAATCCCGGGTTCATCGGGATCCGGGACATACAGGACGTTTACCTCCCGAAGGGCTTCAGCCAGTTCAAGATTGAGGGACGCAGCCTGGGAAGCGCGGTGGTCCTGGAGTTCCTGCTTTACTATCTGACAAAGCCGGAGCATCAGCTGCAGGTCCGGGAGGAAATCTACCTGAGCAGTTCCCTGGACCTGTTTTAATCGGGCAGTTTCATCTGAAGACAGAAATGACAGGAGCGGATCCGGTTTTCCGGATCCGCTCTTTATGCAGCCCTGATGAAAAGGCTCACTGGTTGTGCTCCGAGATAAAACGGACAAACTCCTTTTCCGGCCGCGGGCGGGAGAAGAGGAAGCCCTGCAGGTAGTCACAGTCGTTTTCACGGAGCATCTGCTCCATTTCCTTTGTTTCGACGCCTTCGACCACTGCCTTTTTACCGATGCCCCGGACCGCGCTCAGGGAGGTCCGCAGCAGGGTCATGGCAGAGGGCTCCGTCATGGCTTTCCAGAGGATATCCCGGTCAAACTTCACGATATCGACCGGATAGGTGAGCAGGGTTCCGATGGTGGCGAAGCCGGAGCCGTAATCATCCAGGCTGAAGGCGACGCCTTCCTCCCGCATGCGCTCCATGAAGGAGACCATCTGTTCCCTCTCCGCAGGGGTGGTTTCAGCGGTTTCCGTGATCTCCAGGTTGATGGCTTCAGCGGGAATACCGTACTGCCGGATCAGCGCCAGCAGATTGTCCGCCAGCGCCGGATTGCGAAGCTGGCGGGGAGACAGGTTGACCTCTATGCAATTGACGCCCCGGAGCTTTGTTTCCCGGTCCCGGAGCAGGCGGCATACCTCTTCAAATACATAGAGCCCCACGGCATCGATCCGCCCGTTCTTTTCCGCGATGCGGATCAGCTCCTCCGGATTGACAAAGGATCCGTTGCCGTCCCGCATCCGGATCAGGGCTTCCGCGCTGCGGTATGTACCGCCGGCAATGTCCAGGATCGGCTGGTACCAGACCTGGAAGGTGCGGTTTTCCAGGGCTTTGTCGATGAGATGAAGGATCTTCTGCTCATGGCGCGCGGATTCCAGGGCGGTGTCAACGATATCGTCAGACAGGTCGGCCGAGCTGATGCTTTCTGTTCCGGACAGGAAATCCAGGAGCGCGTAGCCATCGGGGAAATGCTCTGTAACATGGATTGTCCGGATCTGCGGGGAAATCCGCGTGGTTTCTGTTTTGCCCTCACGGGTGATGGCAAAAGGTTCTGCAAAGCATTCCTGGATTTTGCCCCGCGCAGACTGATCCCACCGGGAGTCTGCCCCTTCCTCGATAATGGCGAAGCATTCATTGGAAAGGACGTAGACCTTTCCGGGGAAAGCACGGTCCATCCGTTCCGCCAGGAGAACAGTCAGCTGGTCGATGGTGGAAGGCCGTGACGCAACCGCGGAGGTCTGGATATAGTCCATGCGCAGCGACGCAATCTGATACGGCGCCTTCCGCTTCTGCAGGCGGCGGACCGTGATGAAAAAGGCATAGCGGTTATAGCACATGGTGGTCTGGAAAAGGTAATAGGCATGGTTTTCAAAGGCGATAAAGAGGAAAAAGAGCCCCAGCGTGGCCATGTAATTGCCGATAACATAGCGGGGGAATATGATCTGATAAATCTGGGCGAAGAAAAGGACAGCAGCGAACCAGAAAACGGCAACCTCCTGGTAATGGCTGAAGCGTTTCCGGCAGTAGGCGAAGCAGAGGAGACCGATGATGATCTCTGCATATGCAATGGCGAAAAGCAGCGGATGGAGGATTCCCCGGCAGTAAACCAGGGCATCGTCAAAATACGCGATCAGCTTTGTGGAAGAAGAAGTGAAGATGAGGCAGGTTTCCAGCAGCAGGACTGAAAAGAAGAAAACCCGGACAGGCGTTTTCAGCCGCGGAATCTTCGTCAGGTTGTCCGCATACAGCAGGAAAATGCCGGCCATGAGGTTATACAGCCACAGGTATCCCAGGTTCACCAGATCGCGGACAAAGGGAGAATACTGCGTTGGATTGTCGATGCTGTGGATTGAAACAATATTGGCCGCGGAAGCGAGCAGGTTGACCACGACCATGAGAAAAAAGAGCCGGTTGTGGGGCGTATCATAATTCCGTTTCAGAAAATACAGCGCGAAAAGCACCACGGTGCCAATCACCGCGGCTATACAGAATTCGCCCACGTATTGCATGAAGCTCCGGTTCCTCCCGCCAAACGCAAAAAAGTATATTAATATTCATTCGCCGGAAAACGGGAAAACCCTGCTGCGGCGCGCCGGAATGGACGGTCAGGACCAAAAAAAGTCCGGGTGAACAACCGGTCACCCGGACTTTTCCGGCACCCGGACCGGGAAGAGAATCAGGAGATCATGGCATCCAGTTCCTGCTTCCGGGCCAGGATTTCATCCAGCAGGGCGGAACAGTCCGCCTGCGTTCCGGCACGGAGCAGTTCCGTGATTTCGCGGACGGGACGGTCAAGGGGCGTCAGGGCCAGGTTGCCGGTAACGCCTTTCAGGGCATGGGCTGTTTCAAATCCGCGGACAGGATCGCCGGCTTCAACGGCCTGCTTCAGGCTGTCAAAGGCGGTATCCTGCATGGCTTTGGCGACCAGGCGGAGATAGAAAGCCTCATTGTTCATGCAGCGCTTGAGACCGTCATCGACGTCAGCGCCCCAGGCACGGAGACTGTCCAGAGTAAGCATATCGGTTCCTCCATATCATTCGGAATTCAGGGAATCATGCTTCCGGCAGAGCATCAGGAACGGGTGACCGGGGTTCTGTGCAGGATATATGCTTCAACATCAGCGGCAGGCATGGGACGGGCAAAATAGTAGCCCTGTACAACGGCACAGCCCATTTCCTTCAGCTTCTGTACCTGCTCCGCCGCTTCCACGCCTTCCGCGATAAGCGGCACGGAGAGGGAATCGGAAATATCGACGGTGATTTCCAGCATCCGCAGATTCCCGCCTCCGCTGAAGGCGGTCCGGATGAACTGCATATCCAGCTTCAGGGCGTCAATGGGCAGGGTGGACAGCATGTTGAGGGAGGAATAGCCGGAACCGAAATCGTCCATTTCAATCCGGAAACCGAGGGAGCGCAGGCGGCTGACAGTTTCCACGATCTGCGCGGCGTCCTGGGTATAGGCGGATTCCGTGATTTCCAGGCGCAGGTCGCCGCAGTCCAGGCCGCAGTCCGCCACCAGGGACTGCAGGGTGTCCGCCAGGTCCGGATCCATCATATCCACCCGGGAGACGTTGACCGAGACGGGCACAACGGTTCCCAGACGGGTTTTCCAGTCCCGCAGGTGTTCAGCTGCCGCCCGCCAGACATAGTGATCCAGGGTGCGGATCAGGCCGTTGCTCTCAAAAAGCGGGATAAAGATGCCGGGAGAAATCATGCCCAGCTCCGGGTGAATCCAGCGGACGAGAGCTTCTGCCCCGTAAATGACCGGCACGTCCGGGCGGATATCATATTTCGGCTGGAAATAAACGACGAACTGCTTCCGGTCCAGGGCTTCCTGGAAATCGTCCAGCAGGCGTTCGGCAAAGATCTCCTTTTCATGCAGCGCGTTGTCATACCGGGCGATAGAGACGGTAAAGCTGTCCCGGATGGAATCCGCCGCCATTTTCGCATGGTCAAACCGGCGCTCCATATCCAGGGCACGGTCCACTTCCGGATAAACGCCGGCCCGGAGGCGGATACGACCCCGGCTTTCCCCGCCGGCAGCCGCGGCTAGCCGATCGAGGAATGCCGTATAGTCTTCCCGGTGAGGGCAGTAGACCAGGAAAGTGTCCGCTACCCGGCGGCAGGCGATGCCGCCGGAGGCCCTGAGCATCTGCCGGAGCTCCAGGCCGATCCGCTGCAGCACGGTATCTCCGTAGGCCCTGCCGTAGCGCTCGTTGACCATACGGAAATGGCTGATGTCCACCACCAGGGCATCGGTGGGCTCCTCCCGGTGGAAGGTGTCATACTGCGCGGCATAGCGGTAAAAATACTCCCGGTTGAGCAGTCCGGTCAGGTGGTCCCGCTCCGTCCAGCGGATCAGGTCCCGGTTTTCGGACAGCTCGATGGTCCGCCGGACCCGGGCCAGGATGATTTCGCGCATGGGATAGGGCTTGGAAATGAAATCGTTGGCGCCGGAATTCAGGCTTTCCACTTCGGCTTCCGTATCGCTGGTCAGCACGATCACGGGAATCCGTGAGAACTGGTCCTCCTCTTTCAGCCGGTGCAGGATATCCATTCCGTGCATATCCGGCAGGTTCAGGTCCAGCAGGATCAGGCTGAGGGTGTCGGCATTTTCCGCTGCCAGGGCCAGAGCCTGTGCGCCGGTTTCAGCGGTCAGGATTTCATAATCTTGCTCCAGGTTGGCTTTCAGGATTTCACGGTTGACGAATTCGTCCTCCACGATGAGGATCTGACGCTTCCGGTTTCCGTGAAGCATGTCGGGCAGTCCGTTCAGCAGTTCTTTTTCTTCTTTTTCTGTCAAGGGATGACACTCCTTTGCTGGCACACAGGGCCTGTCTGCAGGTTTACAGGGGCAGACAGCAACTTTATGAGGACAGATGCAGGAAAACAATACACGCCTATTTATCTTTTTTCTTTTATTCTTTATTAATTCTTCACCGCACGCGAAAACCCTTCTGTTCCGTCCCTCCTTCCGGCATAATTTGTATATCGGGCAGCACACAACCCGGGAAAAACAAGCGGGGAAAACAAAAAATGCAGTCTGGAAAGACTGCATTCCGGTATGTTCCGGCAATATCATTACACGTTCCGGGTCCTGACGGTCCGGATATTCGGGTGCTCGGAAAGAATGGTAATCAGATCCTGGTACTGGGTTTTGCCGCGCATGGACAGGGTATAGACGTTGGTGTAGATGTTCTGCCCGTCCGGCGTGTTTTCCGCGTGAAAATCCTGGTCAAGGATTTTGACTTCCATCTGGTCAAAGGTGTCCCGGATATATTTCAGCGTCTCGTTCCGGTGGATGAACTGGATTTCAAGGCGCTTGTAGGTGTTCACATGCACGATCTGCTGCATCATCTTCAGCACGGCCATGACCACCAGGCAGGCTACCAGCGCCATGGTGGTGAAGCCGGCTCCCACGGCCAGACCAAGGCAGGCGGCGCACCACAGGGAGGCCGCGGTGGTCAGGCCGGAAATACGCCGGTCGGCAATGATGATGGTTCCGGCACCCAGGAAACCGACACCGGACACAATCTGCGCCGTCAGCCGCCCTACGCTGACATTGATATGAGACGAGCCAAGCGCCACCATATGGGCAATGGTCTGCTGCTCCACCAGGCCGATCAGCGCGGCACCCAGGCAGACGAGCACATGCGTCCGCATACCCGCCGGCCTGTTTTTCATTTCCCGCTCGACGCCGATGATTGCGCCGAAAATGACCGCGGCCACGATCCTGAGAACCATCTGCCAGAAAGAGAGCGGTTCCCCAAAGGTTACCCAGTCAAAAATCATACCATACCTCCGGCTGCTTCCGTGCAGGATTTACAGATAGATGCTGTTGTCTGTTCTGCCATATCATACCACATTGGGCTGCACGGGGCAACAAACCCCGGGACTCTTTTCAGAGAACCCGGGGTTTGTGATACGGGAACCGGTATGTAAAGTATCAGATCCTGCGGATGCTTTCCCGCCAGATCGGGGTTGATTTTACATGGGTCCAGCTGTACGGGAAGGAAGGAATACGGATCCGGTTGAGCAGCGATTCAGCCGCAAGGCGTCCGATTTCCGTACCGCAGATCTTGACCGTGGTCAACGGGGGATCGGTGAAGGCAGACTGCGTTGTTCCGTCAAAACCGGTAATCATGATATCCTCCGGGATTGACAGGTCCTTTTTTTTCAGAGCCTGCATCAGTGAAATCGCCAGGTAATCGTTGGCACAGACAAAAGCATCGGGCAGAGACGGCATCTGATTGATCCTCGACAGCAGCCAGGCGGAATCATCATAGGGTGAGGAGTCGGGTTCACAGATACAGAATCGCTTATCGTACTGAAGTCCGTTTACCATCAGCCCCTGCTGATAGCCGTACCACCGTTCCCGGAAAGAGCCGCAGTGGTTATAATCCCCGATGAATCCGATCTGCCGGGCACCTGCCCTCACAAGACGCCGGATGACTGCTATAATTCCGGCAATGTTTTCCATAGTCACATAGTCGCACTCAATCAGCGAGGTGATTGTTTCAGCCGAACTGTCCGTCAGAACCATCGGAATGCCAAGATGACAGAGCATGCTTACATAATCGGGATCAAAAAGCTCGATTCCGACGATCCCGGCAATCTGCTCCGGAACAAAATGAGGGGGAAGCTGCCTTTTTTCCAGCTCCTCCTGTGAAATTTCATAAATTTTCAGCGCATAGCCTTCCCGGCTGATCATATCTGTAAAAGAAGAAAGGAACAGGGTGCCAAAATGGAGCTGGCTGGGGAGGTGGCAGGTCAGCAGGGCGATATTCCCGACAGACGGGGGAGAAGCGAAGTCTTTTTCCGCGGGAGACCCGTATCCCAGTTCCTTTGCTTTTTGTAAAACAAGATTCCGGGTGCTCTGGGGAACAGAACCGCGGCCATTGTAAACTTTGGAAACTGTATTTCGGGAAAGACCGCAGGCATCCGCGATGTCCTGCATAGTGATTCTTTTGGAAGGCATCGTTTCCGACCTTTCTGTTTTTTTGTGACATTATGCCACTTTTGTTTACATATTGTAACACAACGGAATGATCAAAACAAGTTTACAAAATGTAAATACATCACGTCCCGACATCGAAATAGATTGTTAAAAATGGCAATAAAACGAACATAATAAAATAAATATATACAAACTGCACAAAAACAAATGACAATATGTAAATCAATGTGTAAAATACAATTGAAATCCGGGAATCCGGATAACGGACGTTACAACTGCATAAACGACGCGACATTGCAAACTGGCGAGGAGGGGAAAAATGCAAGGCGTGAAGCAACTGCCTGCCGCTTCAAAGCGGCAGAAAAACGTGACCCCCGGATACCGGCTGCGGAATTTCAGGGAGAACTTTCCGTATCTCACGATGATTCTGCCGGCCGTTCTGGTGGTATTCCTGTTTAACTATCTTCCGATCTATGGTGTCCTGATTGCGTTCCAGGATTTTATGCCGGGAGATAAAATTCTCTCTGACACCACGATCTGGGTCGGCTTTGAGAACTTTGCGAGATTCTTCAACGATGTACAGTTCTGGCCGCTGATGAAGAACACATTCATCCTGTGTATTGTCGGATTTGTCATCGGTTTCCCGCTTCCGATCATCGTATCCCTCGCACTCAACGCGCTGAAACGGAAGAAGACGGGGAAGGTTTTCCAGACGATCTATACCGCTCCCCATTTTATCTCGCTGGTTGTTCTGGTCGGTATGCTGCAGCTGTTCTTCGGGCGTTACGGCCTGGTGAACAACATTGCCGCAAGCCTGGGCGCGGAGCGGGTATCCTATTTCCTGGAAAGCTCCGCCTTCCGCCCGCTGTATATCCTGTCCAGCAACTGGCAGGACTTCGGCTGGAGCGCGGTTATCTACATCGCCGCCCTGAGCAACGTGGATCCTGTACAGCATGAAGCGGCCATGATCGACGGCGCAAGCCGGTTCCAGCGGGTGCTCCATGTGGACATTCCCGCAATCATGCCGATGATCAGCGTGATGCTGATCATGTCCATCGGCGGCCTGATGGGCGTGGGTTATGAAAAGGCCCTGCTGATGCAGACCGACGGAAACCTGGCTGTCAGTGAACTGATCGCCACATACGTGTACAAACGCGGTCTGACAGGCGTTCCGGATCAGGCTTACGCAACGGCCATCGGTCTGTTCAACTCCGTGATCAACGTTGTGCTGCTGATCATTGCCAACACGACATCCAAACGGTTCTCCGAGAACTCGCTGTGGTAAGGAGGGGAACGAAGATGACTCAGAAAGCACCCGCAATCAATATCAGGAACAACGCACTGAAGGATACAAAGGGCGACAAGATATTCTTTGTGATCAACGCCTGTATCCTCGGCCTGCTTGCACTGATCATTCTGTATCCCCTTTACTTTATCGTGATTGCCTCCATCTCCGACCCGGACGCGGTGCTGGGCGGACAGGTGGTGCTGGCTCCCGTGAATATCACCTTTGAAGGCTATGAGAAAGTATTCCAGCGGGGTGATATCTGGAGGGGATACCTCAACACCATTATCTATACCGTGGTGACGGTAGTTCTTTCGCTGGTGGTGACGATTCCCGCCGGCTGGGGACTGAGCCGTAAAACAACCCCCGGTAAAAAATTCTGGATGATTTACTTCATTATCCCGATGTTCTTCGGCGGCGGCCTGATTCCGTTCTATAACGTGATGAGCAGCCTGAAGCTGATCAACTCCGCCTGGTCGGTGATCCTTCCGGCAATCCTGAGCGTCTGGAACCTGTTCATGAGCAAGACGTTCTTTGAATCGTCCATTCCGGAGGGCATGCTGGAAGCAGCACGGATTGACGGCGCCGGAAAATTCCGGACCTTCTTCTCCATTGTGCTGCCGCTGTCCAAGGCAATCATTGCCGTTATGGCACTGTATTACGCGGTCGGACAGTGGAACAGCTACTTCAACGCCATGATTTTCCTGCAGGATGAAAACAAGTATCCGCTGCAGCTGGTGCTGAAGGAAATCCTGATTGCAAGTGAGAGCACCGTGGGCGGAAGCGGCGAAACGATTCTGCAGCAGTACCGCCTGGCAAACCAGCTGAAGTATGTATCCGTGATCGTCTCCAGCCTGCCGGTGCTGTGCCTGTATCCGTTTGTCCAGAAATACTTTGCACAAGGTGTCATGATTGGCTCCCTGAAGGGATAAAGAAGGAGGAAAACAACATGAAAAACCTGAAAAAATGGCTGCTTGTTCTGATGATGATCGTTCTGGCGGTTACACTGACTGCCTGCAGCGGCGGAGACAAGAAGGACGCCGCAGCACCGGCAGAAAAGAAGGAAGAAACCGCTGCAGCGCCGGCTGAAGAGAAGAAGGATGATACCGCCGCGGCACCCGCGACCGGCAATGCACTGACCGATACCTACGGATTCCAGTGGAAGGATCCTTCCGCTCCGATCCTGAATGAGCAGGACGCAAAGGAGATTTCCTTCAAGGTGTATTCCTCCAAAAATGCCAGCGCGAAGGATTACAACGACATGAAGATCATGACTGACCTGTTCGCCCAGACGAACGTGCAGGTCAACTGGGAAAATGTATCCGAATCTGTATATTCCCAGCAGAAAAACCTGATCTTCGGCAACAAGGACAACCGTCCGGATGCGATTTACCACGCTGGTATGGGCGCCGGAGAAATCATCAAATACGCCAAGCGCAAGGTGCTGGTGCCGATCAGCGATTACCTGGAGTATATGCCGAATTTCTCCAAGCTGCTGGAAGAACGGCCTGACATCAGGAACCAGCTGCTGAACGTGGAAAACGGAAAGATTTATTCTCTCCCCCGCATTGAAGAAATGGGCCTGCTGCAGAACCCGAACCTGCTGTTCCTGAATATTGCCTGGACGAAGGAAGCCATCGAAGCCGGCGCAGTCAGCGACCTGACGGCAGACCAGCTGAAGGACGGCCTGGCGCTGAAGAGCAGCCAGATGGAAGAAATCCTGACCTATTTCCGGGATCATGACATGAACGGAAACGGCAAGACTGACGATGAGCGGCCCCTGAGTTTCGTTTACAACAACTGGCAGGGCAACCAGTGCGACCTGTACGGCATGTTCGGCCTGAACGACAACCTGGAGCACCGGGTGATTGTGGACGGCAAAGCCACTTACACAATTCAGGACGACCGCTTCAAGGAAGCGACGAACTTCATTGCCAAGTGGGTGGACGCGGGCCTGATCGACAAGGTCAGCTTTGAACAGAGCCAGGACAACTTCCTGGCCAACGGCAAGGGCCTGGAGACCTACGGCGCCTTCTACTGGTGGGAAAGCGAAACGGTGGTTTCCAATCCCGAAAACTATATTGTGTGCAGTCCGCTGATCGGACCGAACGGGGATCAGACCATCTGCGTTTCCAACAATCCGGAGGTCAGCACCGGCGAAGTGATCCTGTTCTCCGACTGCAAGTATCCTGAGATCCTGCTTGCCTATTTTGACCGGTATTACGATCCCGTGATTTCCGCCCAGATCAACTACGGCCCCATCGGCATCGTCTATGAGGAAGAGCGGGATGAGAAGGGCATGCTGATGCAGAAGCCGCTGCCGGAAGGCGTGACCACGGATGAGCTGCGGCTGCAGAATGCACCGCTGGGTATCATTTATCTGGGCGAATACGCCTGGAACAATGTGGTTCATATGGAACCCCGCGCCCAGCTGCGCCTGGAACGCCTGCAGCAGTGCGCCAAGCCCTTCGTACCGGAAAATGTGATTCCGTTCCCGAACCTCCAGTTTACCCTGGAAGAACTGAACACGCTGAGCAACTATGAGACGAACCTGAATGACTATATCCGGACCAACCTGATCAGCTGGCTGATGAAGGGCGGCGTGAGCGACGATGCCTGGACAGCATTCCAGAACGACCTGAACGGCAAAGTCAATCTGGCGGGCATCCAGAAAGTATACCAGGACGCCTATGACCGCTTTGCCGCGAAATAATGAAGGAGGATATTATGATGAGGAACAGGCTGCATATCATTCTTTCCCTGCTGCTGGCTGTGTGCATGCTGGCCGCGGCCGGACCTGCTTTCGCGGACGGCGCTCCGACGCTGGACGGAGTGCATGACCAGAGTGTGATGGCCGGAACTGAGTTCGATGCCCTGGCAGGCGTTACCGCAACCGACGGCGCGGGCGGCGATCTGACGGATATGATCGAGATAGACGCTATGCCGGCTCTGGATTTCAGAAACGGAAAAGCAACGCCTGAAAATCCGGGTGACTATGAACTGACTTATACCGTAACAGACGCGAACGGCGAGACAGCTGAGGATTACGCGACCCTGACGGTTACCAAGAAAACCAGCGAAGAGACGGTTTACAAAACCTTTGATTTCAGCACTGCCGCCGTGACGGACAACCGCGGCTGGGAAGCAAAGATCAATACCGAGGTTGCCGAAGCCACAGCAGAGCTGAAAGAAGGCGCTTACGTTATTGAAATCAAGAATCCGGGTGACGGAGACGGCGCTGTGCAGCTGGCCAAGGCGGGATATCCGCTGAAAGCGGCGGACTACAGGATCAAGATCTGGGCGAAATCCACCAAGAAGACCTATGCGCATATCCTTGCCCGGAACGAACAGGCGGAGGGCTGGGAAACCTTCGGCGGCGCGTTCAATGTGGAAATCGGTCCGGAGATCGCTCCGCTGGAGCTGAACTTCACTTCTCCCGGCGAAGGCAGCGCAGAACTGCTGTTCAACCTGGGCAAGATTACCCCGAATCCGGACAACGCGGAAGATACCACACCGGAAGATTTCAAAGTGACGATTGATAAGATCGAACTGTATGAGATTTCCGGTGAAGAGACCCAGGTTCCGGTCTACACATCGGAATTCGCTGCCGGCGAAGGCGTGGCAGTTACAACCAGTGAAGAAGCAACGGGAAGCGTCGGCTTCGCGGACGGCAAAGCGACGGTGACCATCGACACCTATCCCAACGCGGACGGCGGCGTATGGAGCGTCAAGGCAGACATCCTGCTGGGCGACACGAAGGTCGAGAAGGGCAAGAAGTACTTCTACAGCTTCAAGATGACGGCGGCCAACGGCCAGGGCGGTGAAGCACTGGTGGAAAGCGCGGAAAAAGGATGGGAAAACCGGGCAAACTTCAACAGCATCAGTGCCGGTGCCGGGGAAGAAACTGTCGTCTCCAGCGTCTTCACCGCGGAAGCGGATGTGGATGATCCCGTGATCCGCCTGCAGATCGGCAATCCTCCGGAAGGCGTGACGTCCAACAGCATCGTGATCAGCGACGTTGTCTTCGGCAATGTGGAAGGAGACAAGGAAACCCACAAGACGATTGACGCGTTCATGCCCTTCGGACCGAATACGGCCAATGCGGAAAACACAGCCTGCCCGTGGGCAACCTTCAACGGAACGGATGAAGACAACGAGCGCGGCGTCGGCACCATCTGGGCGCAGGACGGCAGCTTCTTCTACCGGATTGACAACGGCGGCACCGTCGACTGGCACAACAAGCTGATCTGCGGTATTGGCGGCAATCCCCTGACGCTGGCTTCCGACAGCTACTATACCGTGGAAATCACCGCGAGAGCGACGCAGCCGGTATCCTGCGGCGTGTTCCTGAACCCGATGGGAGGCTGGGATCCCCGCTTCTCTGAAGGCATGGACCTGACGACGGAATTCCAGACCTTCCGTTTCTCCACAAAGGATACGTTTGTGGTGGACATGGATTTCGAACTTCTGTTCCAGTTCGGCTCGGAAGCCCTGTCCAAGATGGGTGAGGTCACGATAGAGTTCCAGAATATGACAATTTACCAGATGACCGTCCAGTAAACAGCAGACGAACCGCAGGGAGGATGGATCAGTTCATCCTCCCTGTCCTTCTGTCAGGAGGTTAATATGAACAAAAAAAGACTGGCCCTTCTCCTGGCCCTTCTCCTGGCCTGCGCGATGCTGCTGGCCGGATGCCAGAACAACGGGAACACACAGAACACCGTGACAGAGGCTCCTGCAGCAGCTGCCCCGGCAGCTCCGGAAAGCGGGGAACCGTTTGCCGCTGTTGAGAATGACAAGGATTTTTCCGCACTGCGGACACCGGGAAGCCAGGAGGAAGCCTATGAGTACAGAACCTTTTTCAGGCCGGCCGTTGACGGCATCAACCAGCCCTATGTGGGCGACACGATGCCTTATTATGAGGACGGCACCTGGTATATCTATTACCTGAAAGAGGGCGGCGATTCCTACAACCACTCTATTTACCTGGCGACAACAAAGGACTTCGTAACCTATACCGAATACGACAATCCCATCCTGGAGAGCAGCCGCAGCGGCGGACAGGACGGATGGGCAGGCACGGGTTCTGTTGTAAAAGTAAAGGACACCTATTATTTCTTCTACACCGGCCATGCTTCTTCCGATATCTATGAGTATATGGAAAAAATCATGGTAGCGAAGGGAACTGCTCCGGATCAGTTTGAGAAGGTGGAAGGCTGGGAAATCACACCGCCGGCCGAACTGGGACAGAAACGGGATTTCCGGGATCCGCAGGCGTATTACGACGCGGAAAACGACGTGATCCATATGACTGTGACCGCTGCACAGGACGGTAAGGCCAGGATCCTCAAATATACCCTGAGCGGAGACCTGCAGAAGGCTGATTACGACGGGATCATTTTTACAAACACAGCGAAGGAAAACTTCTGGAACCTGGAATGCAGCGACACTTTCCGGATCGGGGACAAGTATTACCTGACGTATTCCGCCCAGGACGATACCCTCTGGTATGCAATGTCAGATACTCCGTATGGCCCCTACGGGGAAGCAAAACGGCTGGACGGCAAGCTTTTCTATGCTGCAAAGCATGTGGAAAACCAGGACGGTTCCTATATGGTCGGCTGGGCGCGCCGGAGCGAATCCCCCTCCTCCACCTCGGAGGTTTCCGGCTGGGCCGGCAATCTGGCAGTACAGCAACTGGCACAGAAAGAAAACGGCGAGCTGGCGCTGATTCCGGTAAAAGCGGTTGAGGCCCAGTTTGACAAACGGCGGGAGCTGCTGATTGAACAGGATCAGATTGAAATCCGCGCAGGATCCCGTTACAGTTATACGGATGCTTTTACCGCCTATGAGAGTTTCATGCTGAAGGGGAAACTGACGTATACGGGGAAAGGAAGCTTCGGGCTGGCTTTTGACTATAACGGACAGGATGAAAAAACAAAGATTATCTGCCTGAATCCGAAAGAGCAGAAGCTGCAGCTGACATTCAATGAGGGCGGTACCCTGATTACCGAAACAGCCGCAGCGCTGGAAGCCGGAAAAGAATACAGCTTCACCTATATCCAGGAAGGTTCCGCCGGAATCTTCTGGCTGGGAGACGAGGCATCCCTGACCGTGCGGCTGTACGGCGTCAGCGGGAAGCCTATCCGCCTGTTCACGGAGAGCAATACGGTTACATGGACTGACCTGAGAGAGTATACGAGGTAAAACGATGAAAAAAACGGTAAACCACAGCCTGCTGTTTGCCAGGGCGTATGAGCAGGCTGAAGGCGGAAAAATCCCGCGGGAAAGCCGTCCGGTTTTCCACCTGACACCTTTGACCGGATGGATGAACGATCCCAACGGTTTCTGCTATTACCACGGCCAGTATCACCTGTTCTACCAGTACAATCCGTATGATACGGAATGGGATGCCATGCACTGGGGACATGCAGTCAGCCATGACCTGCTTCACTGGACTTATCTGCCTGCCGCATTGGCTCCGGACGCTCCGTATGATTCCTTCGGATGCTTTTCAGGCAGCGCGGCGGAACTGCCGGACGGCAGGCACCTGCTGATGTATACCGGCGTGAGGCAGGAGGGTGGGGATAAGTCCAGGGAGTTCCAGACCCAGTGCATTGCAGTCGGCGACGGAACAGATTACCAAAAGTATGAAAAGAACCCGGTTCTCGACAGCAATGCACTTCCGGAAGGCCTGAGTCCCTACGATTTCAGGGATCCGAAGATCTGGCGGACAGAGAACGGAGCATACCGCTGTGTGGTGGGAGCCCGCCGGGAGGACAAACGGGGCGTTCTGCTCCAGTATGAAAGCCGGGACGGATTTGAATGGCGGTACATCGGGGTGCTGGCAGAGAATGACGGACGGTTCGGCCTCATGTGGGAATGCCCTGATTTCTTCCCGCTGGACGGAAAACATGTGCTGTTTGTCAGTCCGCAGGATATGCTTCCGGAAGACTTTGAATACCATAACGGCAACGGTACCGTCTGCCTCACAGGGCGAATGGACGGTGACCGGTTTATCGAGGAACATAACCAGGCGATCGATTACGGAATTGACTTTTACGCCCCGCAGACCATTCTGACTCCTGACGGGAGACGAGTGATGATCGGCTGGATGCAAAACTGGGATACCTGCAAAACAACCGGTTATGAAGAACGGCCTTGGTTTGGCCAGATGAGCCTGCCGCGGGAGCTGTTCCTCAGGAACGGCCGCCTTTACCAGCAGCCGGTCCGGGAACTGGCACAGTACAGAAGCAGGAAGGTGGAATACCGGGATGTCCTTCTGGACGGAGAAAAGATCCTGGAAGGAATCGAAGGGCGGGTTGTCGAACTGGATATCCATCTGCGATGCGCTGATCCGAACACACCCTATCAGAAGTTCATCATGAAGTTTGCCCAGAATGAGAAATACCATTCAGTTCTCAGCTACCGGCCTTATGAGTCCTGGCTGCAGATTGACCGCAAATTCTCAGGATCCAGGCGGGCATATATCCATCAGCGCCGCTGCCTGGTATCCGATCAGCAGGGAGAGATCCGGCTGCATGTGATTCTGGACCGCTTCAGTATGGAGGTCTTTATCAATGACGGGGAACAGGTGATGACTGCCACCATCCTGACAGGGTCCGATGCACGGAAGATCTCGTTTGAGGCTGACGGCAAAGTGATGATGGATATCACAAAATACTCGCTGACAGAAAAGGAATGACACAGATGAAACAGTATGACGTGGTTGCCCTGGGAGAACTGTTGATCGATTTTGCCCCTCATTCCGTCAATGAGGCAGGTTACCCGGTTCTGTCCGCCAATCCGGGCGGAGCGCCGGGCAATTTCCTGGCGGCGCTGACAAAGTACGGCTGCAGGACTGCCATGATCGGAAAAGTCGGTGATGACGCCTTCGGAAAAGCACTGGTGAAAACGCTGGAGGATGCCGGGATAGCCACCGGGGGAATCCGGATTGACCCGAACGTGTTTACAACGCTGGCCTTTGTTTCCCTGGACGCATCCGGGAACCGGGATTTCAGCTTTGCCCGGAAGCCCGGCGCCGATACCTGCCTGACGCCGGAAGAAGTGGATGAAGCGCTTATCGCGGACGCGAAAGTCTTCCATTTCGGCACGCTCTCCCTGACGGATGAGCCTGCAGCCGGGGCTACCCGCCATGCGATTGAACTGGCAAAACGCCACGGCGCGCTGATCAGCCTGGATCCCAATCTGCGCAAGCCCCTGTGGAAGCGGGAGGAAGATGCCAGTGAAGCGATTGAGTGGAGCCTGCACCAGGCGGATATTGTCAAGATCAGTGATGAGGAGATTGACTGGCTGTGGGGCCTTTCCCCGGAGGAAGGCGCTGAAAAACTGCTGCAGGAATACGGCGTTTCACTGGTATATGCCACGCTGGGACCCAAGGGCTGCTATGCAGCAAACGGCGCGAACCGCGTGACGGTGCAGAGCCCGACCGGTATTCATGTTGTTGACACAACCGGGGCCGGCGACATATTCGGCGGCAGCGCCATGAGCCAGTTCATCAGATGCGGAAAAGCGCCGGCTGACCTGACAGAAACGGAACTCCACCGGATCGTCCGCTTCGCCTGTACCGCCGCAAGCCTTTCCACGCAGACCCACGGCGGAATCACCAGCGTTCCGGAGTATTCAGATGTAAACCGGAAAATGGAAGAGTGAGCGGCCTCTGCGGTTCAGAAAGACAGGGACCGCCTCTCATGACAGGACAGAAACACTGAAACAATGCAATGCCGGCGTAACGGAGATGAAGTTACGCCGGCTTTTTGTATTCATAAAACCCCACGCCAGACGTGGGGTTCGGGAGAGCTTACAGCTATGAGGAAGACATAGAAACTCCTTTTGCTATAATGCCTTTGCGGTCTGCCAACTGCAAAGGAGCAAAAGGAGGTCATCAGATGACTAACGACTTGCAAAGTTTAACACACACGCGATGGAACTGTAAATATCACATAGTATCTGCGCTAAAGTATCGAAGGATGGTGTTTTATGGAGAGAAGATGCGGGAAACAGGGAAGATGCTGAGACAATTATGCGAATGGAAAGGAGCAGAGATCCATAAAGCAGAGATATGTCCGGATTATATCCATATGTTACTAAGCATACCGCCAAAGACAGCGGCACGGGAGTGCCATGTCATTGTACGATGACAGCATTGAACAGCAGGGCTGCGGATTCAGATGACCTGATTCCTTCAAAGCATCCGGGTACTGATCGGACACTTTCTTCACGGAAGTGTCTTTTTCGGCACTGTCAGTCAACCGGCTCATAGAAAACGCGATACATCTCCTGCTCGGAGATGATGCGCCCGCCCCGGGCGAAGATCTCATCCCCGTCGAGAAGGGAGAGCGTGGACGGTGAGGTCATCAGCAGGATCACGGTGATTCCCCGGGCCAACAGGGCTTTGATCATTCCGATCGTGGTTTCCCGGATGTGCATGTCGATCTCAGCAAATGGTTTTTCGATAAACAGCACGGAAGGAGCGGCGACCAGGAAGCGGGTATAGACGAGCTTCTGCAGCATCTCCGGGGGAAAACCGGAAACCCTGTCTCCCGGCCGGTCGATCCCGATTTCCGCCAGCAGCCGGTCAATGTGAGTGATGTGACTTTTCCGGCTCCAGATGGCACGTACCTTGCCGGCAAGGGGAAGCATCATGTTGTCCCGGGCAGACATGGTATTGATGACGGAGTTCGCGTACGGGGCTTCCGGGCACCAGCAGACACCGTGTCGGAGCATCTTCCGGAAATGCCGTGCCTTCCGCAGCACGGAACCGTTGATTTCAGCTTCGCCGCTGAGAACGGAGGAGGTGCCGGAGACCAGATTCCGGAAACCGCGGATCGTCCGACGATCCAGACAAAGGATTTTAAGCAGTTCGCCCCGGGCGGCACTGAAGGAAATGTCCTTCAGCAGGTCTGTCGTCACATGGCGGAGGGAAATGATCTGTGCATCGGCGCTTTCCGCTTCCTCCACAAAGCAGTCTGTATCGGGCAATTCTTCCCGGGCGGCGTCGGAGGCGGAAAACATATAGTTCCAGAAGTTCTTCCGGTCGAAGAAAACCGAGTCGAAACAGGCAACGGAGGTGTGCTGACGGATGATCATCACTTTATCCGTGCCGCTGAAGATATCGGTATCGATGGAATCGATGATGACGAAGGAGAAGCCGCGTCCGGCCATTTTACGGATCAGTGCCCGGACAGGCACGAATCCGCCTGCGCTGATCCGCTCCGAAATATTGTACAGAACGATGATCTTTCGTCTTTCCGCGGCGGCTTTCATTAGGGACACGAGCAGTTTTTCCCGGGCATCCAGGCTTGCAACCGGCCGGTCAGGATCGAGGGAGATGCCGTATTCCTCCATCAGCAGAAGGCTGCGGTTCCGGTAATCCTGCGAGTGGACGAAGAACTCCTGCCGGGAGAACATACAGATATTCTCGGCCGAGGAAAGAGAGGAGATCAGGCTGTCCTCGCTGCCGATGATGGCAAAGGTCTGCCCGAACAGCTGACGCAGTTCGTTCCGAACGGGGATCCGGTGCTCAAAGCGGGTGACGCCGTCGATCCGGCATTCACCGGAAAACAGGGGCAGCAGCGACTGCTGTTCCGTTACATTGTCACAGATGACGCCGAGGATCTCTCCTTCGTGGATATGCATGCTGAAATCGCTGAAAACGCAGGCATCGTTCAGGATCACTGAGGCGGATTCCAGTGCAAACAGTTCGTGTTTCATGCTTTTATCTCTTTATATGTTACGGGAAGGACGACCTCGACCTTCGTGCCGATGCCGACGATGCTGCTGATATGGATGCCGTACTGCTCACCGAACAGGAGCCTGATCCGACGGCAGACATTCTTCAGGGCAATGCCGCCTTTTTTCCCTGAAGCAGGCTGTTCGACAATGGCCCCCACTGAAACGCGGGAGAGGCTCCTGTTCAGCTCACTGAGCGTTTCTTCCGGAATGCCGGTTCCGTTATCGCTGATATCCACGTGCAGGTCTCCGTCCACTTTCTCGATATGGATTGTCAGTAGGCCGTGATCTGTCCGCCGTTCGAGGCCATGGAAGATGGCGTTCTCGATAATCGGCTGCAGGAACAGTTTCGGGCATTGGATCTTCAGGATGTCCCCGCGGTCGTCAGGGATGCTGACTTCCATAGTCAGCTTTTCGCCAAAGCGGTATTGCTGGATCACAAAATAGTTATTGACGTTTTCCAGTTCCTCACCGATGGTCACCAGATCCCTTGTCTCTGTGATGGTATAGCGGAAAAAGGTGGACAGCGCCTCTGTGATGTTCGCGATGGACCGGTTCCCGGCAGCCAGGGCGTCTCCGCGGATCGATTCCAGCGTATTATAAAGGAAATGCGGGTTGATTTGGTTTTGGAGGGCGAGGAATTCCGCCTGCTTTGTGGACAGCTGCATCACGTTCTGCCGGTCGATGAGCGAGTCAAGGCGGCGGATGTCCTCCGCCAGATCCGGAAACAGGCCGTCCATGCCGTTCACATAATCCTGGTAGATCTCCCCGTTGCGGAAGCGACGGGTCAGGGTACGGTAGCGGGAATACTCCGGCCTCAGCACAGCGAAGAAGCTCAACGCGAACAGGATGACCGCCAGGCAGGTGACCAGGAGCGCGATGAGGACGTACTCCCGTTTCTGAGGGTTCGCGTATGTGACGGCGAGGGAGCCTGCCGCAATGAGTGTCAGCCCGATGAACAGGCCGCAGTGGATCATGAGCACGCTGAAGAGGGTAGGCTTTTTCTTTTTCATGGTGTAATCTCCCGGAAGTAGTTTCAGCCGTACAGTTTCCGATAGTCACTGGGGGTCAGGGAGGTCAGCTGGCGGAACAGGCGGGTGAAGTATTTGATATCCGTATATCCGACGGCCTGGGCTACGGAAGCGACGTCCATCCGGGTCCGGGCCAGCAGGTCCTTGGCATTTTCAATGCGGACTGCTTTGACGTAATCCATGAAATTTGTTCCGGTCGCCTTCTTGAAAACTGTGGAAAAATAAGCCGGGTTGAAGCCGGCCTCCGCACTGACAGACTCAAGGGAGATGGCTTCGTTGAAATGCTTCTGGATATATTGCTTCGCTATGCGGATCGGCTTGTCTTCAATGGATTTCTTTTCCTGCTGACACCGTTCCAGGCATTCTGCGCAGGTATCCGTATAGAACACGCAAAGCTCATCGAGGGTGCAGATTCGGTTAATAGCGGCTCGGAGGGTCTCTTCTGTTTCCTCTGCCCGGGAAGCGGGGCTTTCAAAGGAACGGATACCGAAGAGAAAAGATTCGCACAGTGTGTGATAGGTATAGCTGATATCCCCCGGCTGCCCCGGCGTCTCCTTCATCCGGCGGAAGATATCTTCTGCCACCTTCCGGAACCCCGGGATGTCCAGCACTTCGATCCGGGAAAGCAACTGCTTCCGGTCCTGCGCGGCAAAGACGGGGCTTTCCGGCTGCGGGCGGGGATAATAGCCGTCGCTGAAAAAAATGAAGGTTTCCGGTGCCGTGAAGCGCCGCGTCAGGGCGGCGGAAGCGTCCCGATACGCTTCCGGGATCTGCCGGATGGCGGTGAGCGGCTTGCTGATGCCGGCTGCGGCCTGCAGGTCCGGACAGATGTTCCGGTAGTTCAACAGGCGGGGTTTCATTTTTCCCAGCTCCTCCATGACAGGGACCTTCATTTCCCCGGTATGGCTGATCAGCGCGATAATGTCGTTGTGGTGGACAACGCTGATGTATTCCGTGCATTTCGGGGAGATGTTTTCCTTCATGATCTCATGGAGCTTCGGAAGGACGAAACGGTACACATCAGAGTCCTCAGAGGCGGCGCCCGGCGCCCCGGTAAAGATCCGGAGGATCACGCATTCCGTGTAATCCCCTGTGAGGGAAAATCCGTAGCGGAGGGCAAACTCCTCTTCGGACAGGTCGAACAAATCCAGCCGCCTGTGCACCAGGACATCTGTCAGGAACTGTTCCTTCTCCCGCTGCCGGTTCCGGTCATAGGAACTCCGGGCGGCGTCCGTCTCCATCCGCGCGTGGTATTTGTCCCGGATCTTTGTCAGCACGGCTTCGAGGTCCTTCTGGCGCAGCGGCTTGAGCAGGTAGTCCTCCACACCAAGCTGAACGGCCCGCTGGGCGTACTCGAACTCGCTGTAGCCGCTGATCATGATAAAGAAAGGATTCTGCCCGGCTTCCTGTGATTTCTGCACCAGTTCGAGTCCGTTGATGACGGGCATGCGGATATCAGTGACCACCAGGTCAGGCTGCTGCTGGAAAATGGCCTCCAGCGCCTTCTCTCCGTCATTGACCCTGCCGACGATCTCCATTTCAAAAGCCTGCCAGTCGACCAGGTGCTCGATCAGCTGGATGACCTTCACCTCATCGTCGGCGATCAGAACCTTGATCATGCCTTTATCCTCCGTAATATACTGTTCCCGGAAAGGGAAAACGAACATATGCGATCTTCTTTCTAAATATTACTATACCATAATTTGACAGACTGACGACACTTCTGCCGTCATTTTTTCAACCTTCCAAAAAGACACCCCCCTGTTCCAAAATCAGTTAGTTGTTTTGCCCGATGCGGACATGTATAAATAAATCAGATCAAAAAACTGAGGGAAATCCCTCACAAAATCAAAAGGAGGCTACCATGAAAAAATCCATTTGCCTGATGTTGTCCTTCGTGATGACAGTTGTCATGCTCGCCGGCTGCGTAATGAGCGCTTCCGCTGAAAAGCTGCCGATCCTCGGCGCGGGCATTTATTCCTCCACCGACAACTTCAACTCCTATATCGGCAAAGCTATCAAGAACGCTTCCAACGGCGTCTTTGATTGCAATGTCGATGACGGTCAGCAGGATCAGTCCATGCAGCTGAACCAGATCGACACCGCCATCGCCAAGGGTGCGGTTGCCATCGCGGTTTCCGTTGTGGACGTGACCGCCGCTCCCGCCATCATCGAAAAAGTCCGTGAGAACGGCGAACTGCCGATCATCTTCTTCAACAAGGAGATCGAAGACAAGAACGTCGTCAACTCCTATGACAAGCTGTTCCAGGTGACCTCCACCGGCGGCGACTACGGCGCTGCGATCGAGGGACAGATGATCGTGGATTACTGGAAAGCTCATCCGGAAGCTGACAAGAACGGCGACGGAAAGATTCAGATGATCAACCTGATGGGCGATCCCGGTCACACTGCCGCTCCGCTCCGCGCCCAGTATGTGAAGAGCACCATCCAGGATGCCGGTATTGAGATCGACATGCTGGAAGAAGACACCGGCATGTGGGATACCACCAAGGCGAAGGAAAAGATGGACGCCTGGATCTCCAAGTACGGCAATGAGATTGAATTCATCAACTGCGCGAACGACGCCATGGCGCTGGGTGCCCTGCAGTCCATCCAGGCTGCCGGCTTCAACGAGGAAGGCGCGAAGAGCGAAATGTACATCCCCGTCATCGGCATCGACGCCCTGCCCGAAGTGCTCGAGAAGATCCGCACCGGCGAGATGATCGGCTCCGTCCTGCAGGATGCCAATACCCAGGGCCAAATGATCGTCAAGATCGCCCAGAACCTGCATGAAGGCAAGGATCCCCTGGCTGACACCGGCTTCGAGTTCGACACCGACGGCTCCAAGGCGATCCGCGTACCCTACAAGCCCATCACGGTCGAAAACGTTGATGAAGCCGCGGCAACCTACGAGAAATAATCTGATCCTCACATAAGACACTAATTGGATATGCAGAAGCCTCGCGCTTCTGCATATCCTTTCAGAGAGAATGAAGGGGCACAAGTATGGCGAGTGAATACATCCTGGAAATGAGGAACGTCACGAAAGAGTTTCCCGGGGTTACAGCGCTTGACAACGTGACGCTGAAGGTCCGTCCGGCCACGGTGCATTCCCTGATGGGGGAAAACGGCGCCGGCAAGTCGACCCTGATGAACTGCCTGTTCGGCATCTATTCCATGACGGCGGGCGAGTGCATCCTGGACGGGCAGAAGGTGGAATTCCAGAATCCGGCGGAGGCACTCCGCAACCATGTCTCCATGGTGCATCAGGAACTGAACCAGGTGCTGGACCGCAGTGTTATGGAGAACATCTGGCTCGGCCGGTTCCCGATGAAGGGACCGTTTGTCGATCATCAGAAGATGTATGAGGAAACAAAGAAAATCTTCGAACAGCTGGATATCCATGTTGAGCCGAAGACTATCGCGGGCACCCTTCAGGTGGCGGACAGGCAGATGATCGAGATTGCGAAGGCTGTTTCCTACGACGCGAAGATCATCGTGATGGACGAACCCACTTCCTCCCTGACGGAAGATGAGGTTGAGCACCTGTTCCGGATCATTGAGATGCTGAGGAAGAGGGGTGTCAGCATCATCTATATTTCCCACAAGATGGAAGAGATCATGAAGATCTCAGACGAGGTGACGATCATGCGGGACGGCCACTGGGTGGCTACCGAACCGGTCGAAAACCTGGATACGGACAAGATCATCCGCCTGATGGTCGGCCGTGAGCTGAAGGAACGTTATCCGAAACGGACCACCGTTCCCGGGGATCCCCTGCTGACGGTGGAGAACCTCTCCAGTGCGGTTCCGAAGTTCAAGGATGTCAGCTTCACCCTCCGCAAGGGCGAGATCCTGGGCGTGGCCGGACTGGTCGGCGCGGGCCGGACCGAAGTGCTGGAAACGCTGTTCGGTATCCGCCTCAAAGGGGAAGGCAGGATCATCATGAACGGGAAGGAAATTGACAACAGCACCCCGGAGAAGGCCATGAAGAACGGCTTCGCGATGCTGACGGAAGAGCGGCGGAGCAACGGCATTTTCGGAGACCTGAGTGTTTCCTTCAACACGATCATTGCGAACCTGCAGCCCTACAAGAAGCGCGGGCTGCTCAATAAGGGCCTGATCAAAAAAAGCGTGGATCGTTCCATAGAGGAACTGCACGTGAAAACACCGGACAGCAAGACCAAGATCGCCAATCTTTCCGGCGGAAACCAGCAGAAGGTTATCCTCGGAAGGTGGCTTCTGACGGATCCGGAGGTGCTGCTGCTGGATGAGCCGACCCGCGGGATTGACGTCGGTGCGAAGTATGAGATCTATCAACTGATGAACCAGATGGTGGCGGAAGGGAAAAGCATCATCATGGTGAGTTCCGAAATGCCGGAGCTTCTGGGCGTGTGTGACAGGATCCTGGTCATGAGCAACGGAAGGCAGGCGGCTGTATTCGATGCTTCCGAGGCTACCCAGGTCTCCATTATGGAGGCTTCCGCAAAATATGTATCCGCAGGAGGAGTAGGGGTATGAATATCAGCAAGTCCGCAGGAGGATTCCTGAAAAAACTGTTAACAGAAAAGATCATCTATCTGGTCCTTCTGGCTCTGATCGTTGTGATCATCTGCATCGAGCCGAGGTTTTTGTCCATTATCAACTTCAGCAACATCCTGGCCCAGTCCTCGACGCGTATTATTATCGCACTGGGCGCCGGTATGGTGCTGATGGTCCGGGGCTGCGACCTGTCCACCGGCCGCATGATCGGCCTGGCGGCGGTTATCTCTGCTTCCCTGCTGCAGGACGTGAACTACGCCTACCGGATGTACCAGAATCTCCCGAAGCTGCCGATTATCGTTCCGCTCTTCCTGGTCATGGCGCTGTGTGCCCTGCTGGGAATGATCTCCGGCGTGTGCGTGGCGAAACTGAAGGTTCCCCCGATCATTGCCACTCTGGCGATGCAGCTGGTGCTGTACGGAACCTCCTCCATTTACTTTGACCGCGAACCTTACGGTGCCCAGCCCATCGGCGGCATCACGGCGGAACTGACCCAGCTCTGCACCCGGGGCATCAAGATCGGTACCTTCCGCCTTCCTTACCTGACCATCATCGCCATCGTCATGATCCTGGTTATGTGGATCCTCTGGAACAAGACCAAGTTCGGCAAATACATGTATGCCGTTGGCGGCAACCCGAACGCGGCCCAGGTTTCGGGCGTGAATGTGAACAAGATCCTGATTACCACCTATGCGCTTGCTGCGGTCATGTATGCCATCGCTTCCGTGCTGGAGGTCGGCCGCATCGGCAGCGCCTCCAATACTACCGGAAACAGCTATGAAATGGACGCCATCGCCTCCTGCGTGGTCGGCGGCGTATCCATGTCGGGCGGTATCGGCACCGTAGGCGGTATCGTGACAGGCGTGCTGATCTTCACGGTCATCAACTACGGTCTGTCCTTCATCGGCGTGAACATGTACTGGCAGTACATTGTCAAGGGTCTCATCATCCTGCTGGCCGTTATCGTCGACATGAGAAAATTCGCGAAGAGAAAGTAATATCAGGAGGAACTTATGAGAGAAGCAGTCAGAAACACCAAGCTCACCGAAAACTGCAGCCGCGAGACCATCCGCAGCTATGTTGAGCGGGAAGTGATTCCGCAGCTGACCCTGAAGGAGAAGATCGGGATCATGTCCGGCCAGATCACGGAGGAGAAGCTCCTCTACGACCTGTTCGAGATCGTTCATTACAATTTCGATCCCTATCCCACAGGCGCTGTGGAGCGCATGGGGATCCCGAATGTCCGCTTTGTGGACGGACCCCGCGGCGTGGTTGCCGGGTCCGCCACCTGCTTCCCGGTTTCCATGGCCCGCGGCGCCACTTTTGACCGGGAACTGGAGGAAGAGATCGGCAAGTGCATCGGCGCCGAGATCCGCGCGGTCGGCGGCAACTATTACGGCGGCGTCTGCATCAACCTGCCCCGCAATCCCCGCTGGGGACGCGCGCAGGAGACATACGGCGAGGATTCCTGGCACATCGGCGAGATGGGCGCCTCACTCACCAAAGGCATCCAGAGCCAGAACGTTATGGCCTGTATCAAGCACTTTGCCCTGAACAGCATTGAGAACGCCCGGTTCACCGCAGATGTGCAGATCGACAAACGGACGCTGCACGAGGTGTACCTGCCGCACTTCAAAAAGTGCATTGAGGCCGGCGCTGCCTCCGTCATGTGTGCCTATAACTCCGTGCTCGGCAGCTTCTGTTCCGAGAACAAATACCTTCTTCACGACACCCTGCGTGACCGCTGGGGTTTTGAGGGATTCACGCTCTCCGACTTCCTGTGGGCATTGCATGAAGGCCGGGCGGTGGAGTCGGTCAAGGCCGGCATGAACATCGAAATGCCCTGCGTCGCCTATTACGAGAATGAACTGCCTGCTGCAGTTGCGGATGGCCGGGTCACCGAGGATGAAATCAACGAATCCGTCGGCTACATCCTCCGCACCATCCTGTACTATGAGACCCGGAAGGATCCGCAGGCTTATACGCCCGATGTCATTGCCCGGCCAGAGCATATTGCCGTAGCGAAACGGGCGGCAGAGGAAGCGGCTGTCCTGCTGAAGAACGAGGGCGGTGTCCTGCCGCTGGATCCCGAAAAGACCGGCAGGATCCTGGTGCTTGGCAAGCTCGGCAACGCGCAGAACATCGGTGACCATGGCTCCTCCATGGTCCACCCGTATTATGCGGTTTCCCCGCTTTCCGGCATCATGAAGAGAATGCCCCGTGCCCTGATCCTCTACAACGACGGTACTGACCTGGAACTGGCGAAGAAGCAGGCGGCGGATGTGGATGCAGTGGTCATCGTGGCCGGTTATGTTCACAGCGACGAAGGCGAGTTCCTCAGCTCCAAGGTGGAGACGGAAGCCACCGCCGGCGGTGACCGCATGACCATGCGCCTGCATAAGCGCGACACCGACATCATCGAAGCCGTGGCAGGCATCTGTCCGAACACGGTCGTTTCCCTGATCGGCAGCAGCGCGATCCTTATCAACGAGTGGGAGGCGAAAGTGCCCGCGATCCTGTTCTCCTTCTACGGCGGCATGGAAGGCGGCACGGTCCTGGCGGAGATCCTGTTCGGGGATGTGAATCCCGGCGGAAAACTGCCCTACACCGTGGCTTATTCCGAGGACGACTATCCCTTCTTCGATCCGGACTGCACGCAGATCACCTATGAGTACTATCATGGCTATGCGAAGATGGACCGGGAAAAGAAGGAGGTCCTGTATCCCTTCGGTTACGGCCTGTCCTACACGAAGTTTGCTTTCGGAAAGCCGGAGGTCCAGGTGTTCGGCGATACTGCGAAATTCCGCTTCACTGTCACAAACACCGGTGACCGGGATGGCGCTGAAGTGGCTCAGCTGTACATTGGCTGCGATGGCAGTGCGGTGGACCGCCCGGTGAAGACGCTCCGTGACTTCGCCCGTGTGGAACTGAAGGCCGGGGAAACGAAGGAAGTGGAGCTGTCTGTCGCAAAGAAGGACATGGCTTACTTCTCGGAAGAACAGGATGACTTTGTGGCCGAGGATATCGGCTATACGGCCTACATCGGCAGCTGCAGCCGGGATCCGGGCATGGCGGCGGTACCCTTCCGCTTCGCCTGATCCTGTCCTGCGTGACAGCGGCTGTATCACGGCAATCAGGGAAGACCGCGCGGGACACGGAACCCGCGCGGCTTTCCGCTATCTCGACGCCGGGCCTTCGGCCCGGGGAAAGGAAACGATATGCGTATCGGAGCAGATTATTATCCCGAACACTGGGAAAGGGAAAGATGGGAAACGGATCTCCGGATGATGCATGAGTGCGGCATCCGCGTGGTCAGGATCGGGGAGTTCGACTGGTCCCTGTATGAACCTTCGGAAGGGGACTACCGGTTTGAATGGATGGATGAGATCCTGGATTTCATGGCTGCCCATGACATGAAGGTGGTCCTGGGCACCCCCAGCGCCACGCCTCCCAAATGGATGTGCGACAAATACGGGGAGGATCTGTACCAGAAGGACCGGCGCGGATACGCCAGGCCCTTCGGCACCCGGAAACACTACTGTTTCAACAGCGATGTATACCGGGGGGAGGTCCGGAAGCTGGTCACCCTGATCGCCGGACGTTACGGGAAACATCCCGCCCTGGAGGGCTGGCAGGTGGACAATGAACTGGGCTGGTCCAACACTACCCGTTGCTACTGTGAAAAATGCCGGGTGAAGTTCCAGGATTACCTGAAGGGGAAATACAACACAATTGAAAACCTGAACCGGGTTTACGGCACCGTGTTCTGGAGTGAGGACTACAACGACTTTTCCCAGGTGATTGTTCCCGTGGAAGGTGCCTGCCGTGCGTCGGACCCGGACGGTACGGAGGGCCAGAATCCCTCCCTGGTACTGGATTTTGACCGCTTCTGCTCAGATTCGGTCATCTCTTTCATGAATGAGCAGGCGGACATCATCCGCGCTCACAGTGACTGCCCGGTGACCACGAATATGCTGGATGCCGGTGTAAACTCCGGCACGGGTATCGATTATTTCAGGATGAGCAGAACCCTGGACTTCGTCTCCTGGGATAATTACGTCAATTTCCAATGGGGTATTGCGGAAGACGCATGTGTTTCCCGGGACCATGCCCTTCTGCGCAGCTACAAACATCAGCCCTTCTGGGTGATGGAGCAGCAGGCAGGGGCTATCGGCTGGACCCAGCTGGGCGAAGTGCCCAAGCCCGGCCAGCTACGGCTGTGGACTTACGCTTCCGTCGCCAATGGCGCGGACACGGTGGTCTTCTTCCGCTGGAGGTCCTGCCTTTTCGGCACGGAGGAATACTGGAACGGTATCCTGGGCCACGACGGCCGGAAGAACCGGCGCTTTGACGAGTTCGCCCGCACTGGTGCCGAGATGGAGAAACTGAGCAGAATCTATGGCGCCCTGGCGCCGAAGCCGAAGGTGGCGATCATCAAATCCTTCGACAGCGAATGGAGCCATAAGATCCACCGCCACACGGAGGGCTTCTCCTACGACAGTCTCCTTCTGGATTACTACCGCGCTTTCTATTCGCTGGGTGTGCAGGTTGAGTTTGCAGCTCCGGAGGAAGATCTGACAGGCTATTCCCTGGTCCTGGCCCCGGCCCTGATCATGGTCAGCGAAGCTCAGAAGGAAAACCTGACGAAATATGTTGAAAACGGCGGTACGCTGCTGCTGTCCTTCCGCAGCGGCATCAAGAGCATGGAAAACACTATGCTCCCGCTCCCAATCCCGGGCGTCTTCGCGGACCTGGCGAAGATCGACGTGGAGGATTACGATCCCCAGTACCGGAAGGAGACCCCGGTCTCCGGAGTATTCGGGGAAGGCACGGCGAAACTCTGGTGCGACATCATCACGGCGAAGGGGGCGGAGGTCCTGGGCGTCTATACCGGGGACTTCTATGCGGACAGTCCCTGCTTCACCCGCAATCCTTCCGGCAAGGGAACCGTCTATTATCTCGGCTGCGACCTGGATGCTCCCGCCATGGAGCGCCTGGC
>JBGUGL010000064.1:0-45769 GCA_045111455.1 Christensenellales bacterium | reverse complement strand
CCTTAATGTTTGTGCGTTTCTTCTCTGTATCGTTTTCAAGGTTCGCTTCGCTCTTTCCCTTCGCTTTCGCTCGGGCGAGCTTGACTAGAATAGCAAAGGAGCAAGCCTTTGTCAAGCACTTTTTGGCGCTTTTTTTCAAAAAAATTCAGGCAAATCAACGCTTCCGTACGATGCTTGATTTGCCTGATCGAATGTTCGTGTTTTGCCCCAGGTTTTGTGGTTTTCACCTCATATTGCCCGTAATTGGTTCGGATACAGAATCAGTCCTCTTCCAGGTCCATCAGAATCGCTCTGCAGTGAGCGCCATCCGCACCACCCAAATTCAGCGGAGCAGCATTCAGAAGATAGACTCCCTCCGGAACTTTCCCGAGTCGGATCCCCTCCAGAAGGACGACCTCCGCTCCAAGCATAATCAGATGAACCTTCATGGGCGCGTCCAAGGGGCCGACCGTCTGGGATTCATTGCCGAAGAGCAGTATGCCGGCTTCGGCAAAAACCTCAGCTGCCTCTTCCGTCATCACCGCCGGGCCTTTCACCAGGATCCGCCCGGCTGCCTTCGGATTCGCCCGCCGGGCTTTCTCCAGTATATTCCGGGCATCTTCCGCGGATATATCCCCTTCATGTGCTGTCACATAGGCAAAGCCGATCCATCTTTCCATCGACACCTGATCGATGGTCTTTCCGTCATTCAGGAAATGATAGGGTGCATCCACATGGGTTCCATTATGCGCACACATCTGAAACGCAGTCAGGTTACAGATTGCTCCGTCCGAAATGCTGAGTTTCACCTGCCGTTCCGGAGACGGATCCCCGGGATACACGCTGCACGTAAACAATTCCTGGGTAATATCATAGATCTTCATCCGGTTCCTCTTCTTTCCTATATATCCATACTGTACCATTCTGTCTTTCATGATTTCTCCGTTGGCAGGTACTTATCCTTTTATACCGGAAAAAGCCCGCGGGAGCATTCTGCTTCCCGCGGGCTTTTTCTTTTTGTTCTGCGTTGCAATCAGGCAGAAGCCTTCTTCGCCACTCTTTTGCGCTGAAGATTGGAAACAACAAGCGCGCAGGAGGCGTCACCGGTAATATTCACCACTGTACGTCCCATATCAAAGATGCGGTCCACGCCGGCCACCAGCGCAATGCCTTCCACGGGCAGGCCCACAGACTGCAGCACCATGGCCAGCATCACCATGCCGGCGCCGGGAACACCCGCCGTACCGATGGAAGCCAGCGTGGCCGTCAGCACGATGGTCAGCATCTGGGAGAAGGTGAGGCTGATGCCGAAGCAGGATGCAATGAACACCGCGCACACGCCCTGGTAAATGGCGGTACCGTCCATATTGATGGTTGCGCCCAGCGGCAGGACGAAGGAGGTGACTTCCTTGTCAGCGCCCAGCTTCTCACTGCACTCCATGTTCAGGGGAAGCGTCCCCACCGAAGATGCAGATGAGAAAGCCATCATGATGGCCGGCAGCATGCCCTTGAAGAACTTCAGGGGACTCACACCGCCCATGGCTTTCACGGAAACCGAATAAACCACAACCGCATGCACGATATAGCACAGATAAGCCACCAGCAGCACCTTCGCCAGGGAGCCCAGCACTGCCGGACCGTTTTCAGCCATCACAGGGCAGAGCAGGCAGAAGACGCCGATGGGAGAAAGCTTCAGGATCATTTCCATAGCCTTCATGCAGACGTCGTTGCAGACATCCACCGCTTTGAACTCCATGTCGAACCGATGGCCGATCAGGATCAGGGCAAACCCGATGAACAGGGCGGAAACAATGATCTGCAGCATATTCGCGTCCACAAAGGGCTTAAGGAAATTGGACGGGAAGATGCCTACCAGGGTATCCATAAAATTGACAGAAGTCGCGGCCGGTTCATAGGACAGCTCTGCCGTGGACAGAACCGGGAAAATACCCTTCAGCAGGTTGGCAAACAGCAAACCGATCGCCACCGCAAAAGCCGTGGTGCACATATAGTACAGGATGGTCCGGCCGCCGATGACGCCGACCTTTTTGATGTCCCGCATGGACACCACACCCGCCATGATCGAGAAGAAAACCAGCGGACAAACAATCCATTTGATCAGGTTCAGGAATATCGTACCGAAGGGTTTAATGTAGCTTTTGGCGAAATCAGGGTTTCCCGTCAGCGCGATACCTGCGCCTATCGCCAGTACCAGGGCGATAAAGATCTGCGTAGATAGAGCCAGTTTCTTCTTTTTTTCCATGGTGGTCCCTCCAAAGTATTAATCTGTTATCCGGATCCATACTGCCCGGATCAACAACCTCCGTGATAATATCCGCAACCTCAATCGGCGCAACTGTCCACTGGACAGATCGCTTGTTTCGGTTGACTTCACCTCTGACGGAATTTCAGCTACTGGCTGCCCTCAGAGGTTCGCCCACCTTTAGGCGTCGGCATCATATTGTTCCCGCATCAAGGATTTCGGTAATAATGCCGCCGCCCAAACAAACGTCCCCGCTGTACAGAACAGCACTCTGGCCGGGCGTAACCGCCCGCTGGGGTGTGAGGGAATGGAGCAGGAGCTTTCCGTTCCGCAGGGTAGCCTCCACCGGCTGGTCCGGCTGGCGGTAGCGGTAATGCGCCATGCATGTCATGGTTTCCCCTTCCCTGATCGGCGCTTCTCCCACCCAGGTCACATCTTCCGCGATACTGCGGGTACTGTAGAGCAGGGGATGATCTTCTCCCTGGGCCACCAGCAGCCGGTTTTTTTTCAGATCCTTGCCGATCACAAACCAGCTGCGGCCGTCTCCCCGGCCGCCGATACCCAGTCCCCGGCGCTGGCCAAGGGTATAATACATCAGACCGTCATGCCGTCCCACCACTTCGCCCTCCGGGGAAACCATATCCCCCGGCTGCGCCGGCAGGTATTCCGACAGGAACTTCTTGAAATTCCGTTCCCCGATAAAGCATACGCCCGTGGAATCCTTCTTTTTGCTGACCGGCAGGCCGTGATCCTCCGCGATCTGCCGCACCTGTCCCTTTGTCATGCCTCCCACAGGGAAAACAGCCTTCTTCAGCTGTTCCGCATGCACCATATACAGGAAATAACTCTGGTCTTTGTTCGGGTCGGTTCCCTTCAGCAGCTGTCCCGCTTCATTCGTACGGACAAAGTGTCCGGTTGCCATGCGGGTGGCTCCCAGGGTCATGGCAAAATCCAGGAATGCCCGGAATTTGATTTCCCGGTTGCACAGGACATCCGGATTGGGTGTACGGCCTGCCCGGTATTCCTTCAGGAAATAGGAAAAAACCCGGTCCCAGTATTCCCTGGCAAAGTTGACGCTGTAGTAAGGAATACCGATCAGGTCACAGACATCCCGTACATCCCGCCAGTCTTCCTCTGCGGTGCAGGTGCCGTTCTCATCCTCTTCCTCCCAGTTTTTCATAAAGACGCCTACAACATCATAGCCCTGCTCCTTCAGAAGCAGGGCTGCAACGGAGGAATCCACGCCTCCGCTCATGCCGACAACGATGCGTTCACTCATTCCTCAGCCCTCATCAGGCGGGTCAGAACCTTCTCCCGTATTTCCGCTGCAATCTCGTCCCGGGTTTTCGCGGCGTCCACCACCACAAAGCGTTCAGGATTCCGGGCAATCAGCTGGTGATAGCCATCCTCCACCCGGGCATGGAAGCTGTCCGCCTCCATCTCCATCCGGTCAGGTTCACTGGCCGCGCAGCGTCTGCGAAGCGCTTCCCGGTGATTGATATCAAGATAAATTGTCAGATCCGGCAGAACACCGTCCACCGCAGGTTCGTTGATTTCCAGCACTTTGTCAATCCCAAGCTGTCTTCCGCCGCCCTGATAAGCCACAGAAGAATCCAGAAACCGGTCGCAGAGCACCACCTTGCCCTCCGCCACGGCCGGAAGGATCCTTTCCCGCACATGCTGCGCGCGGGAAGCCGCATACAGCAAAGCTTCCGTTACATCCGTCATTCCGGTGTTTTCCCGGTCCAGCAGGATCTCCCGGATTTTTTCCCCGATAGGGGTACCGCCGGGTTCCCGGGTATGCACCACTTCAAAGCCCCAGCGGTCCAGGGCGTCGGAAAGCCGTTCAATCTGAGTCCCTTTGCCGCTGCCGTCCAGTCCTTCCACGGACAGGAAAGCGCCGCGCCCGGGCTGGGCTTCCGGACAAAGAATATCCAGGATTTCCCCGGGGGTATGGGCAATCTTTTCCGCGCCGGTTTCCTGCAGTTCCTGCTCACTGCCGTAGCCATAGGTAACGCCAAGGGTATGAACCCCGGCCGCCCGGCCGCCCTCCATATCGAAGCAGCGGTCGCCCACCATCCAGGCCTCGCCGCAATCTTCCGGCAAAGCCTCACGGATCAGGTGTTCCTTCTCCGCCCGGGCATCCGATGCGCAGACCACTTTGGAAATAAAACGGTCAAAACCGAAATGCTCCAGAATTTTACCCGTCGGATAGGCAGGCTTTCCGGTCACGATTCCCAGCTTGGCCCCTTGCTTCCAGAGTGTCCGGAGCACGGTGCGGATACCGGGATAGACCCTGTTTTCATACATACCCACAGTGGTATACCGTTCCCGGTAAATCCGCTGTGCCTCTTCCGCCTGTTCCTGGGTCATGCCCAGATAGGTCCGGAAGGAATGCAGAAGCGGCGGCCCGATAAACTTGCGCAGGGTCGCTGCATCCGGTTCGGGAAAGCCCATTTCCTTCGCCGCATGCCTGGCGCAGTTCCAGATGCCTTCCTCGGACTGCGTCAGCGTTCCGTCCAGATCAAACAGGATCCATGTGTTTTTTAATTCACAATTCATAATTCACAATTCATAATTCTGTAGGTCTGCAGAATAAAATGAATCATCATCCCTCTACCCGGATAACATTCTCCACTTTGCAGATTTCGGGATTCAGGGCCTTCACCACGCGCTGCACAGCCTTCTCAGGCGCCATATGCGTAATAATGATCAGCGTGGCCTTTCCGTCCGGACCGGCATCCTTCTGCGTCATAGCGGAGACGGAAATCTCTTCCTTCGCCAGCAGGCCGGCCACTTCCGCCAGAACGCCGGGAGCGTCCTTGGCTTTCATGCGGATAAAGTATTTGCTGTACCAGTTATCCGCCACAGGCAGCGGATCCTTGCGCATCACCGGCATCGGATGCACAGCGTTCTGGGCGGCCTGGACAATGTCACCCACAATGGCGCTGGCGGTCGGAGCATCTCCGGCGCCGCGGCCTTCCAGCATCATGTCCTTGAAGGAGTGACCGTAGAGATAAACAGCGTTCAGGGAGCCGTCCACCCTGGCCAGCGGATGGTCTGCGGGCAGGAAAGCCGGATGCACACGGGCTTCAATGGAATCGCCGTTGTCCTTGCCGATAGCCAGCAGCTTCAGCACATAACCCATCTCCCGGCCAAAGGCGATATCCTCGGAATTGACTTTGGTAATACCCTCCCGGTACACATTTTCCACCAGCACCCGGCTGTGGAATGCCAGGGAGCCCAGGATGCTCAGCTTGTAGGCCGCGTCATAGCCTTCCACGTCCGCCGTGGGGTCGGGCTCCGCCAGGCCCAGACGCTGGGCGTCCTTCAGTACGGTTTCATACTCGGCTCCTTCCGCTGCCATGCGGGTCAGGATATAGTTGGTTGTGCCGTTCACAATACCCATCATCTGCTCGATATGGTTTGCGATCAGGGGAGTCTGGATGGCATTGATGATCGGGATCGCGCCGCCTACGCTGGCTTCATAGTACAGGCCGGCGCCGGTCTTCTTCGCCATCTCCCGCAGTTCATCAAAATGGAGGGACAGTGCCATCTTGTTCGCAGTCACAACAGACTTGCCGTTTTCCAGGGCACGCAGCATCATGGAAGCCGCGGGCTGTTCTCCGCCCAGGAACTCGCAGACAATCTGAATCTCCGGATCTTCCAGGATATCATTTTTATCTGTGGTCAGCACCTCATCCGGTACTTCCTTGCCCCTGTGGATCTTTTTATCCAGCACAAGAGCCTTCTTCACCACAAGCTTCACGCCCGTACGTTTGCTGACTTCTCCGCCGAATTCCCGGATCAGGTCCCAGACGCCTCCGCCGATATTGCCCAGTCCCAGCAGTCCCAGTACTACCTCTTTCATTGTCACCTGTCTCCTTCCGTCCGATTCCGTTCGTAGATAATCCGCAGACCCTTCAGGGTCAGCAGACCGTCGAGCTTATCTATCACGTTGCTTTCCTCGGCAATCATCAGTGCCATACCGCCGGTGGCCACCACATAGGCATCCTCCCCCAGCTCCTGCCGGATCTTGCGCACTATGTTCCGCACCAGGCCTACATAACCGTAATACATACCGCTTTGCAGGTTGGTAAGAGTGGATCTTCCGATCACATTGTCCGGCCGGGTCAGTTCAAACCGCGGCAGCTTGGCCGTTCCGGTTACCAGTGCTTCGCTGCTCAGCTTGATACCGGGGCAGATGGTACCGCCCAGGAACGATCCTTCCTGGTCCACCACGCCGAAGGTGGTGGCAGTACCGAAGTCGATAAAAATGCACGGCCCCCCGTATTCCTCATAAGCGGCTACCGCATTGGCAATCCGGTCGCTGCCGAGCTCCCGGGGATTTTCATACTTGATGTTGATACCGGTTTTGACCCCGGGAGCCACAATCAGCGGCGACTTGCCGATATAGTTCTGCAGCATGTGCTCGATGGTGTAGTTGATCGTAGGCACCACGCTGGATACCACGATTCCCTCCACCACTTCCGGAGAGACGCCCTCATGGGCAAACATGGACATCAGGCGCACACCGTATTCATCCGAGGTGGATGAGATGTTGGTGGACATACGCCAGTACTTATACATTTCTTTTCCGTCGAACAGAGCGGTCTTGATATTGGTATTCCCGATGTCCATGGTCAGAATCATGACAGTTCTCCTTTAACTTACAGTCAGATCAGCCGGGCTTTCTTCAGTGCCACGCCGGCAGCGCCGGTCACAACAGCAGCAACAACCATTTCAACCACGGCATTGATGCCTACAGAAGCCACCAGGTATGCCAGCACACTCCGGCCGGCCATAGCATTCTGCATATAGGCTGTCTGGCTGAACAGAAGTACCAGCAGGGTCATAAAGAAGATGGTGTTGAAAAGTGCGGCAGAAAACCCGGTTACCAGGCCCCGTATATACAGCGGCGCCTTCGTCCGGCTCATCCCCCTGTATACCAGCGCAGTCAGCACACCCACCAGCACCCGGGAAACAAAGCGCTGGATGAACATCAGGCAGGCAAATCCAAAGCCGGGATTCGCCGTTACCAGTGCAATACCCATACCGCTCGCACCAAAGATGCCATAGCACTGGAGGAAGCTGATCAGGCCGAAGGCTCCACCGATGATCATGCCGCCGGGTACCCCCATCGCCATAGCTGCGATAGCCACAGGGATCATGTTGAAGGTGATCGACAGGCCCATGGGCATGGGAATGTTGACATAGGCCAGGACGATCAAAACCGCTACCAGCATAGCCAGCAGCGTCATCCTCGCCAGTTTGGTGCGCCTTGTTGTGTTTGTCATAAGAATACCTCCGTTCGGGTTCACTCAGGATACCCGTCGTATAAATGTATTTCCGCGTTTTCCCGCGTCCGGTGCGTATGCTCCCGGCGCTCAACATATGCGGATGGATTCATTATACAATTTTTTGCCGGATTGTAAAGAAAAGAAGGACTGCTGATACATCAGCAGTCCATACAGGCAGCCAGGATATTCCGGCATTTCCGGGTCACCGCACCTGTTCCCGTGTCCGTCACATTCTGTGCCAGGAGGAAGGTGATTCCCTGATCCGGCAGATTCGCGAAATAGGTACCCAGCCAGCCGTCCCAGCCGTATTCGTTCTTAACGGTGTACATCGCTGCCCGGCCCGGATGGTCACAGATCCGCATCAGGCAGCTGTAATTATATCCGCCCAGGCTGTCCCAGACATCCTTCCGGACGCTCCCGGTCAGCTGCGGCGTCGTCATGTACCGCACCGCCGCCTCGGAAAGGATCCGCCGGCCGGCCGCTTTGCCGCCGTTCATCAGCATATTGGCAAAGGCTGCATAATCGTCCAGGGTGGAAACCAGTCCGGCGCCGCCGGACTCGAAAGCCGGCTCCCGGTCATACTGTCCCACAGCCAGGTGGAGGCTGCTGAAGGGTTCCAGTCCGCCGGGCACCCGCCTGTAGCAGGTAACCAGCCGGTCCTTCTTCTCCTCCGGCACCCGGAACGCCGTATCCTTCATGCCCAGGGGCTCAAACAGCTCCTCCCGGAGAAAATCGCTGAAGCGCTTGCCGGACGCTGCTTCAATCACGGCGCCCAGGATATCTGCACTGGTTCCGTAGCGCCAGCGGGTTCCGGGTTCAAAAGCCAGGGGCTGTTCTCCCAGCCGGTTGCAGAAATCCAGCGTACTCATCCCGCCGCCGGCGAGAATCTGCGCATGGTTGTCATCAAAGATACGGGCGGCATACTGTCCCGCCGGATCCGCGTCCGGATAGCACAGGCCTGAGGTCATCCCCAGCAGGTCCAGGATCCAGGGACCGCGCACCGCAGTATGTACCGTCCCGTCCGCCTCCGCCACCCGTGGATTCGCAAAGCCCGGCAGGTATTGTTCCACCGAAGCCATCAGGTCCAGGACGCCCCGGTCCACGAGAATCATCGCAGCGGCTGCCGTCACCGGTTTGGACTGGCTGTACAGACGGAAAATAGAATCCCTGCGAAGCGGTTCCCCGGTCGCAATATCAGCGCATCCTTCCCGGACATGGCAAATCTCTCTGCCATCCTTCAGAACCAGCAGGCTCACACCTGCCGCTTCATGGTTCTCCACCGCCTGGCGCAGGCAGGCAGACAATCTTTCCTGTAAACTCATACGCTGTCCTCCTCTTTCCCATTCTTCAGATCAGCAGAAGGAATCCCTGGGCCAGCGCCACCGCGCAGCAGGCGGCAACAGCTACCGTCAGCAGGCTCCGTCCCCGCCAGGCAAGCAGCACCGCTACCGCAACACCGCAGACTGCTGTGCGCAGATCTCCCGTGGAATAAAACACATCCGGAAAAGTCATGGCACCCAGCACCGCGTAAGGAATATATGCCAGGAACGACCGGACAAACCGGCTTTTGATTTCCCGGCGGAACACCGTCAGCGGCAGCATACGGATCAGGTAAGTCACACCGGCTGTCACAGCCAGGTAAGGCAGAAACATACTCCACTTCATGCGGCATCCTCCTCCGCCGGGTACCGCCAGGCGCCCAGCGCGGCAGCAGCCACGCCGCAGATAATAATCACAAATCCGGAAGAAACCGTATTCAGTCCGGGAATATAATGAAAGCAAAGGCTCATCGCCACCGCCGCCAGCACCACAAAGCGTACCGGGCGGCTCTTCCGGGCAGGCGGCAGGATGATGGCCAGGAACATGCCGTAAATGGCAATACCCAGCGCTGTGCGGACAAAAGCCGGCAGCAGGGTTCCGGCTGCGGCGCCCAGGAAGGTCCCGAGGGACCAGCCGATCCAGGGGGTCAGCATGAGGCCGTAAAGGTAATATTTCCCTACCTTTCCCGGCTGGGAGGAAGCCACAGCAAAAATCTCATCCGTATTGGCAAAGGAGAAAATCATCCGTTGCAGCGTACCCATGCTTCCGTCCAGCTTCCGGCTGAGAGACAGGCTCATCAGCGCATAACGCAGGTTGATCGTCAGCTGGGTCAGTGCCATTTCCGCAAGGGAAGCGCCGCTTACCATCAGCGGTACCGCGGCAATCTGGCCCGCGCTGGTGACGTTGGTCATGGAAATCAGAACAGCCTGCAGTACGGTAAGTCCGTCGCTTACAGCCTTCATACCAAAGGCAAAGGAAACGCTCAGGTAGCCGAGTGCAATCGGAATCCCGTGCCGGATTCCCTGCCGGAACACCTTGTTCATGAATCCGCCTCCAGCCTGCGGATGCCGTCCTTTGTCACCACCGCAAAGAAATTGGGCACACGGCCGCAGGGCTCCTGCCCGAAGGTAATGGCTGCGCGAACGGCAGCTTCCGCCCTGTCCGCGTCAGCTTCGCTGCGGGCATGCAGCACGCACAGGGGTGTCCCGGATTCGACCCGGTCGCCGATCCGTACCTGCAGGACAAAACCCACAGAATAATCCAGTTCATCGTCCACCTTCATCCGGCCGGCGCCCATTGCCTGGGCAGCCAGTCCCAGCGCCATGGTGTCCATTTTTGTTACCCAGCCGGAACAGCCGCAGGCAACCGGCCTTATGACATGCGCCTGGGGCAGACGGATAACGTCATCACAGACAGACGGATCGCCGCCCTGGGCAGCAATCATCTGCTTCAGTTTCATCAGGCCCGCGCCGGAAGCGATGGCCTGCTCCATCATTTTTTCGCCTGCTTCAGGCGTCTCCGCTTTTCCTGCCAGCTGCAGCATATAACCGCCCAGCATCAGGGATACCTTCAGCAGATCCCCGCCGGCACGGCCGGCAAGAATATCTATGGCTTCCTTCACTTCCAGTGCATTGCCCACATGAGTCCCCAGGGGCTGATCCATCCCGCTGACCAGCGCCACAATAGGTTTCCCGGCCAGTTCACCGACCCGCACCATGTTCTGCGCCAGCTTCAGGCTGTCCTCCAGCGTATGCATAATCGCGCCGGATCCCGTTTTCACATCCAGTACGATCGCGTCAGAACCGGCAGCCAGTTTCTTGCTGAGAATGGAGGAAACAATCAGGGGAAGGGAATCCACAGTGGAAGTCACATCCCGCAGGGCATACAGCGTCTTGTCTGCAGGTGCAAGATGGCCGGTCTGGCCGACGACCGCCACACCGATCTCCTTCACCTGGCGGATAAAATCCTCCACCGGCAGCGCAACGCTCAGGCCGGGAATGGATTCCAGCTTGTCCAGCGTACCGCCGGTATGGCCCAGGCCGCGGCCGCTCATTTTTGCCACAGGCGCTCCGCAGGCCGCCACCAGGGGGGCCAGCACCAGCGTGGTGGTGTCTCCTACGCCGCCGGTGGAATGCTTGTCCACTTTGATACCGGGAATCCCCGAAAGATCGGCGATATCCCCGGAATCCCGCATGGCCAGGGTCAGATCCGTTGTTTCCTGATCGGTCATGCCGTTCAGCCGGATCGCCATCAGCAGGGCGGAAAGCTGATAATCCGGAACAGATTTTTCCGCAGCCGCCCGGGCAAAGAAGGTGATCTCCTCCTTTGTCAGTTCCTGCCCGAACTTTTTCTTTTCAATAATCTCCAGCATCGTCATGCGGAAATCCTCCTTCATTCTCCAAAGAAAGAACAGGCCGATACCCGGCTGCCCGGATATCGGCCTTCATGCCCACTCTCGGGCTGTATGACAACTCATAATGATGAGTTGTGAATAATAAATTACTCTTCTTCGTCCTCTTCCGGCAGATCTGCGTTGTGGAACACGTTCTGCACGTCATCGCTCTCTTCCAGCAGCTCCAGCATCTTCTGGATCTTCTGGACAGTGTCCGGATCGCTCACGGCTACGGTATTCTGGGGAATCTTGGCCACTTCCGCGGAAAGGAAGGTCAGGCCCTGCTTCTCCAGGTTTTCCCGTACGGTGCTGAAATCATTGGGTGCCGTCAGAATCTCAAAGACATCATCATCAACCTTGACATCTTCAGCACCGGCATCCAGGGCGATCATCATCATCTCGTCCTCATCGCTGCCGGGCTCCCTCTCCACCACGAGTACACCGCGTTCATCAAACATGAAACCGACGGAACCGGTGGTGCCCAGGTTTCCGCCGTATTTGGCAAAGCAGTGGCGCACATCGCTGGCAGTACGGTTCCGGTTGTCGGAAATGCAGTCCACGATAACCGCAACACCGCCGGGAGCGTATCCCTCATAGGTGATCTCTTCATAGACCACGTTGCTCAGTTCGCCGCTGGCTTTCTTGATGGAACGCTGAATATTATCATTCGGCATGTTGTTGGCTTTGGCCTTGGCGATAATATCCCGCAGCTTGCCGTTGGATTCCGGATTGGCTCCGCCCTCCCGGACAGCGATTGCAATTTCACGGCCGATCTTGGTGAAGATCGCACCGCGCTGCGCGTCTGCCTTGCCTTTTTTTGCCTGAATGTTATGCCACTTGGAATGCCCGGACATCGAATCCCTCCCGAAAAAAATCACAGTTAATGGGTAAAATACAGTGCATTATATCACCGGGGCCGTTGAGGCGTCAAGCGTTAAAGGGTTTTGAACCCGTACCGCGGATTTATGCCTGAACACGAACAGCTCTCCGCTGCTGCGGAGAGCTGTCATAAATCCGGTTCTGCCGGTTCCTTATCCGCGGCGGATAATACTGTGGCGTTCCGGTCCCACGGAGATCCAGCGGATCACACATCCGACCGCATGCTCTATCCGGTTCACATAGGCCTTCGCCTCTTCCGGCAGTTCCCACCAGTTGCGGATTCCGGAAATATTGCATTTCCAGCCCTTCATGGTCTCGTACACCGGCTCGCAGTGTTCCAGGGCTGCAGGGAAAGGAAAGTCCGTTATCACCTGGCCGTCCAGCTTATAACCTACGCACAGCGGAATCTCATCCAGCTCACTGAGCATGTCCATCTTGGTCAGCGCCAGCTCCGTTGCAGCCTGAACCTCAGTACCGTACTTGCTTGCCACCAGGTCAATCGGCCCGACACGAACGGTCCGTCCGTCTTCAGGCTCATCCTCGCCGCACATCTTGCGGAACTGGTCCGCTTTTTCTCCGGTATATTCGCAGACAAAGGGACCGTCGCCCAGGCAGGTGGAGTAAGCCTTGATCACGCCGATCACCCGGTCAACCTCCACCCCGGGCACGCCTGCGCCGATCGGTGCGTAGGATGCCAGAGTGCTGACAGAAGTTGTGTAGGGATAGATACCGAAATCCAGGTCCCGCAGGGCGCCGAGCTGTCCCTCGAACAGGATACGCTTGTGATCGCTTTCCGCCTTGAGGAGATAATCCCGCGTGTTTTTGATATACGGCTTGATCTGCTCACAGTATTCATTCAGCCAGGCGGTCAGTTCCTTTTCGGAAGCAGGCTTGACGCCGTACACTTTTTCAAGTGTCAGGTTTTTCCAGGCACACAGCTCCTTCAGATGCTTCTTCAGCCGTTCCGGATAGAACAGTTCCCCGGCCAGGATGGTTTTCTTCTGGTTCTTGTCAGAATAGAACGGCGCAATCCCCTGTTTGGTGGCGCTTGCGTTCTTCTCCTTCAGTCGGATTTCCTCCAGCAGATCAAGCTGCCTGTGCCAGGGCAGCAGCAGGGATGCCCGCTCGCTGATCATCAGGTTATCCGGAGTAATCTCGATTCCCTTCTGGTTTTCAATCTCCTTGGCAAGTGTTTCCGGATCCAGCGCCACACCGTTTCCCAGGATGTTGACCACACCGGGACGGCATACGCCAGAAGGCAGAATATGCAGATCAAACTTACCGAACTTGTTGATGATTTTGTGGCCGGCATTGGCGCCGCCCTGAAAACGTACCACAACATCGAAGGCTTCTGCCAGCAGGTCTACCATCCTGCCCTTGCCTTCGTCGCCCCAGTTGATACCCACCAGCGCTGTACAAGACATTTTTCTGTCTCCTTTCGGGTCTGTTCCCGATCTGTTCCGGGCTTTTCAGTATTTGAAAAACACCTGTTTATGCAAGGCCATTGTAACCATCCGGGCCCCTGTTTGTCAATGGCTGCAGCGTTCTCCCGGGAAGCAGGAAATCATTCTTTCCAGCCGCCTTTTCCGTCCCGGATGATCCGCCGCGGCGCACTGTTTTCCGGATCGCTGCCCACAGAAACAGCCCGGCAGTCCTGAAAGACTGCCGGGCTGTCATTATTTCGCGCCGTTAATTCTGACCCTTTTCAAGAGCCAGGGTCCTGGTGGTAAGATCACAGACTTCCGCAGGCCCGAAGTACTGGATGGCGCCGGGATAGGTGAAGGCTGTTTTCTCTGCCCACTCTTCCCTGTGTGCCTCAAAGAACTTGAAGGGAGCGCCGTCAAGCTCAACAAGGGCCTTCCGGATAACCGGCTTATCCTCGCCGTTTCTTCTTTCCATGTTCATCATCTTGGTAATGGGCATACCGCCGGCCACCCACTCTTCAGCAGGCTTGGAAATGTTGGAAACCTTGGAAAGATATCCGGTGTAGCCGTACTGGATAAGCATGAAGGCATTGTAACCCAGGGAATAGCAGTAATCGGCGTCAAAGTTGGAGGGGAAAGCACATCTTCCTTCGTAGCCGAAGAAGTGATGCTGCGCTCCGAATTTGCCCTTGTAGGTGCCGGCAGCCTTTCTCCTGGCCAGCTCATTCTTCACCATTTCAGAGAAGAGCTTCTCGGATTCAATCAGGGAAACCTGCACGTTGCCATGGGGATCCCTCTCCAGGAACAGCTGCTGCTGTACGAACTGGGGAAGAATATCAAACACCGCGAAGGATTCATCGGACAGACCCTTTTTGATGAAGGCGTACTTGGCATCCCAGTCAGGAAGCGCGTTAAACTCTTCCGTCCTGTTTCCGGCAAGCAGTTCGTTGATTTCAGCGATCAGCTTGGAGAACTCGGGCACGAACTCAACAATTCCTTCGGGAATGATGGCAACGCCGAAGTTTTCGCCGTTGTTTCCTCTCTTCTCAACGGAATCCGCGATATAGTTCGCGATCGCCGCAAGAGACATCTTCTTCGCAGCCACTTCCTCACCGATCAGGCAGATGTTGGGCTGGGTTTCCAGTGCGCATTCCAGCGCCACATGGGATGCGGAGCGGCCCATAACCTTGATGAAATGCCAGTACTTCTTGGCGGAGTTGGCGTCTCTCTCGATATTGCCGATCAGTTCGGAATAGGTCTTAGTGGCAGTATCGAAACCGAAGGAAGCTTCAATATCTTCGTTCTTCAGGTCACCGTCAATTGTCTTGGGGCAGCCGATAACCTGAACGCCGGTGTTGTGAGCCGCCATATACTCAGCCAGCACTGCCGCGTTGGTGTTGGAGTCATCGCCGCCGATGATCACAATAGCGGTCAGGCCATGCTTTTTGGCCACTTCAGTAACCACCTTGAACTGTTCTTCCGTTTCCAGCTTGGTACGGCCGGAACCGATAATATCAAAACCGCCGGTGTTCCGGTAGGCGTTGATATATTCGTCTGTAAATTCAATATAATCGTCATCGATCAGGCCGGAGGGACCGCCCTTGAAGCCAAGAAGCACATTGTTCCTGTCCGTAGCCTTGATCGCGTCATAAAGACCGCAGATCACATTGTGTCCGCCGGGAGCCTGTCCGCCGGAAAGAATAACGCCAACTACCTGTTTTTTGGCTGCGGAGGTATTGCTTCCCTTGACGAAGGTGATCTCTTCCTTACCGTAGGTGTTGGGGAAAAGGGCTTTGATCTTGTCCTGGTCCGCCACGCTTTCCGTAGGTGCTCCGACCTTGACGGAAATCTCGGAAATTCCGCCGCGCAGCATTCCGGGCAGCTTGGGGCTGTACTCATATCTTGCTTTCTGAAGTGGTGAAAGATTCATCTTGCTTCTCCTTCTATCGTAAAAGATATATCTGAATGCTGACAGCGCATTCTTTCCATTAAGGGATTATAGCACGTTTAGTCAAGTCTGTACCGATTATTTTCTTCCGTGCCTGTCTTTAATTTGTTCACATCCGGGCTGTTCCGCTGTTACGCCTTCCGGTTACAGCACCTTCTTCAGGTATTCTCCCGTATAGGAACCCTTCACGGCAGCCACCTGCTCCGGAGTACCCTCAGCCACCACGGTGCCGCCGCCGTCGCCGCCCTCCGGTCCCAGGTCGATAATATGGTCCGAAACCTTGATCACGTCCAGGTTATGCTCAATGACCAGCACCGAATTTCCGGCGTCCGTCAGCCGCTGCAGCACCTGGATCAGCCGGTCCACATCCGCCATATGCAGGCCGGTCGTGGGCTCATCCAACAGATAAATGGTCTTGCCCGTAGCCTTGCGGCTCAGCTCCGTAGCCAGTTTTACGCGCTGCGCCTCGCCGCCGGAAAGGGTGGTGGAGGCCTGGCCCAGTTTCATATAGCCCAGGCCTACGTCATACAGGGTTTCCAGCTTTCGCACGATCTGGGGATGGTTCTCAAAGAAACCGAGAGCCTCCTCCACAGTCATGTCCAGCACTTCGCTGATGTTTTTCCCCTGCCAGGTCACTTCCAGCGTCTCCCGGTTATAGCGGTGCCCGTGGCAGACATCGCAGGGAACATACAGATCCGGCAGGAAATGCATCTCAATCCGTTTCATGCCGTCTCCCTGGCAGGCTTCGCAGCGGCCGCCCTTGACATTGAAGGAGAAGCGGTTCTCCTTATAGCCCCTGGCTTTGGCTTCCGGGCTCAGGGCAAACAGCTTGCGGATCAGATCAAACAAACCGGTATAGGTTGCCGGATTGCTCCGGGGTGTCCGGCCGATGGGACTCTGGTCTATCATAATGATCTTGTCCAGTTTTTCCAGCCCCTCCATGCTTTCAAACCGGCCGGGACGGGTCTTGGCACGGTTCAGCTTCCTGGCAAGATTCTTGTAGAGAATCTCGTTGACCAGGCTGCTCTTGCCGCTGCCGCTGACACCGGTGACACAGGTCAGTACTCCCAGGGGAATTCTGACGTCAATATGTTTCAGGTTATGCTCTTCGGCGCCACGCACCGTCAGCCAGCCGGCCGGTTTCCGGCGCTTCTTCGGCACAGGAATCACCTTTTTGCCGCTCAGGTACTGACCGGTCAGGCTTTCCGGGCAGGCGCAGATATCTTCGGCCGTGCCCTCCGCCACAATATAGCCGCCGTGAAGTCCCGCGCCGGGGCCCACATCCACGATCCAGTCTGCGGAAAGCATGGTTTCCTCGTCATGTTCAACCACAATGACCGTATTGCCCAGGTCCCGCATCCGGCGGAGTGTGGCAATCAGCTTGGCGTTGTCCCGCTGGTGCAGGCCGATGCTGGGTTCATCCAGGATATACATGACTCCCATAAGTGCGCTGCCGATCTGGGTCGCCAGGCGGATACGCTGTGCCTCGCCGCCTGAAAGCGTGCCGGCTCCGCGGCTGAGGGTCAGGTACTCCAGCCCCACATCGCACAGGAAGCCGAGGCGGGCGTCAATTTCCTTCAGGATCCCGGAAGCGATGATCCGGCTGTTGCCGTCCAGCTCCAGCGAAGCGAAAAACTCCCGTGCCTGGCGGATGCTCATGTCGCTGACTTCCGGCAGGCTTCTGCCGCCCACGGTCACCGCACGAGCTTCCGCTTTCAGCCGCTGGCCGCCGCATTCCGGGCAGGTTTCCTCCGCCATGTATTCTTCATAAGCCTGTTTCATGGCGTCTGATGTGGTTTCGCGGTAACGCCGTTCCAGCGTCGGGATAATGCCTTCAAAACTGGTGGTGTATTCCCGCTGTCCCCGGGCGCCTTCATAGGTGATGCTGATCTTGTCATCACCGGTTCCGTAAAGCAGGGCTTCCATACCGTCCCCGCTGATCTCCTCCAGGGGGGTATCCAGGGTGAAACCGTACTTTTTCCCCATGGCGCCGAAGTACTGGGCAGCGATGCCGTTATCCTCCGAGGCATTGAATCCCATGAGGTTCATGGCACCTTCCCGCAGGGTGATCCGTTCATCCGGGAATATCGCCTCCCGGCTGATCTTCATCCGGATTCCCAGGCCGCTGCAGCCCGGGCAGGCGCCGTAGGGACTGTTAAAGGAAAACATCCGGGGCGTCAGTTCCTCAATGGATACTCCGCAGTCCGGGCAGGCGTAATTCATGCTGTAAAGCGTTTCGCCCCGGTCTATGCAGTCTATGATCACCAGTCCCGCGCTGCGGACAGCAGCCGTTTCGATGTCTTCCGCCAGCCGGTGGCGGAAATCGTCCGTATCCCGCCGGATCAGACGGTCCACCACAATTTCTATGGTATGCTTTTTCTTTTTATCCAGATCCGGGGTATCCTCCAGGTCATACATTTCCCCATCGATGCGCACACGGACATAACCGCTCTTGCGGGCTGAGGAAAGCAGATCCCGGTGCTCTCCCTTCCGTCCCCTGACCAGCGGACTGAGCACCTGCATCCTTGTCCCCTCCGGAGCTGCGCAGACTGCGTCCACAATTTCATCCACGCTCTGTTTACGGATTTCACGGCCGCATACAGGGCAGTGAGGGACGCCGATTCTCGCCCAGAGCAAACGGAGATAATCGTGAATCTCTGTTACCGTGCCCACGGTGGAACGGGGGTTTCTGCCGGTTGTCTTCTGGTCGATGGAAATGGCCGGGCTCAGGCCTTCAATGGCATCCACATCCGGCTTGTCCATCTGTCCCAGGAACTGGCGGGCATAGCTGGTCAGGCTTTCCACATAGCGGCGCTGGCCTTCCGCGTAAATCGTGTCAAAGGCCAGGGAGCTTTTCCCGCTGCCGCTCAGTCCGGTAATAACGGTCAGCTTATTCCGTGGTATTTTCAGAGAAACGTTTTTCAGGTTGTGCTCCCGCGCACCCCTGATTTCCAGATATTCATTCATGTTTTCCTGTTTCCTTATCCTGCAGTCAGACCAGTCTCAGCGCCGGCATGGCGTTCAGGTCCAGTCCTGCGAGCTCTCCCTTTTTCAGCCTGTAATACGCCGCGCTGCCGATCATCGCACCGTTGTCGGTACACAGATGCAGCTCCGGCATAAAGAGGGGAATCTTCAGTTCTCCGCACATCTCTGAGGCCATCCGGCGCAGTTCCCGGTTGGCGGAAACCCCGCCTGCCAGGGCAAAGCGCCCGCAGGAAGTGTCCTCAAGCAGCAGCCGGGCCTTCCCCGTCAGTTCCCGGCAGACAGCCCGGCGGAAGCTTGCCGCCAGGTCCGCTTTGGGCAGCGTCTCGCCCCGCTGTTCCAGGGTATGGACCGTATTCATGAATGCGGTTTTAAGCCCGCTGAAACTGTAATCATACCGTCCGTCCGTTTTGGGACTGGGCAGGATAAAAGCTTCCGGATTTCCCTCTTCCGCCAGTGCGTCGATCCGCGGTCCGCCCGGATAGGGCAGGCCCAGCGCCCGGGCTGCTTTGTCAAAGGCTTCGCCTGCCGCGTCATCCACCGTCTGTCCCAGCAGCCGGTATGTGCCGTAATCCGACACCTCCACCAGATGGCTGTGACCTCCGGATACCACCAGGCAGAGAAACGGCGGCTCCAGTTCCGGATGGCTGAGATAGTTCGCGCTGACATGGCCCTCGATATGGTTGACCCCCACCAGCGGTTTCCCTGCCGCAAAGGCCAGCCCTTTCATACAGTTCACACCCGTCAGCAGCGCGCCTACCAGTCCGGGGCCCTTGGTGACTGCCAGGGCATCCACATCCTGCAGGCTCATTCCCGCTTCCCGAAGCGCCTGGTCCACCACGCGGTCGCAGGCCTCCATATGGGCCCGGCTGGCAATCTCCGGCACCACGCCGCCGTAAAGCTCATGCAGGTCAATCTGGCTGAACACCACATTGCTCAGGATCTTCCGGCCGTTCTCCACCACCGCCGCCGCGGTCTCATCGCAGCTGGTTTCAAGGGAAAGAATACGGACAGATTCCTTTGTCCGCAGCGCTTCTGCCTGTAAACGCGAATTCAGTTCATAATTCATAACTCACACTGCATAATGAGGGTCTCTCTTCTCATTATGTTCCCCGTTTTCTGTCCTCGTCGTATTGATCGTCAGGTATCTTCCGCCTTGCTTTTCCGGTTTCTGAGCAAAACAGCCATCCCGGCCAGGCCCAGCCCGGCAGCAACAGTCCATATCAGGATCCCGGCCCCCAGCGCAACAAAGAAATCCACCGGCATCAGACGGATCAGCAGATCCGTCCGGGGATTGAGGATCCACCCCTCATTGGTGAAAGCCACCCGGTGGAACGCCGTGAACAATCCGTCAAAATCCGCTGTTGCCCAGACCAGAAGCCCTGTAATGACAAAACCCGCGGCACACAGTCCCGTGAGCATGCCTCCCGCAAAAACTGTGTGCCGCCGGAATAGTATTCCTGCCGTCGTCAGGAAAAGGAAAGATCCGCCAAAGATCAGCCGGAGCGTCCCGGCCAGACGGATCAGTTCCCTGCAGTCTTCCATATGATCCGCTTCATGAGGCTGAAAGCATACGTATGTCCTGCCCTCCGTATCGGAAAAGGTGTACTGAAACAGATTTTCCTTTCCCGTCAGGTAGCCGGCGGTCATCCGCGCCACGCCCGGATATTCTGCTTCCGGCAGGCCGGTTGTTTCCGGCGGGGCATACTGCAGCATCTTCGCCGCAAGCAGATCGCCGTTCCCGGCAGTACCGTACACTGCTGCTGCCAGCGCAAACAGGAGCATTGCCCATACGCTCAGAAATCCGCACAGTCTGGCGGCGGAAACCCTCATTCCGCGTTTCATCTTTCAGGGGCTGATTACTGCATTTTCAGGTATGCAGTCACAAAGCCTTCCAGATTCCCGTTCATCACATCATCAATGTTTCCGCTCTCATAGTTCGTCCGGTGATCCTTCACCATGGTATAGGGCTGGAAAACATAGGAACGGATCTGGCTGCCCCATTCAATCTTCTTCATCTCGCCCTTGATGTCCGCCATCTGCTGCTCCTTTTCACGTTCCTTCAGTTCCAGCAGCTTGGCTTTCAGCATCTTGAGACAGGTTGCCCGGTTCTGTACCTGGTCCCGCTCTGTCTGGCAGGCCACGACGATGGTCACGTCATCCTTCACATAGGTCATGCGGACAGCGGAGCTTGTCTTGTTGACGTTCTGGCCGCCGGCGCCTGAAGAGTGGTAGGTGTCCACCCGGACATACTTCATGTCGATCTTGATCTCGTCACCGTCATCCTCGATCATCGGTGCCACATCCAGGCTGGAGAAACTGGTGTGCCGCCGGGCATTGGAGTCAAAGGGACTGATCCGCACCAGCCGGTGCACGCCTTTTTCCCCGCGGAGATATCCGTAGGCATGGTCGCCGCTGACCTCAAAGGTCACGCTCTTGATGCCGGCCTCATCCCCGTCCAGCAGGTCCAGCAGTTTCACTTCAAAGCCCATCCGCTCACAGTACCGGGTATACATACGGTAGAGCATCTGGGTCCAGTCCTGGGCTTCTGTTCCGCCGGCACCTGCGTGCAGGCTCAGAACAGCGTCATTGTCGTCATAATCGCCCCGCATCAGGGTCTCCAGCTCCAGCGCGTCGGCCTTTTCCTTCAGGCTGGCCATTTCCGTACCGATTTCCTGGACCATTTCCTCGTCATTCTCTTCCCTGGCGAGTTCCATCATCGTATCGATATCGTCGGCGGTGCTCAGCAGGCCTTCATAATGCGCAAGCTTGTTCTTCAGATGACCCAGCTTCTGGTTCACCTTTGTGGAGCGTTCCGTATCGTTCCAGAACTCCGGCTGGTTCATTTCCTCCGTCAGTTCGTCGATCTGCTCCTTCATGTGGTCGATATGCAGCGCCTCTCCGGCCGCCAGGATACTCTTCCGGATTCCCGTGATGTCCTGGGCATATTGTTCAAGTTCCAGCATAATTAACCTCCGGCTTGTTTCAATTCAGAATTCAGGATCGTTGTCTCTCTTTCCCGGTTCCCTGCTACTGCTGTTCCTTCAGCATGCAGCAGTTCTTGTATTTTTTCCCGCTGCCGCAGGGGCAGGGATCATTCCGTCCGATCTTTTCCGAAGGCTTGACCCTTCTCGGCTGCCGGGGACCGTCCCCGGCCATCCGGGCTTCAGTGGGTTTCGCTGTCTGCACCCGTTCCGGTGTGACTTCCACCTTGGTCTGGTAAACCCGGCGGACAGTGTCCTCCCGGATCAGATGGTTCAGCTCCTCAAACATATGACCGGCTTCAATCTGATACTCCGTCACCGGGTTCTTGCCGCTGTAGGAACGGTATCCGATACCGTCCCGCAGCTGGTCCATAGCGTCAATATGATCCATCCAGCGGGAATCCACGCTGCGCAGCAGCATTACCCGCTCCACTTCCCGCATATCCACGTGAAGCCCTTCCAGGAGCTTTTCCCGTTCTTCATAGAAGGACAGGGCGTCTTCCTTCAGGGCCGCAATAAAGCCGGCTCTGTCTTCCTTCTCCACTGCCAGGGAACGGTTTGCTTCCAGTGCGCCGTGATGGTTGCACAGGTTTTCCAGGTAATTCGCCGCTTCCTTCCAATCCCATTCGGCGGCATCCTCTCCGTTCAGCCAGCGGTTTGCGGCAAAGTCGATTACATGGTCCTTCATCCGCAGGATGCTGTCCCGTACATTTTCGCCCATGAGTACCCGGCGGCGCTGTCCGTAGATAATCCCGCGCTGGCGGTTCATCACATCGTCATACTCCAGAACATGTTTCCGGGATTCATAGTTCCGGAGTTCAATCCGTTTCTGCGCATTCTCAATCTGCTTGGTCAGCAGGCCTGCGGTCAGAGGTTCATCATCCCGCAGTCCCAGTCGTTCAACCATGGGGCCGATCCGGTCGCTGCCGAACAGGCGCATCAGATCATCCTCCAGGCTGATAAAGAACTGGGTGGAACCGGGGTCACCCTGGCGGGCGCTTCGGCCGCGCAGCTGATTGTCGATCCGGCGGCTTTCATGGCGCTCGGTACCGATGATATGCAGGCCGCCGGTTTGCAGTACCCGCTCATGCTCCCGGTCCGTCTCCGCCTTGAAGCGCGCAAGGTGCTCCTGATAGCGTTTCCTTGCCTCAAGCACTTCTTCGCTGACATGCTCGCTGTGACCGATGGCTTCCTCGATCACTTCCTCATCCAGGCCTTCCTGCCGCAGGGCACGGCGGGCCAGGAAGTTCGGGTTGCCGCCCAGCAGAATATCGGTTCCGCGGCCGGCCATGTTTGTGGCAATTGTCACAGCGCCCCAGTGACCCGCCTGGGCTACGATTTCCGCTTCCTTGGCATGGTTTTTGGCATTCAGCACCTCATGGGGAATCCCCTTGCGCTTCAGCATATCGCTGAGCATTTCGCTGACCTCCACGCTGATGGTACCCACCAGCAGCGGCTGTCCCTTGGCATGGTACTGTTCAATGCTCGCCACCACCGCGTTGAACTTGGCGGCTTTGTTCTTATAAACCATGTCTTCCTGGTCGATCCGGATATTCGGCCGGTTGGTGGGAATCTCCACAACGTCCAGGGCGTAGATGCCCTGGAATTCAGCCTCTTCCGTCTTGGCTGTACCGGTCATACCGGACAGTTTTTTGTACATGCGGAAGTAATTCTGGAAAGTAATGGTGGCCAGGGTCTTGCTCTCCCGTTCCACCTTCACATGCTCCTTGGCCTCAATGGCCTGATGCAGGCCTTCCGAATAGCGGCGGCCGATCATCAGGCGGCCGGTGAACTCATCCACAATGATGACCTGTCCGTTCTGCACGACATAGTCCACGTCCCGCTTCATCACGTTGTGGGCGCGCAGGGCGCAGTGCACATGGTGGTTCAGTTCACTGTTTTCCGGATCGTTGATATTGTCAATTCCGAAGGCCTTTTCCACCTTCTGGGCGCCTTCGTCTGTCAGCGTGACCAGTTTCCGCTTCTCTTCCACTTCAAAGTGGATTTCCGGCTTCATAGTCCGGACCACAGCGTCCACCCGGTCATACATTTCCGTGCTCTTTTCACCTTGGCCTGAAATGATCAACGGCGTCCGGGCTTCATCAATCAGGATGGAGTCCACTTCGTCCACAATGGCAAACGCATGGCCCCGCTGTACCAGGTTGTCCTGGCGGATGACCATATTGTCACGCAGGTAGTCGAATCCCAGTTCATTGTTGGTACCGTAGGTAATGTCGCAGGCATAGGCCGCGCGGCGTTCTTCCGGTTCCAGGTCGTGAACAATCAGGCCCACCGTCAGTCCCAGGAAGCGGTGCACCTTGCCCATCCACTCACTGTCGCGGCGGGCCAGGTAATCGTTCACCGTCACAATATGAACGCCTTCTCCCCGCAGGGCGTTCAGGTAGGCAGGCATGGTGGAAACAAGGGTTTTACCTTCACCGGTCTTCATCTCGGCAATCCGGCCCTGATGCAGCACAATGCCGCCCAGCACCTGGACACGGTACGGGCGCATACCCAGGATCCGGTCTGCCGCTTCCCGCACCGTGGCAAAAGCTTCCGGGAGAATATCGTCTTCAGTTTCCCCGTTGTTCAGTCTCTGTTTGAATTCCCCGGTTTTCGCCTGGAGTTCCTCATCGGTCAGCGCACGGTATTTTTCTTCCAGCGCCATAACAGCATCAACGGTTTTTTCCAGTTTCTTCAATTTGGTCTCGTTTCCGGAACCAAGAACTTTTTTCAGAAAATCCAGCATCCGTATCTCCTTTAACCGCCCTTCCGGATTGATCCGGAACGGGCAAAGCATTACAGGTTAGTATAACACCGCAATCCCTTTTCACGCAAGTTTTGCCGGCGTTTTTTTCACCGGTTCTTCCCAGGACTCTCTGTATATCAGACGAAGACCGTCCTCCGTTTTTTCCGTTTCCGGTCAGCTGCAAAAACAGCGCCGGGGTCCTCATGACCCCGGCGCTGCTGATCTCATTGGTTTACTGCTGTTTGCGGCCTCTGCGGCGGCGGGATGCACCCGCTTCCTCAACGGCCGTTTTTACTTCCGTTACAGCCTCCGCGGCTGCATCCGCTGCTTCCTCCGCAGCGCTTTCCGCAGCTTCCCCGGCGGTTTCCGTGATTGTTTCCACCGTTTCCGTCACGGCCGCAGCTGCCTCCTCTGCCGGTTTTTCAGAATACAGTTTCCTCAGAGTTTCCGCCATCAGCTCGCTGTTCTGGGCTGTGCCTTCCACTTCTTCAGGCTGTTCTTCCCCGGCAGGTTCCTCCTCCGCCGTTCCGCCGTTGGAGATTTCACTCCTGCGGCGGCGCTTCGGCACGGCGCTGTAATCCCGGTAGGTACCGCCTTCCAGATGATCCATGGCCTTCTTGGATTCGCTCCGGCTCTTGCCGCGGCGCACCGCTCCGATCAGCAGAAGGGCCAGCAGCACGGCGGCAATTCCCGCAAGAATCCACTTGATGCCTTCCGCAAGGCTCTCCACCTGGTTCAGCCATTCCGGTTCAGGCTGATTCGTAGGGTCCGGCAGGATCACTGGCGCCAGCGGGGTAGCCATGGGCACTTCCGTAGGTTCGGGAGTGGGATCCGCATGATCGATAAACACCTGGTTGCTGTTGAAGGACAGCACCTGGTCCAGCTGGTCCCTGCAGGTCGCGGTGAACTGGAAAGTGCCCTTTGTGCTGATGTCCACATCGCGGATAAAGGAAACAGTACCGCCTGCGGGAATCTCCTCAAATCTGTAAAGTTCAACATCCACCGCCTTGACCGCAACGTTTTTGACCGGCACGGCGCTTTCGTTGTTCACGGTAAAGCTGAACCGGACTGTGCCGGGAATCTTGTAAACCACGTCCCGGTCAGCCTTTGCTTCCACGCTCAGCACAATCTGCTCGGTCGGATCCAGGGCTGTCACCTTGACCCGTCCCGTAGCCGTTTCCACACTTTTGCCGCCGGAGTCCTCTCCGGTAACGGTAAACTGCAGTTCCTGGGTTTCCGTAATGGTCATTTCCTTTTCCAGGGTAAGCGACTTTCCGGCTTGCACGGTCTGGTCGGTGAATACGGTGCCCAGCGCGGCATCCTTGACGGTAATATTGGTAAAATCAAGGTTGCCGGAGTTTTTCAGTGTCAGTGTCAGTTTGATGGGGTCGCCGGGAGCGCCGCCTTTTTTGTCTGCCTTCAGTGCGGCGGAAAGCTTGACTTCACCGTATTTGATGGTGGCGCTTTCCACCTTCTTGCTGAAAGTTTTTCCGCCTGCTTTGTAGGAAACAGTGGCAGCGCTGGTCAGGTCCTTTGTGCCCATGACCGCAGTGAATGTATGGGTCTGCGTGGCACCGGGAGCAATAGAATCAATCGTTCCGGATTTGGTGGAAATCGCTGCGTTTTCCTTGATGTTCACCGAGGTGATCTCCACCTCGCCTGTGTTGGTGATTTCATAGACAACGCTGACTTCCTGGTTCTTCTGGGCTGTTGTGGACGGCGTGATGATCCGGTTGATGGAAATGTCGGGATCCGCGCCGGTATAGGTGATCTTCTTTGAGAAATTGATCCGGTGGTTTTGCAGGGTCGGTTCCCCGTTCTCATCAGGTTTTCCGTCATAGACGGGATAGATAACCGTGAAGGTCACTTTCCCCGCTTCCAGTTCACTCTTGGTAACGGTCCACTCGCCTTTCCAGTTCTTGCTTGCGCCGACGGAAAGCGTGGGAGAGCCGAATTCCTCAATCTTTTTACCGCTCGGATAATACAGCTCCACCGGGCCCGGCATATCACCTTCCCCGACATTGGTCACGGTAATGGAAACATTGACTGTTTTCGGACCGGAAAACTTGCTGCTGCTCATCTCCATGGAGACCTTGATCGGTTTGTCTGCAAGTGCGGCAGATGCGCACAGCAAAACAAGCGCAATACCCAGCGCCAGTGCAAGGAACAAGCGTTTCCTGTTCATATTGTATCGTCGGAGCGTAAAGCTCCTTCCTCCTTCCCCCGCCTGGAAATTCACCGGACGTGTCAATATGGATGGGATACAGGATATCTACAATATTTTATCGGGAAAGCACAGACCTGTCAAGAATACAAAGAACGAACAAAAAACAGGCGTCTGATGCTTTACTCAGCGGAAATCCGGTGTATAATGAGCGGTACAAAGTAAAGGCGCTTTGTTACATTCGTATATGAGGAGGAACCAAAATGAAGAAGCTTATTTCTCTGATCCTCGCCCTGGCGCTGATCCTGACGGTCTGCTCCGCCTTTGCAGAAGAGAAAGTCACCCTGAAAATCGCTCATATCGGACCCACTACCGGTCCTGCTGCCCTGTACGGCCTGGCCACCCAGCACGGTGCCGAAATTGCCGCTGAAGAAATCAATGCTCAGGGCGGAAAATTCGAAATTGAACTGATTACCGAAGATGACGAGCACAACGTGGAAAAGGTCATCAACGCCTATAACGCCGCGCTGGACGCCGGTGCGCAGATGATCCTGGGATCCACCACCTCCAAGCCCTGTGAAGCCGCCGGTGCCCAGGGATTCACCGACCGGGTGTTCTTCCTGACCCCCTCCGCTTCCTCCACCGCTGTAATCGAGGATAAGGACAACGTCTTCCAGGTCTGCTTCACCGACCCCAACCAGGGCTCCGCTTCCGCGCAGTACATTGCCGATCACAAGCTGGGCACCAAGGTCGCTGTGATCTACAACAACGCCGACGTATACTCCACCGGTATCCGTGACACCTTCGTTGAGAAGAGTGCTGAACTGGGCCTGGAGATTGTCAGCGAAGAAACCTTCACCGATGAAACCACGGACTTCACTGTTCAGGTTGGCAAAGCCCAGGAAGCCGGCGCTGAAATCGTCTTCCTGCCCATGTACTACACCCCCGCTTCCCTGATCCTGAAGACTGCGGCCGACAAGAACTTCAAACCGATCTTCTTCGGCGTGGACGGCATGGACGGTATCCTGAGCGTGGAAGGCTTCGACACCTCCCTGGCTGAGGGCGTCATGCTGCTGACCCCCTTCGTCGCCACCTCTGAGGACGAGAAGGTCAAGAGCTTCGTTGCCAAATATCAGGAAAAGTTCAACGAAACTCCCATCCAGTTCGCCGCCGATGCCTATGACGGCATCTACATCCTGGTTGCCGCTGCTGAAAAAGCCGAAATCACTTCCGATATGTCTCCCGAAGAAGCCTGCGATCTGCTGATCAATGCCATGAAGGAAATCGAAGTGACCGGCCTGACCGGCACCATGACCTGGGATGAATCCGGTGCTGTTACCAAGACACCTATGGCCGCCACCATCGTGAACGGCGTTTACGTCTTTGAAGACTGATCCAAAGTTCCCGTCCCGGTATTAATAAGCGGACCGGTCCCTGCGGCCGGTTCCGCCTTTTCGTTTTTTCCGGGAAGTTCTTTAACACCATCCGAGAGGACATTTCACCATGATTTTTCTGGATCACCTGATTAACGGTCTCAGCCTTGGCAGTATCTATGCCATCATCGCGCTGGGCTACACCATGGTCTACGGCATTGCTAAAATGCTGAATTTCGCCCACGGCGATATCATCATGGTCGGTGCATACGTAGCTTTCTGCGGCCTCCAGTATTGGGGCGTGCCTCCGGTACTGGCGATTCTGCTGGCCATGGTCGTCTGTACCCTGCTGGGCATCACAATCGAAGGACTGGCTTACCGGCCCCTTCGCCAGGCTACTTCCCTGGCTGTGCTGATTACCGCCATCGGCATGAGCTACCTGCTTCAGAACATCGCCCTGATGATCTGGGGCGCCAATCCCAAGTCCTTCCCCACCACCTTTATCAACAGCACTTCCCTGCACCTGGGAAAACTGAACATTTCTTCCGCCACCATCATCACAATCCTCGTTAACATTGTGATCATGGTTGCGCTGACGCTGTTCACCTCCAAAACCAAGCTGGGCAAGGCAATGCGCTGTGTTTCGGAAGACCGCGGCGCGGCGGAACTGATGGGCGTCAATGTGAACCGGACCATTTCCCTCACTTTTGCAATCGGCTCCGCACTGGCAGCCATTGCGGGCATTCTGCTGTGTTCTTCCTACCCCATCCTGCAGCCCACCACCGGTTCCATGCCGGGTATCAAAGCCTTCACCGCTGCCGTATTCGGCGGAATCGGCTCCATTCCCGGTGCCATGCTGGGCGGTGTACTGCTGGGAATCATCGAAATTTTCGGTAAGGCATATATTTCCACCGAGCTGGGAGATGCCATTGTATTTGCCGTGCTGATCATCGTACTGCTGTTCAAGCCGGCCGGACTGCTGGGCAAGCCCATGCGTGAGAAAGTGTGAGGTGAGGACGATGACAAAAGCAAAACGCAAGCGCCTCATCTATAACCTGATCACCTTCGGGCTTGTGATTGCCGCTTTCCTGATTCTGCAGAATATGATTGCCGCCAAGGCCATCAGCCGGTCCCTGAAGGGACAGCTGGTCCCGATCTGCGCATGGATCGTCATGGCTGTTTCCCTGAACCTGGTAATCGGATTCTCCGGGGAACTGAGTCTCGGCCATGCCGGCTTTATGAGCATCGGCGCCTATACCGGCGCTATTGTCAGCGGCTGGCTGCTGGCAGCCTTCAATCTGGAGGATCCCACCCTGCGCCTGGTCATTGCCATCCTGGCCGGCGGAATCATTGCGGGTATCTTCGGGGTGCTGATCGGCATTCCTGTACTCCGGCTTCGGGGTGACTATCTGGCCATCGTTACCCTGGCTTTCGGCGAAATTATCCGGAACCTGGTAAATGTTCTTTATGTTGGCACGGCTGACGGGCATCTTCATTTCTCTTTCCTCAGCAAAAAGCTGCCTGCCGATGCAACCATGCTGGTGGACGGCGCCAAAGGCGCGGTCAAAATCAAACCGGTTTCCACCTTTACCGTAGGCTTCGTGCTTATCATGATCACCCTGATTGTTGTGCTGAATCTGGTCAATTCCCGTTCGGGCCGCGCCATCCAGGCCACCAGAGACAACCGGATTGCGGCGGAATCCATGGGCGTTTCTGTTACGCGGTATAAAATGATGGCCTTCGTAACCGCGGCAGTGCTGGCCGGGATGGCCGGCGCCCTCTACGGACTGAACTCCTCCACAGTGGTCCCGACGCAGTTTACCTTCAACCAGTCCATTAACGTGCTGGTTTTCGTCGTACTGGGCGGTCTGGGCAATGTGCTTGGTTCCGTCATCTCCGCCACCTTCCTGACCGTGCTGCCGGAAGTGCTTCGTGAATTTGCGGACTACCGGATGCTGGTCTATGCGGTGGTTCTGATCCTGGTGATGATTTTCACCAACAATCCCACCACCCGCGCCATCGCGAACCGCCTGTTCGCTCCTTTTAAGAAAATGCTGCATCACGGAAAGCCAAAGGAAAATGCCGAAGGAGGTGACGCCGAATGACAGAGGTGAAAAAGCACCGTGCCAATACAAAAATGGTTCCGGTTCCTTCCCATTCCATCGTTCCGGAACGGGATGTTGATGAAATTCCGGTACTGGAAACCCGTCATCTGGGCATCGAATTCGGCGGCCTGAAAGCCGTGGATGACTTTAACCTCACCATCGGCAAAACCGAAATCGCAGGTCTCATCGGTCCGAATGGAGCCGGCAAAACCACGGTATTCAACCTGCTTACCAAGGTATATGAACCCACCAGCGGAGCCGTCCTGATCAACGGCCAGGACCTGAAAGGCCTGAGCATTGTACAGGCTTCCCGGCTGGGGATTGCCCGCACCTTCCAGAACATCCGTCTGTTTGACAAGATGACTGTGGAGGAAAATGTCCGCATCGGTCTGCATAACCAGATCAAATACGATATGTTCAGCGGCATCCTTCGGCTGCCGCGCTACTGGAAGCAGGAAAAGCGCCAGCATGAACGAGCAATGGAACTGCTGGATATCTTCAATATGCAGGATATGGCGGACGAGATATCCGGAAGCCTGCCTTACGGCGCCCAGCGCCGCCTGGAGATCGTCCGTGCCCTGGCCACGGATCCCAGACTGCTCCTGCTGGATGAACCGGCTGCCGGCATGAATCCCCATGAGACCGAAGAACTGATGGAAAACATCGCGAAGATCCGGGATCAGTTCCAGATCGCGATCCTCCTGATCGAACACGATATGAGCCTGGTCATGGGCGTATGCGAAGGCATCTGCGTCCTGAACTTCGGTAAGGTCATCGCCAAGGGCACCGCTGATGAGATCCAGGCGAATCCCGCCGTCATCGAAGCCTATCTGGGCAAGAAAAAGGAGGGCTGAAGATGAGCGAGAACAACAGTCAGAAACTGCCCCTGCTGAAAGTAAAGGATCTCCACGTTTACTACGGCGCCATCCATGCGGTCAAGGGCATCAGCCTGGAAGTATGGGAAGGTGAAATTGTCACCCTGATCGGCGCCAACGGCGCCGGTAAATCCACCACGCTGAACACCATTGCCGGATTGCTGAAGCCCCGCCAGGGTTCCATTGTGCTGGGCGGCGTGCCCGTGGACGGCACCAACGCCAACAAAATGGTTTACAAAGGCCTCAGCCTCTGCCCGGAAGGCCGGCGGATCTTCCAGCAGATGACCGTACGGGAAAACCTGGAAATGGGCGCCTTCAGCCGCCCGAAAGAAGAGATTGAAGCTTCACTGGAAGATGCTTTCCGGCGTTTTCCCCGCCTGAAAGAACGGGAAAAGCAGATCGGCGGCACCCTGTCCGGCGGCGAGCAGCAGATGCTGGCCATGGCCCGGGCCCTGATGAGCAAGCCGAAGCTGATGATGCTGGACGAACCTTCCATGGGCCTCGCCCCGATTCTGGTGGACCAGATCTTTGACATTATTACGGAGCTGCATGAATCCGGCGTTACCATCCTGCTGGTGGAACAGAACGCCCAGATGGCGCTTTCCGTGGCAGACCGCGCCTACGTACTGGAAACAGGCCGGATTTCCATGTCCGGCAACGCCTCGGATCTCCTGCAGAACGATGATGTCCAGAAAGCATACCTCGGCCATTGACACAGGGGCATAAAAAGTCCTGCTGCCATCACGCAGCAGGACTTTTCTGATCCCGTTTTTTCCTTCAGGTCTGTTCCGGATTCTCCGGCGGGTCATCAAACAGGGTATCCATGCTTAATTGTCCGGGAGACTCTTCCGGCTCCGGATCCGGTATGTATGCCGGCCGGGAAACCGTACGCCGTGTCCGCGGTTCCGCGGGAATCACAAGGGAGGAAGGCAGTTTGATTTTCCGTTTCTTCCCAAGCTTCTCCCGGGTCAGGGCCATTACGTCATTCCAGGAAAACGGTGTACACGCCACGGCAATCCGCATCCACCAGGACGGTGCGTAATACAGGATCATCCCCTTTTCAGGCCACAGCTGCACCCGGGCAACGTTCCTCCAGGGCAGGTCTTTTTCCCCCAGTTTCAGCACCGCAGTTTTTCCGTCCTGTTCCGCTGTCTTCATCAGGGACAGGGGCTTCAGCCGAACCAGCAGTTTCACCGGTGTAGGATCCGGCAGGTAGTGTATCTCATGGATTCCGCGGTTGTCCACCACATAGTCCGTCAGTTCTTTCCCCTGCAGCAGGAGTGCCGCAAGAGCCAGCGCCAGGATAGCCCCAAGCCCGATCAGCAATACCAGGGGAAAACCGGACACCAGCAGTGCTTCCACCGCGGCGGCGCCTCCGGCGATTCCTTCCGCCAGCAGAACCAGCAGCAGGATCACCAGTGCAGCAGGCAGCAGAATCCGCATCAGCGCATTCCAGCAGATCCAGTCCCTGACCGGGATACGCTCCACACACCAGGCTGCGTGTGTAGCGTTTTTCCCCAGGCGGGTGCCGCAAATGGGACAGATTTCCCCTGCGTCCACTTCCCTGGCGCATTTCTTGCAATAGGCTGTCAGTGCCATCCTCTTCGCTCCGTTCCGGTTGATACGGATATTGTATCCTTTCCCGGTACGGTTTTCAAGGCGAACAAAAAGCAGTACGGCTCATCCCGGCGGTTTTCTCCCGGGCTCACCTGACTTTCACCGGGAAAACAGGCCGAACCCGATGCAAAATCCATGCTCTTTTCTGGCTGTTTCACATTGTTTGTTGTATCAAACATTTGTTAGCTATTGCTATCTGTGGTCAATTGTAGTAAAATGCTCACGGCGTCATGGAGCGGCAGCTGCGTGACTGCACAGAATGACAGAGGAGAGGCCATCCTGTATGACACTGAACGAGCTGAAACCCGGACATTCCGCAGTAATCGAAACCGTCGGCGGCGAAGGCGCCCTGCGCCAGCATTTCCTGGACATGGGAGTCATTCCCGGCACAGAAGTTACTGTTGTCAAACTGGCGCCCATGGGAGACCCCATGGAACTGCGGATTCACGGCTATGAACTGACCCTTCGCCTGGCAGATGCGGAAAAGATCGAAATCGTCCCCGTCAGCCGGGAAGAATTGAAGGAAGAAAAGAAAACCCAGCGTTCTCCGGAACATCCCGGCCTGGGTGAGGAAGGCCGTTTCCATCCCAAAGGCAGCGGCGATCCCCTGCCGGAAGGCACAAAGCTGACCTTCGCCCTGGTTGGAAACCAGAACAGCGGTAAAACCACCCTGTTCAACCAGCTTACGGGATCCAACCAGCATGTGGGCAATTTCCCCGGCGTCACCGTGGACCGGAAAGACGGCGTTATCCGCGGACACAGTGATACCCTGGTAACCGACCTGCCCGGCATCTATTCCATGTCCCCGTACTCCAGCGAAGAGCTTGTTTCCCGTGATTTTGTGCTGCGGGAGCATCCGAAAGCCATTATCAACATCGTGGACGCCACCAATATTGAACGCAACCTGTATCTGACCATGCAGCTGCTGGAAATGAACATCCCCATGGTGGTTGCCCTGAACATGATGGATGAACTGCGCGGCAACGGCGGCACGGTGGATGTAAACGCCATGGAAGCCATGCTGGGCGTTCCCGTGGTGCCGATCTCCGCAGCCAAGAATGAAGGCGTGGATGAACTGATCCGCCATGCCATTCACGTGGCAAAATACCAGGAAAAACCCCTGAAACAGGACTTCTGCGGCCTGGAGGATCATAACGGCGCTGTTCACCGCGCCATGCACGCCGTTGAACACCTGATCGAAGACCATGCTGTACGGGCGGAACTGCCTGTCCGCTTCACATCCACCAAGCTGATCGTGGGTGACCCGCTGCTGGTTGACCAGCTGGAGCTGGATCAGAACGAACGGGAAACCCTGGACCACCTGGTGCTGCAGATGGAAAAGGAACGGGGCATGGACCGCAGCGCTTCCATTGCCGATATGCGCTTTGCTTTCATCCGGAAGGTCTGCGACGCTTCTGTTATTAAACCGAAGGAAAGCCGGGAACGTATACGCAGCGAAAAGATAGACCGGGTGCTGACCGGCCGTCATACTGCGATCCCGCTTTTCATCCTGATCATGGCCCTGGTTTTCTTCCTGACCTTTTTCCTCATCGGTCCTTTCTTCCAGGATCTGCTTCAGAGCGGCATTGACGCCCTGAAAGGCGCAATACAGCAGGGCATGGAAGCTGTTCACGTCAACGAAACAGTCCAGAGCCTGGTCCTGAACGGTGTCTTTGAAGGCGTGGGTACCGTGGTCAGCTTCCTGCCGATCATCGTAATTCTGTTTTTCTTCCTGTCCCTGCTGGAAGACAGCGGCTATATCGCCCGGGTAGCCTTCGTCATGGATAAACTGCTGCGGCGCATCGGTCTTTCAGGCCGGAGCATCGTCCCCATGCTGATCGGTTTCGGCTGTACCGTCCCGGCTGTCATGTCCACCCGCACCCTGCCCAGTGAGCGGGACCGCAAAATGACCATCCTGCTGACTCCCTTCATGTCCTGCACCGCCAAGATGCCGATCTACGGTTTCTTCGTCACCGCCTTCTTCCCACGGTTTGGCTGGCTCATCATTACCGGCCTGTATCTGCTGGGGATCCTGACCGGAATTGCCGTTGCCTTCCTGTTCAAGAACACCCTGTTCAGGGGAGAAGCCGTTCCCTTTGTCATGGAGCTGCCCAACTACCGTTTCCCGAGCCCCCGGAATGTGGCCCAGCTGCTGTGGGAAAAGTCCAAGGACTTCCTGCACCGTGCCTTCTCCGTCATCCTGATTGCCACCATCGTGGTATGGTTCCTGTCAAACTTTGACTTCCGGCTGAACCTGGTAGACGATTCCCACAACAGCATCCTGTCGGCAGCAGCCGGCCTGCTGGCCCCGTTGATGGCGCCTGCAGGCCTCGGAGACTGGCGTATCGTCACCTCGCTGATCAGCGGCTTCATGGCCAAGGAAAGCGTCGTATCGATTATGGAAACCCTTTTCGGAGGCGGACTGGCCGCCCTCGGTACTGTTACGGCGGCTTCCATGCTGGTCTTCAGTCTGCTGTATACGCCCTGTGTGGCTGCCGTTGCCGCCATCCGGCGGGAGCTGGGACGCAAGTGGGCGCTGGGCGTGGTCCTCTGGCAGTGTGCCATTGCCTGGGTCGCCGCCCTGATTGTCCGTCTTATCGGACTGTTATTCTGAGGAGGTTTACCCGTGAATATCTGGGACATCCTGATTCTGCTGGCAATTGCCGGCATCGCAGCCTTTGCTTTTTACCGTGCACGGAAAAGAAAAGCGGAAGGAAAAAGCAGCTGCTGCGGCACCTGCGGGAGCTGTTCCCTGTGCAGGCAGTCTGATTGCTGCAAACAGGCAAAACATTCCTGATGATCTGTGAATCACAAATGGAAACGGCGCTCCTTCCGGAGCGCCGCGTTTTTTACTTTTTCGTTTCGATCTTCCAGGTTTCGTACTGGTCTTCAACTTCCTTCTTCAGTTCCTCAATACCGGCTTCCTTCAGGGCCATGCGAAACGCTTCAATACCCCTTTCCGGATCATCCGGATCCGCAGCCCCGACCATCAGCGGAATCTGGAACTCTTCCACAACGGCTTCCACTGCCTTCACCGTCTCACTGACCGGTTTTTTATTGAACCGGAAGCCGAAGGACGCTGTCTTCGGAGCGTCGTCCGAATATCGCAGCAGCAGGATGTTTTTGTCCGGGCTTTCGGTTTTCAGCACATACTGCAGGGAAATATCCCCGACGGTCCATGCTCCGCCGTGCATCCCGTACCAGTTGGCGTCTTCATCCAGTTCCACCTGGCTGTCGTTCACCTTCGTATAGTTCACGTCCTCCCGGCCGAAGAGCATCAGGTTTACCAGGGTGGCGTCACTGTGCATCAGGTTCAGGTACTGCATGGCAATATCCTTTTTCCTGCACGTCTTCGGGATCGCGAACATGGAACCGCCGGCCTGGCTGGTCACTTTGTACCGGTCCTGCAGCGTGATTTCCGTGCATTCAAAGTCCGGCACATACGCTGCCTTGTTGGCCGCATACATTTCCCCGGCCTTGATCCTGTTTCCCTTCAGGGGCTGGGTAAACACCAGGAAGTCTCCCGTGCCGAAAATCCTGTTGTAATCATAGGTTGCCGCATCCGGGGCGATATATCCCAGCTGCGCCCATCTGTACATCAGGCGGATATGCTCTTCCTGTTCCTCCGTCTCATAAATGCTGTAAACCGTTTCATCAAATACGCCGTTTTCGTCCATGGCATACTTCACGGACAGCGCGTCTCCTTTGAGCCCGATCCAGTCATGGTTCCAGGGTTCGTCAGACCACCGTCCCTGTTCCATCAGATAAGGATACCGGACCGGAAACAGTTCCTTGTATCTGGCCAGATAAGGCTCCAGTTCCTCCGTGGAAGACACCGGTTCCTGATCCGGGTCCCAGCCGATCAGTGCTGCGGCTGTTTTATTCACGATCAGTCCGGTGGGAACACACATTTCCTTATTGGTCGGAATACCGTAAATCTGGCCGTGATATCTGACGCCCTCCAGATAATCCCCGGGAAGGGATTCCAGGATATCCCCGCCGTAATTGTCCAGCAGATCCCCCAGGGGAGTCAGCTTTCCCTCCTGGATTTCCTGCACATAGCCTTCCCAGTCCGCAGTAAAAATCAGGTCAATCTTCTCATCATTCATCAATGCCCCGATCGCCTGCTCCGTCCATGCCGGATCCCAGGGAATCAGGTGGAACGCCACCTTCATGTTGGACCGGACCTGCCTGCTTTCATACAACTCGCCCAGATACTCGTTGATTGCCTCCTCCACGCCGCTTCGGATCTCTGCGTCATCCTTGTTGGCAATCCAGTAAATATCCAGCGTGTATGCGCTCTTTGCCACAGCCGCGGGCGCCATGCCCAGCAGCAGTGCCAGGGCCAGCAGCAGAACCGTCAGTTTCTTCATCCGAATGTCCCCCATGTTTACGGTTGTTTCATCCGATGATGTATGTCTTTCATCCCGATATAAACAGGCTGAAGACTTATTCGTCGACTTTACGGATACCTTAACACAAAATAACAGGGATGACAAGATTTTACCCGGCCCGTGCACCTCCGGCCGCCTGTCTTTTCATCGCTCCGCGCATATGGTATACTTCATTCGGCACAGATCTTTTCCGGCCGGGCGGACCGGGCCGGAAGAAAACAGCAGAAAAGAAAGAGGGAAAACGCTTTGAGCAGCGTGAAAGAACGTTTCCTGAAATATGTACAGGTGGAAACCACTTCCTGTGAAGCCAATGGGACCTGTCCTTCCACACCGGGCCAGAAGGAGCTGGGCCGGCTCCTGGTCAGCGACCTGCAGGAACTGGGGATAACAGATGCCCGGATGGATGAGCACGGCTATGTCTACGCTTCCATCCCCGCCAAAGGCGATGAGCCGCGTCCCGTCATCGGGCTCATTGCCCATATGGACACTTCTGACGCGGTTCCCGGCGCCACCTGTCCGCAGATCATTCCGTCATATGACGGCGGAACCATACGCTTGCGGAACGGCGTGGAAATCAGCGGTTTTGATTTTCTGCCCGGCCTGAAAGGCCAGGAGCTGATTGTCACTTCCGGAGATTCTGTCCTGGGCGCCGACGATAAAGCCGGTGTGGCGGAAATTGTCACCCTGTGCGAGCGGCTGCTGGCACCGGATGCACCGGATCACGGAAAAATCTGCATCGGTTTCACTCCGGATGAGGAGATCGGCCGCGGCACGGATCTGTTCGATATCAAAAACTTCGGGGCGGATTTCGCCTACACGGTGGACGGCGGCGCTCTCGGAGAACTGGAATATGAATGTTTCAACGCTGCTTCCTGCAAAGTGACCGTCAAGGGAGTCAATATCCATCCGGGAAGCGCCAAGGATCAGATGATCAACGCGTCCCTGGTGGCCATGGAATTTGCCCGCATACTGCCTCCCTGGGAAAGGCCGGAGCACACCGAAGGCTATGAAGGCTTCTATCATCTGACAGGGATGTCCGGCAACGAGGAAAGCGCGGAGCTGCGCTATATCCTTCGGGATCATAACCGGTCAAAGCTGGAGGAAAAGAAGGAAACCATGCTTGCCGCCCGGGACTGGCTGAACAGGCGTTACGGAGAAGGCACCGTCACGGTGAACCTGAAAGATTCCTACCGGAACATGAAGGAGATCGTGGAGCAGCATCCCGAAATCCTGGCAAGGGCGGAAAAAGCCTTCCGGGAAAACGGTGTGGAACCGCTTATCCAGCCGATTCGCGGCGGCACGGACGGAGCCCAGCTTTCGTTCCGCGGTCTGCCCTGTCCCAATCTTTCCACCGGCGGCTACAACTTCCACGGACGGAAGGAACTGATTCCTGTCCCGGCCATGGAAAAGATGGTTGAAGTCCTGATTTCCCTGGTATGTTAATCCTGTTTCCCCTGTCAGCTGTACAGAAAGGATGATTTGATGCGTCTGGGCGGAACCGTATGCTGCAGTGATCCCTCAAAGTGGGAGGAAGCCCTGGTTGCTTCCCGTTTCCGGGCCATAACTGCCCCTTTTAACTGCTTTACGCCGACTGAAGAGCGGAACAGGCTGCTTCAGATCTGTGCAGATCATGATGTCGTCATTGCGGAAGTCGGCGTATGGCGGAATCCCTTTGATCCCGTCGAGGGAGATGCCAATCTGGACTATGCCGTTCGTCAGCTTCGCCTGGCGGATGAACTGGGGATCCCCTGCTGCGTGAATGTTGCCGGAACCGTAAGCCCGGTCGGATGGGATGCAGCCGACAAAAGCAACTTCACCCCGGAAACCTATGACAGGCTGATTTCCTCCATCCGCGCCATAATCGACCGCGCATGTCCGGAAAAGGCTTTCTATTGCCTGGAACCGATGCCCTGGATGATCCCGGACAGTCCGGATGTCTATCTTCAGCTCATGAAGGACGTGGACCGGAAACAGTTTTCTGTCCATATGGATTTTGTGAATATGATCAACTGTCCGCGAAGATTCCTGGATGCGGAAGGTTTCATTGAGGAATGCTTCCGGAAACTGGCGCCCTATACAAAAAGCACCCATCTGAAGGACTCCCGGATGGATCTTATGCAGTTGACCTCCGTGCTGAACGAATGTTCCCCCGGAGAAGGCGCCCTGGATTTTGTCCGTGTCCTGCAGATCATTGACCGGTACCTGCCCGCGGATGCACCGGTGCTCCTGGAGCATATGAATACCTTTGAGGAATACCGGCGCGCCTATGACTACACCGCGGCGAAAGCCGCCGAAGCCGGCGTGCGCGTCTGATTTCTCCCTGCCCGTTGACAAAAGCGGGCTTTCGGAATATGCTATGTTCAGTTTGAAGAAAGGACGGGCTTTTCGGACTGATGAGAATCCGCAACTGATATTCGGCAGTCACAGCATCCCGGCTCACGGAGCCCGGGAAAGTATTTGTGTCGCCGTTTGGAGGTTGCGTTAAGCGAAAGCCAGACGTCTTTTTCTGTTTCTTCGTTCAATGCTCCTCCGCGGCGCTGGAGGAGTTTTTCATATGTCAAAATGTATTCTGGAAGCAAATAATATCCGGCTTTCCTTCGGAGACCGCCTGCTGCTGGATATTGACCGGCTGGTCATATACGACGGGGAGCGGATCGGCTTGATCGGCGAAAACGGCGCGGGAAAAACCACGCTCCTGCGGCTGTTGTCCGGGGAAATGGTACCTGAAACCGGTGCCGTCCGCCGTCTGTCTCCAACTGCCATGATCCGGCAGCACGGCAATGCGGAAGCCGGCGATGATGCTGAAACCCGTGCGCTCTTCCGGGCTCATCAAACCCGGGAAGGACTGTCCGGCGGAGAAATGACCCGGAACCGGATCGCAGGTGCCCTGTCTGCCCGTTCCGGCCTGCTGATGGCGGATGAGCCCACTACGGACCTGGACCGGGAAGGTCTGGTCCTGCTGCGTAAAAAGCTGTCCGCTTTTCCCGGAGCAGTCCTGCTGGTATCCCATGACCGGGCGCTGCTGCGGGCAATCTGTACCCGGATCTGGTACCTGGAAGACGGAAAAATCTCGGATTTCCCTGGCAATTATGATGATTTCATGAAAGAACGCCTGCGCCGGCGGGAACGGGCCGCCTTTGAATACGACCAGTATAAATCAGAGCAGAAGCGCCTGAAGGAGGCTGCCCAGCGCATGGCGGAATGGGCGTCCCAGGTGAAAAAGGCGCCTTCCCGGATGGGAAACAGCGAAGCAAGACTTCATACCCATGAATGGACTAATTCCGTTCTGGGCCTGAGCAGTGCAAAACGAAAGATCCAGAACCGGATGGAACACCTGGAGGTAAAGGAAAAACCCAGAACCCTGCCGGAAATCACCATGAAACTGGGGGTTTCCCATCCTGTGGAAGCAAAGAATGCCCTGGAATTCCGCTGCGTTTTCCTGCAGGCCGGCAGCAAAACACTGCTGAAAAACACCGGCTTCGTTCTGCCTTCGGGCAGCCGGACCGCCCTCATCGGTCCCAACGGCTGCGGAAAAACCACCCTGCTGCGGGTGTTGGCCGGCCGGGAGGGAGATACTGTGCAGTTCCGGGGAAATGCCCGCTTCAATCCCGCGGTCCGGCCGGGCTGGTTTGACCAGCACCATGAAAGCACCCTGAATCAGGACAGCAGCGTACTGGACAACATAATGCGGGAATCGGTCCATCCGGAGCATTTTGCCCGGACCGTTATGGCCTGCCTGGGCATCCGGGGGGATAATGTATATAAAACACTGAATCTGCTTTCCGGCGGAGAGCAGGTCAAAACTGCCCTGGGAAAGCTGCTCCTGACAGACTGCAACACACTGATACTGGATGAACCCACCAACCACCTGGACCTGTTTACCATGGAGGAATTGGAAAAACTGCTGGCCGGTTACGGCGGCACCCTGCTGTTTGTCAGTCACGATGAAGAGTTTATCCGGAAAACAGCCACCCGGATTGTCTGTTTTGAAAACGGGAGCCTGAAAACCTTTGAGGGCGGATGGGAGGAAATGAACTCCCCCCGGAAAGACCGTGCAGAAGAAAACCGGACCCTGGAAATCAGCCGGCTGGAAATGCAGATGGCCGTACTGTCCGCCCGTCTTTCCACTCCGAAAAAAGGCGACCGGCCGGATCTGCTGCAGGCGGAGTATCAGGCGCTTGCTGAACAGCTCCGGGATCTGAAGCGTTCCGTTTCCTGCTGATTTGCCCCTTTCCTGAACTGAAGCGCACATCAAAGGCACCTGCCGGTTTATGGCAGGTGCCTTTTTGTCATTTGTCCGGGACGCTTCTCCCCTTGTAACCGGTTCTCAGAGCCGGTCACCGTTGGTGCGGATCGTATCCGCATACCAGTCAAAGCTGTCCTTGGGCGTCCGTTCCCCGGTGGTGTAATCCACATAGACCAGGCCGAAACGCTCTGAATATCCCTTGGCCCACTCAAAGTTGTCCAACAGGCTCCAGTAGAAATATCCGCGGATATCCACACCGTCCTCGCTGGCCCGGCGCAGTTCCTTCAGGTAGCGGTGCAGATAATCAATCCGGTTCGGATCGTGCACCTTTCCGTCCAGCATTACCCAGTCATGGCAGGAGATGCCGTTCTCGGAAATCAGGAAGGGAACATGATACCGTTCCCACAGGAACCGCGGTCCCCAGTACAGCGCCCGGGGAGTAACCGGCCAGCCAAACGCCGTCCGGGGATGGCCCTGGGGATAGGGCACCCGCTCATAACCCGCTGCATTGTCTGCCGCCCGGACTTCTCCGCCTTCATAGATATTCTGGGTATAAAAATCCAGTTTCTGGCAGATGAGTTTCAGATCCTCCTGCCATCCTTCCGGCAGGTACTGTCCGAAATATTTCAGTCCGTCCTCCGGATATCTGCCCAGAATCACCGGATCGCTGAACCATGCCACAGAGAAAGCAGGGCTGCTTTCCTCCGTTGCAAAGTAAGCCTTCCTTGCCGCTTCCACGTCAGCCGGGTTGTTTTCATCCCGGGGAATCGCAGGACCGCCGCAGGGCGCATACCCGATCCGGACATCTTTCACCTTTTCCCGCAGCACCTGGCAGGCCCGTCCGTGGCTTTTCAGCAGGTTATGGCAGGCAAGGACCTGATCCCCGATGCTCACCTTCAGTCCCGGCGCATGTACCCCGTGCAGATAGCCCAGGCCAATAATGCACTGGGGTTCGTTGATGGTCATAAAATCCTTCACACGGTCCCCGAAACGTTCCGCCAGCACGCCGGTGTACTCCGCAAACCACTCCGGCATCTGCCCGTTCAGCCATCCTCCTTTCTGCTGCAGGCAGGCCGGAAGATCCCAGTGATAGATCGTCATCCAGGGCCGGATGCCGTTCTCCAGCAGACAGTTGATCAGGCGGTCATAGAAAGCAACGCCCGCCTCATTTACTTTTCCGGTTCCTTCCGGAAGAATCCGGGACCAGGCCACAGAAAACCGGTAGTTACGGATTCCGTGATCCGCCATCAGGGAAACATCCTCCCGGAAACGGTGATAATGGTCACAGGCAACCCGGCCATCCGATCTGTCAGAAATCGCTCCAGGCTTTTCGCAGAATTCATCCCAGATGCTCGGGGATTTTCCGTCCTCATTCCATGCGCCTTCGATCTGGAAAGACGCTGTGGCTGTGCCCCAGATAAAATCCTTCGGAAAACTCATTCTTTCTTTCTCCCTTTTCATAGTGCCGCTATTGTATCGTTTGCATTATTTTTTTTCAAGTCTTTTTTTCAGAAATCCTGACAAATGATACTTCCGTTGTCCCGTAAAGCCTGCAGAATATCCCGCCGATCCCCGGAGTGTCCGGAAATCGTTTGCGTCTCCCCTTTCAGAACCAGTCGGAAGTCTCCCCTGTTAACAGACGTTTCAGAAAGGGAATAATCATCATTTTATCTGGCTTTTCCCTGTTTTCAGTCCCGGCCGGGCGGAATTGCTGCAGGATAAATACACGTAAAAAGGCTCCCTTCACATCATGTGAAGGGAGCCGGTATGCTGATGCCGGAGAAATTACTCCTTGACGCCACCCAGCGCAACGCCCGCGATAATATACTTGCTGAAGGCAAAGTACACAATCAGCAGCGGCGCTGCCGTCAGGGTCAGGCCCAGGTAGATGGAACCGTACTCTGTGCGGTAGATATCGCCGCGCAGCTCCTGCACCATCATAGGCAGGGTCTTCAGGCTGGAATCAGACAGCAGCATCAGGGGGGTCAGGTAGTTGTTCCATGCACCGATCATGGCCATAATGCCCATGGTCGCCATAGCGGGGATCATGATCGGAATAACAATCCTGTTGAAGATGCTGAACTCGCCACAACCGTCGATCCGGGCTGCTTCCACCAGGGAGATCTGGAAGTTGGCCTCCAGGTACTGCCGGAAGAAGAAAACAGTCGCCGCAGCTGCAATGGAGGGGATAATCAGGGCCAGCAGGTTATTGGTCATCCCGATCTGATACATGAACATGAAGAAACCGGTACCGGTAACCTGACCGGGAATCATGATGATGGCCATCACCACAGCATACAGGAACTTGTTGCCCTTAAACTGATAAACCTTGAAACCATACGCCGTCATAGCGGAGAAGTATACAGACAGGATCGTGGAACCGAAAGCGATAATCGCGCTGTTCCGGAAACCGGTAGCCACATTCCAGTTCTTACTGGTCAGCACCTGCCAGTTGTTTCCGATGAAATTACCGGGAATAATACTGACACTCGACTGGATGTCCTGGCTGGAACGGGTGGCATTAACCATCATCAGCCAGAAGGGGATAATTGCCAACAGGCTCAGGACCGTGCAGAACACATAGATCATGCTCCGCTTGCTGTTATGCACGGAGGAGATATGCATTGCAAAGGCAATGATCGGACAGGCAACCAGCACCGTGGCGATCAGGCCGTTGATCTGGGCATTGCCATAGGGAAGCTTGATTGGGAAAGCGCCCAGACGGAGCAAGTTGTAAACCACCAGAATGATGCCCAGCAAATGCGCAAGGCTGGAGAAAGTGTACAGCTTGCTGACCGGCTTGTTTCCCGTCAGCAGCACCAGCACCAGTGCCAGCGCCAACAGGCCGAACGCCGCCCAGACGCATCCATAATATGCCGGAAAATTTGTGTTATACAGCTTATATTGGTTAATAACACTCTGGTCAATCTCCAGTTCTGCAGGGAGCTGGCCGGGGAGGAAGGAATAACTCAGGCTGTCGCCCACTTCTCCGGAGGACTCTGCCTGCTGTGCCAGCAGCGCATCCAGCTTATCCTGTTCCTTCTTGACCTTGTCACGCTGTTTCTGGATATCTGCCTCACTCTTCTTGCCGCCGTCAATCCAGCGCTTCAGCTGAGTCTGAGCGCTGTCCACCTTGCCCTGCTGCTTGGTGATATCCTCTGTCAGCGCTCCGGCGCTGTTTTCCGGGAACTGAGCAACCGGCAGGAACATCGCCAGGAGGGTAATGACCATCAGAACCGCAAATGCAATTTTCGTAGCGGATTTCATTTGATCGCCTCCTTCCTCGCAACCTTACCAGGCTTGGGTTCATGCTCATTCAGCACATAGCGGATAATCAGGGAGCCGATGATAATGATGCCGAACAGCACGATGGAAGCCGCGCTGGCCATGTTGAAGTTGTGGGATCCCGTGAAACCCTGGGTGTAGATGAACCGGGCCACAGTATTGGTGGTCTCGTTCGGGTCGCCCTGGGTCATCATGTGCGGTACGTCGAACATGGTCAGGCCGCCCACCAGGGAGGTGGTCAGGTTATAGACCAGGATGGGCTTGATCAGCGGCAGGGTAATCTTCCAGAAGGTCTGCCGGCTGGAGCATCCGTCCACCAGTGCCGCTTCAAACAGACTGGGATTGATACCGGAAATGCCGGCGATCATGATAATCATGGTATTGCCGGTCCACATCCACCACTGGATGAAGGAAATCAGGCCCCGGCTCCATTCCACAGACCGGAAATAGTTTACCGGCATGTTCACAATACCGGAGGTCTGCAGGAAGGTGTTGATCGGCGCCACCGGGAAGGCAAACAGGGACATGAACAGCATACCGATGGTAGCAGCGGTAATGATGTTCGGCATGAAAATCGTGGTCTTGAAGAAACCCTGGCCCTTCAGGTGCAGCCGGCTGTCAGTGAACCAGCTGGCCAGGATCAGGGCGAAGCCCAGCTGAGGAACAAAGTTGAAGAACCACATGATCATGGTGTTCCCCAATGAACCCCAGAACTTTCCGAAAACCAGACTGTTCGGATCAAACAGCTGTTTGAAGTTCCCAAAACCGATAATATTGTTGTTCAGGATTTTCTGCCAGCCCATGGCGTCCGTCAGGGACGTCCGGAAGGTGAAGAAAATCGGATACAGCTGGAAAATCAGGAATACGATGAAGAAGGGCGCTATAAAGAAATAGCCCCAGTGGCTGTAGCTGACGGATTTTATCTTTTTCTTAACCGCCGGTTGAGCCTGCATATGTCCACCCCTTTTCTGTGTGTTGGAAACAGCAAGAGAAAGCTTTCCCTTGCGTAAACGTTGATACATTATAATAACCCGTTGATAAGCGCTTACGCAAGAGAAAGCAAAAAAGTTTTCTCCTGGCAAGAAACGGGGCTGTCTCCTCGCAGGAGACAGCCCCGCAAGACTGCTTATTCAGCAACCTTTGTCAGGATTGATTATTCCACAGTGATGGTGTTGATAGCGGCAGCAACAGCGGTCTTGAAGTTCGCGATCGCTTCGTTGATGTCTTCAACTTCACCGGCTTCGTAGGGAGCGGTGACGTTCTTGCTCCACAGATCATTGATGGTGTCATCATACTGGCTCATCAGAGAACCATTGGCCAGAGCCGCAGCCTTGGCGAAGATGGCGTAATGATCCTGTCCGCCCAGGAAGGGGTTCGGGGTGCCGCCGTTGGCCAGGATGGTTTCCACAGCCTTCGCGCTGCCCACGAAGTCGCCGCTGTCAGCAGCATACTGGGTCAGGAAGTCATCGTCCAGGGTGAAGAACTTGATC
>JBGUGL010000063.1:0-91699 GCA_045111455.1 Christensenellales bacterium | reverse complement strand
GGAATCTCTGCTGATTCCGCGAAGGACGCTATAATCGTCCCCAGCATCATCAGCAGCGCCAGGATCAGGGCAATACTCTTTTTCATGAATGATATCCTCCCGTAATAATAATTGCGGATATGCTGACAGAGATAATGATGCAAACACACGGTTTTCGTCAACCCTCCAACATCAGATTTAACTCACATGTGACACATTTTAAGATTGTGTTCCGTTTTCTTGACAATTTACAGTCAAAAAGCTATAATATGTTACATAATTGTTAAGGAGGATTATGCTATGAAACGTGTCCTTGCAATCCTGTGCGCCGTCCTGCTCATCGCAGCCCTCCCCGCTGCCCAGGCTGAAGAACAGGCGACCGGCTTTGCTGTTCCTGAACTATACAAAACCATCAGCACTCAGCTGGACCGTGCCCAGCTTCCCGCGGATCTTCCTGCCGAAATGACTGCAGTTACCGCGGCAACCCTGAAGGGTTCCTCCGTCTCCGTTGAACTGAATGCACCGGTTCCTTCACTGTCTGTGGTCCAATATGCTGACGATGAGGATTTCACGGTCTGCGCCATCGGCGAAAATACCGCTTCCCTGTCTGCGGATAATCTGGATGATTCCCTGGGTGTGGCAAAAATCATCCTGAGCCGGGAACTGTCCGGAGGCACGCTGACCAGCGAATGGGCCGTCCTGGAAGACGGATTGTTTGAGTTCCTTCAGTGCCTGTACACCACAGAAACCGAAGGTGCCCAGTTTGCCCCCTACACCAAGGAAATCCGGGAAATCAGCCTGGATCAGCAGGGCACAGTCCTGTCTGATATCCGTACCCTCAACAATGATACGGACAGCTTTACCCTGACCATGGAATATGCTGCTTCCGGCAGCCTGACAGACTATTCCTGCGAATGGTCCCGGAATTCCGACGGCAGCTGGCTCTTCGTCCGGTCCTCCGCGGACCAGGTTCCCTCCGGAATCTCCTGGCACAGCGAGACCGAAGACTTTACTGCATACTCCGATCGGACCGAAGATTATCTGGCAGGCACAGGGATCGTCCTGGATGCCATCGACTACAATGACAGTTTCCTTACCGCGCTGGCTGAAGCCTATCCCCGGCTTCCCGAACCCCGGGATGATTATCCCATTGAAATGGCCCCTGCCACGCCGACAGACCTCACCGGCGCCGAGCCCCAGGGAACCCTCTGGTGCCTCGGCTTCGGTCCGGAAGAAAGCTGCGACTATCAGCCCTTTATCACCGCTGACCCGCTTTTCCTCTTCGGGAATAACACAGTCTCCCTGAATGCGGAAGCCAAAGACGTGAACGGCGCCGCCCCGGCATTTGCCGGCCAGGTTCCCGCCCTTCCGGCCTTTGAACTGCCTGCCGTACAGTAAACCCTTACCGACATAACGGAAGCCCATTCGTTTATATATACGGATGGGCTTCCGTTTTTCTTCCCCGGGTTTCTATTCCATTGTCCAGGAAGGAACTTTCCTGTCCTCCCGCCAGCCCCAGATATAATAGGGTGCATCTCCGCCTGTATTGAAAAGGAGATCAATCACTGAAACATGATGGGTAAAGATCTCTGACCGTTGCGGATAGGCCGGATATCCTTCATAGTTCTTCCATGCCAGCCCGATCCCTTTCGCTTTGTAATCCTCCGGAAGGATATATGCCCTGGCTGCGGGACCGGATTCATAAACATCCACCTCGCCCAGGGAATCCAGCAGGCTCAGAAGTTTCGCATGCCCGGCGCCCGCCTTCGGATAATCCCGGCTGTCCGCAAACTGCGTTTGAATTCCCAGGAACTCACGGGAGATCTGCTCGGTCAGGTACCGGTCCAGCTCAAAGAGGTATTCCCAGGACCTGCCCAGATAAACCTCCTCAAAAAACGGAATGTATTTCCTGTAAAAAGGTGTCCGCGCATAGGCAAACCGGATGGTTTCGAGATGTTTCTTCTGCCAGTTCCTGTCCTCCATTTTCACATCGCAGATCAACCGGCTCCGTTTTGTCCCCACCGGAACCGTCAGCCATTTTTCCCCGTCCCCGGTGATGATTTTATTCCTGCTTCTCCAGTCCCTGGAAGTATACTGGACATCATTGTAGAACACGAACAGATCCACATCATGTATCAAATCAAAATAGCCCTTCCACGGCAAATAGTCAGGCTGATCCACCGCCACTCTCATTCTTCAGCCTCCTTTTCCTGTCCGCCGGTACGGTTCAGCGCCCGGGCTCCTTCTCTCCCGCCGGCTTCCGTTCCCCTGATACATTCAGTTCTTCCCGGATCACATACTGGGGTTTGTTGCTCAGCAACATATATATCCTTCCCACATATTCCCCCACCAGGCCCAGGGAAACCAGAATCATGCCGCCCAGCACCAGCATCACCACCATGTTGGAGGTATAACCGGGAACCACCGCGGCATAGCACAGCTTGCGGATAACCAGGACAATTCCCCAGATCAGGCCCAGCACGGCTGAAACAAAGCCGATGGCGTCAATCATGCGCAGGGGAACAATCGTGAAATTCGTCATGCCTGTCAGCGCCAGGCTGAGCATTCTGTACAGGTTGTATCCACTCTTTCCCGAAAGCCGTTTCCGCTGGGTGCTCCTGACATTGGCAAACCGGCTGGTAACCGTATACAGGTACCCTATGGCCGTCGGAGTCGGACTGGTATAGGCTTTCAGTTCATCCACCGCAAACCGGCTGTATGCCATGAAGGACGATGTCCTGATTCCCCGGGGCTGTCTTCCGGTCTTTCCGGAGATCCAGCCGAACAGGTCACTGGTCCAGATCCTGAAACGGGACTGCTCCTTATGATCGAAGTCCGCGTATACCACGTCAAATCCTTCCATGATTTTGTCAGCCAGCCGGAAAATATCTCCAGCCGGATGCTGCCCGTCATCGTCCATATAAACCAGCACATCCCCCTGAACATACTTCAGGGCTGCCATCCGGGCATTGCTCTGGGAAAAATTCCGGGAAAGCAGCAGGCCCACGATCTTCCGGTCCGCCGCGCAAAGTTTCCGGATCACGTCCTCCGTATGATCCGGCGAGCCGTCACACACAAGAATAACCTGGTAATCATGTTCCGCCTGCCCGTCAAACACAGTCCGGATTTCCTCCACAACCGTTTCCAGGTTCTTTTCCGCCCTGTAGCAGGGGATTGCAACAGATATCAGCATATTCCCTCTCCTTTTCTTCCTGCCGTCAAACCAATCCGGAAGTATCATACCGGGGAAACAGGATTGATCTGCCCTTCTCATCGCAGACGGTCACCCTGTCCTGGATTTCATCAATCACCTGCGCGGCCTCCTTCACGGAATCCGCCAGGACATAAAACCGGAGCATCCGCTGGTCCAGAGTCTGCCCGAAAGGAATCACATCCCCCGGATGATGAAACTGCTCCACCATCCTGATCCGCCCGTCCCGCAGCTGTTCCAGGCCCCGGACAGAGGCAGCCCTGCCTCCCCGGGCACACATTGTAAAAGTACAGCATGCCTGGCGGAACCGGGGATTGTCCCGGCTGTTCGGATCGTCCCGCACTTCTCCGGTCAGCGCCTGCTCAATCAGCAGATGAAGATGATTCACCCGGTTCATCATATCCGTGTACCTGAAATCGTTCGTTCCTTCCGGCCTGAACCCCGCCTCAAATACACGGATCCCCGCCTGTGTATAAATGCTCTGGATAAAAAGTGTCCCGAACCGCAGACGGAGGGATTCCAGCATCCTGACCACCCGGTCGTTGACTTCCGCCAGATAACGGTCCAGATATCCGGAAGGATAGATATAAACCGCCGGAAGATTCCGCAGCCCCTCCTGCTCCGCCACCGGATATTTTACTTTGAGGCAGGAAAGGGTGATTTTCCCGTTACAGATCGTATAAGTAGCGCAGACCTCATCTCCCGGAGTATATTCCTCCACCAGAATTCTCCCGGAAGCGGAAAAGGAACGCGCTTTCTCTGCCGCCTCCGCCAGTTCTTTCCGGGAGACGCAGAAGAAAACCCCCCTGGAATTGCAGGCATCAACCGGTTTGACCACCACGGGATAACGGATCTCCGGACAGTTCCTTCGCAGCTCGTCCGGCGTATGCACCGGGTACTCCCCTGTGACCGGAATCCCGAACTGCCTGCAGAGAGCCTTGAAGCTTTCCTTGTTCATCAGGGTTTCCCACTGCTCCCGGTCACAGTAGTAGGGCAGTCCGAGCTTTCCGGTCACACGGATGGCCGCCGCTATATTCGTTTCATTGCCTCCGGCAAAGATGCCGTCGATCTTTGCTTCCTGCACAAGCTTCGCCATAGCATCCACATCGGAGGTGTCCACGTCATACTGTTCATCGGCAGCCTGTTTCAGCACCGTGTTCCCGATATTTCCGGCAGCAGCCAGGATGATTCCGTTTTCCCGGGCATATTCCAGGATTTCCCGGATACAGTTGGTTCCTCCCGCCAGCAGCAGCCTTTTCCCCCGCATACCCACAGCGCACGTCCCTCCCGGTTTTCCATTCTTTCACACATCCGCCAGCAACGGTTCTATCCTGGCCCGGAGTCCTTCCTGCGTGGCATTCTGTTCCCCCAGCTGTGCCCCTGCGTTTCCTTCCACAATCACCCAGCTGTGCTCCTCCGTATGCGCCAGGTCCCATCCGATATTGAGGCACCCAAGCTCCCCGGCCCGGACCGATGCTTCCGTACACAGCCGGAGCAGCCGGTCCCAGTCCGGCAGCCGGTATCCCCGGAAGGCAATCCCGCTGTCCGGGTGTTTTTCATATCTCCTGCTCCATTCATCCACCGCGGCGGTACTCACAATTCCTGTCTCCGCGTCAACGGCAGCGAAAACGCCTCCCGATGCCGCGTTGTCAACACACGCGCCCGCCTTCCCCGTCCGGAAGAAACAGGCGGCGATCCCGGGACCGTGCTTTGTCAGGATCATAATGCAGCGGACCGTATTGACGCTGGATTCATTGAACTCCGCCATTTTCGCGCTTTGCCTGACCGGTTCCTCAATAATATGTTTTCCCTTCCGGCGGATTTGATCAAATACTTCATGAATCCTTTCCGGGTGCAACGAGAGGTCCATCCGTTCCGTTCCGTGCCCGCCGAAGCCGTATACTTGCTTGGCAAAAAAAACGGGATGCGCTGTGACAAACGCCTGGAACCGCCGGTAGTCCCGCCTCTTTTCAACAACCATGCATTCCCTGTGAAAAAACGGCTGAAATGCTTTATATGTCAGCCATTTATCATTAAAGTATGCCATGGATTTGAGATCATTCAGGCGATAGGATATATCACATTTCTCCTTGTCCGAAATAAACCGGCTGTACTCCTTCTCGTCTGTTGAAAACAGGCCGAAATTATAATATTCATACGGCAGAAAGCCATAGGCGCAATAAGCATATTTCATTCTTTCCAGGAACGTTTCCGAATCCGTTTTCTCCGCAAACTCGGGATTGACTTCCCGGATCGAGTCAATCACCCTGTTCATTTCCCCGGCGGCACGGGCATGCTGCTTTTCCCACTGCCTGAGCAGCGCCTTTTGTTTTTCCGGATCTCCGAAAGCCCGCCGGACATCCCCCGCGGAAAGGAAGGCGCGGTCATACCGCCATCTCTGGAAATCCGTCAGTTTCCTCCGGATCCACCGGTTTTCCGGAATCCACTGCCGAATCTTCTCCTCCAATATCGTTTTATCCAAATCCCTGTTCCTCCCCGCTCATTCTCTCCAGGCAGCCGTCTCCGTCTTTGTCAGAGCCTCTGCAGGAGTGACTCAACCGTTTCCCTGATTCCATACCGTGAGGCTATCTGCGCACCGATCAGCTGTCCGCCTCCGTTGCCTTCGACAATCACCCAACCGCGGTTCTCCGTATGCGCCATATCCCAGCCGGCATAATGGCAGCCTGCCTTTCCCGCCAGAATGGAAGCCTCCCTGCAGGCCCGGAGCATCCCGTTCCAATCGGGCATCCGGTATCCCGCAAAAGGCACCCCGGAATCCGGATGTGCCTCATACCTGAAGCAATACTCATCAACGCCTCCGGTATTCAGGATTCCCGTTTCCGGATCAATGCCAGCCAGGATTCCTCCGGCTCCCCCGTTATTCACAAAGGAACCGGCTCTGCCCACCGTCAATCCGCAGAACAGGATCTCCGGTCCCTGCCGCGTCAGGATTGTCGCGCAGCGGACCGTGTTGACACTGGAAGCATTGAAGACCGCCATCTCCCTGCTTTGCACAATGGGCTCTTCCAGGATCTGTTTCCCGTCCCTGATCAGCCGTTCAAACAAGCTGCGATCCGGACCGGAACCCGAGGAAAGATCCATCAGTTCCACCGCGCGCCCCTTTTCACTGACTGCCGGTTTTTTTACAAGCACCGGATGTTTTTCCGCAAATGCCCGGAAAGCCTGATAATCTGTTTTTCCCTCCACCGCAAGGCACTCGCGCCCGTAAAATTCCTTCAGGAGCTCATAAGCATTCCCTTTATCCGCAAACAGGGAAATTGCCCGGATATCATTCATGCGGTAAATGATCATATTCCGTTCCAGGTCTGAAACAAATGATTTCCGTTCCTCTCTCGTTTTTGACCCGAATCCGTAACAGACATACTCAAAGGGAAGAAATCCGTAAGCATAGCGGTAAAACTTCAAATCGGTCAGATATTCCGGATCAGTCTGTACAGCATACCGAACGGCCGGATTCACTTCACACAGATGATCGATCTGCCCCTTCAAACCGGCTGCTGTCCGCGGATGCCTATTTTCCCAACGAGCCACAACCCCGTTTTTTTCACCTTTGTCATTCTCCGCAGACGCAGCCCGCCGCGCCGGCATCATCTGCCGCAGAAACAGCCGGATCCTGAGGTCTGTCAGGCTTTTCCGGATCCATCTGTTCTCCGGGATGTGCCTCCTCATTTTCTCCAGAACCATCCGGGTTTTCATCCCGGCTTTCCCTCCTCCGCAAAAACAGCAGGAACACCCCCGCCATCACCAGGTTCCCAATAACATACAGCCAACAGGTTCCGGTGAAACCTGCCTTCCGGCTCATGACTCCCCCCAGCGCCAGATAAACAGAAACCGCCGCCCCGCAGCCCCATATGATTCCGTTCTGCCTGCGCATGGTCGTCAGCAGGGTAATCAGGTAAGAGGACGCTGCACAAACCGCTCCCCCCGTCATCAGAATCAGAAACTGCATCCGGTATGGCTGCAGGTCCGTCCTGTACAATCCTGACAGAACCGGAATACCCGTCAAAATTCCCGCTCCGATGACCGCCGCAGCCAGTCCCGTGATTGCAAGGATATGCCGGATTACTTTCTGCCGGAACCGGACCATGTCCGTATTCCAGGTATCTCCCAGCCCTTTGACCGCCGGCTGCAGGACCAGAAAAATCAGAATCGACAGCACAAACATGGGCATCATCATATAGCCGCAGACCGCCTGCAATCCATCTGTCAGATACCAGTCCACCAGGTACTTCGGCGCATTGCCGGCATAATTGTACAGCACCAGGCCGGCACACAGAGGGAATCCGGCTTTCAGCAATTCCCCTGCTGATTTCCTGCGTAAAGAGGAAAGATCAAAATCCGCGTACTTTTTTGCCGGGGGAATCAGCAATATATCCAGCAGTATTCCTGTCATGATGCCCAGCAGCAGGCACACCGGCAGATTCGGAATCACCCAAACGGCGGCAAAGATCACCAGAGTGGAGATGCCCAGACGCAGGGACGCAATCCTGGATCCCACATCCAGCCGGCCCTTCTGCTGAAGCCGACTGACATATACTTCCTCAAAAGCACCCTCAATCCGCAGAATAATGATTTCCAGAATGATCAGGCTTTTGCCCGGCGAATACCGGCCGCCGGCGGTCATGATCGCAAGGAATCCCGCAGCGATTACCGCAGTGCCTGCTGTTGCTATGATCCGGTTCAGGAAGTAATCCGGAAACCGGAACTTCTCATATACATCCGTAACCTGATAATTCCGGAGACCGTAGCGGGACGTGATCGCCGCCAGATTCCCGATGGCAAATCCAATGGTCAGCACACCCGCAACCGAAACATCATATCTCCTGGAAACCGCAAAAAGGATAATGGCTGTCTGGACTGCATTAAGGCCCGCATAGACTGCATTCCAGAAAAAACCGGCTTTCCTGATCTTTCCGGAGGAAAGCGCTCCCGTATCATTCATAAGCCAAAAAACCCTTCTGTCACCCGGACAACTTCCCGGATCTCCTCTTCCCGCAGTCCGTAATAGAGCGGGAGCCGGGTCAGTCTCCCGCTTTCCCTTGTGGTATATTCATCCGTTCCCGCAAACCGTCCGAAGCGCAGGCCTGCCGGTGCGGAATGAAGCGGGATGTAATGGAAGACAGCATCCACACCATGCTCCTTCAGATACCGGATGAATGCCGTGCGTTCTTCCATGTCCTTCAGCTTCACGTAATACATGTGGGCGTTATGCCTGCATCCTTCCGGAACCCCCGGCAGTTCCAGCCGGCCTGCTTCTGCCAGCGGCTGAAGGAGCCGGTGATAAAGTTCCCAGCTGCGTTTCCGGTCCCTGTTGATCTCCTCCGCCATCTCCAGCTGGGCCCACAGATACGCTGCATTCAGTTCACTGGGAAGGTAGCTGTCTCCGTAATCCAGCCAGGTATACTTATCCACCTCTTTCCGGTAAAACCGGGAACGGTTCGTCCCCTTTTCCCGGAGAATTTCCGCTTTTTCAATATATTCCGGCCGGTTGATCAGGATGGCGCCGCCCTCTCCCATGGAATAATTCTTGGTCTCATGGAAGGAATAACAGCCAAAGTCCCCGATGCTGCCCAGCGGCCTTCCTTTATAGGATGCCATCATTGCCTGCGCCGCATCCTCCACCACCAGCAGATTATGCCTCCGGGCAATATCCAGGACAGTATCCATCCCGCAGGCCACGCCTGCATAGTGAACGACGCAGATCACCCGTGTTTTCTCCGTAATCGCCGCCTCAATCTTTGATTCATCGATGTTCATGGTATCCGGCCGGATATCCGTAAAGACAAGCTTCGCTCCCGCCAGCACAAACGCGTTGGCTGTGCTGGGAAAAGTAAAGCTCGGCAGGATCACTTCATCCCCCGGTTCCAGGCCGCATAAAAGCGCAGCCATATCCAGCGCAGAAGATCCGCTGGTGGTCAGAAGCGCTTTCCGGGTATACATCCGCCCCTCCAGCCAGGCACTGCAGCGCTTTGTAAAAGTACCGTCCCCGCTGATTTTGCGGGATTCAACAGCCTGCTGCATATATATCGTTTCCCTGCCGGTAAACGGCGGTATATTAAATGGAATCATAGCGTTCTTCTCTTTCCCTGCTTTCTGTCAGCTGCCACAGCACCGCCGGTGTGCCCTACGGAACTCCGGCGATTATCCGGCCATCGCTCTGGATATCATAGTATTCGCTTTCCGCCTCATTCTGTTCAAAGACAAACTGATAAACAACCATATTATTCATAATCTGTTCTTCCTGCCGGATTCCCGCCGCCCCGAATTCCTGTTTCAGCCAGCGGTAAAAATGAAGAAGGCGGGAGGAATCCGGAACCCGCTCACCGTTTCCGGCGCTGGCGGCAAGGTTCGTATCGGAAACAAAATATACATTCTGCCGTTTCATCACATCTCCGGTCAGCCGCTCAATACCGTTTGACTCCAGCCTGGCTTTCTGAGCCGCGGAATTGAAATCCGGCTTTCCCCACACAATCAGGTTCCGGGGCCTTGGAGAGGACGGGAACAGATCCCTAACCGTTTTGGTATCCTCAATATAGATATTCTCCGGATGCCCCAGTGCATATTCTCCCAGCGCGTCCGCCCTCTGTTTCAATATCTCCGTCCTGCTGAATGTGCCGGGATCAAAGGTGATCCGTACCGCGCTGACCGCAACCGGTATAATGCACAGCAATACAGTCCAGGTCAGTATCCGGAAGATCCTCCTGCTCCGATAATCCTTCAGTCCGTAAATGCCCAGGGCCAGGCTGATTACAGCCGATGGAAGCAAACAGACCATCAGGGACCGGTAAAGGATTCTCCCGCCGTACAGCTGATATAAAACCAGCACAGCCGTTCCAGCCAGATTGGCAAAGCTCAGTACAAGCAGCCGCCCCTTGCGCCGGAGAACTGCGGAAACCAGTGCAAAGACTCCTGCAACTGTCCAGAACCATTCCGCCGGCTGCGCCATTTCCACTTTTTGCAGGGCCAGGAATCGCTTTTTGATATAGCCGGGCCGGATGCTGTTTTTTTCGGCAACGCTGTGCTGCGCAAGGTACGCCAGGCTGTCCGCCGTAACATGTTCGTCCATGAAACACCACTCATTCACAAGCCAGGCCGTTTCCCGGCTCCATCCAACTGCGGCATACAGTTCAGGATTCCGGTTGTATGAATCATGGGGATAGTCCATATAGACGGAACGGGCTGCATTAAAGGACCGGAATTCCGGGCCGTTCATCCTGTCCTGATAACTTCTGTTCACCGCTGACAGTCCCGCCACCATACCCGCCAGCACAACTGCCGCGGCCGCAAAAGCCCCGGCCTTTTGCAGGCTGCCGCCCCGGTCTTTCAGGCAAAGAATCAGCACCGCCAGCAGGTAATAACAGGCAAGCGCCTCCCCCACGCTGCTGCGCAGGCAGAACGCGGCAGCAAACAGCACAAGGGACCCTGCGCAGGCAACGATCCTTTTTCTGCCCCTGCAGGGCGCCAGCAGCAGGCAGATTCCGCCGGTCCCGATGACCCCGGCCACCATGGTGAAAGAAGTCCTGCACACAGGGAAGCATAAAAGACTGCAGTCCGCCAGGATCATCAGCAGCACAGCCGGAACGAAAGGATAATGATTCTGTTTTGTCCAGGAAAGCAAAAAACAATTGATCAGCAGCATTCCGCAGACCATGATTATCTGGCATCCGGTAAACCACCATTCCACTCCGGGAACCAGGATATACAGTCCGGAAATGAACCGGCCAAGAAAAATATGGATAAACTGATGCCCGGGAAAGGGTGTTCCCGTATACTGCCCGGACAGGTAATCCTGGATACCGGCATCGTCATTGGTATGATACCGCATAAAGCCAAACATCATACAGGCCGCGTAAACCGCTGCGGTAACCAGCAAAGGCACAACCCACTGAAACCGGTTGCAATTTTGTTCAGACAACCGATTCGACAGTTTTTCCCTTCCTCCGGATATCACGTGCCTGTTCATGTTTCAGCCTTTCATTCTTTCAGCTCTGTCGTTTCCAAACAACTTCCAGCATCGGGCTTCCCTGCTCCAGGGGCGTGACTATGGCCGCAGACGGCCGCTCTTTTGACTCAATGACATATATGATAACGTATCATGTATGCAAAAAAACCATCCGAACAAAAAAAATGCAGACAAATTCGCATTGTCTGCCTGTTTTAGCCGCCATCCGCGTTTCTTTCAGTTTTCCCCGCCCGGATCAAAGATCACAGGACAATTTCCTTCATTTTCTGTGTTTTCTGCAGGGCTGCCGCAATCACCTGGTCCATATCATAATACCGGTACTCTCCCAGGCGTCCACCAAAGACCACCTTCTTTTCCAAGTCCGCCAGGTTTTTGTACGCCTGGTAAAGGTTTCCGTTCTTTTCGTCATTCACCGGGTAATAGGGTTCATCCCCCGGTTTCCATTCAGAGGGGTATTCCCTGGTGATCACTGTTTTGGGCAGATTGTTCCCGTTTTCATCTCGTCCGAACTCAAACCATTTGTGCTCGATAATCCGGGTCCAGGGAGTTTCCGCGTCCGTGTAATTGACCACCGCGTTCCCCTGATAATTGGAAGTATCCGGTACTTCTGTCTCAAAGCGCAGGGAGCGGTATTCCAGCGTGCCGAGCACATAACCGTAATAGGCGTCAATGGGGCCAGTATAAATCACTTTGTCCGCCCTGGCGTTCCAGCCCTCCCTGTCGGCAAGATAATCCACATTCAGCAGGACCTCCGTCCCCTCCAGCATCCGTTCAATCATCCGGGTATACCCGCCAACCGGAATCCCCTGATACAAAGCATTGAAATAATTATTGTCATACGTCAGGCGCACCGGCAGCCGCCGGATGATGAACGCCGGAAGCTTGTCGCAGGGCCTGCCCCACTGTTTTTCCGTATATCCCCTGACAAGTTTTTCATAAATATCCCGGCCCACCAGCGAAATCGCCTGTTCTTCCAGGTTCCTGGGTTCCCCGGCAATCTCCTCCCGCTGGCGCGCAATGATCGCCGCTGCCTCTTCCGGAGTTGCCACTCCCCACATCTGATGGAAAGTATACATATTGAAAGGCAGCGAATACAGTTCACCTTTGTAATTGGCCAGCGGCGAATTGGTAAACCGGTTGAATTCCGCGAACCGGTTCACATAAGCCCATACGTTTTTGTCATTGGTATGGAAAATATGCGCGCCGTACCGGTGAACCCGGATCCCCTCCACGGTTTCGGTATAGATATTCCCCGCAATGTGATCCCGCTTTTCAATCACCAGCACGGAATATCCGGCTTCCCGGAGTTCCCGGGCGCATACCGCTCCGTACAGCCCCGCGCCGACAATCAGATAATCATACCGTTCCACCTGTTTTGCCGCCTCCTTTCTGCCGTCCGGGAAAGCTTATCCCTTACCGTGAATCTTCCGCCGGAGAAACGCCATGCCTTTCCGGAACCAGTGCTGCCGTTCCAGATTGATCATCGGCACTTCCGTGCAGCGCAGCCCGTTATGGCGGATCCATACATCCAGAAGCCGCTCCGCGATATACCCGAAGACCCGGCGGTCCTGATCGGAATAAGCCGAAATGTCCAGCCGCCGTTCCGCTTCCAGCAGAATATCAAACAGCCAGCTGCAATAGCTGTCAAACAGTTCCCGCCACGTAATGAACATATTGCAGATGTGTCCGCTGCGGGTTTTCAGCATCCAATGCCATTCAGGCAGGTATTCCGGACACCGTTCGGAAAGAATTTCCTCCATGCATCGCAGATCCTCTGCATGATGCGCGTGGGCATATTGGCTTTCCCGGGTTTCGATCCAGTAATGCCGTTTACGGGGCAGGATGATATCGCAGTCCTCCAGCAGCCGCCGGATTTCCGCTTCGTTCAGCATCCTTTGCTCCCGGGGCTTCCACCAGCGCCGGTTTCCCAGATACCGCCGGTAGTGGCACAGGCCGTACACATCCTCATCAAGGTTTTTCCACTGCCAGTACAGGCAGGTCAACTCGCAGAAGGTCGGATTTTTTGCGGATATGTTATCCCCGGTATCGTCCCCGGTATATCCGAGATCCTCTTTGCCCTGATGCCCCGCATGTACCGGAAGATACAGCGGATCCGCCGGCATCCGGTACCGCTTGTGTGTCGCCACAACAATCCTCATTCGCATCCCGCCTTCCGCAGCCCGGGCAGCCCGCATCTGACATACAGTCCGGCTGCAGGTTCCGTCCCGGTTGATTCCGGCCCTGTTTCAGGGCCTTTTATTCCGGATTCTGTCCGGCTTCTCCCTGCTCGTTCAGGAGGTCCGGCCTCTGGCTGCGGATAATCCCCACAGCTGCCAGCAACGCAGCCTCTGATCCGCCTTTTTCCAGCTCCTCCCGGATTTCCCGGCTCCGCTTTTCTTTTTCCTGTTCGGCAATTCCCGCCTGGCGTTCAATCCACGCCGCGGACATCCGGGCATAGTCCTCTTCTGTCTGCGGAAGCTCTCCCGTTTTCAAAAACTCTTCATAGCAGTTACAGATTTCCCCGACCTCTGAACTGAATATGATCTGCCTGCCGTGATCCAGCCACAGCACTTTATTGCAGAGCTCCCGGACCTGGGAAACCGAGTGGGAAACAAACAATCCCGTTACGCCCTGTCCCAGGATCTCCCGCATCTTCGCCGCGCTCTTTCCCCGGAACGCCCCGTCACCCACCGACAGGACCTCATCCAGGATCAGGATATCCGGATTCACCAGGCACGCGATGGAAAAAGCCAGCCGGCTTTTCATACCGGAGGAAAGCTGGTTAAACTGCCGGTCCTGGAATTCTTCCATTTCCGCGAATGAAATGATCTCGTCATACATCTCATCCATATACTTCCGCGTATAACCCAGCAGGGCTCCCCGGAGATAAGTGTTTTCCTTTACCGTCAGGCTTCCGTCAAAGCCGGCAGTCAGTTCCAGGAGCGCAGCGATGCTCCCCTTTGTCCGGATCTGTCCCTCCGTGGGTACCAGGACCCCGGAGACTGCTTTCAGCAGCGTGCTTTTTCCGGCGCCGTTCTTGCCGATAATTCCGAGCATGTCCCCCTTTTCCAGGGAAAAGGATATGTTTTTATTGGCCCAGAAAGCCCCGACATGGTATTTCCCCTTGAGCTTTTTGATGACATACTCCTTGATTCCGATATGTTTTATATCGCCGGTAATAAAGCTCAATGACTCGTTTTTGACCGTAATCACTGCCACTTTCCGTCACCTCTCAGATATAGAATGCGAATCTCTGGTTGTTCTTTTTGTACACCAGTCCCCCGATCGCCAGGGCGATACCCGCATATGCCATCAGCAGCAGATGATATTGCAGGGAGGGAATCTGCCCGTCTATCACAACAGTTCTGAAGTATTTGATGAAGGCGTATACCGGATTGGCCAGGAAATATCTCTGTACGCCGGCAGAAAACCTGTCGATGTTGTAAAAAATCGCCGACATATACCGGAGCAGGATAATAAAGATGCCGTACAGGTGTCTGGTATCATTGAAAAACACCTGCATGGCTGACAGGATCAGACCCACGCCGATACAGAAGAGCGGCAGCAACAGCACCGGATACAGCAGCATCAGGAAACACCACTGAAACCGGACGCCGTCAATTGCCACAAAGAGAAAATAAACCGGGATAATAATCAGGAAATTGATCAGGCTGGATACATTCCTGCTCAGGAGGAACAGGTATTTGGGCACCTTGATTTTCAGGATGATGCTCCTGTTCATGGAAAGCGCGCTGATGCTTCCCTTCGTGGATTCCGTATAATAATTGAATACAATCAGGCCGGAAAACAGATAGGTTGAATAATACGGCGTATCCCTGCCGAAAATTTCAGTAAAGACGATCCGCATCACAACCAGCTGCAGCAGCGGGGACAGAACGCTCCAGAACATGCCCAGGACCGTTCCTTTGTACTTCAGCTTGAAATCCCGCTTTGACAGCTCCGTAAACAGGAACCACTGTTTCTGCAGTTTGTGAATCAGATGCCTGATTTGCTTCATTTCTTCTCACTTCCAGTTTCCATATTCCGGCGGGCTTCCAGAAGCAGTTCCTCCGCCCTGTCCGGTTCACGCAGCAGATCCCGAATCAGCGTGACTCTCCGCGTATTATAGGCGGACGGCCAGGAGGCGTTATTGTCCAGGATAAACCGAACAGGAACCTCTTCCATCTCCAGTCTGTCCCGAACCTGCTTCAGCAGATCCTCTCCCCTGGCGGTGTTGGTAATCACGCAGGAAACACCTTTGGAGAAATTCTTCCGGGGATACAGCTTGTCGATTCCCCAGAAATCTCCCATGACAATATCGCTTCCGGTTTTATACCTGGAAAACTCACAGCGATAGCAGGATTTCTTCGCCAGGAACCTTTTGGCAAAGCACTGGAAATACAGGTCATCCTGATAGTGAACCTTTTCAACCCTGCCGTTATCGTAGGAATACGCGGTTTTCCTTTCCTTCCATCCTTCCGGTTCCCTGAACCTCACCGCGGATACCGACGCCTTCGCCTTCTTCGCCTTCTGCCGCAGGTGAATCGGCAGCACCAGAGGGGAGGGACTGCATTCACAAACCAGCTCCGCTGTGTACAGATTGTCATAGTCCTTCCGGAGAAAAGCTTTCAGGCCGGCCACTTTGCAAGGGAGGCCGATAAACAGAACCGGTTTTCCGGTTTCCAGCGCCTTCCGGGTCTTATGATAAATATCGCCATGCAGCGGTTCAATATACTTGGAATACCTGAAGGCTTCCAAGCCTTCCGAAGAATCGGCAATATCATATACCGCTTCCGCCGCGGAAGCCCAGCGGACGCCGGTAACACAGCCCCCCTGTTCAATGATGTACTTCCCCAGCACCGTAGCTATTCCGCCGGATGAGGATTTCACATGGGATTCAGGATCCCTGGCGAAAGCATAGTACCCGTGCCGTTCTCCGTCCGGTGCTCCGCCGTTCTTTCCCCAGATACAGGATTTTTCGCACAGGCCGCAATGAATACATTTTTCCTCATTCACTGCAGGCCGGAAAAAACCTTCCTCATCCTGTTTCATTTCAATGGCCTGCACGGGGCACAGATCCCTGCAGGCGCTGCAGCCATAGCATGTAAACGGATCCGCGGAAACAAAATAATTGGGGATTGTCTCCTGCTGTTTCTGTCCCGTAAGCACCCGGTCAATATACGCCTGTGCTTTTTGCCGCTCCTCCGCAAAATACCGGTCCACTTCCCCGTCATACCGGGAAAGGGATTCAGGATCCGGAAGGCTGCCGGGATCCACCAGGTGGTCTGCCATTCCGACGGAGCCGAGCAGGTTCTCCAGGCGGGTATTGTACCGGTCCCGCCGGACTGTAACAAAGGCCTTATGGAAAATCAGGGAGAACATTGTTGTATGGAACGACTGCGTAACCACATACTTTGCGTGAAAGAGCGCTGTGAGCGTTTCCCGGGGGCCGGCGGCCACGGTTCTGCCGGCCTGGTTTCTGAACCGGTGATACTGAAGATTATGAATTACCGGAAGCCCGGTCTGCTCTGACAGTCTTTCCGCCAGCTGAACCAGTTCCGGCGCTTTGGCTGTATAATGGTGTACATGGACATAAATATAATCCTGAGAACAGGGTCTCTCCCCCAGCAGCTTCCTGTATTCCTCCGCCGGCAGCAGCACCGTCGGATCAGAGATCACCGCGATCTCCCTGTCTGTCAGGGGCTGCAGCAGCTGTTTCGCGCTTTCCTCCCGTACCGATATATAATCCAGATGCTTAAGAAACTCTCGGTATACTTCCTTTTCCGCACCGGTGATTTCATCCACTCCCAGACTGGCAGCATAACTTGCACAGATGGTTTCCCCATCCAAAAACTTCAGGAAGAAAGCAGGGTCAATCTGTTTGACTATATTCGCGTTCCATATCTGATCACTTCCGGTAAAAGCCACATCAAAGTCATAACCCGCCGTACACAGTTCCCTGTAGGTTGTCACCAGCGCGGTCAGGTTAAAGTATTCGGAAAAAAACTGTTCGAACCGCGCTCTCCTTTTCAGCAGATATGGCCTGCGAATCACTTTGAACACATATTTTACACTGTATTTCGCGTATGATTTAAGCGTTTTCCGGGGCTTAGGCGTAATCTGGTAGGACTTTTCAATCGTCGGATTCCGGTAATTGATCACCCGGGCTGTATGGCCGGTTGACTGCAGGTATTTTATCAGCGCATAGGCCTGCATACTGCTTCCGAAATTATGCGCGTTATTGACTGAAATAATCCCGATCTTCATGCCTTAACCCACTTTCATTCAGACAATTCCCGATATCTTTTTCGGCAGTTTGTGGACCAGCCAGGCAATACCGAAACAGCCGATCAGGCCCAGTATCCACTCTGCCAGCATAATTGCCGCCACCCGAGGCCCGCCCAGGGAAACTACATAATCCGTTTTCCAGGGAATCTGGAGCAGACGCAGGCAAAGCATATGCGTCAGATAGGCCGTATAGCTCTCCGCGGAAAGGATTCTGAGCAGCCTGCCGCCCGCTGCCGGGCGTTTTTCACAGGCCGTCCTGACTGCCACAAATACAGTAATGCCCATTATGCCCGCAAGCGGATATTGCGTTTCAGCCAAAGTGCCTGTATACTTCTCTACTGAATTAATCCAGCAAAGAACACACATTAGGACCCATGCAGCTATCCCGCTACCGTAAATCATATATCGTTTCCCGGTAGCAGGCAGCTTCATGGTATGCAAGGCATAGCCGATCAGCGCATAGGTGAGATAGGCGCCCATGGAAGACATGTTATAGTTTGTCAGCCGCCATTTGGTGAAGGTCTTCAAGAGCTCGGCCATATATGGAAGTCCCAGGTTTACCGCCGCCATGACAGCTATCAGGATTTTCAGCTGATTCCGGCTGATTACCGACACCAGGCTGCCGATAAAAGGCAGGAACAGGTATAGAATCAAGGTGGCATAAACATACCAGTACTGGCTGCAGATGCCGTTTGACAGGAACAGCCTGAAAAACTCAGTCACGGACAGCGGCTTCTTCTGCACCGCCACCACAACTACCAACCAGTGAACCACAGACCAGACCAGAAACGGGAAAAATATGCGGGCATACCGCTTTTTCAGGTATTGCCGATATGTCATTTCCCCCAGAGGCCTGATGAGCAGCGCACCTGAGATCATAAAGAAAACCGGAATACAAAAGTGTGTAGCATGCTTCAGAATCATCGTCACAGTCCACATCCGGCTCTTCAGCGCAAACCCGTTCAGATAATGGCCCAACACATGAATCGCCACCACAGCCAGTGCGCTGATTACCCTGAGCCGGTCAAGGTGCCTGTGTCTCTCCATCTGTTTTCACCTTCTCATATCTATGTTTGCATACTCTTCGATGCTCAGGAGGCAATTCCTCATAAGCGCCGTAAATCCGGTTCAGGATTTTCCGGCCCTCCTGGGGAAGATTGATTATTGTATCATCAAACCGGCCCGGCACCGGTTCTCCCCACCATTCCCTGGGAAAAATCTCCCGGACCGGCGGATAAGCGCTTCCGTAATTGGCAAGGTAAGCTGTCTCCCGGCCATTGTACTGTGTGCAGGTTTTCTTCAGTTCATCCTGCAGCGACTGCATGGACCGGAAACCTGCTCCGCGCAGCAGGCAAAGAATCTTTCTTTCTCTGCTTTTTAGACTGTTAACCTTGCAAAGCATCATATCCCGAAGGACACGGATCTTGCGCAGTCTTCTCAATTCTTCCCTGGAATCAAACTCCACTGCTGAATCCAATGGAAAGATATCGATACTCAGGCCCCGGAAAAAGGAAGATGCTCTACGCGTGGGTGTGTGATACTTGACATTCTCATTCTGAATGATCTTAATAAACGGAAGATAATGCTGGTCATAGGTCTGCGCAGAAAGAAGCACACACCCGGATATGCTCTTTTTCCCCCATAGATTGATTAATTTTTCATAATCGTCCCGGGGCATGATCAGGTCCATATCATCATCCCAGGGGATAAATCCCTGATGCCGGACAGCCCCCAGCAGAGACCCCTCCGCCGCATAGTAACGTAATCCATTCTCCTGACAGAAGCTGTGAATCACTTCCAACATTTTGCGCTGTATACTTTGAATATCTAGCAACATATCCTCTGTCAGCGGTTTCTCTCTATTCATTTTTGCAACACGCTTATTCCTTCTGTATTCCATCTCCTCTTCATCTGAATCCTTTTTACTAACACCTATATAGATACAACTCATACCATAAAACAGCGGATTATGATATAGTAAGTGTTTTGCTTCATACTTTGGAGAGAAAAGCTTGTAGTTTTGATATATATATTTGTTTTCTCGCCAATCTGGATAGTTTTTTTTCAGATATCTGAATGCTCTGATTGCGTATTGGAAAACAAAAGAAATAGATGCACTACCCAGTTGCCTTCTTCTTGCATAAAGAAGATGGCGGAAACAAAGAAAACTCAATTCATCATGAAACTGTTCCGCTTTACCGATTCCGCGATAATATCCTAGCAAACTATCCATGGAACGAAAAATGTCCCAAATACCCTTAATGTCGCTAGTGATTGCTCCAGCACGGTGAACCCGGTAATAGTAACCAGGTTCGTTGATCAGGGAAATCCTGTTGGCCATTTCCATCATACTGTAGGTAACCGCACTGTCCTCATACCGCTGACCCACAGGAAAGCTCACTTTATCCAGCAAATACCTGCGAAACAGTTTGTTGCAGGCATAACTGGCACATTCTATAAGCAGGGGTGGGTATTCACAGACTGAGTGACCGGAATGATGCATGGCGTAGAAGCGGTATCTCTTGACCGTTTCAGTATCAGCGGGATTGCTCTCAGATGAAATAATCTGATTATAAGCACAGCAGACCAGGTCTGAATCGTCTTCCTTCGCCTTCTCATACATCTTCTGATATATATCCGGCGCTACAAAATCATCACTGTCCACAAAGGCAATATATTCCCCGTGGGACAGGGAAAACCCGTAATTCCTGGCTGCTGACAATCCGCTGTTCTTCTCTTCGTAATAGCTGAAAAGTTCCGGATACCGGTCAGCGTATTCCCTAGCGATATCGCCGCTGTCATCAGTGGAACCGTCATTGACCAGAATGACTTCCAATTCCTTTAAAGTCTGCGCTTTCAGGCTGTCCAGGCATTGACGCAGATAACAACTTACATTGTAGATCGGAACAATCACTGAAACAAACGGTGTCTTATCTCTCATTTTCAATCGTCCCTTCTTCATTCTTCTCCATGATATCTCAGTCAGCGCAGGCATACTGATGCTTGGTTTCCCGCTCATTTTCCCGGGGAATCCGGCGCCAGTCCCCGTAAATCTGTGTCAGCAGCCGGTCATATCCGGCCGGCACGGGCATCCGGTGTCCCTCAAAATCCACGTGCGCCACCTCGTATTCCTCCGCCGGCGCAATGATATTCCCGTATTTATGGAATGTCGAAAACGCCGCTATATATTCCCCGGCAGCGCCGTCCTGCCGGCGCATTTCCCGGTCCACCCGCTTCTGCAGCCACTTCAGGGAAAAGCAGCGGCTCAGCCGGCAGATCAGCCGGGTTTTCCTGTCAAAGGGCGTCATGATTCCTGTTTTAAAATCAATCATGCGGCGAAACAGCCGGATCTCATTGCATCGCAGGCGCTGCCCCGGAGAGCTTCTGCGCCTCACATAATCCAAGGGAAATACATCAATACAGGGGCCGCAGTAGGGCGTCAGCTTCTGAATATGTTCCTGATAAAACCGCGGATTCATATCCTTCACCCGGATTTTCAGGAAAGTACTCCAGTAACCAGGCACGGTGGACGGATGCTGGATCACATACCTGTCTCCCAGTTCCTCTGAAGCGATGGATAAAAACCGCTCATAGTCCTCCCGCTTCATCAGGATATCCACATCATCATCCCAGGGGATAAAGCCACCATGCCGGGCTGCCCCCAGCAGGCTGCCTTCCCCCAGGTAAAAACAGATCCCCTGTTTTTCACATACTTTCTGCACATCCAGCAGGATGTTCAGCAGTTCCAGCTGGAGGGCCCTCAACTGTTCCGGTTTCATCAGCTCACCACTTTATCCGTCTTTCGTCTGTATAGTCTGTGTCCGTCTTCTGAAGAATCAGGTTTTACCGGCGTCATATAATCCCCGTAAAGCCGGGACAAAACAGCATCCGGATTCACCGGAACCGAACAGTCCCTGCCTTCAAACGGCAACTTTGCTCCCGGGCCGTAAGCCGATACCGGTATGGTTTCCCTTGTCTTATACGCGCCCATGAAATTGATCCAGTACCTGCTTTCATCCGCGGGATACTTTTTCAGGGATGCATCCAGTTTTTCCATCAGGCTGTATGTGTTCCCGGAAAATCCCCATTTCAGCCGGGTGATCAGCCGGATGGCAAGCCGTTCATGAAGCGGGCGTCCTTTTTTGTGTATATTGACATTCCTGTCAAACATGGATGCCTGCAGCTTTGCCCGGAGATACAGCAGACGAAGGGCATGAATCTTCCGTTTCACGGGATTCGCAGGCATGCCGTCCAGGGGAAAGACATCGATCCAGGCATAGGTTTCCTTATCCTGCTGCGCAATCCTCTGCACCAGAGGCAGCCCGGTATCCTGGATCTGGCAGCTGTACTGCAGATGTTCATCTTTTCCCTGGTTCCCGTACCAGTGAAGCCGCAGCCCGCCGGCCAGCTCCTTTGCGGCGATTTCCAGGAAGCGCTCATAGTCCGGGCGCGGCATACAGACATCAATATCATCATCCCACGGAATAAAGCCCTGATGCCTTACCGCGCCGAGCAGCGTACCGGCGTTCAGGTAATAACGAAGATCATACCTTCCGCATATATCCAGAAAACTGTCCAGAATAATCAGTCCAGCTTTCTGCAGTTTTCGGGTACTAACCGGTTCCAGGAATGTTGTTTCCTGTCCTTCTGTCATACAATTCCCGATGAAACAAGACTTATTGTGCTCATCGGCCGGCCTCCTTTCCTGAAACATTTTCCGGGCAGTATATAATCGTTTTTCGGGAGTTGACCTCCCGTTTCCGGAATTTAACCGAAGCTGTGATGGGGCAGTTGCTCCTCGGCCGGCGGTACCTTCATATAATCACCGTACGTTGTAGTCAGAACAGACTGTGCGTTTTGCGGAACAGGGAACATACAGTCTTCAAATTTCATCAAAACAGGCGTTCCGAAGGCTTCGCGCGGAAAAAACTCCCTGTCTGTCGCATAGTAGCTGCCATGATTGCACAGATAAGCCGTATCCGCTCCGTTATATTTCGTCGCCGTAGCCCTGATCCTTTCATGAATAGTCCTGCAGCTCATAAAGCGGGAACAGAGCATGTATACTTTGTCTTTTCTGTTCCTGATCCGGGAAAAGCCGGTCTTCAGGAACAATATCCTTCTATATCGTTTAATCATTTTGTTCTGGCGGTTGGCTTTCCTGAAATCCGGCGCGTTATCCAGCGGGAAAATATCAATATAGGGGCCCACATCCGGGGTATACTTTCTCAGTCTGCTCTGGGCAAACTCAGTTTCCTCCAACATTCTGACTTTCGGGGACTGAACCCAGTACTGATCCACATTATGAAAAAACTGCACTTTATACCCGGGACTGAGCTTCTCATCGCTGATTGCGATAAACCGCTCCATATCCGCGCGGGGCATCAGGATATCCACATCATCATCCCAGGGAATAAAGCCCGCGTGCCGGACAGCTCCCAAAAGCGTACCTTCTCCAAGGTAATAGGTAATGTGATTCTCCCTGCAGACCCGGTCCACTTCTTTCAGAATCTTCAACTCATAGAGCTGGAGCCTCCTGATTTCTTCCAGAGCTGCGGTTCTGAACTCTTCTTCTTCCGCAGGCTGTGTCACACTCTGGTTGCTAATGGATATTGCATCCTCGAATATATGCTTTTTCTGCTGTTTGATGAGAAGCGGATGTTTAGAGTAATCCTTCCCGTACAGGCCGGACAGAATCGAATCCGTGTCCTGTGGAACCGGATACTCAGCATCCTCAAACGGTATATATACCGGTTTCCCATATGCCTGCTGTAAAGCCAGCGTCCGGTCCAGGCTGATTGAACCCGCATAATTGCAGACATACGCTGATACGGCGCTGCATTTCCGCATCTCCGTGAACATTCTGTGTTTCAGCTGATCGACAGTCCTGGTTTTCAGCAAAGCATACCTGATTTTCTTTTTCCAGGACGAATGAGGCTTCTGATTTGTCTTCAGCAGAAGGTTTTCCTGCAGCCTGCGTATTCTTCGCTGCTTTTTTTTCAATATATCCTTCCGGTCTGTATCACAGCAATCCAAAGGCATAATCCGGATAAAAGGGCCTTTCTCAACCGCTGAGCACTTGTCCTGTCTGTTGATAAATCCCTGATTGTCACAGGCGATCACCTTGGCATATGGTAGACAATAAGTTTTTTCATTCTCAGCATTCCGACAGATATAATTTCTGTCCAGTTCCAAAGGCAGGATCGTAAGAAGCCTGTCATATTCGTCCCGCATCAGAACAATCGTCAGCTGATCCTCCCAGGGTAGCATCCCCTTATACTGCACCGCTCCAAGAAGCGTTTCCTCTCCGAGGTAGTAGATGATTCCGTGTTTTTTGCAGATCCGGTCAACGTCCTTCAATATTTCATATTCAATCAATTGCAGTTTGTGAAGTCTGGGCTTATTGATGTAGTACTTTGGCACTGTTTTTCCCCTACTTTCTATCTCTGTTCTTCTCTTCTCATCAGTTTTCGTCTTGTATTAAGAATCTTTTTGGGAATTAAACAGTAAGCATACATAAGTAGTGGTTTGGATATCAATCTGATATATATTTGTTTTTGAGGAATTTCCCTATAGAACGGGTTTGTTTCCCATTCTGGCATATACTTATCCAAGAATTTCAAAAGTTTATAATGATAAAGAAGCCTAGTTCTTAGCGTCCCTTTTTGATGTAGATATTTTAGCCTCATAAATAAATGAATCTGACAAACACGATCAATAACAGTCATGACATCCTTATTTTGGGTATTCGATTGAAAAAATGCATAAATCGATTCACAAGATTTAAAAATATCCAATAATTTCGGGTTCATAACTGAATTAGTAATGGAATCAGGACGGGAGTTTCTGTAAAAATACAGGCACTCCGTCACACATGATACTTTGTTGGCCAGATAAAGCATGTTATAGACAACGGCACTGTCCTCAAACCACTGTCCCAGGGGAAAACTGAAGCCGTTCGCCAGATACCATTCCCTGTTGTATATTTTGTTCCATGCGTAGGATTTACTCTGCAGCAGGATTTCCGGGCTTTCCTCCACATTCCGACTGAAAAAATCGGGATTGGAAACGATAATCCTTTCTTTTGCTTCTCCGCTTTCATCCACATTGGAATAATTACTGACAACCACATCAGCGGACTCCTCCACCGCTTTGCTGTACATCAGCTCAAACATATTGTCAGCAACGTAATCATCACTGTCCACAAATCCCAGGTATTCGCCCTTTGCGTACTGCACTCCGTAGTTACGGGCATCTGACAGTCCGCCATTCTCCTTGATAAATGATCTGATTTTCCCGGGATATTGAGCTGTATACTGATCTATGATTTGCTGCGAATTATCCGGGGAGCCATCATTGATCACCAGGATCTCAATCTCATCCAGAGTTTGTTTTACCAAAGAATCCAAACAGGCTGGCAGATACTGCTCTACCTTGTAAACGGGTACGATAACAGATACTTTTATCTCCACGTGTTTGAATCCTCCAATGTAAAACTGCGGCGCCGCAACCTTTGATTATCAGCTTTTCAGGTAATCCATAAAGTTTTCTTTGTTCTCCAGTGCCGTTGTTGTCGGCCTGCCGAGATCCTCCCGCGCACCGATGGAGCACTTCACCTCAATAAAGCTCAGTTCATTTCGGTTCTTCGCCGCTTTCAGCTCCGTATCCAGCCGCTCAAACGAGTTCACACTGACAACATTGGGATATCCGCAGGCTTTCGCGATTGCCGGCAGGTCAACCTGTCCGGCTACGGTGGGCATTCCGCCCACGGTTTCATGCGCGCCGTTGTTGATGACAATATGGATCAGATTGGCCGGTTTGTTCGCTCCGATCACCGCCATGGATCCCATGTGCATCAGCACAGCCCCGTCGCCGTCAATACACCAGATCCGCCGGTCCGGTTTGTTGATGGCCACCCCCAGCGCGATGGAGGAACTGTGGCCCATGGAACCGACCGTCAGGAAATCATACTGGTGGCTCTGGCCATTGGCGACACGGATTTCAAACAGTTCCCGGCTGGCTTTTCCGGTGGTGCTGACCACAGGATCCTCTCCGGAGGCAGCCACAATGTGGCGGATAATCTCTTCCCGGGTCATTTCGTTGTCGTTCCGGTATTCCACTTTCGGCGCGTCCGTCAGGGCGCCCTTCCGGATCACAAAGGCCACATTCTTTCCCCGGGCCAGGATGTTCCGGAAGTCCGCCATGGCAGCTTCCACCTCTTCATCGGTGGTTTCCTTTCCGATGATAAAGGGCTTGATGTCCATATCCTCCAGCAGTTTGACGGTTACTTCTCCCTGGTAGATATGCTGGGGTTCATCATGGATGCCGGGTTCTCCCCGCCAGCCCACAATAAAAACCACGGGAATTGCGTAAACCTTGTCGTTGAGGAGGGATGCCACAGGATTGATAATATTCCCCTCGCCGGAATTCTGCATGTAGACCACCGGCACTTTTCCGGTTGCCAGGTGGTATCCCGCCGCCAGCGCTGTACAGTTCCCCTCGTTTGCCGCAATCACATGATGCTTCGGGTCAATCCCGTACACCGACATCAGGTAATTGCAGAGGGCCTTCAGCTGTGAATCCGGAACCCCGGTATAAAAATCCGCCCCGATAATTTCAACCAGTTTCTCCACTTTCATGATCCTTCACCTCAACTACAGGATTTATTCCTGCCTTTCTTTTTTCTCTCCGCATTCGCCCGGCCGCCGCGGCAGCCTGCTATTTTATCTTCTCCGCGTTGATCGCCCCGCCGAAGAAGGTTTTAAACAGGATCCGCAGGTCCAGCCACGGGCTCCAGTTCTCAATATACCAAAGGTCCTTTTCAATCCGTTCCTCAATGCTTGTATCGCCCCGGAGGCCATTCACCTGCGCCCAGCCGGTCATGCCGGGCTTCACCTGGTGCTTGACCATATAGTACGGAATCGTCTCCCTGAACTGCTCCACAAAATGAGGCAGTTCCGGCCGGGGCCCGACGAGACTCATGTCCCCCTTCAGCACATTGATCAGCTGGGGAAGCTCGTCCAGGCTGGTCTTCCGGATAAAGGCGCCGAACTTCGTCCTTCGGGGATCGCTGTCTTTGGTCCAGGCCGTGTTTTCTTCCTTGTTCTGCCGAAGGCTCCGGAATTTCAGCATTTCGAAGGGCCTTCTTTTATATCCGACCCTTGTCTGCCGGAACAGGATCGGACCGGGGCTGGAACATTTCACGCCCACTGCCAGAATCAGAAACAGGGGACTGAGAAGCACAAGCCCCAGGATGCTCACCACCAGGTCAAAGCCGCGTTTCAGCATGCCCCAGCCAATATTCTCCAGCCGATTCACCCGCATATTGATCAGCTTGCTGCGGCCGATACTCTCAATGGTCGGATTGGCCGGAATAATATCATTGTAGAAGGGAATCACGGAATACTTGACCCCGTTCCGTTCACAGATGAAAATGATGTTCCGGATATGGGAGTATTCCTCCGGCTCAAGGGCGATGACCACCTCGCTGATATCCGGTGATACCAGCAGCCGGTCCAGTTCATCAAACGTCCCCAGGCATTCCTTTTTGTTTTCCAGCAGCTCCGGATTTCCGATGAATCCCCTGATATGAAAGCCCAGTTCCGGTTCTTCCTCAATATCCCGCTTATACTGCCAGGCCAGTTCCCCGGTCCCGATCACAATCACATGCTTCAGGTTGAAGCCCTTGCTCCTGAACCGCCGGAGCACCAGCCGCATAAACGCGTACTTGCCGATCAGGAACACCAGAGTAGCCAGATAGAAGACAAGCAGGACGCCGCGGGAGAAATCAACCAGCCGGAAAACAAACAGCAGGGAGGATGCGAACAGGGTGGAAATCGTAACCGCTGCCAGAATCGTCCTGACCTTCCAGATCAGCCTGCGGGTCCGAGTTGTATTGTAAAAGCCCAGAACGGAAAGCAGGAAGGACAGCACCAGCGCGTACGCCATGGCCAGCAGCAGGGTTTTCCCGCTGATAGCGGCCATGTTTCCTTTGGATCCGTCCAGAAAATCCAGGCGCAGCCAGGAGGCGAGCATATAGGCTATGATCACCAGCAGAATATCCGCCAGAATATTCACCCTGTTCAGAAACGCCTGATTCTTACGGATCATGCTCCGTATCCCTCCTGCATGCCGGGCCCTGCCAATCCGGGCCCTTACTTGTTGCTGATTTCCATATTGGCCAGACTGCTGCAATTCTTGAATGCAGCCTTTCCAATGGCTTTTACATTGTCAGATAAAACGACAGTAGCCAGAGCCGTACAGCCTTCAAAGGCAGACGCTCCGATCGCTGTGACCGATTTCGGAATCGTCACCTTTTTGATCTTCGTCTTTCCCTTGAAGGTTTCATTGTCAATCCGCACCACCTTCCGGCCGTGATATCCGGCCGGTACCTTCAGGGTGGCGGAAGTGCCGCTGTATTCAGCAACATCCCAATACTGCCCGTGGGGCTTGAAAGTGTAATACTGCGCTGCCAGCGGATCGATGTAAACCAGCCCGCTGTAAGTGGAAACCGAATTCACGGTGACCTTGCAGCGGTACAGCCGCTGGAAATGCGCCTCGTCACCCTTCAGGGTAACGGTCTTTGTCTTATACCCGCTGTCTCCGGTTGCTGCCGTCCAGGAGGCGCCGGCATTGGCGCTGTACTGCCATTCATATGACACAGAGCCGCTCACCGTCACCGTGAACGCCTGGGTTTTTCCTTCCGCAAGAACCGCGGAGGCAGCAGACAGTTTGACGCTGTAGGGCCTTTTGATACTGGCTTTTCCGTCAGAGTACACAATCCCTTTTCCGGGATCTGTCACTTTGCAGCGGTAACGGTTGGCATCATAATCAAAGTTTTCCGTTGTCACCTGGACATATAAGGTTTTCCCGGTCTTGTCCTGAAGATCGGACCAGGTTGCGCCTTTATCCGTGCTGACCTGCCACTGATAGGTTTCATCACTCGCCCCGTCGGCTGTCACAACGAACTTGACCTTCTTGCCGATCCCGGCCTTCCCGTCCTGGGGAGCGGCTGTCACCGTCACCGTATACGGCTTTTCAAAAGCAACCGCGGGGGTGTTGACAGTAACCGTCCGCAGGCCGTTTCCGGCGGTAACCAGGCAGCGGATCCGGTAAACGGAATAATACTTCGCCGCCAGTTCCTCCGGAACCGATACGCTGAGGGTGTCCGATCCTGTATCAGTCCCGTAATCGGTCCAGGTCAGTCCGCTGTCGCCGCTGATCTGCCAGCGGTAGGCTGAGCCGGTAAATCCGCTGCCCACAACCGCCTGCAGGGTCTGCGCCGCCCCGATGCCCACCGCAGCCGGTGAAGGCGTGATACTGACGGAGACCGGTTTCCTGATCGCCAGCGCATTGGAATACACGATTTTTCCGTCCACGGCAACCCGGCAGCGATACTGGTATGTATACCGTTCCCCGTCCGGATCCACCAGCACTGCCAGCACAGCTCCCCGGCTGTTGGTCACCGTCCCGTCATCCGCCAGGGCGGTCCAGGTTGTTCCCTTGTCCGTGCTGACCTGCCACACATACTGCAGAACGCCTTCCCGGTCCGTGGCTGCGCTCATTTCCAGCCACTCGCCGATTCCGGCGGAATATTCATCCTGATAATCAATCACAGGCGTATGGGGCTGTGAAATGACCAGCGAATTACTGTTCACTTCTCCGCTGGAGGAAGACTTCACCAGGCAGCGATAATATGTTCCGAAAGTCGTCTCCCGGATCTTGACCTTCATCTCTGCGGTCCTGTTTCCGCTGTTTGTCGCTGCCGTCCAGGTTTTCCCCTTGTCCGTGCTGTACTGCCACTGGTAGGTCAGCGTACCGCCGGCGCCGGAAACAGCCGCGTTCATTGTAACAATGGTGCCGGTGCCGGGAGCCTGGTCAGAGCAGGTCGCCTTTACCGTATATTTTTTCTTCGCATAGCTGACATTGCTGTCAATCTGTGCAGTGACCCCTTTGCTGTTGGTTTTGGTCACCAGGCAGCGGTACCGGTAATCATACTCAAAATCCTTCACCGTACGGGTAAGGGTTTTCGCCGTCTTGTTCTTCATGTTCTTCCAGGTTTTCCCCTGGTTGGTGCTCAGCTGCCACTGATAGGTCAGGTTTCCGGTGGTGGAGGGGGTAACCGTATAGGTAACCTTTGTCCCGATGGCCGCCTTGGCGGGGGATACGGTTACCTTTGCCGTAAAAGGCCGCACAAACACCGTTTCGTTGCTGACGGTCCAGGCTTCCCCCGCGGCTTCTCCGCGCGCTTTGCACCTGATCCGGTTACGGTCATAGAAGAGATCCGTCAGCGTGAAGGCCAGTTTCCTTCCGCCGTCCGTGACTGAAAAACCTTCTTCCGTCCCCGGGATCTGCCTCCAGGTTGCTCCGGCATCTGCGGACAGCTCCCAGGAGAATTCCGGTTCCGACCCGGCTTCCCCGCCGGATACCGCGGCAGTCAGCACAACAGCAGTACCGATTCCCTTTTTCACCGTGGCAGGAAGAGAAACTGTCAGTTCCCCTGCCGTGTCCCCGGCGTCATTGGATGCAATTTTCCCGGGTTTCTCTTCCCGGTTTTCCTCCTTCCCGGCCTCTGCAGGCTCCTCCGCCGGTTTTTCCGGCCGGAACATAACCAACGGGAGCTTACAGGAACCGGCAGTTCGGGTTTGCGGATCCGCCTCCAGCTGCAGCAGCAGCCGGCCGGTTTCCTGCTCCGTCAGCGGATCGGCATCAGCCTCCCGGATATAACCCGAAAGCGGAAGGTCACCCGCTTCCCTTGCTTCAGCCGTATCAAACGAAATCTTCAGCCAGGCCTTCCGGGGATCTTCATTGTCCGTTGCCCGCACAGCCCAGGCGACACCGCCCTCCGGGAAAGTTCCCCTGACCGTCTGTGTGTTCGTGCCTGCATATACTTTTGTCTGTTTCCTGACCAGCACATATCCGTTTTCAAAGGCCGCCGGTTCCCCGGCGGAAGCATCCTCCGCCCCAGAAACGGATTCCGGTTCCTCCGGCTGAGCGCTTTCCGGAATTTCTGCCGGCGTTTCGTCCGGCCCGGCCGGCATTTCCGGGGAATCCTCCCCCGCCTCTTTTTCCGGCTCACCGGGCTGTTCCGGTTCCTCTTCCTGCACAGCCGGTTCCTCCGGAAGCGGCTGATCGTTTACGGCAGGTGCAGGCTCCTCCCGGGAGACAGGTGTTTCTTCCTTTTCCGGTACCGCCTTCTCTTCCGGAACTGCAGTTTCCGCCTTTTCCGGCTCTTCCGTTACCGCGGCCGCAGGTTCCTGCTCCGGGGGAGCAGTCTCCTCCTCCGTTTCCGCCGCTTCCGGCAGCGCTTCTCCGGACATCACCTCATCGGTCTGTTCCGGATCGCCGGCATAAACCATCCCCGGCTCCAGAATTGAAAGCGCCAGCAGCAGGGCCAGTAAAGCACATATCAGTCGGGTTTTCTTCATGCAATTTATCCTTCCGTCGTTGGATCTGTCGAGGGGGTATTCGCCGTGTCAGCTGATGTGGTATGTCGGCAGGATTTCCTGAATCGTCTGCCGGATATCCCGGTGCTGTTCCAGGGCATCCTTCAGTTTGTCCAGCCAGGACAGGACCGTATTCCAGTCATAGGTTTCCTGCCTGGCAATATAAATCCGGTCCCGCTCCGTTGCCTTGTCGTTCTCCTTATCGAGAAGCAGTTCCTCGTAGAGCTTTTCCCCGGGCCTGAGCCCCGTACAGACGATCTCTTCCCGGCCTGTACCGTACAGGCGGATCATCTTCTCCGCCAGGTCCATGATCCTGACAGGCTCGCCCATGTCCAGAATAAACAGCTCTCCGCCCCGGGCAATGCTGACAGCCTGCAGCACCAGGGAAGCCGCCTCGGGAATCGTCATAAAGTACCGGATGATTTTCGGATCGGTGATCGTCACCGGGCCGCCGGCCCGGATCTGCCGTTCAAAAATCGGAACCACGGAGCCGTGCGATCCCAGCACGTTTCCGAAACGGACAGCCATGAACTCCGTATTGCGGTGCGGAATGCTTGTAATGATGATTTCCGCCAGGCGCTTTGACGCACCCATCACATTGGTGGGATTCACAGCCTTGTCCGTGGAAATGAGGACAAACCGCCGGACATTGCATTCCACAGCGATTTTTGCCGTCTTATAGGTACCGAACACATTGTTCAGGATCGCCTGCTCGCTGCTGGTTTCCATCAGGGGCACATGCTTATGCGCCGCGGCATGAATGACGATATCCGGTTTGTATTTCCCCATCACCCGCCAGAGGGACTCCTCGTCCCGGACGCTGCCGACCTCCAGGACCACGGTGTTGGCAACCAGCTCCCCGTACTTCTCCTTCAACTCAAAAAACAGATCGTACATGTAGTTTTCAGAGATATCGTAGAGCACCAGCTTCCGGGGCGTAAACGTCAGGATCTGGCGGCACAGTTCCGATCCGATGGATCCGCCGCCCCCGGTAATCAGCACCGTCTTCCCCATCAGGTATTCCTGGACTTCCGTCATGTCCAGATGCTGCTCCGGCCTCCCCAGGAGGTCAGCGATATTCACTTCCCGCGCTTCCGCACCCTCACGTACGCCGGAATAAATCAGCACATGGGCGCCGGTTTCGATGCAGTCGTTGAGAAGCTGGGTAACATCCCCCTTCGGGGTGGCAATGGCAATAATGATTTCATCGGCACGGTATTTCCGGACAGCCTCGGCAATGTTATCCGTTCCGCCCGTAACCGGCACCCTTAATATAGACGACCGCTGTTTCCCGGGGTCGTCATCCAGGATGGCAACTGCCGTGCTGTTTCCGTACCGGCCGTTCTGGATATCCCGGATCACTGTCGCGCCGGCATAGCCTGCACCGACCACCAGGATACGTTTGTTGCCGCCGTCCTGCTTTTTATGGCTGCCCGCCGTTCTGTAACGGACGAGAAGCCGGGATGCTGCAATCAGGAAAAAGGTGATCACCCACTGGATAAAATAAACAGGCCGCGGCATCAGGAAGATATTGCTGCCAATCCTGTCCCTGAACAGATAAAAGACCAAAGCGACCAAATAAGCGGCGCCGGTTCCCACAAGGGTGCCGATACCGCCTTGCAGCATAATATCCTGTCCTGCATAGGCAAGAATGGTACGATAGATCCCGCTGGCTGACAGTGCAGCCAGGGTAAAGGTCAGCAAAAGCGGCGCCGTCCTCCAGAGATGGAGAATATGCCCTTCCGGCACGCGGAGTGAAAAATAAAACTCCAGAGATACCAAAAGACCGATAAAAACAAACAGCGCATCCAGCAGCAGCCAGCAGATTTTCTTTCTCATGCCAGTATTTCAATATCCCTTTCAGCTTTTTTGCAAAGCCTCGCCCTCCGGAACAACGTCCGTCCCGGCGGCAAAGGGGATCAGCCTGCTTCCGGCAGGCAGCCGGAAACGGATCAGCCTGTGCCGGACAGCGTCAGTCCCATACGTATACAGAGTATATTATACTTTTCCTACATTATAATGTCAATGAAACAGCATTCCGGCGCAGCAGGCCGGAAACGCTTAATTTTCAACATGTCCGGGACGTTCCGGCAGCCCGTCCGGCTCCTGTGTGTTCCGTATTGACCGGCCGGGATTCCGAAAAGGCTGTCCCGTTCCGCATCATGCATTATCCGGATTAATCCCCGCAGGTCATAATGAACCCGTGCTCCCCGGCATACCGGACAGCTGCTTCACTCAGCGTATTGAATATAATCCTGCCGCAGCCCTCAAAGGCATCATCGGCAATTACCGTTACTGATTCAGGGACTTTCACCATCCGGACCCCGCTGTTCCGGAAAGCCCCCGCACCGATCGCCGCACAGCCGGCCGGGATCTCCACCGTGGTGGCCGCACTTCCGGCAAAGGCTTCATCGGGTACTGTTTTCAGGTTTTTCGGCAGTGTCAGAGTGCCGGTTTCCTGAATATCCCAGCCTGTGACCCGGAAGGAGAACTGATTCCCGGATTCCAGGTAAGCCCCGCTCACCCTGAGCCGCTCCGAATCCGGCAGGGTAACAGTCATATTCCTGAATCCGTACGTCATCAGGATTCTTTGATATGCATTGGTATATATGTTCGGAAGTGTACAGACCCCGGTACCCGCATCCATCACCGGAACCAGGGCATTTTCATAGGCGCTGTAGCCCCAGTCTTTCCATTCGCCGGTATGGATGTAGTAGTTGGCGCTCAGGTCCGTGCATTCCTGCCTGGCCGCGCCCGTCCAGGTCCAGGGCGTATCGTGATCCAGGTCCAGCAGCTCATCGTTCAGGCCAAAGTATATCCTGGTTTCACTGCCGCTGGTCTTTTTTTTCTCCGTTCCGGGATCATCCCAGGTGCAGTCCACATAAAACCACCTGCTGCCCAGTTTGATGGCATTCCAGGCATGCGTCCTGTTTTCCACCCTGCAGACCGGAATACCGGCGGCTTTGCACAGCATCAGATAAATTTTGGAATAGCTGTCGCACACACCGTATCCCCGCAGGATCGAATCTGCTCCGTAAAACTGGAGAGAATGATCATAATACAGATTGTGTGTCAGCCAGTCATGCAGGTTCAGGGCCGTCTGCCATTTGGTGTCTGCCCTGCAGGCAGCAGCCACGCTGTTGATTTTATCCTGCAGCGCATTGGCGCCGGAAATGGTGAAATTATGCATATACCAGGCATTTGTTTCGTCCGTGAAGGTCACGAAAAACACCACCACATAACTGCCGGATGTGACAATCTTCGGGGTGGTATAGCTGCTCATAAACGGATTTGTTTCCCCGGAATTCCGTTCCTTCTCGATCCAGTGCACATGCGTGTACTCACTGGAATAATCCTTGCAGCCCAGATAGCAGAACATCGAATCCACCTGGGAAGCGCTGCGGCCCGCCAGGCTGATGGTCCAGCTGCCCGTTCCGTTCATGGAAGGATTCCGGACACAGTTGACCTTCAGGCCGGACTGGGAATCATTCGGCCGGACGGAGCCTCCGCCGCCCGGAGCGCAGAGCTCCCGGACGAGGGCTTCCGCTTCCGAAGCCGCCTGCCGGCGGGGGTTGGCCTGCATTTCCGCACCGGCTGTTCCTGCCAGCAGCAATGCCATCAGAATCAGAAGAATAAAGACTGTCTTTTTCATGGTTTCTCCATTCGTACGCAAAACACGGCGCCGTTTCAGCCTGCATTATTTCCTGTCTCTTTTATCTTATGTAATTATCCGAAGAATTGCAACTGCTCCGGTGTTTTCCATGTATCCGGAGAAGACTTTCCGGCCGTCAGGGGCTGAGTACCGGCATCCTGTGTTCCGCCGCGAACCGGACAGCAACGGGATTGCTTGTCCTGAAGATAATCTTTCCGCAGCCCTCAAAGGCATTCTCCGCAATCTGTGTGACAGACTCCGGGACCGATACTGTACGAAGCCTGCTGTTCCCGAACGCGTTTCCCCGGATCGCTTCACAGCCGGGGGAAATAACCAGGGTTGTCGCCCCGTTCCCCAGAAAAGCTTCCTCAGGCACTACCTTCAGGTTTTCCGGCAGCGTCAGAGTCCCGGTTTCCTGAATGTCCCAGCCTATGAGCTGAACCTCAATGGCATTGTCCCGCTTCCGCCAGGCTGCGCTGATCCTTGCTTTATCAGCATCCGGCACGGGAACGCTGTCCCTGTTCAGCACATATACCAGGCAGATCCGTTTATAGTCATCCGGCCTGGATCCGTGGATGCCGGTGCCGCTGCCGCTCCACCAGGTCCTGTTTTCAAACGTGACCGATGCCGAACCATTGCTGATGGCCCCGGCAATTTCTTCCCGGAACGGAATCACGCGGTAAACCTTTGTCGCCGCATTATAGGTATAATTCACTCCCCAGGTTTTCCATTCCCCGGTACGGATCAGATAATTCGCGTCCAGGGACTCACAGGCCTGCCTGGTATAGTAAGCCCATGACCAGGGCTGGGGATGGTCCAGCCCCAGCAGCGTATCGTTCACGCAGAAATAGGTATGCCTTTCCCTGCCGCTGGCGCCGACTTTCTCCGAACCCGGATCATCCCAGGTGCAGTCCACATAATACCATTCACCGTCCAGCAGGACAGCGTTCCAGGCATGGTTTTCATTGACCACCCGGTATACCGGGATACCGGCCGCCCTGCACAGCATCAGATAGTCCTTGGCATAGCTGTCGCATACCCCGTATCCCCGCAGGATGGAATCCGCCCCGTAGAAGGACAGGCTGTAATCGTAATACATATTGTTTGTCAGCCAGTCATGCAGGTTCAGGGCCGTCCGCCACTGGGTATCCGCTTTGCAGGCCGCAGCCACGCTGTTGATTTTGTTTTGCAGCTCGTTCACACCGGCAACCGTAAACTCCTGTGTGTAAAAAGCAGCTGTCCCGTCTGTGAATATCGCGTAGGTTACAAACTCGTATTCACCGGACGTGAGGATTTTGGGAGTTGTATAACTGTTCATGAACGGGGCTGCATCCCCTTTATCCCGGTCTTTCTCAACCCAGTGAACAATACTGTAATCGCTGCACCAGTCCCTGTATGACAGGCGGGCAATCATCCGCTTTACCTGGGAAGGCGTATGGCCGGCCAGACTGATATTCCATTTTCCTGTTCCGTACATCAGCGGCCTCTGGATGCATACTGCCTGCAGCCCGTCCATATCGTTGGCCTGAACAGATCCTCCGGTTTTCATCTCCCGGAACATCCGTTCAAATTCCTCTATGCTTTTCCGGCGGGGATTGGTCTGCTCCTGCGCTGCAGCTGTTCCTGCCAGCGCCGCCGAAATCAGGATCAGAAGGATCAAAACAAGTTTCTTCAAAAGGTTCCTCCGTTCATTTTCCCGGACAGCGGACTGCGCCTGGCGCTTCCGCCGGTTCCGCCGGTTCCGGGTGAAGTTTTCAAATCATAGGCTTTTTTCCGCCGGATTGCAAGTGCACCGAATATTCTTGACACGGAACCCTGCAATCTGATAGAACAGTCATAGAAAAAGGCAATGCTTCGCCGGGCCGGGATCTGCTTCCGGCCGGCGGATGCCGGTTACAGGAGGGTACAGATGTTCAGGCAGAAGAAGATTGTCCCGTGGATTCTGCTGACTGCCCTTCTCTGTTCATTTTTCATCCATTCCTCCGCTTCTGCCTCCGCCGCCCTGGTCATCCCCGCAAAACAGAAGACCGTCGGCGCGCAGGCCTATTACGGTGACAGCTCCCTCCGGGCGGTAGTCCTGCAGGAGGGCATTGTCTCCATCGGTTCCCGGGCTTTCGCAAACAGCTCACTGACCGATATTACCCTGCCTTCATCCCTGGTTTCCATTGCCGATGACGCCTTTGACGGCGCTCCGCTGACCACCGTGCACGCGGAGAAGGGAAGCCGGGCCTACCAATGGCTGCGGGAAAAAGGATTCATCGCGGAATACCGGGCGCTGCTGATCGGGCAGCAGCGTTTCCTTGTGTTTGCCGACAGCAGCGATCCAACTGCCGGATGCGGGCTGGATGATGACGACCAACGAAATATCGGCGATCTCCTGAACATGACCTCTGCCCTGGGAAACGTGACCGGTCCCCGGGGGCCCTACGATTCCACCGGCGGGGATTTCCGGATTACAAAAAAGACAAACCTGGATTATTCCGGCATTCGGAGTGCAATCCAAAACACCTTTGCGGATACCCGGGAACAGGACATTTCCGTCTTCTTTATTGCCACCCACGGGGATGAGAAGAACGACGGGGATCTTCGCACTGCCTTCAACGGCAGTATCATGAACCAGGCAGACGTGAACGCGTACTGGGCAGAACGGAACCTGTCCTTCGACACCCTGGCTTCCTGGCTGAACACCTATGTGAAAGGCCGGGTTTTTGTCATCCTGGAATCCTGCGGCTCCGGATCCGCAATCTATGCTGAAGGCGTGGAGGAAAACCGCGCCGTTAAAGCCGGAAACACCAAAGAAACCGAAGAATCAGAACAGGCGGACCGCTTCGTGAAAAAGGCCGTGGAAGCCTTTGCCGCAGCAGACCCCGGCATATCGGTTCCTTCCGCACCCTCCGCCGCAAAATCCACCGGCGATCTGCGTCTGCCCAAGTTCTATGTGCTGACCGCTTCCGCCCACGGAGAAAAAAGCTACGGCTGGGAAAGCGCCGACGGACTGGCGGAAAACAGCTACAACTATTTCACCAGATGGCTGACGGAAGGCATCGGCCGCCAGGGTGATTCTCCCGCTGATACCAACGGAAATGATTATCTGACCCTGCATGAAATGTTTGATCATGTCAGGCAGTATGATCACATCACCTATCAGGGCCGAACCTATTACCAGCATGTGCAGCGTTATCCCGCCGACAGCGACGACAGCCTGCTGAAGCTCCGGGAACAGTTCACCTATCAGGTCACCGGCACCCGCGGGAATCCCCACATCCTCCGCAGCGGGGAGGATACCGCCTTCACTGTCCGGCGCAGCGTCCGGGACGGAGAAACCTTCGGCCGGTTTGAAAGCGTCTTTGTTGACAAACTCGCACTGGAGCCGGACTGCTATGACATCCGGCCGGGCAGCCTGGTCCTGACGCTGAAAAGCGCCTACCTGGACACCCTGGCCGAGGGAACGTACAAGGTCCTGATCCGCTTTTCGGACGGGGAAACGGAAACCAGCCTGACAGTCCGGGCCAAAAACAAACCGGTGCCGAATACCGGCGACCGCAGCCATCCGGCAGTATGGCTGGGCCTGCTGATCCTGGGGCTTGCCGGCCTGCTGCGGGCAGCGCGGCGCTCCCCGGAAAAGCAATAAGAAACAAAGCCTTCCCCGGTGACAGTTCTATAGCATTGTAAAAGACCGGCGATCCGCCTTATTCTTCAGGAATGAGGCGGATTATTTCTTTAAAGGGCATCAGGCTCGCATCGCATTCCTCCGCCCGGTGACAGGTCAGGATCGTTTCCGCTGCCTGGCGGATGGCCGGAACCGCGGCGCGCATCAGCTGATTGGCATAGATGATGATATTGGCTCCCCGTTCCTTCCACTCCTCTTCCTTCACGCTGTTGAAGGAAGTGGGAACCAGGACAATGGGGGTTGTGCTGTCCTTCGCCCGGAACTTCTCAATGAATTCCTGGATCTCGGAAGGATCCTTCTTCCGGCTGTGAATCATAATGGCGTCCGCTCCGGCGCCCACAAAGGCAAAGGCACGTTCCAGCGCATCCTCCATTCCCTTCTCCAGGATCAGGGACTCAATCCGGGCGCAGATCATGAATTCCTTTGTGCGCTGGGCTTTCTTGCCGGCACGGATCTTTTCACAGAAATTCTCTATACTGTCCTGGGTCTGGACCACTTCCGTACCGAAAAGGGAATTCTTCTTCAGTCCGGTCTTGTCCTCGATGATCACCATGGACACACCCATCCGCTCCAGGGAGCGGACCGTATAGACAAAGTGCTCGGTCAGGCCGCCGGTATCCCCGTCAAAGATGATGGGCTTGGTGGTTACTTCCATGATATCGTCAATGGTCCGGAACCGGGAGGTCATATCCACCAGTTCAATATCCGGCTTGCCCTTGGCTGTGGAATCGCACAGGGAGGAAAGCCACATGGCGTCAAACTGGCGGGCGCCGCCGTTTTCATGCACCACGGTATTTTCCACCACCAGGCCCGTCAGGCCGTCGTGGGCTTCCATCACCGTCACCAGGCCCTTGATCCCCAGCAGGCGGCGAAGCCGTCCCCGGCGCAGATCCGGCATGGCAAGCTCCGCCCGTTCCCGGCGCTGGAGCTCCTGGTATTTCTCATCCGTGCTGTAGGGGAATTCCACCAGCTTTCCGCCGTAAGCGGACAGCAGGGAAAGGACTTCCTCCCGGACAGGCTGCTGGAAACCGGTACACCAGTCATCCCCGTGAACCACAATGTCCGGACGGTATTTCTCCAGGTTCTCCCGGTAGGAAAGGGTCTTCTGTTCCACCACCCGGGATACACCGGCAATATTCTCAAACAGGCTCATCCGCTCCGCCGCGGGTACCAGCGGGAACCGCTTGTAGGAAGCCACCGCTTCGTCCGACAGCACGCCGATGATCAGTTTCCCCAGCCGCTGGGCCCGGCGGATAATGGCGATATGCCCACCGTGGATAATATCCGTGGCAAAGCACATATATACCGTGCGGGATTCAATCTCCTTCAGCTTTCCGCTGACCGCAGCCAGATCTTCCGGATTGTCAATCTCCGCGCACAGCAGGTCCCCCACATCCAGCGCAGCGATATTCGCGGCGCCGTCCAGCGCGTTCAGGGCATTCTCCGCATATACCTTCCGGTTATCGTTTTCGCAGAACTCGACGATCTTGTCCAGCCAGACTTTCCAGTCTTCCCTTCTCAGCCGGTACAGGGCCTGGGCTTCCATGGCCTCGTCAAAGATATCCACACCGACCTTCAGGACTTTGCCGTCCCTGATCTGGGCCTTGAAATCCTTTTCCGGCAGCGGAAGCGTGGAAGAAACGGTCATACAGGAGGTTTCACACGCGAGCACCCTGTCGAAAACCTCATTCTCAAAAACCAGGTCCCCGTGCATGAGAATGATGTCGTCATCCAGGTATTCCCGGGCGCAGTAAATGGAATAGATATAATTGGTCTGATCATAGACCGGATTCTTCACAAAGGTGAAATTCAGCGGCAGATCCAGGGAATGACAGTAATCCACCAGGATTCCGTCATAATACCCGGTGGTAATCACCACGTCCCGGATCCCGGCTTCGGAAAGCTGGTTAAGCTGGCGGGAAAGGATCGTTTCCCGGGGCGAGATCTCCGTCATGCACTTGGGATGTTCAGAGGTCAGCACGCCCATTCGGCTGCCCAGTCCGGAATTCAGGATCAGCGCTTTCATGTCAAACACCTCACTGTAAGATAAAGTAGGTTCCCTCTTCCAGATACTGTATGCTCCAGTATCCGCTGCCGTCCCACTCCGCTTCGGTCTCCACCAGCTGATCCGAATCAGCCGGCACAACGGACGCCCGGACACCGGAACAGTTTTCCTGGTAAACCCGGAGGGTAATACCGTCGCCGGAAAGCTTTCTCCGTTCCCCGGAGGCCGATACCAGATAAAGATTCGCGAAAAGACAGCCGTTCTCCCGTTCAGCCAGCTCCAGGTACAGTTCCTCGTCCTCCGCCTTTGTCTGCGCCAGAATATCCGTCACTTTCAGGGCGATGGCCGCCGAACCGCTGTTCCCGCGGATCAGCAGCGTGGACGTACCGGAATCCTTGATGGCGGAAAGCTCGTTGCTTGAAATGGTCAGCGTCTGCAGGTCCTCAACTATTTCGTCTTTCCGGGCATAGATTGTTTTCTCCCCGGTTTTTTCCGCCGCAGGTTTACGTTCCGGTAAGGTCCGGGTCTCCTCGCTGTAACCGCACAGCGCACACACGCCGTTTTTCTTGCTGTGGGAACGGATTTCCTCCGCATGGTTCACCGTTTCAGAGGAAAGGACGTCTCCGCAGTCCAGGCATACTGTTTCAATTGTAGCAGGACCCGAAACCCTGTGTGATTCCTCATCAACAGGAGTATAGTCAGGGGTATCGTAAAAATAGATCGTAGTCTTGGTATGCTCATGGGCGCAGGTCAGATCTGTCGGCGTGGCCAGTCCCGCCTCATCCGCTCCGGCAGTGCCGGAAAAGATGACAGCCAGCATGAGCGCCAGTACCGCAAAACCGAATAATTTCCTGGTCATTCTGATTCCCAAAATCCTCCATTTCCAGTTGGGACCTCATGGGGGGTATAACCTCCCATGTTCTGTATATTTTACTTCCCCCTTGTTGAATCGTCAAGTTTTGTTGTATTTGTACGATTGTTGTGATAGAATTGCGGCAATCATCCGCAACAGCGGATTATTCCGAATCCCCCGTGCGGATTCCGAATCGTGAACAGGAGGGCAGACCTATGACCATCATCACCACCCGGGAGCTGAAAGAGCGGCTCCAGGAGCTGCAGGGACAGGAAGTAACCCTGCTGGGCTGGATCCGAAACCATCGGAAGCAAAAGAATATGGGCTTCGTCGATTTCTTTGACGGAACCTGCTTCAAAAACCCCCAGGTGGTCTATGATAATACCCTGCCGGACTTTGAAACAGTGCAGGCCCTGCGGGTCGGCAGCGCTGTGAAAGTTACCGGCAAGGTCGTCCCCAGCTACAAGGACCCCGAAACCCCGGAAATCCAGGCCAGCGCCATCACCCTTGAAGGCGACTGCCCCGAGGATTATCCGCTGCAGCCCAAGCGCCACACCGTGGAATACCTCCGGGAGATTGCCTACCTGCGGCCCCGGACGAGACTGTTCCAGGCGGTGTTCCGGGTACGGAGCGTTGCCGCCATGGCAATCCATACCTATTTCCAGGACCGGGGTTATGTCTATGTCCATACTCCCCTGATTACCGGAAACGATGCTGAAGGCGCCGGCAACACCTTTACCGTGACCACCCTGCCCCAGGGTTCAAAGGCCGATCCTTCCGAAGATTTCTTCGGCAAGCCCACCAGCCTGGCTGTAACCGGACAGCTGGAAGGGGAGACCTTTGCCATGGCCTTCTCAAAAATCTATACCTTCGGACCCACCTTCCGGGCGGAGAACAGCAATACCAAAACCCATGCGGCCGAGTTCTGGATGATTGAGCCGGAAATTGCCTTCTGCAACCTGGACCAGCTGATGGACCTGGAGGAGGACTTCCTGAAGGCCATCGTGAAAACCGTCCTGGAGAAATGCCCGGACGAGCTGAAATTCCTGGACCAGTTTACCGGCGGCGGGCTGTTGGACAAACTGAACGCGCTGCTGACCAGCACCTGTGCCCGGGTGACCCACAACGAAGCCATCTCCATTCTGCGCAAGGCCATGGAGAACGGCACCGAATTCAAATTTGAGCCGAAGTTCGGCGAGGATACCGCCAAGGAACATGAAAAATACCTGACCGAGGAATATTTCCACAGCCCGGTATTTGTGTACGACTGGCCGAAGGATATCAAAGCCTTCTATATGTATCAGAACGACGACGGAAAAACCGTCGCCGCGGTGGACCTGCTGGTGCCCGGCGCCGGAGAGCTGATGGGCGGAAGCCAGAGGGAAGACCGGTATGAAAAGCTGGTGCAGCGGATGGATGACCTGGGCATCAGCAAGGAAGAAATGTACTGGTATGTCAACCTCCGCAAATTCGGCGGCTGCACACACGCCGGTTTCGGAATGGGCTTTGAACGCCTGCTGATCTACCTCACCGGCGTGGATAACATCCGGGATGTGATCCCGTATTTCCGCACCCCGATGAACTGCGATTTCTGATCTCTTCCCGGTTACCGTTTTTCCGGAAGGCGGACCAGAATATACTCCCCGGTTTTATGAACAAACCCCTCTTCAGGATAACGCGGAAGCGTCGCCGCTTCCTCCAGGGCCCGGTCCATTACCGGGCCTTTTTTCATGGCCCTGAACTGCCTGCCGCTGTATGCCGCCAGGAGCCGCAGCGCGGAACCGGTGGCGCTGGAGGGATTGTCCGGCTGATAGACCCATTCAAAAAAGGATCTCCCGAACACATCGGTCTTTTCCGTCAGCAGGGTGCTGTCCGCAAAGGACAGTTTCCCGTGGAAAACCACCGGCAGTTCCGGATCCGTGTCTTCCAGTTCCGCGCATATGCGCTCTGCCGCTTCCGTATCCATCCTGTTGCGAAGATTATCCGTATGGTACAGCCGGACTGTCAGGGCAGCCTGAACCGCCAGCACAAGCACCAGGACCGTCCTGAATATCCTGTGCCGGCCGGAGGAGTCTCCCAGAAAGCAAACCGGCGCAAGGGCGGCGGTCAGCTGCAGGGCAAACTGTGTCCGCGGCACCGTAGCGTTTCCCAGCAGAATGTTGAAAGCAAAGGGGAGCGCCAGCAGCGCCAGCCCGGACAGGGTAAAAAGGAGCCGCACCGAACCGGAGCCGTTTTTCCACCCCCTGTACCACAGCAGGCACAGGCAGACCAGGGCAACGGGATACAGGGAGAACCGGCTGGCATTGAGCGGAACCAGGGCTGCACCCGCTGACCGGATCACCTGATAACAGCTCTGCAGGAAGGGAACCCTGCCCCACAGAATCTGACCGTTCAGATAAGCGGTTTCCCGGCCGCCGCGAAGCCAGCCGGAAACCAGCAGGGACACCGCCACCGCCAGCACAGCCCGGAGAACCGGCAGCACAAACGCACCGGCGGATACCTGCCGTCCTTTCCGGAGGCGGCAGAACACCAGCGCCGCCCAGACGGCGGCAAAATGAACAATCAGCGCCTGGTAAACCGTTATGCAGAAACCCAGGAGCAGCACCGCCAGGCATTCCCAGGCTGCCCGGAGGGCCGGCCGCTTCCGCTCCGCGGAATAAAACAGGGAATCGATTCCCGCCATACCGGTGCACAGGAGCATTCCCAGCCCCACCGGTGCGGACTGCAGGACAAAATACGCATGAAAAGCCCAGACCGGGCTGAGGGTATACAAAAGGAATAACAGCAGATACAGTTTCCGGTCCTTCCAATCCGCCTGCTTTCGGACAAAAAAGCAGAGAAGCCAGCCGGACAGGGTCAGGAAAAGCAGGTACAGCGCGCCGCTACGCACCGGATCCCACCGGTCCAGGCCGAACAGCCGAAGCAGCAGAACCAGTCCGCCGCGGTTTTCTCCGATATACTGATTCATGGCAGTTTCCGGATCATGCAGCATCCGGTCGCTGTCCATCCTGAAATTGCTGCTGGAGGCAAGCGGAAACAGCACCGCCCACAGCAGTGCGGTGCAGACCAATATGGCAGCTGTACGCCGGATTCCGTTTCTTTCCATGCCGTTCCCGTCCTTCTTCAATATGATGTATTATACATATAAGGCCGGGGTTTCGCAATTCATTCCGCCGCCCCCGGGCGGCCTCCTGCGGGAAGAGTTGACAAATATCTTTTCAGCCTGTATCATTATTCTGTTCGGCTGAGCGGGTGTTTCCGCTGCTGTTATCGATAGAGTTATCCCCCAAATGTACCACCGTGGGCCTGGCCCGCGATCTGTTTTCGGGCGTTGAAAAACGAACCGCATAAGATGATTTCCGCTGCAGGCCGGCAGGCTTTGGTTTGCTGTATGCCCGTGCGGAAAAGATGTTACGATACCGGGAGCCCCTCGGTCGATGCAGCGTGCAGCCGTACGAAGCGTTTTTTCGTGCGGCTTTTTTGTGCGCCGGCATATGAAGCAGAGTATGAGAGTATTACGAAAGGGAGGGAACATATGGATCCGATCATTGCCGCGGTCATTGCCGCGGTTGTCGGCTGCCTGCTGGGCGGCCTGGTAGGGTACACATACCGGAAGAACTACACCGAAAAGAAGATCGACCGGACGGAAGAATACGCCAAGCGGCTGTATGACGATGCCGTCCGCAAAGCAGAAGACTATAAGAAGGAAAAAGTGCTGGAAGCCAAGGAGGAAATCCTGAAGGCCAAAGCCGAAAACGACCGGGAACGGGCTGAAAATGAACGGGAAATGCGGGAGCGCCGCAACGAGATCCAGAAGAACGAACGCCGCCTGATCCAGCGGGAGGAAACCCTGGACAAGAAGGCCAGCAACCTGGAAACCCGGGAGGAAACCCTGAACAACAAGCTGGCTGACCTGACCAGAAAAGAAACCGAACTGGATGAACTGAAAGCCAAACAGCTGACCGAGCTGGAGCGTGTGGCCGGCCTCGACCGGGAACAGGCCAAGCAGCTGGTGATCGAGCGGGTCCAGAAGGAAGCCTTCCACGATGCCGCTGCCCAGGTCCGGGAAATCGAGACCCAGGCGAAGGAGGAGGGCGAAAAGAAAGCCCGGAACATCATTGCCCTGGCTATCCAGAAATGCGCCGCGGATCACGTGGCTGAAAGCACCGTCAGCGTTATCAGCCTGCCCAACGACGATATGAAGGGCCGGATCATCGGCCGTGAAGGCCGGAACATCCGGGCGCTGGAAACCGCAACGGGTGTTGACCTGATTATCGACGATACCCCTGAAGCCGTGATCGTCTCCGCCTTCGACCCGGTACGCCGCGAAGTGGCGCGTGTGGCGGTTGAAAAGCTGATCATGGACGGACGGATCCATCCTGCACGGATTGAGGAAATGGTGGAGAAAGCCCGGAAGGAAGTGGACAACCAGATCCGGGAAGCCGGCGAAAACGCCGTTTTCGAAACCAACCAGCACGGCATTCATCACGAACTGGTCAAGCTGCTTGGCCGGCTGAAATACCGTACCAGCTACGGCCAGAATGTACTGAAGCACTCCATCGAGGTGAGCCATCTGGCAGGCCTTATGGCCGCGGAACTGGGTGCGGATGTACAGCTGGCAAAGCGCGCCGGCCTGCTGCATGATATCGGCAAGGCTGTGGACCACGAAAGCGAAGGCACCCACGTGACCCTGGGTGCGGACCTGGCCCGCAAGTATCATGAGAACGCGGACGTTGTGCACTGCATCATGGCCCATCACAACGATGTGGAGCCCCAGACCGTGGAAGCGGTGCTGGTGCAGGCCGCGGACGCTATCTCCGCTGCCCGGCCCGGCGCCCGCCGCGAAAGCCTGGAGAATTATATCAAACGGCTGGAGAAACTCGAGGAGATTGCCAACAGTTTTGACGGCGTGGATAAGTGCTATGCCATCCAGAGCGGCCGCGAAGTGCGTATCATGGTAAAGCCCGAGGACGTTACGGACGAAGGCACCAAGGTGCTGGCGAAGGAAATCGCCAAGCGTATCGAGGAGCAGATGGAATATCCCGGCCAGATCCGGGTGAACGTCATCCGCGAAACCAGAAGCACAGAATACGCAAAATAAAAGAACGCATAAAACCGGCGGGGAGCTTAATGCAGCTCCCCGCCGGTTTTTTTAATCATCAAACAGTTTCCGGAACGGCGAGGCGGGGACAGGCCAGATCAGGATGCCCGCTGCCTCCGCATAAATCCCTTCTTCCGGCTGCATCCTGACCCTGCGATAAGGATACTGCCTGGAGAAGGGCTCCCATTTGCGGCCTTCTCCGTCCCTGTTCGCTGCAGCCTGCACCGGTTTTCCGGCGCCGCCGGTCTTTTTCGGCCTGGCTGTGGCTTTCGGAGTCGCTGTGGCTTTCGGTTTGGCCGTGGCTTTGGGTTTTGCCGTCTTCTTCGGTTTCGCGGTCGGTTTGTCCGGTTTCAGGGTAACGGGTTTCTCCGGTTCCGCCGGTTTTTCCGGATTGTCCTTTCCTGCCTGTGTTCCCGGATCGGCCGGTGTATCCGGAATCTCCTGCGGATGCACCAGGGAGTTGGCGGGATCATCCGCCGCCGCCAGGGGTTTCCCCTTTATGACGATCGCGTCGCATACCGGACAGTGATAATCACCGGTGTATCCCGGCACACCGACCTGCGGTTCCACATATCCTTTCCGCACAAGCTTACTCTTGGGCGTATCCGGGCCGTAATGTTCACAGGCATGGCCCGGCGCCGGAGCAAGCAGCAGCAGGAAAACCGCAGCCGTCAGGAAACACAATCCGCGCTTGAACATCCGCATCACCCGTTCTCTCATTTTTTACCTGTCTGCCTGATTGTAGCAAAAACACAGGAGGTTTGACAATTCCCCCATATCTTGTAGGGAAACTGCCGGAGTTGTCATGATGATGGGGATGTGCTATAATTTCCAATGTATATCCATCTTGAAATGCATGTAACATGATCCAAAGGAAGTGAACCCGCGATGATAAAGAAGATCCTTTGCCTGCTGTTTGCACTGTCATTATGCGCCGTGTTCCCGGCCGCTGCGGAAGAATCCTCTCCCCTGCCCGTAACGGCACAGGAGCTTTCCGCCCTGCTGCAGAGCGTCCGGGCCCAGGTGCTGGACACCGAACCCCTGAACGATCCCTCCGAAGAAAACTCCCGGAGCGAAGACGGTATCCTTCTCCTGTATGAAACCGCCTATCTCTATGCGGAAGATACCCGGCTGACCGCCGAAACCCCGGTAAACGCCCTGGTTTTCAAACAGGGTGAGGGCCCGGTCCTCCGGGACACCGGCCTTGACAGCATGCTGGACGACGTGCTGGCTGCCTATCCGCTGGAAAATGAAACCCTGGCCGGCACCCGGGAGGACGCTGTCCTGTACCTGGGCGATACCGACGGCGGCGGCTTTGTTTACGGCAGGATCCTCCGGGACGGACAGCGGATCTCCGCTGCCGAGTACGGCGAGGTTCTCCCGGAAGGGGATGCCTTCCGCCATACCGCCGTCACGTATTCCCTGACAAACGGCATGGTATCCTCCATCCGGGTGGACGGACTGGCCGGTAACGGGCTGACCGACGCTGCCCATGCGGAAGAGCTCCGGACCGAACTGGCCGGACTGGCCGGCCATCATGAATACAGGAAGGTCCTCACCAGCCGGAATGGCGCGGAACTGGCGCCCTTCAGCGAAGAGGATCTGGTTTTTGACGGTTTTTCCTATATGGAGCTTCAGCCCTCCTCCCTGCCGGGTTCGCCGGAAAGTGAACTGATGGACAATGAAGACGGCAGCTGGCTCCTGCGCTGCGACGGTGACGGATATACCGCGGTTTTCCTCTGCGACGCCCAGGGAGAAAACGCGAAAATCCTGAGTTTCTCGCTTCTGGACGACGAGACGGAAGGTCCCCGGGGCGTCCGGCTGGGCGACCTGTTCAGCGATGACTTCTCCCGTTTCCGCAACGGGGAAAACACCATGAACGATGACCTGACGGAACTGCTGTACGGCAGCGAGGATTCCGAGCAGCGGGGAACCGCCTGCTATGACCCGGATAACATGAACCTGAGCTATGTGACCCGGACCGCCGACGGTACGGAAGTGGAACTGCTCCTGAAATACGAAGACAGCCTCCTGGCGGAAATTATCCTGCAGACGCTCTGATCTTTTCCGCACAATAACAGATCGAAGATTGGACAATGATGAGTACTATCGACCTTACCTGCCCGGTTGAGATCTTCCGCACGGCCCTGCCCACCGAGGAAGTTCCCGCCGCCACCCTGACCCTGTTTAACCTGAGCGACCGGGTAATCTCCTCGGCCGAAGTTTCCCTGTGCCTTTCAGACGCCGACAACAGGGAAACCGAACGGCTGACCTTCCGCGGAAGAGCCCTGAACGGACGTCCCCATTCCACATTCCTGATGACCGTGCCCTGCGCGCCTTCTGCGGAACTGAAGTCCCTGGAAGCCACCGTGGAAAAAGTCTGGTATGCAGATAACGAAACATGGCGCCGGAATCCGGCCAATGCGGTGGAATACAAATCCAACATACTGCCGGTCAGTCCCGCGCTGACCAACCTGAAATACGCCGCCGGCGAAACCGCTGTCGGCTACCCCAGCATGCAGAACGGCCTGTGGATCTGCATCTGCGGCCGTCCCAATCCGGAGAACGACGTCTGCTGCGCACGCTGCGGAAGAGAGCGGGATATGGTTTTCTCCCGGTTCAATCCCGAAACCGTGGAAGCACAGATCAACATGAAGGAACGGCAGCTGGACCTGAGCAGCCGGAACATGCGGGAAGACACCATTCGGCTGCAGCGTATCCGGGAGGCGGAATACCTGCAAAAGAAAAGCCGCAGGCACACCCGCCTGCGGATCCTGGCCGCCATGATCACAGCCTGCGCTCTTACCGCCTGTGCCCTGTTCTACGGCTCACCCTGGCTTCACCTGCTTGCGGCCAGGCGGGCCCTGGACACCGGAGACGCTGCCGGCGCAAAAGCTGCCTTCGAGGCCCTCGGCTCCTTCGGAAACGCCCGGGACCTGATCCCCGAATGCGACTGGAAACTGGCCCTGGAAGCAGCCGAAAACAGTCACTCCGCAGAAGAAATGGCTGAAGCTTCCGCCATGCTGCGGCAGATCCAGGACCGTCCGGAAGCCATCGATAAAGCCAATGAAACCGATATGCTCCGCAGCCGGGTGCTGCTGGGAAACGGTTCCTGGAAGGAGGCCCTGGAAGCCCTTTCCCTGGTTCCGGAAGACTATAAGGGCCGTGCAGAACTGGAACAGGACTGCCGGATGTCACAGGCGTTTGCGCTTAAGAATGAAGGTCTTTATTCCGAAGCCCGGGAAATCTGGCTTTCCCTGGGAGACCGGCCGGGAGCAAGGGAGCAGGCCGCCGTCTGCATCTATGAGCCGGCGAAGTCCCTGATGGAAAGCAAGGACTGGGACGGCGCCATAAGCCTGCTCAGCGAAATTCCCGATTATCTGGACAGCCGGGAAAAAACCCTGGAATGCCATTATCATAAAGCGGAAGAAATGCTGGAAGCCGGAAACATGACCGGGGCCAGCGATGAATTCCTGCTGGCCGGAAACTGGTCAGATGCGCCGGAACGGTGCCGTTCCCTGACTTATGACCGGGCAGAAGAACTGTACAGCGCCGGCAAATACCGGGAAGCCCAGACACTCTATGCCTCCATACCGGACTATCAGGATGCCAATACAAAGGATATGAACTGCCGGTACAGGCTGGCAGAAGACGCCGCGGACGACCTGGAATATACCCTGGCGCTGGAACTCCTCGAAGGTGTCCCGGATGATTTTGAGAAAGCCGGCGCCCTGCGGGCGGAAGCCTCCTACGAGAAGGCAAAAGCCGCCATGCGGCAAAAAAACTGGGAAACAGCCGTGAATCTGCTGAAGAACCTGGACCGGGAAGCCCTGCGGCAGACCTACCGCGATATTGAAACAATGTACCTGGAGGCCTGCCAAAACGCAGGAATCATTCCGTATCCGGAAACGCCTGCCCCCAACGCGGAAACTTCCGGCAGCCCGGCTACGCCCGCTCCCTCCGACGGGCTTCCCGCGCCTACGCCCGGCACATCACCCGATCCCTTCCTGGTCACCGAGGACGATAAGCCATGAACAACACAAGGCAGCGGATTCCTGAGCTGGACGGACTCCGGGTGCTGATGATTTTCATCGTCAGCTGGTATCACATCTGGCAGCAAAGCTGGCTCCGTCCGGCAATCGGTGCTTACAGCCTGGACTACCTGGTACGCTCCGGCTATATCTGGGTGGACGGCACCGTGCTGCTCAGCTCATTCCTGCTGTTCCTGCCCTATGCCAAAGCAAAGCAGCAGGGCCTGCCCATGCCGGATACCCGCGCCTTTTACTACCGCCGGGTCCGGCGGATTCTGCCGGGTTATTATTTCATCCTGCTTGCCGCGCTTTTCATCGTGGCAATTCCGTGGAAGCTGTATGACACTCCGCAGTATCTGGTCAAGGATGTGGCGACACATCTGACCTTTACTTTTCCTTTCTTCCCGGATACTTATATGGGGACTCCCCTGGGGGCCGCCAGCTGGACCCTGGCCATCGAGGTGCAGGCCTATGCCCTGTTTCCCCTGATTGCGCGGAGCGCCGTTAAAAAACCGGCGCTGACGGCCGGCGTGCTGTGCGCGGTATGCTTCGGCTTCCGGGCCTGGTGCCTGTGGGCCCTGGCTGATTACAGCATGGTTGTAAACCAGCTGATCGACTTTCTGGATGTCTACGCTGCCGGCATCCTGGCCGCCATGGCCTATACCCGGCTGGCCGCACGGCGGGAACAGCCGGACACCGGTGAAAAAAAGCGCCTGCCGCAATATGTGTGGCAGGGACTGGCTACGGGTGTATTTATCCTGGTGCTGTTCGGCCTGCTGCAGCTGCTGAAATTCCAGGCGGCTTCCGGGGACTATGTGCTGATCCAGCGCCGGCAGATGATCTACCGGCCCCTCTACGCCCTGTGCTTTACCGGCCTGATCCTCTCAGCGCCTTTTGCGCTGCTGCCGCTGCGCAGACTTCTCGGGAATCCGGTGACAAAATTCCTCGGGGAGATCAGCATGAACTATTACCTGATCCATCAGACGGTCATCGTTCACCTTAAACGGCTTCATTTCCCGCCTTCTGTCAGCGACACGCCGAATATGACGGGGGAACAGCCCTGGCAGAGCCAGTACACCCTCCTGTCCTTCGGAATCTCCCTGCTGCTGGCCGTTCTGGTTACCTACGCAATAGAAAAGCCCGCAGCGCGGGCTTTGGACCGGATCCGGGAAAAACGAAAATCCGGTATTATTTCTTCTTCGCCTTCGGTGTGACGCCGCGGATTGTGGCGCTGGGCACGGAAGCCTGTTTCATAAAGGCACTGGGACTGATTCCCACAATGTGCTTGAACTGCTTGGAGAAGTGATAGGGATCCTGCATGCCCACCGCAGCCCCGGCTTCCCGGACGGAACAGTTCTGATCCCGGAGAAGCTCCTTGGCCCGTTCCATTTTGCAATGGAGCACATAGCTGAGAGGAGGCATACCCACCTCCGCCACAAAGCGCTTGCGGAAAGTTTCCATAGGCATACGGGAGATGGCCGCCATATCCGCCAGAGAGAAATTATCCCTGTACTGATTGGCCCGGAGCGCATCCACCACCTTGGCAATCTCATGGGAGAGCATGGCGTCGATCGCCACGGGCTGGCCCCAGTGGGAAGCGATCATTCCGTAAAGCAGGTGCTGAAGCTGGTAAGTCGCATCCGCTGTGCCGCTGTGACGGACAATCACCTGGACAATCTGCTCCGCCAGATACAGCTGGCTGGGCAGACCGCCCTGCTTGAGGGGCATATGGAGCAGCGCACCCATTTTGCGCACAACCATGGGGCTGAGGGGGCCTTCCAGGGCAATCCACAGGCAGCGGGTATCCTCTTCCGTGGAAATCTCACAGCGCTTGTCGCCCCCGGGAAGGAAACAGGTGGAACCGGCGGAAAGCGCCAGCTCGTGATTATCCCAGAAGAGAACGATATCTCCCTTTTCCACCGCAAGCCAGACCCATTGGTCATGGGGATTCAGGGGCCAGGTTCCTTTTTCCAGCACAAAAGACCCGGCTGCCTGGATCCACGCGCCGCTGGCCTGCGTAAGGCTCCCCGGTTTGTGATATCCTTCCACCGCAAGAGCAGCCAGATGTTCCGGGATCTCTTTCAGTAAATAGGAATTCATGGCGTATCCTCCTGAGAACTTGACCAGAATTGACAAATTCCGGGTTCAGTATACATCCCGCATCGGGGTTTGTCAATGCGCAAACGGTTGATTTTTATCACATTTTGACCTGCCTTCCCCCGTTACGGACAATCCCGATCCAAAGGAGTGAAAAACAGACATGAAAGTCATCAGCCGTATACAGGCATACCGGCAGAACCACGGTACCGCCTATACGCTCCGGAGGCTTGGACAGAAAGCTGCCCAGCAGCTGCTGGGCACCTATGACCGCCGCAGACGGCAGGAAACCGTTTCCGCCGCGGAGCTGGAACAGCAGCGGCTTCACCAGCCCGGAGCAGGGCTGATCAGCGTGGTCATCCCGGTTTATAACACCGATCCGGGAATGCTCAGCGCGCTGCTGGACAGCCTGGCGGGTCAAAGCTACCTCAACTTTGAGGCAGTGCTGTATGACGGCGGAAGCACCCGGGCTGAAACTGTCCGTGTACTGGAGGACCGGAGCAAATCCGAGCCCCGGTTTCGCCTGATCCGCGGCGGGGAAAACAAGGGGATCAGCGGAAATACAAACGAAGCGGTCAGCCTCGCCCGGGGCGAATACGTCGCCCTGTGCGACCATGACGACCTGCTCAGTCCCGATGCTTTGTGGCAGGTTGCAAAACTGATTGAGGAAAAGCATCCGGACATGATCTATTCCGACGAAGACCGGATCACCCAGGGCGGCAGAAGGCATATGGATCCCCACTATAAACCGGACTACTGTCCTGACAATCTGGTCAGCGACAACTATATCTGTCATCTCGCCGTGATCCGCAGGACTCTTCTGGAGGAGACAGGCGGCCTTCGGAGCGGCTTTGACGGCAGCCAAGACCATGATCTTTTCCTGCGAATCACAGAAAAAGCCCGCTGCATCGAACACATTCCCCGGGTACTGTACAGCTGGCGGGAGGTCTTCTCAAGCAAAAGCCACCGGGACCTGTACACCTGCCTGGAGAACGGCTGCCGGGCCGCTGTGGAACATGAGACCGCCCTGGGCCGGAAAGCGGAGGCGGTTCCCGTAAACGGCGTAATCCGCCTGTGGTACACAATCCCGGAAAACGCCAGCGTGGAAGCGATCGTCCACGGAAGCAGCGAAGAGGAATGCCAGGCCTGTCTCGGCGAACTGCAGTTCCGGACAGACTGGCCGAAACTGACCGGAAGCATCCTGGTGGCCGGGGAGAACGAGCGGATTCCGCTGATCAATGAAGCCGCCCGCACCAGTTCTGCGGATTACCTGCTGATACTGGAAGCAGGCGTGACAGAGATGAACCGCTATTTTATCCGGGAAATGCTGATGTACGCGCAGCGGGATGATGTTGCCGGCGTCACCGGCGTCCTGACAGACCGGAAAAACCGGATCACCCACGGAGGCTTTGCCCTGGGCACCGAAGGAATCGCACGATGCGCGAACGAAGGCCGGTACGCCACCGCAGGGGACTGGTACGACATGATGAACAAAGTCCACAATATCAGCGCGGCCAGCCTTTGCTGCCTGATGATAAAACGGGAAAACTGGCTGGACCTGGACGAAGGGTTCCGGGGCGGCCTGGCCGCGGCCGAGCTGGGCCTGCGGCAGCGGGAAGCGGGAAAATGGCTTGTGTTCACTCCCCATGCCCGGGCACAGCTGGAACGCTGCACCCTGCTCCTGTCCGGCGATGACCGGGATCCGCAGGACAGCGCCCGGTTTGAGGCGCTCCGGGGAAAGAATATCCATGACCCGTGCTGCAGCGGACACTTTATCCGGAAAAACGCCCGCTGACATTGAACGAAAAACGGGTTTGTGCTATACTGCTTTCAATATTTTGTACAGGATCAGGTGAACGTACATGGACCGTATTTATGACCCGAAAGCCATTGAACCGAAATGGCAGAAATACTGGGAGGAGCACCAGACCTTCCGGACTGATGTGTGGGACTTCAGCAAGCCCAAATTCTACGCGCTGGATATGTTCCCCTATCCCAGCGGAGTCGGCCTGCATGCCGGCCATCCGGAAGGCTATACCGCCACTGACATTGTCAGCCGCATGAAGCGGATGCAGGGCTACAACGTCCTCCATCCCATGGGATATGACAGCTTCGGCCTGCCGGCGGAGCAGTATGCCGTGACCACCGGTCATCACCCGGAAGGTTTTACGAAAGAAAACATCAAAACCTTCAGCCATCAGCTGAAGGAGCTTGGTTTTGACTATGACTGGGACAAGATGATTGCCACCAGTGATCCGTCATTCTACAAATGGACCCAGTGGATTTTCAAACAGCTGTACCTGGACGGGTATGCCCAATATATTGATATGCCCGTAAACTGGTGCGAGGAGCTGGGCACGGTCCTTTCCAACGATGAAGTAATCGACGGAAAGAGCGAACGCGGCGGTTTCCCCGTGGTTCGCAAAAACATGAAGCAGTGGGTCATCGACCAGCCTGCTTTTGCGGAGAAACTGCTGGAAGGCCTGGAGGAAATCGACTGGCCTGAAAGCACCAAGGACATGCAGCGCCACTGGATCGGCAAGAGCACCGGCGTTGAAGTAAAGTTCCAGATTGTCGGCGGCGGAGAGTTCAGCATCTTCACCACCTGTATTGAAACCATCTACGGCATCACCTTCATGGTGCTGGCGCCCGACGGACAGCTGGTCCAGGATCTGATGCCCCGGATTCAGAACCAGGAGGAAGTGAAGGCCTATATCGAAGAAACCCGGAAAAAGAACGATATGGACCGGACGGAACTGAACAAGGGCAAAACCGGCTGCCGCCTGGAGGGTGTGAAGTGCATCAATCCTGTAAACGGCAGGGAAGCGGAGCTGTTTATCGGTGATTTCGTGCTGGCCAGCTACGGCACCGGCGCAGTTATGGCTGTTCCCAGCCACGACCAGCGCGACTTTGAATACGCCGTTGCCCACAACATCCCCATGATCCAGGTTATTGACGGGGCGGATGTCAGCGAGCACGCATTCGAAAAACAGGATTACCTCGGCAAGGGCTGCAGACTCATCAACAGTGAGGAGTTCACCGGGCTCACCGTGGAGGAAGCCAAGGAAGCTATCACGGTTAAACTGGAAAAGATGGGCGTCGCCAAGCGCACGGTCAACTATCATTTCCGGGAATGGATTTTTGCCCGCCAGCGTTACTGGGGCGAACCCGTGCCGGTGGTGCACACTGAAGACGGGAAAATCTATCCGCTGCCGGATGAGGAACTGCCGCTGGTGCTGCCCGAGCTGGAAGACTATAAGGGAAAGAACGGCAAGGCCCCGCTGGAAAACGCCGAGGAGTGGAAACACTACGACCGGAACGGCATCAAAGGACTGCGGGAAACCAGCACCATGCCGGGTTCCGCCGGCAGCAGCTGGTATTACATGCGCTATATCGACCCGCATAACGACAGTGAATTCGCAGACTACAGGCTGCTGGAGCACTGGCTGCCGGTGGATCTCTACATCGGCGGACCGGAGCATGCGGTCGGCCACCTGATGTACAGCCGGATCTGGAACCGGTACCTGTACGATAAAGGCCTGAGCCCGGTTAAAGAGCCTTTCAAAAAGCTGGTCCACCAGGGAATGATCCTGGGAGAAAACGGCATCAAGATGGGCAAACGCTTCCCCAAGTATGTGGTCAATCCCAGCGATATTGTGGACAAGTACGGCGCGGACACCCTGCGACTGTACGAAATGTTCATGGGTCCGCTGGAGGTATCCAAGCCCTGGAGCCCCCAGGGTGTGGAAGGCGCCCGGAAGTTCCTGAACCGCGTCTGGACCTTCTTCACAAATGAAGAAAACATCACCGCGGAGAGCGACGGCACCCTGGACCGCGTATTCCACCAGACGGTAAAGAAAGTCAGCGGGGACTTTGAAACCCTGGGCTTCAACACCGCCATCAGCCAGATGATGATCTTCGTCAACGCCTGCTACAAAAACGGCAGCTGCCCGAAGGCCTTCGCAGAAGCCTTTGTTAAGATGCTCAGCTGCATTTGCCCCCACATCGGCGAGGAAATGTGGAGCCTGCTGGGCCATGAAGACACCATCGCCTATGAGCCCTGGCCGGTCTGGGACGAGGAAAAGATTAAGGAAGATACCATCCAGATTCCGGTGCAGGTTAACGGCAAGGTCCGGGCCACCGTGGAGATCGGTGTGAACGAGGAACAGGACAGCGTGCTTGAAAAAGCCCACGCCATGAAAAACGTCCAGTCCTTTATTGAAGGCAAAACCATTGTGAAGGAAATATACGTCAGGGGCCGGATTGTGAACATCGTGGTCAAATAAACAGAAGGGGAGGAGCGAAGGCTCCTCCTTTTTTAATGCAAAATTCACAATTTCGCCTTCCGGGATCCCTTTTACACAGCTTGTTCCCGCCATTCTTCCGGTTTCACGGGCACATAAATATATGAACGATAAATAAAAATTATGAATTTTTTATAGTTGACACCGTAATATTTCCGTAATAGAATGAGAATGTATCTTTGGATACGTCTGTTTCGCTGACGAAGTATGACGATTAAGAACGTTGAGGTGAGCCTTTCATGACTTTGTATCGCCGCCGCCTGCTGTGTCTTGCTCTGGCTTTGAGCATGATTATCACACTGATCCCTGCCGCGACGGGCAGCAGGTCCTCTGCTGCCAATGCTGCCACCGTACGGAAGGGCATTACATTGGTGGATAAGGTGAATTTACGCTACGGCGCCGGAACGAACGAAAAGATTGTCTTCTCCCTGCCGGCCAATCACGTCTGTGATATTCTGGAAGTCAAAACGGTCCAGAAGGTCCGCTGGTACAGGGTGGAGACCATCGATCCGTCCCGGAAGAACAGCAACAAGTACAGAGGCTACATCCACGGCGATTTTTTCCGTGAGCTGACCGCTGATGAAATCAAGCAGTACCAGAACAGCGGTTCTGTTGCCACGCCCACGCCTGTTCCGGACTCCAAAGACGGCAAACCGACGCCTACGCCGACCCCCAAGCCCACCGGAAAAAACCAGGACCTGCCCGCCAAAGCAGGGTCCATCGGCTCTGTCACAGCCGGAGGAACCAACCTGCGGGAAGGGCCCGGCACCGGCTATCACAGCATTACACGGCTGGACCGGAATACCCAGGTGGAGCTTCTGACCATTCCCTCTGTCCGCGGTTCCGGTTCCAATACATTCTTTAAAGTCAAATATAACGGCAATGTCGGCTACATCATGAGTGATTTCATCTCCATTCTCAGCGGCGGACCTGAAAACGGAGAATCCGTGGTTGTAACACCCAAGCCCGGCACTTCCGCCACAGCCAAGCCGGCAGCCGATACCGGTTCCTATACCCATATCAGGCTGATCCTGACCAGCTGCCACCTGCGCACAAGCCCCGGCGGCGATTATGACCAGAGCAATGACCTGATCGGCCGCGGCAGCGTACTCCCACTAAACGGAATTGCCGTGAAGCAGGGCGGCTATACATGGTACCCGGTCTCCCGGAACGGGAAGAAGTATTATGTCCGCAATGACTGTGTGGAACTGTTCTCCAGCGGTGATTCCGTCGCTGCCGTAGCAGCGCCTGTCGTAACGGCTGCGCCTGAAGCCACCGTGAACCCGAACGGGCTGGGCTATGTCCAGACCATCATGGGCGGCTGCAACCTGCGGGCCACCATCAGCGGCACAGTCATCAAGCAGATCGCGAAAAACGTGACCCTGCCTTATCTGCTTGAGCCGGTGAAAAAGAACGGATATACCTGGTATTTTGTCCAGGACGGTTCAAACCGCGGCTATCTGCGCGGAGATGTGGTCAAGGTTGTCAAGGCTCCCGCCAAAACAGCCGTCCCCGCGGGCAGTACCCCCACACCCCAGCCGGCGGAAGAGACGCCTGCCGGATATGTGAAAACCACCGCTTCCGGCGTTAACCTGCGGAAAAAAGCCGGATACACCGATGTCCTCGGCAGGATCGACAAAAATGTGGTTCTGCCCTACTACGGTTCGCCTTCCAAAGTCAAGGGCGTTACCTGGTACAACGTAAAGAGCCCCTCCTTCGGAAAAGGCTGGCTGCATGCAGACTACCTGACCCTGTGCAACGCTGACGGAACCGTCATTGCAACCACTGTCACGGACCCCGGCCAGGCAGCTACTGTGCCCGGCGGTACCACCAGCCAGCAGGAAGCCACTTATACCACCCTGAGAACCGGTTCCACCGGTACCGCCGTCAAGAACCTGGTCACCGAACTGAAAAACCAGGGCTTCTTCTCCGGCGCAATCACCAGTAAATACACCACCGCCGTAGCCGCCGCCGTGAAGGCTTTCCAGAAAGCAAAGGGCCTGACCGTGGACGGCATTGCCGGTTCCGCCACCCAGCACAAACTGTTCGGTACCGTTCCTGTAGGCGCGGCTGACACCAGCAACCTGTCCATGACCCTGTATCCGGCGGAAAAAGCTGACTGGTATACCAGCGGCATCGACGATCTGTGGTCCAGAGGCAGCAATTACAAGGTTTATGACGTGAAGACGGGTATCGTCTGGTGGGCTCACCGCTGGGCCGGCGGTACACATATCGACGCCGAACCCCTGACCGCGGCAGATACCGCCCGGCTGTGCAAGTGCTACGGCGTCAGCACTGCCCAGGAAATTGCGGACAAAAACCTGTACCAGCGGCGTCCGTTGCTGGTCACCATCGGTACCAGAACCTTTGCCTGCTCCCTGTACGGCGTGCCGCACAACTATCCCGAAGGAGATACCATCTCCACGAACAACTTCAAGGGACAGGTCTGTATCCACTTTACCAACAGCAAGACCCACAACAGCAACAAGGTTGACAGCGGCCACGTGGAAGCCATCGATTATGCATGGCAGCATGCCCCGAACGGTCATAAGTAAACCGTTTCACCACGAATACTGTTCACAGGGACAGGGCATATGCCCTGTCCTTTGTGTTGCCCGGCTTTTATGATATAATGCCGTTGTGTCAAGAAACGAGGTGAGACCATGGCAAAAGTCAGAAGCTCCTACGCATGTACTGCCTGCGGCTATGAGAGCCCCCGGTGGGTCGGCCGCTGTCCCGGCTGCGGCGCCTGGAACACCCTGGAGGAAAGCCTGCAGACGGTGCCGGAGAAAACCGGCGGAAAAATCGCCTCCAACCAGCGGCCCGGCACCGGCGCCCGGCCGCTGTTCCTGAAGGATATTCCGGAGGATACCGCAGTACGTACCGGCACCGGCATCAGTGAGCTGGACCGGGTCCTGGGCGGCGGCATTGTAGAGGGCGGACTGATCCTGATCGGCGGTGATCCCGGAATCGGTAAGAGCACCCTGCTGCTGCAGGTATGCGACCATCTGGCAAAAAGCGGGAAGCGTACACTGTATATCAGCGGTGAGGAATCCGCCCGGCAGATCAAACTGCGGGCCCGACGCCTTGGCATTGAAAGCGATATCCAGGTGCTGGCGGAAAACGCCCTGGACGCGGTGGAGGAAAAAATCCGGGAACTGCAGCCGGATACAGCCGTGATTGACAGTATCCAGACCATGTACCGTCCGGAAATGACCAGCGCCCCCGGAAGTGTCAGCCAGATCAGGGAAGGCACAAGCCTGATCATGCGTATGTGCAAGGAAACAGGCACCAGCGTATTCCTGGTGGGGCACGTGACCAAGGACGGTGCCATCGCCGGCCCGCGGATGCTTGAGCACATGGTGGATGTGGTACTGTACTTTGAGGGCGACCGCCAGCAGGATTACCGCCTTCTGAGGGCTGTCAAAAACCGTTTCGGCTCCGTCAATGAGCTGGGCGTGTTCCGGATGACCGGACAGGGCATGCAGGTAGTCGAAAATCCCAGTGAGGAACTGCTGAGCCACCGGGCCAAAGGCGCCAGCGGAAGTACGGTTTTCTGCGGCGTGGAAGGAAGTCGGCCCCTGCTGTGCGATGTCCAGGCGCTGACCAGTCCCACTTTCTACGGTACTCCCCGGCGGTCCGTGAACGGCGCGGACAGCGGCCGGGTTGCCATGCTGCTGGCGGTGCTGGAAAAGCGCGCCAACCAGCGGACGTACAACCAGGATGTATATATCAACGTGGCCGGCGGGCTGGAGCTGAGCGAACCCGCAGCGGATCTCGCCCTTTGCGTCGCCGTGGCGTCAAGCCTGAAAGACAGGCCGGTGGGGCCCGAAATCGCTGTGATGGGAGAGGTCGGCCTGGCAGGCGAAGTCCGCACCGTACCCCAGTGCGAACGGCGGATCAGCGAATGTGCACGGCTTGGTTTCACCACCATCATTGTGCCCCGGGCAAATTCCCGGCGGGTCTCCGTACCGGAAGGTATCCGCGTTGTCGGCGTGGATACGGTGGCCCAGGCGCTGAGCGTGATCTTTTAAATCCGGACAATCAGTCTGAATACCTTTGGGAGGACATACGGTATGCGATCCAAAACAATCGAAAAACTGCTGAGACTGCTGCTGGTGCTGCTGGGCATCGGTATCGGGCTGGCGCTGGCACAGCTTGGCCTGGCACTGTACCGGCTGAGCTACCAGAATACAGATATCCCCGCCTGGGTTCCCGTGGCAGCTTATACCGGTATGGGGATTTTGGGCGGACTGGTATTCCTGCTGCTCAGCAACCGTATTGTCCGCCGGGTGAGCACCATTTCCCTGGAAATGCAGAAAGAATTTGACCGGATGCCGGTAAACCAGCTGCTGAGCGCCGTCATCGGCCTGATTCTGGGCCTGATTGTGGCAGCGTTGCTGCGCCAGATGATTTCTTTCCTGGGAGACGGCGTTGCCGGTGCCGCACTGACCGCCATTCTTTACCTGACCCTTGGCGCCCTGGGATACAGTATCGGAAAACGGCGCAGCAGAGAATTCCTGGCCATGATCACCAGGCTTTCCGGCGCACGGGAAAAAAGCAAAATCCGGAAACACGGATATGCCGCGCGGAAATATGTGGATACCAGCGCCATTATCGACGGCCGGATCCTGGAAGTGGCAAAAACCGGTTTCATCGAGGGAGAGTTTGTGGTGCCCCAGTATGTGGTTGATGAACTGCAGCATGTGGCCGATTCCGCTGATGACAGCCGGCGGGAACGGGGCAGGCGGGGCCTGGAAATCCTGAAAGAAATGAAGGAATCCATGAAGCAGCTGGTCATTGATCCGGCGGATATTGAAGAACTGCAGGATGTGGATGTTAAGCTGCTCCGGCAAGCCCGGGACTGCGGCGGCACAGTCATCACCGTTGACTACAACCTCCAGAAGGCGGCAGCCGTCAGCGGTGTACGCAGCCTGAATGTGAACGAACTGGCAGACGCAATGCGTCCGGCCGTTGTCCAGGGCATGGAACTGCGGGTGCATATCAGCAGGGAAGGCAAGGAAGCCGGCCAGGGTGTCGCCTATCTGGATGACGGCACCATGATTGTGGTGGAAAACGGGAAAAGCTGTGTCGGCGGGGATGCGGACATCCTGGTCACCAGCGTCCTGCAGACCAGCGCAGGAAGAATGATTTTTGCACGGCTGAAGTCATAATACCGGGACAAAAAAATAAGCGCCTTCCGGCGCTTATTTTTTATTGCAGAATACTGCTTGTTGCTTCATCCTCATACTGCCGGGTATACAGCCGGCAGTAAGTTCCTCCGGCAGCCAGCAGGTCAGTATGCGTTCCCTGCTCCACAATTCTGCCGTCCCGGACCACCAGGATCAGGTCCGCATTTTTAACCGTGGACAGCCGGTGGGCAATCACCAGGGAGGTCCTGCCCCGGATCACGGTGTCGATGGCGGACTGGATCCGCTGTTCCGTCAGGGTATCCACAGAAGCCGTCGCTTCGTCCAGCACCAGGATCCGCGGATCCGCCAGGATTGCACGGGCAAAAGAAATCAGCTGTTTCTCACCGGTGGAGAGAAGATCGCCGCCTTCACCGACGTCCGTATCAATGCCCTTCTCCATTTTTGCCACCACCTGATCAGCAGAAACCAGCTTCAGGGCCCGGTCAATCTCCTCCTCCGTAGCATTTGGATTGCCGTAGAGCAGGTTCTCCCGGATAGTTCCGGAGAACAGATGCGGGGTCTGGAGCACGTAGCCGATGGCGCTGTGGAGCCACAGCTGGCTCCGTTCCCGGGCGTCCCGTCCGTCGATCAGCACTTTTCCCTCCGTCGGCTCAAAGAAGCGGCAGACCAGGTTTACAAGGGTGCTTTTACCTGCGCCTGTTTCACCCACAATGGCAATATTGCTGCCAAAGGGAATCTTCAGGCTGAAGTGCTCCAGGACGTTTTCGTCTCCGTCAGGGTAACGGAAGGTCACATCCTCGAATTCGATATCCCCGCGGATGGGTTCCCAGTTTTCCTTCTTCGGAGAGAAGGAATCACCGTATTTCTCTATCACTTCAGGTGTATCCGTCACATCGGATTTTGTCCCGAGCAGCCTTGTCAGGCGTTCAATGTTGACCTGAGTTGTGATTACATCCGAGATTGCATCCACAATCCAGCGGACAGGCTCCATCATACCCTGCGCATAGGACATGAACATGGAGAAGGTACCTACCTCCGAAGCTGCGATCACGCCGCCCTGCCACAGGACGATTGCCAGAGCCAGGGAAGAGGCCAGGTGCATAGTCACGGCAAATGCGCCGCGCAGACGGGCTGCCCGCACCGATGTGCTGCGGTACTCCTCCGTATCTCCCACGAAGTCTTTTTCCATGCGTTCCTCAATCGTCAGGGTCTTGATCGTCTTCGCACCGGTGATCGCTTCATTGAAATCTCCGGTGATCCTGGAATTCAGTTCCCTGATCTGCCGGTTGGCATGGATCAGCTTTTTCTGGAAAAGGGAATACAGTACCACGATCAGGGGCAGGATTACCAGCACCATCAGAGCCAGCCGGAAATTGATCACCAGCATCACCGCAGCGGCGCCGATCACATAGCTCGTATGCCAGACGCTGTCCATAAAGGTCCAGGAAACCAGGCCGCCGATCCGGGAAGTATCCGACATTACGCGGGAATGAATCCATCCGACGCTGTTCTGGTTAAAGTAAGAGAAGGACAGGGTCTGCAGGTGGCTGAAAGCCGCTGCCCGCAGGTCCCGGTTCACCGAAACTTCCGTCGTCATGGCCCCCCGGCAGGCAAAAAACGTTGCGCAGCCGGCCAGGACGATCGCCGCCAGATAAATCACAATAAACATCGGCAGGGTATCCAGCGTGCCCAGACTGATAAAGTGATCCAGGGCATAGCGCTGAAACAGGGGCAGGCCGATATCCATACCGGTGCCGATCAGGCCGCCGATCAGCATCACCAGCAGGGTTTTTCTGTATTTCTTCACATAGGGGATGATCCGCGGGATGCCGAAGAAGGGCAGGGACACCGCGTCCTTTGTGAGGTTTTCTGTCATCTGCGTCATTCCGCATTCACCTCCTTCAGTTTCTTTGTACCGTTGTCTGTCTTTGTTTCCGGGTCAGGGGAAAATCCCTGTATCTCCATGATCTGGCGGTACAGGCCTTCCTGCCTGCCCAGTTCTTCCGGCGTTCCCAGCTGGCTTACCCGGCCATGATCCAGAACCAGCACCTGATCCGCCTTGGAAAGGGTCGTGATCCGGTGGGAGATCAGGATAATGGTTGCAGAACCGAAGCGCTTCTCCAGCGCCGTACGGATCTTCGCGTCAGTCTCCGTATCCACGGCAGAGAGGGAATCGTCAAAAATCATGATGGGTGCCGGCCTGGCCAGCATCCGGGCAATCGCCGCGCGCTGCTTCTGGCCTCCGGACAGGGTCACGCCCCGTTCGCCCACAAAAGTGTCATAGCCTTTGGAAAAGGACCGGATGGTTTCGTCCAGGCAGGCAGCCTGTACTGCCGCCTCCAGTTCCTTGTCTCCCAGGTCCCGGACCGCAATGCCCAGGTTGTCCCGCAGTGAACGGGAGAACAGGTAGGGCTCCTGCAGCACGATACCGATATTGCCCCGCAGGTGCTCCAGGGAGATCTTCGAGATGTCCGTTCCGCCGACAGTGATCTTTCCGCAGTCCGCGGGCAGGGGATACAGCCTGTCCAGCAGGTACATCAGCGTGCTTTTGCCCGAACCGGTACCGCCGAGAATGCCCAGCGTTGTTCCGGCAGGAATAGTGAAGCTCACATCGTGAAGCATTTCCCGGCTTCCCTCATAGGCAAAATTCACATGATCGAAGCGGATATCACCGTTCATCGGCGGCGTCAGCGTGTTTTCCGCATCCTTTTCCTCTTCCGCATCCATGATATAACCGATCCGGTCGATACCGACGCCGGCCTTGGACATTTCGCTGAGCATCCGCCCCAGCTGACGGACAGGCCAGACCAGCAGACCGTTGTAGCTGATAAAGGCGATATACTCGCCGCTGGTCATATTGCCCCTCAGGCAGAAGAGCACACCGAAAACCACCACCAGCATGATCTGGATGCCGGACAGGATATCGGAGGAGGACCAGAAGAAGCTCATCAGCCGGCCCAGCTTCACCCACAGAGAGGTATAATAATCATTATGCTTTTCAAACCGGTCCCGTTCATACCGTTCCCGGCCGAAGGCCCGAACCACCCGTACCCCGGTCAGGTTTTCCTGCGCCATGGCGGAAAGTTTGCCCTCGTTCTCGTCACATTCCTCAAACCCCTTCCGGAACTTCCTGTGGAAAAACAGGGAATACCAGATAATTACGGGCAGGGGGAGCATGGCGATCAGCGTCAGGGAGCTGTTCATGGAAAACATGAAGCTCACGCTCATCACCAGCAGGATCCCGATCCGGATCAGATTTGTCATCTGTTCGGATATAAAATTCCTGGTGGTTTCAATATCGCTTGTGCACCGCTGAATAATATCTCCGGTGTGGTTACTCATGTGCCACTGGAAGGGGAGCCGTTCAATATGGCCGAAAAGCGTGTCCCGCATGTTCTTCACCAGCGTTTCACTTGCTTTTACGTTCGAAACGCGGAACGCATACCGTGCTATGGCACAGACTCCCGCCACAATCAGCACGGCCAGCGCCATGATCCACATCCGGCCCTGCAGTGCTTCCGGGCCGCCCAGGGAAACGATCAGGTTCCGGACCGCCGGAGCCAGGTTTGCCATAGACTCCCCGCCGATAATATTGTCAATGGTAATCCGGATAATCTGGGGAACAATCATCTCACCCAGCGAAATCAGCGCTGAGCAGATCATACACAGGACAAATAAGGCTTTGCTGCCCTTTAAAAACCGCCAGATCAGTTTTCCCCGACCCTTCCGGGGCTGAATATGATCCTGGGTCTGTATATTTTCCATAAAATATGTCTCCTTACAGTCAGTTGATGCTTTTTCGTTTCCCTGACCCGAAGGATGGCATAAAAACTGCCCGCCATCGGTTCTCCGACGGCGGGCATGATTTTCGCAGCTTCGTGCTTCACTCTTCCTGAACCGGTTCCGGAAATATATCCCTTCTGCCTTTCAGGAAGAATACCGAACCAAATTACTTCAGTTCAGCGAAGTACTTGATGGTGCGGACCATCTGGCTGGTGTAGCTGTTCTCATTGTCGTACCAGGAAACGACCTGCACCTGATAGGTGTCTTCATCGATCTGGTTAACCATGGTCTGGTTGGCATCGAACAGGGAACCATAGGTCATGCCGATAATATCGGAAGAAACGAGTTTTTCAGTGGTGTAGCCGAAGGATTCGGAGCTCTGAGCCTTCATGGCGGCATTGATCGCTTCCTTGGTCACGTCCTTGCCCTTCACGACAGCCACGAGGATCGTGGTGGAGCCGGTGGGAACGGGAACGCGCTGGGCGGAGCCAATCAGCTTGCCGTTCAGTTCCGGGATAACCAGGCCGATGGCCTTGGCAGCACCGGTGCTGTTGGGCACGATGTTGGCGGCGCCGGCACGGGCACGCTGCAGGTCACCCTTGCGATGCGGGCCGTCCAGGATCATCTGGTCGCCGGTGTAGGCATGAACGGTGGTCATGATGCCGGCCTGGATCGGGAAGGCATCATTCAGAGCCTTGGTCATGGGAGCCAGGCAGTTGGTGGTGCAGCTGGCAGCGGAGATGACCTTGTCTTCGGGCTTCAGGGTGTTGTGGTTAACATTGTAAACGATGGTGGGCAGGTCATTGCCGGCAGGAGCGGAGATAACGACCTTCTTGGCGCCCGCTTCGATATGAGCCATGGACTTTTCCTTGGAGGTGTAGAAACCGGTGCACTCCAGCACGACGTCTACGCCCAGCTCGCCCCAGGGGCACTCTTTGGCATCCTTGATGGCATAGATGGTGATCTCTTTGCCGTCAACGATGATGGAATTCTCGGTAGCTTCAACGGTGTGCTTGTTCTCGCCGATCACGCCGCAGTAGCCCTTCTGAGCGGTGTCATACTTCAGCAGGTGAGCCAGCATCGCGGGGCTGGTCAGGTCATTGATGGCGACGACTTCGTAACCCGGAGCGCCGAACATCTGACGGAACGCAAGACGGCCGATACGGCCGAAACCATTAATCGCAACTTTAACTGCCATGGAAAAACCCTCCTCTTAGATAGTCGCTTTTAGCATTAATTTAGGTCCGCATGGTATTGTACCTGTTTTCTCCTTGTTTTGCAACAGTTTTTTCGGTTGATTTTCCTCCCGTCAGAGGCATTCACCACATCTTGTGGACAGGCCCTGCAGGCACCACATTTCAGGATTCCGCCTTTTGTTCAAAATGGTACTGAAACAGTTAAAATCCTTCATTTTACATTGACTTCCGCCGACCGGAATGCTATTCTTAAAAGTAGGTAAGTCCGTACTTTTTACGGTACAAAGTATTTGGAGGAGGTTAATACCCATGATGGACAACATCCCTGTCATCAAGCTGGGACTCGTCGCCGTCAGCCGCGACTGTTTCCCCATCGCACTGAGCGAAAAGCGCCGTGCCGCGATCGCTGAAAAGTGCGGCCAGAAGAAACTGGACATCGTTGAAATCAAAACCACTGTTGAGAACGAAAAAGACATGCTCAAGGCCGTGGAAGAACTGAACGCCGCCGGCTGCAACGCCGCGTGTGTGTTCCTGGGCAACTTCGGTCCCGAAACTCCCGAAACCCTGATCGCCCGTTATTTCGACGGCCCTGTCATGTTTGTGGCTGCCGCTGAAGGCGACGGAGACATGATCAACGGCCGCGGCGACGCATACTGCGGTATGCTGAACTGCTCCTATAACCTGGGAATGCGCCATCTGAAGGGCTATATCCCGGAATATCCCGTTGGCACCGCTGAAGAACTGGCTGACAAGATCGCCGAGTTCATCCCGATCGCCCGGGTTATCGTTGGCCTGAAGAACCTGAAGATCATCACTTTCGGGCCCCGTCCCCAGGACTTCTTCGCCTGCAACGCCCCCATCAAGGGCCTGTATGAACTGGGCATCGAAATCGAGGAGAACAGCGAACTGGATCTCCTGGTCAGCTACAAGGAACATGCCGGCGACAAGCGCATCCCCGCTGTCTGCGAAGACATGAAGAAGGAAATGGGCGAGGGCAAGTACTACGATGATATGCTCGAGCGCATGGCACAGTTTGAACTGACCCTGCTGGACTGGGCGGAAGCCCACAAGGGCGCCCGGAAGTATGTGGCCTTTGCTGACAAATGCTGGCCCGCCTTCCCGTCCCAGTTCGGATTCGAACCCTGCTACGTCAACAGCCGCCTGGCTTCCCGCGGCATGCCCGTCTCCTGCGAAGTGGACATCTACGGCTGCCTGAGCGAATACATCGGCGCCTGCCTGACCGGTGATGCTGTCACCCTGCTGGACATCAACAACAGCGTTCCGGAATACATCTACGACAAGGATATCAAGGGCAAGTTCGACTACGAACTGCATGATACCTTCATGGGCTTCCACTGCGGCAACACTCCCAGCTGCAAGATGTGCGCGGACCGGGCCATCAAGTACCAGCTGATCCAGCACCGCCTGCTGGAGCCTGAAGGAAGCGAACCCGACTTCACCCGCGGCACGCTGGAAGGCGATATCGCCGCCGGCCCCATCACCTTCTACCGTCTGCAGTGCGACAGTGAAGGCGAAGTCCGCGCTTACCTGGCTGAAGGCGAAGTACTGCCCGTGGCCACCCAATCCTTCGGCGGCATCGGCATCTTTGCCATCAAGGAAATGGGCCGCTTCTACCGCCATGTGCTGGTGCAGAAGCGCTATCCGCATCACGGCGCCGTAGCATTCGCCCATTGCGGAAAGCTCCTGTTCGAAGTATTCAAGTATCTGGGCGTCAAGGATATTGCCTGGAACCAGCCGAAGAATCTGCCCTATCCGACGGAAAATCCCTGGGCTTAATCCGGCCGATAATTAGCTTCTCAGAGGATCGCTTTACAGCGGTCCTCTTTTTTCTTCCGTCTTATCCGGACATGCTGATTTGAATTCCAAAGATCCTGTTTTTCCTCTTTGGTGGGGATTGAAAGCAAAATGCAGCAGTTTTTGTGACATTTTACTGTTTCATTAAAGGTGGATAAAGTCGAAAATTTGACAACGGTGGGAAAGAGTGTTAAACTTCATCTCAGCAATATTCGCTGCCTCTCTCTCACCAGGCGGCTTTTAGATAGATATTTTGTCTTGTACCCTTTGGCAAAGAAGACAAAGGATGCTATTTGTATCGCCGTGGAGGTGCGCTTTTTCGTGGAACAAAATCTGTTGATCACCCATTACTATCACAGCGGTTTTTCCGTTGCAAGCAAACGCACGCTGGCCGTCTTTGACTACTGGCGCGGAGAACACGGGGAACTCCCCGTGGAAATGCAGTTGAACCCGGAAAAGCTGAAGCAGTTTGAGAACGTCTTTGTTTTCATCAGCCATGAGCATGTCGACCATCTGGATCCCGTGGTGTTCAGCTGGAATGAGGCCGGGAATGTTTCATATATCGTATCCTCCGATATGCCGGTGGGTACCAGGGGAAAGCGCATGGCTCCGGGTGACACGCTGAAGCTGTCTGACGAGCTGAGCGTGACCGCCTTCGATTCCACAGATCTGGGCGTCAGTTTTCTGGCTGATTTCTGCGGTATACGTATATTCCATGCCGGAGACCTGAATTTCTGGCACTGGCGGGAAGAATCCACCATGCAGGAAATTGAAGAGGCGGACGCGGAATTCCGTAAAGCAGTACAGCCGATTTCCCGGGAAAAAATCGATATTGCTTTCTTCCCGGTGGATCCCCGGCAGGGCAACATGTTTGAAGCAGGAGCCAACTATTTTATTCTGACCGTCAAACCCCGGATTCTGGTGCCCATGCATTATTTTCACCGGGCAGATACGGCCATGGATTACGCGCGTACAGCCAGCTGCCGGACCACGGAAGTAATCGCGCTTCCCGGTTACGGAGACAGTTTCCGGGTGGAAATGGATGAGGAACATTACCTGAACGTTTCCTTCCCGACTGATGAATCTGAAATCCCCGGGGATGATCCTGAAAATGATCCTGCCCTTCCGCTGGACGAGGGGGATACGATGCTTTCAGAAGACGATCCTTTCCTGGAAAGTGATCTGCCGCTGACCTTCCTGTCAGACAATGACTTCAACACCCCCGAAGAGTAATCTTCCACACCCGTTATTATTATTCACAGTTTATCCACAGTTTTGCACAGATTGGAGAAATATAGCAGCGATCCGCAGAAGCGTTGATTTTACTCACTTCTGCGGATCGCTTTTTTATGAGTACAGAAATCACAAGGCTTCACAGCCTGTGGAAAACCTGTTTGTGTTTTATATTTCAACTTCCGGAAATCCGGCCCTGTTTTTTCAGGTCCCGGACATATTTTTCCTTGAATCATAAGTCCCCGACGGCATCCTTCCCGGTTCTCCGTGTGACTGCAAATGCCTTATCCACAGACAGTGCATAAAGCCAGCTTTCCAGAACCGGTTTTCCGGTCAGCTCCCGCAGGGCCACGGCATACCACTCCAGCTGCGGGCGGTATTCATCCACAAAAGCCTTCTCATCCGTGATATGATCAGTTTTATAGTCCAGCAGAATCCAGCCGTCTCCTTCCAGAAATGCACAGTCAATCATACCCTGCACAATCATATTCCGCTCCCGGATACAGAGGTTGAAATCCCATTCCCGATGGACTTCGGGACTGGCCAGCATCCGCCGGCCGATTTCCGATACAAAAAAGCCTGAAACTGTCTCCGGACGGATCCAGGAAGCTTCCTCCTGTGTGAATACCTGCTCCGCAGTCAGATGATCCCGGAGGAAAAGGAACAGCCGGTCATCCATTTTACCGGCTTTCCGGACGGCTTCAAGGTCCACCAGGGACAGAAACCGGTGAATCACGGTACCGCGGAGCGCACCCCCGGATTTTTTTGCGGTTGTACCAATCAGGGATCCTGTCTCTGTCTGATAACGCCGCAAAGCCCTTTCCACATAATCCGGCGTACGCTTTTCTTCCGGAGTCTGCTCCTCTTCCTCCAGGAAACAGCGGTTACGCGCATTCTGCAGCACTGCTGTGACGGAGTATTTTTTCAGGCTGTTTTCTCTTTCCCTGCGTCTTTTTTCTTCCGGTTCAGTCTTCCACAGATCGTCCACAGGCGGCGCTGAAAGCACGGTTTTCAGCCATGGCATCAGGCTGTGGATATCTTCTGAAGTTTCCACATTTTTCTGTTGAATATTTTCAAAAACCCTTATATTCCAATGCTTTGAGCCCTGTGTAAAGGTTGTGGATTTCTTATCCTGATCCAACAGTGCAGGCATAATAAGATCCAGGTAATCTGAAGCAGCCTGCGTCCTGTGATCACCTGACGGAAGATGCCAGAGAGACCTGTCTGTTTCTGTTCCCACAAGAAACAGTTTCTCCTGTGCTCGGGTCACCGCTACATACAACAGGCATATTTTTTCTGCTTTTACATCATGATTCTTTTTCCACTCAAAAATATCATCCGCCACCGTATTCCGTGAAAGCCGCCATTTCGGCACCTTATACGGCAGGCACAGACCCAGCTCTTCATCCAGTTTCACCGTGCCCCCGTTTTTTCCGGTCAGCCCTTTCTCCAGGCCCGCACAGAACACAACCGGGAACTGCAATCCCTTGGATTTATGCATCGTCATAATCCGGACCAGATTATCCTCATCTCCCAGAGCCGCCGCTGCCTGCATTTCCCCGCCTGATGCCTGTTCCGTCAGAAAATCCAGAAAATCCCGAAGACTGCTGATGCCGCGTTCCGCGGCACGGTCCGCCTGCAGACAGAAATTCCTCAGGTTCTTCTGCCTGGCACGTCCGCCGGCTCCTGCACCTGTGATCGCATATAAAGATGAATCCTCTATCAGATACCACAGAAAATCCGGCAGGCGGGTACGGGAAGACAGAAAACGCCATTTATCGATTTTCTCCCTGGTTTTGCGGCATCGGAGGCCAAAGGCGCTTTCCTCCTCTGATATCTCCTGAAACGCCTGCCAGAAAGGAACTTTCCTGCCGCTGTTTTTCAGGCGGATATAACTCAGTTCCTCCTCCGTATAATCAAAGGGCGGATTCACCAGAACCGTCAGCAGCGGAATATCCCGGCGGGGATTGTCCAGAAGCATCAGCAGATTCCGGAAAATCTCAATTTCCTGCTGTTCAAAAAAAGATCCTTTTCCGTCAAAGAAGACACCGATCCCCTTTTCCCGGAGCATCTGCGCCAGCTTCGGCCCGTCTGTACTGACCTCCGGCATCAGAATGACAATGTCCCGATACCGGTATTTCTGATCGCGGATCAGTTCGCCGATCTGTTCCGCTATATGATCAGCAACTGTTTCCAGCCGTGTCCTGTCTTCTCCTGTTTCCAGAAGGTCCACTGAAACCGGAACTGATCCGGAAAAATCCTGCCTTCCCGGTTTCAGTTCATCCGCCGGCGTATAATCCATTTCCGCCGAACCCTTCCGCATAACATCCCGGAAAATGGTATTTGCTGTTTCCAGTATTTCAGGACGGGAACGAAAGTTCTCCTGCAGAAAAATCCGCTCCCCTGCATCAGGTCCCCGGTCCGTAATCCTGGATAAAAACAGCCGGGGGTTGGCCAGGCGGAAACGGTAGATGCTCTGCTTCACATCTCCCACCATAAACAGTGTGTTGTTTTCGCCTGCCAGTTCCTGAATCAGTGCATCCTGTACAGAAGACACATCCTGACATTCATCCACAAAGATCCGCTGATACCTGTTTCGTACCGTTATTTTCCCGGATTCATCCTTCAGAATCGCAAGCGCTTTGTGTTCCAGATCCGTGAAATCCAGCACACATGCCTTTGCTTTATTTTTTTCATATGCAAGATGTGTCTCTTCAGTGACCTTCCGTAAGCCGCGAAGAGAATTCCGGATTTCTGCAAATTCCTTTCCGGTCTGATCCGGATCAAGAACAATCCAGTCTTTTATTTCCTCACAGATCTTTTTCAGTTGTTTTCGCAGCTCCTGATACCGGTCCTTCCAGTCAATTTCCCGGTCATTCAGGTTTTTCAGTACCGGAAGTTTTCCAAAGTTCAGATCAGGTTCTCCCCGATCATCGGGTTCTTCATCGGCCCAGCGGCACAAGGCTTCCACACGGTCCTGGTCTTCCCGGTATACCTCCCGGTATCCTTCCTGTTTTTCATATTCATCAAACATATCCGCCTGCCTTCGCAGAATCAGGCGAAGTGTCATCATTTTTTCCCCGATCATCCTGGAGACTGTTTTAAACCACGGATGATCCTGTTCCAGTTTCAGCGGCACGTCTTCTGTCTTTTTTTCCAGCCATCCGAAGGGGTCCGGCAGGCTCATAATAAACTGCCAGACCGCAATCACAATTTCCCTTGCTTTATCCGGGCTATACCTTCGGATAAAGGAAAGATAATCCTCATCCTCCTGCCTGCGCAGTTTATTGCAGGCTAAACGAAAAGCATCACTAAACAGCTTTTCCCTCTGTACTCCTGTACAGATCTGAAAAAGCGGATCAACACCGACAATCTGGAATTCCTGCCTGATCAGATGCTGGCAGAAAGAATGAATCGTGCATACTTCCATGGATCCGGCTTTTTCCGCAGCAGCAGCAATAACCGGATCCTGGCGTTCAGATAAAAGTCTTCTGCGGATTTTTTCCTTCATTTCAGCTGCAGCAGCATTTGTGAAAGTAATTACAAGAAAAGAAAAAGGATCCGCCCCGTCCCTGATCAGTCCGGCGATCCGTTCAATCATTACAGCGGTTTTTCCGCTTCCGGCCGCTGCTGAACAGATCAGTCTTCCGGACCGGGAAGATATTACTCTCTGCTGATCTGTTGTCCATTGCGGCATATGTATTACTCCTTTGTTTTCATTTCCGTAATCAGAATGTTTCACGTGAAACATTCACTGTTCCGACTCCTCCACAACCGCTTCGCCGTCTGCAGCGGAGACCTTCCATACCTTCTGGACTTTTTCACAGTCCACATCCTGCCTGTCGGCACAGGTGATGAAGGTCTGAAAATTATGGATTTCCCTGATCAGGCACGCACGGCGTTTCCGGTCAAGCTCGCTCATAACATCGTCCAGCAGCAGTACCGGTTCTTCTCCGCTCAGATCCTTTAATATCTTCATCTGTGACAGTTTCATACTTAACGCGGCTGTCCTGATCTGCCCCTGGCTGGCATACTGTTTCATCTGGTTTCTGTTTAAAAAAAGAAAAACATCGTCTCTGTGCGGCCCGACAGAAGTATAACCCATCCTGATATCGTCTTCCCTGTTATCATGGAACAGACGGCATAATGTTTCTTCTATATCCTGATCTTCTTTTACAGTGGAATGATAGGAAAGCCTGAAATTTTCATCTGTGTCGGATATTCTCTGATAGGTTTCCCTGGCTGTATCCGAAAGCAAACCGACTATTCTTCTTCTCTCCCTGATAATTACAGCAGCAGGCACAGCCATTGTTTCCTCAAAGGCAGACAGAATGGAAAGATCCGCAGATCCGTTCATCCGTATATTCCGGATTACCGCATTTCTCTGTTCCATACCGGTTCTGTATTGCTGCAGAGCAATAAAATATCCCCTGCTGACCTGGCTGATCATCATATCAAGATATCTTCTTCTGACAGAAGGTCCTTCCTTGATCAGTCCCAGATCCTCAGGAGAAAAAATAACACAGCGCAGGCAACCCATCATATCGGAAAACTTCATTATTTTTTTCTGATCAATCAGAATTGTCTTCTTCTGTGTCTCATCCGGATGAAATCTGACTGTAATTTCCCGACGGCCCAAAACGTTTCGGATATTGACTGTTGAAAGAGCAGATGTTTCTCCGTTCCTGATCACATTATTATCATTTGAAACCCTGTGCGACCGGCCGAGAGAACAGTAATGAACCGCTTCCAGCAGGTTGGTTTTTCCTGATCCGTTTCTTCCGCAGAACAGGTTCACACCGGGATCCGGTTGAAGTGTCAGTTCCCGATAGTTTCTGAAATTTTTCAGCTTCAGTTCTTCTATCAGCATCTTCTCTTAAATACAGAAAACGGCTTCGCCCTGTTTCAGGACGGCCGTTTTCTGAAACTGTCCTTTATATTTACTGGAATACACGTACCGGCAGGATCAGATAAAGATAATCGTCTCCTCTTTGCGGAACCACTACACAGGGACTCACATTGGAATTGAATTTCATGCAAAGTTCATCGTCCGGTACATTCCGGATCACATCTGTAATATATCTGGCATTGAAAGCAATATCGATGGGATCACCGTTCAGTGACGTTTCCATTTCTTCCTCCACATCACCCAGTTCCGCATTGGAGGAAATCTTCAGAACGTCATCCCTGAAGCTCATTTTGATCAGGTTGTTCTTTCCTTCCCGGGCCATCAGGCTTGCACGTTCTATGGCATCCTGAACATTGTTTTTACTGGCCAGTGCTTCGGTTTTGAAATCGGAAGGAAGAATACGGCGGTAATCGATATACTCTCCGGCAAGCAGCACACTGGACAGCCGGATATTTCCGAAGGTGCATTGCATTCTACCCTTATCCACCAGCAGGGAACAGAAAGCATCGTCATCCGGAAGGATCTTGGTCAGTTCGTTCAGAACCTTTCCCGGGATCACCGCGCTTACCATTTCCACACCATCTGCCAGTTCAAAAGGCTGGAACAGCTTATACATTGCAAGACGGAATCCGTCCAGCGCAACCAGCCGTGCTTCACTCCTGTTGACTTCCAGCAGGCTGCCTGTAAGAATCTGGCGGCTTTCATCCGTGGCAATGGCAAACACTACATGGGAAATCATCTCTTTCAGCTTATTCTGCTGAATCTTGACCAGAGATCCTGTTTTCATCGGATTGATTTCCGGGTATTCCGCAGGATTCATCACAGCCAGTGAACTTCTGTTTTTCATACAGCGGATAGTGGCTGAACGGTGATCCTGTTCTGTAATCGTTACAGTACCTGAAGGCATTTTCCGGATCATCTCCGTAAAAATCCTGCCGGGCAGAACCGTCTGTCCTTCTTCCTGAACAGAAGCAGTATTGGTATATTCAATCGTCAGGGATCCGTCTGAACAGGTCATCAGAATCCTGTTATCTTCTGCAGAAATCAGGACACCCTCAAGGATCTGTTTTGCCGGACGGGGAGACAAGGCCCTGGTAACAATATTCAGTCCTTCAAGCAGGTCCTGGGAATTCATTGATAGGATCATATCGGTTCAACCTCTCTCGTCTGACAGAAACGGAATGCTTATTATGTAAATAATAAGATTTCGTTGTCGTAATAGAACATGTGGAAACTGTGGAGAACGCTTTCAGGAAAGATATACTTTCCTTTTCTGCGGTGGATAAAATGTGTATATTCGCCAAAGTGTTCAACAGGATTCCTGTAAATATTCCATACAGGACAGTTTAAATCCTTCTTTTTGAAGGAATGGGGGACCTGCCGTAACAAAAAATCAGAAACAGATAACAATGAAGAACGGTAACAGCGGAATATTCATCCACAATTTTCAATCAATTCACCGGGCTGTGGACTTCGGGCTGTGAAAACCGGAAACTTTTATTTTTCCGAGAGAACAGAAGCATTCCGGGTAAAATAATCCACAGCAGAAACCAGTGTCAGGATGACTACTGCTGCAGCCAGTACAGTCAGCGGCCAGGCTTCATATACAGACAGGTTCAGAATCAGCATGGCGCTGATCAGGACCATCTGGCAGGCAGTTTTCCATTTTCCAAGGGGTCCTGCCGCAATAACTTTTCCCTTTGTCACGGAAACCATCCGCAGGCCGTCAACCGCCAGTTCCCTGCACAGAATTACAATCACGATCCATGCCGGCATTTTTCCCAGATGAATCAGCATAATCAGGGTGGTCAGGACAAGAAGCTTATCCGCCACAGGATCAATGAATTTTCCGAAATCTGTGATCAGGTTCCGTTTCCGGGCAATACGCCCGTCAAGAAAATCGGTCAGGCATCCGATAATAAACAGGACTGCAGCTATGATCCGGCAGGTATCGGACTGAAAATGAAGCAGTGTAACAATGGCCGGTATGCACAATACGCGGGCGATACTCAATTTATTCGGAAGGTTCAAAGCATTTTACCTCTCAGATCATATTCTTCTGCGGAGAGAATCTCAACCGGAATAAACTGCCCGGGCTGCGGACGCGCTTCCCCGCAGGAAACATAGATTTCCCCGTCAGTTTCGGGAGTTTCCCTGCAGCTTCGTCCCAGGACATTTCCCCTGTTATCCGTATCCGTCACAAGCACCTGTTCCACAGATCCGATCCGTGCCCGGTTGCGCCTGAGGGAAATCTTCTGCTGCAGGGTCATGAGCCGGTCCAGTCGTTCCTGTTTGATTTCATCCGGAATCTGGTCAGGCATTCTGGCTGCGGGAGTACCTTCCTCAGGTGAATAGGCAAAGGCGCCGAGACGGTCAAATTCCGTTTCTTCCACAAAATCAAGCAGTTCGCGGAACTGGTCTTCTGTCTCTCCCGGGAAGCCGACAATCAGGGAGGTTCTCAGGGTCAGGTTTCTTTCACGGGCCCCCCGGACGCAGCGGAGTATATCTTCCCGTGTTCCGCGCCGGTGCATACGGTGAAGCAGTTCTGCATTGATATGCTGAACCGGGATATCCAAATAGGGACATACATTATTGACATCAGCCAGGACATCAAGCAGGGCTTCGTTTGTTTCATCCGGATAGCAGTAAAGGACACGGAGCCAGTCCACACCCTCTACAGCTGCGGCTTTACGCATGAGGTCGGGCAGGGTTGTGTGCGGATGATCCTCAGTACCGTAACGGGTTGTATCCTGGGCAACGAGAATGTGTTCCCGGACACCGGCGGCAGCCAGGGAACGGATTTCCCGGAGAATTGCTTCTTCATTTCGGCTTCTGTAAGGACCGCGGATCATGGGAATGGCACAGAAGGTGCAGCGGTTGGAGCAGCCTTCTCCGATCCGGACATATGCGGAATAACCGGGGGTAGTCAGCACGCGGTCATGTTCGTAATAGCTGAAATCATCACTGCAAAGGCAGGGCCTTTCAGCGGCCAGGGCTTTCTCAATGGCTGCCGGAAGTTCTGCATATTGATTGACGCCAAGCAGAACGTCAATTTCCGGAATATCCTTCAGCAGGTCACCGGAGTAACGCTGGCTGAGGCAGCCGGTTACAACCAGGACCTTGCACCGGCCGGTGGTTTTGTATTCCGCCATGTCCAGGATGGTATTGACGGATTCTTCCTTTGCCGGATCGATGAAACCGCAGGTATTGACCAGCAGGACATCCGCTTCCGCCGGATCACTGGTGATGACGAAACCTTTTTCACGCAGCAGGCCGAGGGCTGTTTCCGTATCAACCCGGTTTTTGTTGCAACCGAGAGAAATAGCTCCGACAGAATATGCCATGAAATGCCCTTCCTCTCCCATAAACATTGATGTATACAGCTGAAAGTATACCATGTTTCAGCCGGTTTGAAAAGGAATGGACAGGAAACCGCAGCATCCTCTATAATGAAGAAACAGAACGAGGATGAAAAGGAGTGAATTCCTTGAAGGATATCTTTCTGCTGGTGGACGGAAACAGCCTGATGCACAGGGCTTTTCATGCCCTGCCGGTCATGGATGCGGACGGCGTGTACACCAATGCGATATACGGCTTTCTGAGTATGCTTCTTAAGGTGATCAAAGAAGAGAATGTCCAGTATCTGGCGGTTTGTTTTGATGAGCACGGACCGACCTTCCGGCATACAGTGTATGCCGATTACAAGGCCGGCCGGAAAGAAACGCCTCCGGAACTGCGGCAGCAGTTCGGTACAATTCTTTCCCTGCTGGATGATATGGGAATCCGCCGCTTTTCCCTGCAGGGATGGGAGGCGGACGATCTGCTGGGTACGCTGAGCCTGAAAGGCGCAGCGGCCGGTGCGGCTCCCCTGCTGCTGACGGGAGACCGGGATGCCCTGCAGCTGGTGGGCGGCGGAACAGAACTGATGTTTACCCGGAAGGGTATATCGGAAACAGTCCGCTTTACCCCCGCAAAAGTATATGAGGAATACGGATTTACGCCGGAGCAGGTGACGGACTGGAAAGGCCTTGCGGGAGATTCCAGTGATAATATACCCGGAGTTCCGGGTGTCGGGGACAAAACAGCGGTAAAACTGCTGCAGGAATACGGCACACTGGAAAATGTGCTGGAAAATGCGGATAAGGTGAAAGGAAAACTGGGTGAAAAACTGACAGCGTTTGCGGATCAGGCCCGTTTCAGCAAGGATCTGGCTACGATCCGCCGGGACGCACCGGTGGAATTTACCCTCAGTTCCTGTGTGCTGCCCGATCTGAAAAAAGGAATTCCGGCGCTGGCAAAACTGAAGCTGAACAGCATTATCAGGCGGCTGGACAGTGAGGAAGGAAGCGCGGAAACCGAAGAAAAGAAAGGCCCTGAGGCCCTGGCATTTGAGCCCGCGGTACCGCTTGATTCAGCGGCGGGAATTACTGCCTGGCTGGAGGAGACGAAAGCAGCAGGACCGCTGTATATATATCTGTCAGAATCCTCTGTATCCCTGGCCCGGGAAAAGGGGAAGCGCGGGGAGATCAGCATGGGCGGTGATCTGCTCAGTCCCGGGCTGGATCCTGCTGAAGTGCTGAAAGCGCTGGAGGCGGAGCTGAAAAAGGGAGAAGCAGTGGTTCATGACGGAAAGGCGCTTCTGCACATGCTGGACCGTTACGGCCTGGAAACGCCGGAAAGCTTTGGCTGGGATACGATGCTGGCCGCTTATCTGCTTAATCCCCAGGAGAAAAGCTACCGGCTTGGCGCACTGTGTCCGGATTTTCCGGAGGATGCGGGGACACTGTGTTCTTTGGCCGTATGGCAGAAAAAACGGGTGGAAGAAGACGGCATGATGAAACTGATGCGGGAGGTTGAACAACCGCTGAGTTTTGTGCTTTTCAGGATGGAGCAGGCGGGATTCACAGTGGATACAGCGTTCCTTCGGGATCTCGGAACGAGATATACGGAGGAAATCGGTGAAAAGCGGGACCAGGTGACAGCCGCAGCCGGACATCCATTTAATCTGAACAGTACCCAGCAGCTGGGAGAAGTGCTGTTTGAGGAACTGAATCTTCCTCATGGCAAAAAAACGTCCAAAGGGTATTCCACTTCTGTGGAGGTACTGGAAGGCCTTCGCTTTGACGCGCCGGAAATCATTGAGCCGCTGCTGCGTTACCGGCAGCTGACCAAGCTGAACAGTACTTATGTGGAAGGCTTGCTCCGCCTGGTGGACGGCAAAGGCCGGGTTCATTCCACTTTTGACCAGACAGCGACTGCAACCGGGCGTATCTCCTCCTCCGAACCGAATCTGCAGAATATTCCGGTCAGGACAGAGGAAGGAAAGGAAATCCGGGAGGCGTTCCTGCCCCGGGAAGGCTGGGTGCTGCTGGACGCGGATTACAGCCAGATTGAGCTGCGGCTTATGGCTCACTTTTCCGGAGATCCTGCATTGATTGACGCTTTCCGCAAGGGTGAGGATATCCATGCCCGGACAGCCAGCGAGATTTTTGATGTGCCCCCGGAGTGGGTGACACCGGAGCTGCGCAGCCGGGCAAAGGCGGTGAATTTCGGACTGATTTACGGAATCAGCGGTTTCGGCCTGAGCCGGAATACCGGTGTCAGCCGGAAGGAAGCCGCAGAGTTTATTGAAAAGTATTTCAGGACCTATCCGGGCGTGAAACGGTTTATGGACCGGACGGCTGCGGAAGGAGCGGACCGGGGATATGCCGAAACCCTGATGGGGAGGCGGCGTTATCTGCCGGAACTGCGATCCCCGAAGGCGCCGATCCGGGAATTCGGTAAACGCGCTGCCATGAATACGCCGGTCCAGGGTACGGCGGCAGATATCATTAAGCTGGCCATGGTCCGGATTGACCGGGCCCTGCGGGAAGCCGGGCTGAAGAGCCGGTTGATTCTCCAGGTGCATGACGAGCTGCTGCTGGAGTGTCCGCCGGAGGAGGCGGAACAGGCTGCTGCCCTGCTGCGGGAAGCAATGGAAGGAGCCATCAGCCTTCAGGTACCGCTGGTGGCGGAGGTTCACCGGGGCAAAAACTGGGCTGAAGCAAAATAGTTTACGGCAATGGGAAGAATTGACAAAAACAGGTAAAGATGTTACATTCTGTCCGTTGCCGGGGATCCCGGTACAGTTAAGGAAGGAGAAACAGGCAATGCTTGAGTTTAAATTTGATACCCAGCTGCTGATCGAAGGCCACGACCTGGATGAGGATGCCATCAACGATTACTTCACCGAGAATTTCAAGGGTGACTGCCTGCTGGCAGTGGGGGACGACGAGCTGATCAAGATTCACTACCATACCAATGAACCCTGGAAGGTGCTGGAATACTGTGCAAGCCTGGGTGAGATCTATGATGTGGTTGTTGAAAATATGGAACGGCAGGAGCAGGGCCTGAAAGGCTGAGACATCTGCGGAAGAAGAATAATGAGCGGGAACCGCCGGAAGCGGTCCCGCTTTTCCTATATAAATATTGTCTTTCCTCTGTACTTTGATTGTTTTTTTCTTGTTCTATAGAGTATACTGTTATCACTTTAAAGCAATACCCCATACACTAAGGAGGAAGAATCATGAAGAAACTGATTGCTCTGGTTTTGGTTGCCATCCTGCTCGTTCCCGCTTTTGCCATGGCGGACAACGTGATTAAGATCGGTGTGTTTGAACCGTCCACCGGTGACAACGGCGCCGGCGGAAAACAGGAAATCCTGGGTATTGAATATGCCAACAGCCTTGTGCCTACCGTTACCATCGGCGGCGAAGAGTATACTGTGGAACTGGTTATCGAAGACAACCAGTCCCTGACGGACAAAGCGATTTCCGCTGCCCAGTCCCTGGTCAGCAAGGATGTGTCCGTGGTGCTCGGCTCCTACGGTTCCGGCGTCTCCATGGCCGGCGGTGATGTATTTGCCGAAGCCGGAGTTCCTGCCATCGGCGTCAGCTGCACCAACCCCAACGTTACCCTGCTGTGCGACTATTACTGGCGCATTTGCTTCCTGGATCCCTTCCAGGGCACGGTTATGGCGAACTTTGCCAAGGAACTGGGCGCCAACAAGGCGTATGTGCTGACCATGCTGGGTGAAGACTACGGCGTGGGCCTGGGCAAGTACTTTGTGGAAGCCTTCAAGGGCCTGGGCGGGGAAGTAGTGGAAGAGAACTTCACCGAGGGCACCAGCGATTTTGCGGCTTACATCAACAACGCGGTTTCCAATGGCTGTGACGTGGTGTTCGCTCCCTGCGCCACCACCTATGCGGCGCTGATCATTGACCAGGCTGCGGCCCAGGGCATCGGATTCCCGATCCTGGCCGGCGACACCTGGGAGAACAGCGCGATCCTGAACGCCGCCAAGGGCAAGAACATCAAAGTATACTGCTCCACCTTCTTCGATGAGAATGACGATGCTGCGGCTGCGGCCGAGTTTGTTTCCGGCTTCAAGGCCTGGCTGAATGCTGACAGCGGCAAGCTGACCAACAACGGCGGCAATGATATCGTGGCCGCGGTTTCCGCCCTGGGCTTCGATGCCTACAACGTCGCGCTGGCTGCCATCAAGGCTGCGGACAGCGCTGATGCTGCCGCCATCGCCGAAGCGCTTCCCGGCGTGAGCTATGAAGGCGTTACCGGTGCCATCACCTTTGATGATGTGGGCGATGCCAAAAAGGATATGGCTTATATCAAGTTTGCCAATCCTGAAACCGGCGCCTTTGATTTCGTCAAGACCCAGAAGGTCGGCGAATAATGCACTGACACTCCGGAGGCTGCCGCAACGGGCGGCAGCCTCCCTTTTCTGTTTAATTCCTTTGCGAAAGGGACGAACTTATGTTTGATACACTGCTTCCGTATCTGCTGGCGGGTATATCCGTCGGCGGACAGTACGCGCTGATTGCCGTGGGTTATACCCTGGTTTACGGCATTCTGCGCCTGATCAACTTTGCCCACGGTGATATATTCACAGCGGCAGGTTTCTTCATGGTTTACCTGGCTGCATCCGTACCGCTGCCGCTGGCCATTCCGCTGGTAATTATCCTGACGGTGGCGCTGGGCTTTACCGTGGAACGGGTTGCATATAAACCGCTGCGGGCTGCTCCGAGAATGTCCATCATGATTTCCGCCATCGGTGTCAGCTACCTGCTGCAGAATCTGATGTGGTATGTGACCGGCGGCCTGGCCAAGCAGTATCCGGTGCTTCCCGGCCTTTCCCAGACGATCCAGATCGGTTCCGCCACCACGAAGCTGGTGACCATCGTCACCCCCATCCTGACCGTTGCGCTGGTTGTGGCGCTGGTCATGCTGATCAACCATACCAAAATCGGTATGGCAATGCGGGCGGTATCCGTGGATTTTGAAACCAGCCAGCTGATGGGAATCAAAATCAACAATGTGATCTCTGTGACCTTTATTATCGGTTCTGCCATGGCAGCCATCGGTTCCCTGCTGTACTTTACGAACTATACGGCGGTAACGCCCACTGTGGGCGCCATGCCCGGCCTGAAAGCTTTTGTGGCGGCGGTGTTCGGCGGTATCGGCTCGATCCCGGGCGCCATGATCGGCGCGCTGATCATCGGTATTTGTGAAAACCTGATCAAGGCAGCGGGCTGGACGGCATTTTCGGACGCCTTCACATTTGCGCTGCTGATTGTGGTGCTGCTGTTCCGGCCCACCGGCCTGTTCGGCGAAAAGACCACGGACAAGGTGTGAGGTGATGAACATGAAAAAAGGAAACAAACGGCTCATCATTTCCCTGGTCATTGTGGCGCTGCTGTATGCGGGCGGCTGTCTGATTGAGCAGACTTCCGGAACGAAATCCATGGTGGTTACTGTGCTGCAGAAAGGTGCGGTCTATGCGCTGATCGCAGTTTCCATGAACCTGCTGAACGGCTTCACCGGACTGTTCTCCCTGGGCCAGGCGGGCTTTATGCTGGTGGGCGCCTACAGCTACGCGATCCTGACCATTCCCATGGCCAAGCGTGCGGCGGTTTATCAGTATTATAACGGCGGCTGGGTCCAGTTCACCATCGGCGTGATTCCTGCGCTGCTGGTGGCCGGCGTGATAGCTGCGCTTTTCGCGGCCCTGATCGGCATGCCCGTTCTGCGGCTGAAGGGCGACTATCTGGCGATTGCCACCCTGGGCTTCGCGGAAATCATCCGTGCCATTGTTCAGTGGGACACCATCGGACCGCTGACCAACGGGTCCAACCTGCTGAAAACCTATCCGACGCTGAAGAACATTATGCCGGGGAATACGGTCCTGTTCACGTTCATTGTCGTCGGCATCTGTATCGGGCTGATTCTGCTGCTGATCAATTCAACCTACGGCCGGGCTTTCAAAGCCATCCGGGATGATGAAGTGGCGGCGGAGGCCATGGGCATCAACCTGTTCCATCATAAACAGATGGCCTTCGTGATCAGCAGTTTCTTTGCCGGCATCGGCGGCGCGCTGCTGGCCATGTACCAGGGTTCGCTGCAGGCGAACAGCTTCAAGAGCTCCATGACTTACGAGATCCTGCTGATTGTGGTTATCGGCGGAATGGGTTCCGTATCCGGCAGTATTCTGGCCTCCTTCCTGTTTATTGCCTGCAGCGAATGGTGGCTGCGCTTCCTGGATGCGGAGACCATGCTGGGGGACTTCAAGGTACCGCTGCTGGCGCCCGGATTCCGGATGGTCGTATTCTCCGTGGTGATCATGGTGGTAGTGCTGTTCTTCCGTAAGGGGATCATGGGCGACCGGGAACTGTGGGAGCTGGGCTCCCGCCGGGGCGCGAGAGGAGGCAGGAAGTAATCATGAGCGAAGTAAAAACGAATGTACCTGTACTCCGGCTTGAGAACATCACCATGCAGTTCGGCGGTGTGGTGGCAATCAACAACCTGTCGCTGGAAGTGAACCAGGGTGAGATTGTAGCGCTGATCGGTCCCAACGGCGCGGGCAAGACAACCGCCTTTAACTGCATTACCGGCGTATATGAACCCACCAACGGAATTGTGGATTTCCATGGGAAGCCCATTGTGGTAAACCATCCCCAGGGAAAGATGGTCAAACAGTACGGCGGCATCAACGGGGACCTGTACAAGGACCGGAAGCCTGTGGTTTATACACCGGACAGGATTACCCATATGGGGATTGCCCGGACCTTCCAGAACATCCGGCTTTTCAAGAGCCAGACAGCATTTGAGAATGTATTGATCGGTACGCATTTGCGGCGGAGCAGCAATTTCCTGACCGCCACCCTTCGTCTGAATATGAAGGAAGAAAAGGCCATGCGGGAGAAGGCCATGAACCTGCTGGAAATTGTCGGTCTGGCTGATGTGGCGAATGAACTGGCCACCTCCCTGCCCTACGGCAAACAGCGCAGGCTGGAAATCGCCCGGGCGCTGGCAACGGATCCGACACTGCTGCTGCTGGATGAACCGGCCGCCGGCATGAATCCGCAGGAAACGGATGAACTGGGCGAATTCATTGTGGATATCAAGAACAAGTTCAACCTGACGGTCTTCATGATCGAGCACCACATGAACCTGGTCATGGATATCTCGGACCGGATCTATGTGCTGGACTTCGGTAAACAGATTGCCGAAGGCACCCCGGAGGAGATCCAGAAAAACCCGGTCGTGATTGCGGCCTATCTGGGGGTGGATGAGGAATGAGTTTGCTGAAAGTCACAGACCTGGTGGTTTCCTATGGCGGTATTGAGGCATTGAAAGGCATCTCCTTTGAGGTGGAGGAAGGACAGATCGTAACCCTGATCGGCGCCAACGGCGCCGGGAAGAGCACGACCCTGCGGACCATCTCCGGCCTGGTGCCTCCCAAGGACGGGCGTATCTATTTTGAAGGCCGGGATATTACGGACTTCAATACCCAGAAAATTGTGGAAACAGGAATCGCCATGGTGCCGGAAGGACGGCGGGTATTCGCGAACCTGACCGTTCTGGAAAACCTCCGGATCGGTGCCTACCTCCGGAAGGACAAGGAAGTAATTGAAGAAGACATCAATTACGTTTATGACCTTTTTCCCCGGCTGAAGGAACGGTCCTGGCAGCTGGCCGGTACCCTGTCCGGCGGCGAGCAGCAGATGCTGGCGGTTGGACGCGCGGTGATGACCCGGCCGAAGCTGATCATGATGGATGAACCCAGCCTGGGCCTGGCTCCCCTGGTGGTCAAAGACATCTTCAAAATTATCATGACACTGAAGAGCACCGGCATGACGGTACTGCTGATTGAGCAGAACGCCAACGCCGCGCTTCATGCCTGTGATTATGCCTATGTAATGGAAACAGGCAGGATAACCACCAGCGGCACCGGAGAGGAACTGCTGGCCAGTGAAGCGATTCAGGAAGCCTATCTGGGCAAAACAAGCAAGGGATAACAGGCAGGGCGGTTCCTCCGGGAACCGCCCTTGCTTTTTGTTCCCCGGGCAGCTATACTTGGTTCACTGAATTTTGACGGGAGAGATGAGCAAATGAGCAGACTGGGGGACCTGATCCGTACGGAACGGATCCGGCAGAAACTGACACCGAAGCAGGTGGCGAAGAAATGCGGTGTCAGTGAGAGCTATCTCCTGGCAGTGGAAGCCGGAACAAGGATCATCGCGGATGACCAGGCCCGGCGCATCCTGAAGAGTATCGGACTGAAACAGCAGACAGAAGCGGAATTTACGCTGGATGATATTGCCGCCACAGTGGATCTGGTCCAGGTGCAGCCGCGGATGGCAGCGGCGGTCCAGGCAAAAAAACCTGTAAAGAAAGAGGCGGAACTGGCGGCTTCCACCCAGGATGAGGAAGGTGTGGCCGGCAGTGTCTGGCTGGATGCCCTGCAGAGTGTGCTGAAGCGGGTACCGGTGATGAACGCGGTGATGAAGCCTGTCAGCTATCAGCTGGTTCCTGTGGAGAACGGCAGGATTGAGGGAGCGAATCCGGACAAGGTTTTCTTCTATCTTGCGCCGGATGACAGTATGCGGGGCTTCCGGGTTCACAAGGGGGACATTGTGCTGACGGTTCCGGCACAGAGCCCGGTGGACGGAGCAATCATGCTCATGAACTATAACGAGCACAGGTACCTGCGGAAGGTGAAAGTCCTGGATGACCGGAACGTACTGCTCCAGTCCTATGACCGGGAATATGAAGCGGAAACCGTTCCGATCAGTGAGATCGGGTTTATCGCAAGAGCGGTGAAAGTGACTTTTGAGCTGTAAACAGCTCAAACGCCACAATGAAGAATGTAGAATTAAGAATGCTATATACTGAATATCAAAGAAGGATCTCCTGCAGCAGGAGATCCTTTTGTAGTTCACACAATATAATTATGAACTGTGAATTATGAATTATGAATTGAAAATATAATTCGCAGTCCGAATTATATTTTCTTCGCTTCCATATAAAACCGTTTTTCATCTGCTTCGCCCATGGAGAAAGTCTTCCGGGGCAGGACTCCCAGCTTTTCCACGTCGCTGAAGAAGGAGTGCTTGTTGATCTCCGGGAGCAGGAAGCCGACGGTATCCGGTTTGGCGGCCAGCGCCCGCAGGGAGTTCTCGCCGTGGATGAAGTCAATGCCCGCTTCAGGGTGCTTCGCCAGGAAAGCATCCAGGAATTTCTGGATGGTTTCACAGGGAATTGCGCCTTCGGGATTCAGTACGGCAACGGTTTCCTCCCCGTCCGCGGAAACCACGGTGAACCGGTGATCCGATCCTTCAGCAGCCAGCTGCATGCCTTTTGCTTCGGCATAGGATTTCCAGTCCGCCATGACGGCGGCCCGGGTGGTGCCGGTCAGAATCCGGTAGATGGGCTCGAACAGAAGCGCTTCATCATGGATGTTCACGATTTCACACAGGGCGAAACGGGCCGGATGTTTTTCGCGTTCTTCATCGGACAGGCTATCCCGGATCTCATTCCAGTAAGCCTTGGCGGTGGCGAGGCTGTGGTTACCGTCGCCCACGGCCAGCAGCAGGGGATGCTCCCCTTTTGTATCCATCAGCGCGTTCAGGTTCCGGTCCACCTGATCCAGCAGTTCAGGGCTGTCCACTGCCCAGCCGGCCAGATGGCCGCCGTTCATCATCAGGTCGAAGTCGTACACTTTCCGCAGGGAGGCTTTGGCGGCCTGCAGCGGTTCCAGCACCGTACGGTCCGGATCATCAATGAGGATCATGATATGTGTCAGTTCCACAGGAGCGCCCCGGCGGATCTTCAGGCGCGGCGGAAGCCGGTCTGTGATGGTCTGCTCTGTGGGGCGGACCAGCGGCAGGGAACCTTTTTCAAAGGAATACTGTTCCAGGTCCACCGCGCAGACCAGGCCCAGGCGTGTGCCGGAGGCAATGGTCCGTTCGCACAGGATGAAGCCGGGATCCACTGCGGGAGTCAGGATGCCCCGGGCCAGATAATCCGACATGGTCCGGTGAATCCGCGGGATCAGCGTATCACTGTTTTTAAGATTGTATTCCGGCAGGATCAGCTGAATGGCAGACGGCGCGTTACCGGCTGCGGCAAAAGCTTTTTCCCAGTATTCCGGCTCAGAGGTGTACTGGTCGCAGGCAATGCAGGCCCAGGTTTCCGGTTTGACTTCCGGCGCGGGAAGCAGGATGCGGGCGGGACGGATCCCGATTCGATCAAAAGACATGGTATTCTTCCTTTCCGGTCTGTATCAGCAGACAATGAGTATTATACGTCAAAGGATCACAGTACAGATGCATTTGCTGTGTTCTCAATGATTTTCTGCCGGCGGAAAACAGAAGCGGAACAGAACAACCCTGCATTCCGGCGCCTTCCGGCGGAGGATAAAAGCGTTCTGTTCCGCTTTGCCGATCTGACACGGAACGAAGATGCTTATCTCTGGAAATGCTTTCCAAAGTGCTGCCAGAAAAAAGCATAATCATCATTCTTTACAAAAACGAAGGCATAATGGGAGTTTCTTTTTTCTTCCTTCAGGCATGCAAGGTATTCAGCCTGGCAGGGCACAGAAAATGACGCGTTGCTGAACATAACAATCAGGGGAACGTCAAAACCGGTCATTGCTGTTCCGGGATGAATCCGGTTCTCTTCCGTGCTGATCAGCCTCAGGGGAATTTTGACCAGTTCTGACATAAAAAACTCAGAGATATCCGGCATTTCCTGCTGACAGGAATGAAGAAAGACGCGTACCCATTCTTCTCCCATGCCTGCAGCCGCATATTGTTCCGCGGAAGCAACCGAACGCGAGAAAACCGGGAGGGCTACCTTTTTTCCGTATACCAGTTTTTTGACTGTCTCTGGTGAAAGAAAGAATTCTTCCGCAATCTCAAAGACGGATTGCCCTGCCGAGTAGCGGCTGCAGATCAGTGCGTTCCGCCTGGCCAGTTTGTCTCGGTATCCGGAGGATTCACCCCAGGACCTGGATTTGACGGTCCTGGGGATGTAGATGGTTTTGCCTTCGACGTATTTCTGGACTTCTTCCAGCAGTTTTGCAGGAAGAATATCCCGGGCATTCTCGTATTTCATATTATTCCCCTGTTTTTGCGCCGGAATCAGTAACCGGACATACGGTCCTCCAGCGCGTTAATGGATCTTACAATGGATTCACAGGATTCAAGATCGTCAATGGAAGCGTGCCATCTCAATGTGGCGATTCCCTTGAAATAGGCCATGCACAGGAAGCGTTCCCTGAAGTTTTCAATCATGATGTTTTTTCTTTTTGCGTATTCATACAGCTTCTCGGGAACCAGGAGGTAGGGCTTGTTCAGATCAAGAATGGCGAAGTCCATCAGAAAGTCCATAATTCCGGCCCTTCCCCAGTCCGTGCAGTATGTCTTTCCGGTTTCATCCACGATCATATTGCAGAAGAAGGTGTTGTTATTTGCAAGATACCTTCTGCCTTCACAGTAAGGGGCATATTTCAGGGCCTTTTCAGCAATCGTGAAATAATACTCTTTTTCCAGGAAAGTGGTTCCGAACATCTGTGTCCAGTTTTTCCAGTAGCCTTCGGTTTTCTCCTTGATCAGTTCATCCCGGATAAACGCTTCCAGAGAAGGATAGGGAGCAATGTTGCGGCCGTCAAATTCACCGTATCCCGTCAGGGAGGAGATGTCCGTGCCCGCGATTTCAAAGATCATGTCGAAAAAGTTTTCGAAGTACTTTTCAAACTCTTCCGGTGTCAGTTCGTTGGCGTTTCTTCCTTTCGGATTCATCCTGATCTTCTCTTTAGTCAGGTTTCTGATAAAAATATCCCTGTTCATCATAACGGTCCTTTCTTGTCAGTTATTCATAAAACGGATGTAAAGCGCTTTTACATGTTTTATGATACCAGCCGGAACTGACCGTTCATAGAGAGAGAATGACTATAGGGAAAATATACCTTTTTACAGGTATCCGTCTTTGCATCCGGCAGGTTCTTAATCAGGATCTCCATGCCTGGTAAAGAGACAGACTGTTTCCACACCGGAGGTCCAGCAGAACATATCCACCGGCTGTACTTTCCGGACGAGATAGCCTTCCTCTTTCAGGAGACCTGCATCCCGGGCCAGGGTGGCGGGGTTGCAGGAAACGTAAACCAGACGGTCCGGTCCGGCCTGTGCCATGGCACGGATGACGGCAGGATCCAGTCCCTTCCGGGGCGGATCCACCACGATGACATCCGGGCGGAGGCCTCCGGCCACCATCCGCGGCAGCAGTTCCTCCGCTTTTCCGGCGTGGAAGGAGACATTGCCGATGCCGTTGAGTGTCGCGTTGCGCTTCGCATTTTCCACTGCCGGTTCCACGATTTCAATTCCGATGGCTTCCCGGCAGTGCCGGGCCATGGTCAGCGTTATAGTACCGGCGCCGCAGTAGACGTCGCAGAGCAGGTCCGAGGGCTTCAGATCCGCATACTCCACGGCGGTTCGGTACAGTTTTTCTGTCTGGACCGGGTTTACCTGAAAAAAGGAAGCCGGTGAAAGCTCAAACTGAAGATCAAAAAGTGAGCAGGTGAAAGTATTCCTTCCATATATAAGATGAAACTTTTCAGACAGGATGACATTGGTGGCAGCGCAGTTTTCATTCAGCCACAGGCTGACCGTTCCCAGGGGCACCAGGACATCCGCCAGTTCCTGCCGGTGGGGCAGGCTGCTCCCGTTGGCCACGACAGTCACCATACTTTCCCCTTTCCGGTTGACCCGGATGACCAGGTGCCGGATCAGGCCCCGGCGGGATTCCTCATGGTATGGTTCCACGTGAAACTTTTTCATCCATCCCAGGAAAGCGGCGGCCAGGTCATTGGCAGGAGGCATGGCATTGGGGCAGGTTTCAGCGGGGATGACAGCATGACTCCGGGGCGCGTAGAAGCCAAGAACGGGCTGTTCAGCAGTTCCGCCCGCGGGCAGGGAGGTTTTGTTCCGGTAGCCGGAGGGAGAATCCATCCCCAGCACCGGAAGGATTTCTGCTTCAATTCCGGCAATCCGCCGGAAACAGTCTTCCACCTGCTGCCGTTTGGCGGCAAGGGTGGCTTCATAACTCATATGGCGGCCGGTACAGCCTCCGCAGCGGGGAAAAGAATCGCAGCCCGGATTTCGGCGGTCCGGTGAGACCGGATCCGGTTCGGATTCCATCCGTCCGAAGGCATAACGCTTTTCCGCTTTGACAATTTTCACTTTGGCGCCTTCACCCGGAAGCAGGCCGGGAACGAACACAGGCATGCCTTCATGAATACAGACGCCCTCCAGATCCGCTCCGAGCCGGTCTGCGGTCAAAGGGAAGCATTCGTTCTTTTTCATGCAGTTCGTTCCTTTCCTCCGGTTTTTTCCTGTTTTTCATTGTAACAGGGACCTTCTGAAATGTCCACCAAATGTAGAAGGGAGGCAAGGCCGATCACCACAAGATATGGGTAAACCCGAAACCCCTTGAAAATCCACGAAAAAAAAGGGTTTTTAAGGCAAAAAAATTTCAAAAAATTGCTTGACAAAGGGTACCCCCTCTGTTATTATAGTCAAGCTCGCCCGAGCGAAAGCGAAGGGAAAGAGCGAAGCGAACCTTGAAAACGATACAGAGAAGAAACGCACAAACATTAAGG
>JBGUGL010000062.1:0-73575 GCA_045111455.1 Christensenellales bacterium | reverse complement strand
ATACGCAGCGAACCACGCACTTACCATACTGGGGATGAATATTTTCCTTCATTGCTGTTTCACCTCTTTCGCGTATGCAATGGCGGTTAAACCGCAAAAAGTATATTAACATATCCGGTTATTCTTTGCAAGCATTTTTTATAAGAATATGTTATAATTCCTCTGACTTCAGCAGGAGGTGGTATGCGGATGGCTGTCAGGCTTACCTCTTTTTCACCGGAGGAGCGTGCCGTTTATTCCCTCATCTCCCGCAGTGAAGGTTTAAAAGCAAAGGAAATCGCTTCCGCGCTGCATCTGGGGCATACGGATATCAACCGCCTGCTTTATTCCTCCCCGCTGATGCATGAGCTTTGCCTTCAGGACAGTGAGTACCGCTGGCATGCCCTGATCCGCCAGGCGCCGGTCCATGACGGGCTGTATGAATTCTCCGGCTGGTACGGAACCGTCCGGGAATTCATGGATACTCCGGAGGAAACCTGGCTTTCCTCCCTGCAGGACGGCTGCCGCCGGATCGGTCGGAACCTGAATGACCGCAGGGGGCTTCTGCATTCCTTTCTGGACTGCCGCAGCGTGATGCGTTCCCTTTTTGAGGATCTTTCCGATATGGCGGAAGTACCGTTCCGTAATTGGGAAATCGCTTTTGAGCTGAGGCTCAACCGGGCCCGTATGATCCGGATCTATGCGGATGTACTGATCATCACTCCTTCCCACGTTTTCAGCCTGGAATTCAAAATGAAGAACACCGTGGATCCGGAGGAAGTGCTGCAGGCCGCAAAATACTGTCCTTATCTGGAAATCATCTTCGGATCCGCTTACGAGGTCATCCCTGCCCTTGTGCTTACAGGAGCATCGGATTTCTTCGATTTTGTCCCCATCGGTTCCACAGATATGGTCCTGCCCGTTGCTTCCGGGGACATGCTCTTCAATGTCTTCAATGAATATCTGGGTTTCCTTGCGTGACGGGCTTCGGGCGCCGGTGTGAAAATTGCGTGAAGCAAAGGGAATAACAGGCGCCGCGTCGAAAAAGACAATCGTTGAAACTTAATGAAAGGATGTATTTCCTCTGATGAATACAGAACAGGAAAAGAAATTCGATGTTGGCGGCCAGGCGGTCATGGAAGGCGTTATGATGCGTTCCCCCAATGCCACCGCGGTCACTGTCCGCCGGCCTGACGGCACCATGGTCACCAAGCTGACCCCCTTCGTCCCCCTGAAGGAAAAGCATCCCTGGATGGGCAAACCCTTCATCCGCGGAATCATCAATATGGGCACCATGCTTTATTACGGCATGAACACCCTGGAAGATTCCACCAAGATGCTCGGTATGCTGGATGAGGAACCCACAAAGTTTGAAAAGTGGCTTGCGGCCAAACTGGGCAAGGGCGTGGATAAAATCGTCATGGCCTTTGCCATCGTCCTGGCGGTGGTTCTTTCCGTCGCCCTCTTTATTGCCCTGCCCGCCGGGGTGGAAAGCCTTCTCCGCGGCGCCGGTATGTCCACGGTGGGATATACCCTCATCGGCGGCCTGGTGAAAATCCTGCTTCTGGTCGGTTATATGATCTTCTGCGGTTTTGTTCCGGAAGTCCGCCGTACCTTCCAGTATCACGGTGCGGAGCATAAATCCGTTCACTGCCACGAATCAGACCTGCCCCTGACGCCGGAAAACGCGCAGACCTTTTCCCGGCTTCATCCCCGCTGCGGCACTGCTTTCCTGCTGATTGTATTCCTTATCAGCATCTTCCTTTTCCTGGTGCTGAACGTACTGGTGCCCATCGGCAATTTCTTCCTGCGCTTCCTCTTCCATCTGGCCATGCTGCCCATTGTGGCCGGCATCAGCTATGAAGTGCTCATGGGGCTGGCCCATTCCCGCAGCAGGGGTGCCTGTATCCTGCGCTGGCCCGGTATGCAGATGCAGCGTCTCACTACCCGGGAACCTGACGCCTCCATGCTTGAATGCGCCATTGTCTCGGTGAACGTGGTTCTCAACGGCATTCCGGAACACGCAAAGCGTACTCCTGAAGGCTGGGCTGTCTTCACCGATTATCATCAGTCTGAACCCGGGTATATCCCCCCTGCCGGGGAAACAGCTGATGCAATCACCGAAGCTGATATCCCTGCCGGAGATACCCCGGAAACAGATTCTCCTGAAGGCGATGAATCCGGCCTATGAATCCCAGGGAACTGATCCGGACAGCAGCCCTTCGTTTCCGGAATGCGGGAATACCTGATCCGGAGAATGACGCTGCCCTCCTCCTGTCCCACCTGACAGGCCGTCCGCCGCTGGAGCTGCGGCTGGATATGGATACCCTTCTGGATGCTTCTGTATTGACAGGCTTTGAGGAGCTTGCGCTGAAACGGCTTGATCGGATTCCCCTCCAGTATCTGGTGGGGAAAGCTCCTTTTTATCACCGTTCTTTTCTGGTGGATTCCCGGGTGCTCATTCCGCGTCCTGAAACGGAACTGCTTTGTGAATGGGCCCTGGAGCTGATCAAAGGGCAGCCATGCCCCCGGATCCTGGATCTGTGCTGCGGCAGCGGCTGTATCGGGCTGACGGTGAAAGCGGAATATCCCGATGCCAGGGTGACCCTTGCTGACATTTCCGCCGATGCCCTGGCTGTTGCATCCCAAAACGCTGAAGCCCTTTCCCTGGATGTCTGTTTTCACCGGGGAGATCTTCTGGATGGTTTTCCGGAGGAATCCTTCGACCTGGTTCTTTCCAACCCGCCCTATATCCCTGCCGGAGACTGTGATTCCCTGCAGCCGGAGGTGCTTCGGGAACCCCGCCTGGCCCTGGACGGCGGTATGGACGGCTGCGATGTTTACCGCCGGATTGCATCCGGTGCACGTTCTGTCCTTGCGCCGGGCGGCCTGCTCCTGATGGAGCTTGGAATCCATGAGGCGGAGCCGGTATCTTCCCTGCTGTCCGCCTGCGGATATACCGGGATCCGGATCAGAAAAGATTACGCGGGAATCCAGCGTATGATTCTCGCCGTCAGACCCTGAGGGAGGATGTATGTTCAAGAAGCTTGATGCCCTGACCGATCGTTTCCGGGAGCTCTCGGAAGCCATCGCCCAGCCTGAAATCATTCAGGATTATCCGCGTTATCAGGCTTATCTGAAAGAGCTATCCTCCCTGGAACCCCTGGTCAGGACTTATGATGAATACAATTCCGTTGAATCTGCAATCAAAGATACCGGGGAACTGCTTTCCGATCCCGATTTCTCCGCTGAAGCGGAAAAGGAAATTGCCGAACTCCTTGCCAGGAAGCAGGCGCTTACGGATGAACTGAAGCTTCTCCTGGTTCCCCCGGATCCGCTGGATCACCGGAACACCATCATGGAGATCCGTGCAGGCGTCGGCGGTGAAGAGGCGGCCCTTTTTGCCGGGGACCTGCTCCGGATGTACCTGAAATATGCGGACCGCAATCAGCTGCAGGCATCAGTCCTTTCCCTCAGTGATACTGACCTGGGCGGAGTCAATGAAGCCCTCGTGATGATCACAGGCAGTGAAGCCTTTGCCCGGATGAAGTTTGAGAGCGGCGTCCATTGCGTCAAAAGGGTTCCTGTCACGGAAAGCGGCGGACGTATTCATACTTCCACAGTCACCGTGGCTGTATTTCCCGAAGCGGAGGAGCCGGAACTGAACATCGATCCGGCCGATCTCCGCATTGATGTGTTCCATGCCTCCGGCCACGGGGGCCAGGGCGTAAATACCACAGACAGCGCCGTACGGATTACCCATCTGCCTTCCGGCCTGGTGGTTACCTGCCAGGACGAACGCAGCCAGCTGGAAAACAAGGCCAAAGCCCTGCGTGTGCTCCGTTCCCGGCTCTGGGACCGGCTCCTGCAGGAACGTGAATCTGCCCGGGCGGAAAACCGGAAAAGCCAGATCCGCTGGGGTGAACGCAGTGACCGGATCCGTACCTATTATTTCAATCATGATTATGTGGTGGATCACCGCATAAACCTGACCGTAAACCGTACCGCCAATGTGATGAACGGGGATCTCGCCCCCTTCATCGATGCCCTGCGTCTGGCGGAAAAAACCGAGAGAATGAATGAAAGATCCGGAAGTGATATTCAATGAAAACCCAGCTTCTTTCCGCCTGTTCGGAAACCTATGACTTGGCTGCTGAAATCCTGAAAAACGGCGGTCTTGTGGCCTTTCCCACCGAAACCGTATACGGTCTGGGCGCCAATGCTCTGGACGCGGATGCGGTCCTTTCCATTTTCACTGCCAAAGGCCGTCCCGCGGACAATCCCCTGATTGTCCATATCCATGACCGCGCCCAGCTGGAACCGCTCTGCACTGTACCTGAAAAAGCGCTTCCTCTCATGGACGCTTTCTGGCCCGGTCCCCTGACCCTCCTGTGTGAAAGAAAACCCCTGATTCCTTCCGAAGTCACTGCCGGTCTTCCCACAGTAGCGGTTCGGATGCCCTCCCATCCGGTGGCCCGGGCGATGCTGCAGGCCTGCAATCTGCCAATAGCTGCCCCTTCCGCCAACAGTTCCGGACGTCCCAGTCCCACCACTGCCGCCCATGTCCTGGAGGATATGGACGGAAAAATCCCTCTGATTATTGACGGCGGTATGTGCGATGTGGGTCTCGAATCCACCGTGCTGGATCTGTGCCACGGCGATCCGGTGATCCTGCGTCCCGGCGGTATTACCAAAGAGATGATTGAACAGGTGCTTGGATGTGAAGTACAGGTTGCCGGCAGTGTCCTGCGTCCCCTCCGCAAGGATGAAAAAGCCCTTTCTCCCGGTATGCGCTATAAGCATTATTCCCCGGAAGCCTCTGTCACCCTGGTGGACGGTCCGGAGGAACGGGTGGTTCCCCTCCTGGAGAAGCTTTATCATGAGCAGACAGGCCTGGGACGGAAATGCTGTGTACTCTGTTTTTCCGAACATCTGCAGCTGCTTGCGGAATGCAATCCGCATGACATCGGTTCTGCTGCTTCGCCCTCTGAAACAGCCCACAGGCTGTTCGATATCCTGCGCAGGCTGGATGAAGAGCATATGGAAGTGGTCTTCAGTGAGGTTCTTCCCCCGGAAGGCGTCGGTCTGGCTGTAATGAACCGGCTTGGGAGGGCTGCTGCTTTCCATACCATACACGCATAAAAACACGGTCCCGGATTTCCGGGGCCGTGTTTTTATATTGCTTTGCTTCAGATATTCAGCATATCACTGTAGGCCTTCAGGGCGCCGTCAGTATCATGGGCCAGGACGCGCTTTGCCAGCACCTTGCCCAGCTGAACGCCTTCCTGGTCAAAACTGTTCAGGTTCCACAGGAAGCCCTGGAACATGACCTTGTTTTCAAAATGGGACAGCAGGGCGCCCAGCGCTTCAGGCGTCAGCTTTTTGCCGATAATGATGCTGGAGGGCCTGTTTCCCTCAAAGTTCTTGTTCCGGTTGTCATCCTGCTTGCCGCAGGCAAAAGCCATAATCTGCGCGGCCACATTGGCGCACAGCTTCTGCTGGCTGGTGGAACCCTGGATAGTCACATCCGTTTCCGCCTGGCTGTCGGTAAAGCCGATGAACTGCAGCGGAATGATATCCGTGCCCTGGTGGAGCAGCTGATAGAAGGAATGCTGGCCGTTGGTGCCGGGTTCACCGAAAATGATGGGGCCTGTGGGATAGTTCACCGGTTCACCGCGCCGGTTCACGCTCTTGCCGTTGGATTCCATGTCCAGCTGCTGAAGATGTGCCGGGAAACGACTCAGAGCCTGGGAATAAGGCAGAACGGCCGTGGCCGGATATCCCAGTATATTCCGCTCATAAACGCCGATCAGTGCGTCCAGCAGAGCAGCGTTCTTCAAGGGATCCTTGCCGGCAGCCAGTTTGTCCGCTTCAGCCGCCCCCTGCAGGAACCGGGCAAAGATTTCCGGACCGAACGCCAGGGACAGCACCGCGCCGCCAACGGAAGAGGTGGAGGAATACCGTCCGCCGATATAGTCATCCATGAAGAAGGCTGCCATATAATCGCTGTTTCCGGCCAGCGGAGAAGTGGCGCTGGTTACAGCAATCATGTGCCGGGAAACATCCAGGCCGGCTTTTTCCAGAGCGTCTTTGACGAACGCTTCGTTGGTCAGGGTTTCCAGTGTGGTACCGGATTTGGACACCAGGATAAAAATGGTTTTCGCGGGATCCACGGACGCAAGTACCGCAGCCGCGTCATCCGGGTCCACATTGCTGATAAACTTCGCTTCCATTTTGAAGGTGTTGTTCTTCCGGGCCCAGTTTTCCAGTGCCAGGTACATGGCCCGGGGGCCCAGGTCGCTGCCGCCGATGCCGATCTGCACCACAGTGGTGTATTTTTCACCTTTTTCGTTCAGGATTTCACCCTTATGGACTTTTCCGGCAAATTCAGCAATCTTTGCCTGCTGTTCCGTGTAGAAGGCGCGCTTGTCCTGTCCGTCCGCGGTCACGGTTCCGCCCAGCTGTCCGCGGGTCAGGTGATGCAGCACCAGCCGCTTTTCGCCGGTGTTGATCATGGCGCCGTTGTAAAGCTCCTCAAACTTGGAAACCAGCTGCGCTTCCTCTGCCGCTTCGCACAGGCTCTTCAGTATATCATCGTCCACCTGCTTCGCCGCATAGGAATAGCAAAGTCCGCCCGCCATGGGAACAAGGTACTTCCGTACCCTTTCAGCGCCTTCGCTGCCGGCCATAACCTTTGTAAGATCGACTTTCCGGTTCCCTGCAGCTTTCTGCCAGGAGGAAAGCTCGTCAAGATTCTTCCACTGATTCATCTCTGAACCTCCGTAAAAAGTTGTATTGCAGAAATATTATATCTTCCGTACTCGCTGCTTTCAAGCGGTTGACTCAAAAAAATGATCCCCGTATCTTCTGATACAGGGATCGTAAGATCGATCGTAAGATCAGCGCTTGCTGAACTGGGGAGCCCGGCGGGCTGCCTTCAGACCGTACTTCTTGCGCTCCTTCATACGAGGATCGCGGGTCAGCAGACCGGTCTTCTTCAGGGCTGCGCGCAGTTCCGGATCAGCCTTGCACAGGGCCCGGCTGATACCGTGACGGATCGCACCGGCCTGGCCGGTCAGACCGCCGCCGTTCACATTGACGAACACGTCAAAGTTTCCGGTGTTGGTCAGGGTCAGGGGCTGACGGACAGTCATCTTCAGGGTCTCGAGACCGAAATAGTTGTCGATATCACGCTTGTTGATCGTGATTTTGCCATCACCGGCAACCAGACGGACGCGGGCAACGGCCTTTTTACGGCGGCCAACTGCACTGTATTCTACCTTAGCCATTCTCTGTTACTCCTTTCCGCGTCACTTCAGGTCCAGCACTTCAGGCTTCTGAGCAGCCTGCTCGTGCTCGGCACCGGCATAAACCTTAAGCTTCTTGGCCATCTGGCGTCCCAGCGGTCCCTTGGGCAGCATGCCCACGACAGCACGGCGCACAGCAAACTCGGGCTTCTCAGCCATCAGTTTGCGGTACTTGGTCTCTTTCAGGCCGCCGGCATATCCGCTGTGATGATAGTAGATCTTCTGATCCAGCTTTTTTCCGGTCAGCACAGCCTTGGAAGCGTTGATGATAATCACATAGTCTCCGGTATCCATGTTGGGGGTATAGATCGGCTTATTCTTGCCGCGAAGGATGTTCGCAACCTGGCTCGCCAGACGTCCCAGAACCATCCCGTCCGCGTCGACAACGTACCATTTGCGGTCGATGTCAGCAGCCTTAGGAATAAATGTCTTCAAAGTACTTCCTCCTTGGGTTGATGGTTGAAGTGTTTTCCGTCCATGATGGTCGCATGTCCGGATCTTTGTCAATGGCTACCGGGGCTAGCGGAGCTATTGATTGCCAACCGCTATTTTACGTCAAACAGCAAATGAAGTCAAGCATTTTCTTTGCCTGACTTCATTGTTTTTAAGGATCTTCAGGGTATTTCTCAGATCCGGACACCCATCGCCCTCATTTTAGCTTTCAGTTCTTCCGCATCGCCGTGGAAAACAATCCCCTTCCAGCCGCATGCGATGGCCGCGGCCACATTGGCCGTTGAATCGTCTGTAAACAGGCATTCTTCGGGCTTTAGCCCGAATTTCTCCGTAAACAGTTCATAAATCCGGGGACAGGGCTTGACCGTTTTCACATCGCAGGAGATAAGTTTACCGTCAAACAGGCTGCTCACCGGAACTGTCGGCCAGTAATCATGATGGGCCGCGCTGGCGTTGCTCAGTAGGTAAACCGGATACCCTGCTTCTTTCAGCTGCTGCACCAGCTCCTCCATTCCCGGCACCATATCCCGGGGGTATGCCCAATTGTAAAGCAGCTCACGTACCGTCTCCCGAAGACGCTCCGGAAAGCGGGCCAGGATGCCGGGCTCGGCAGTTTCCTCCGTCAGGGTGCCCGCATCCATCTGCGCCCATTCCACGGAAAGGAACAGTTCATTCAGGATCAGTTTCCGGTCATCCGGATCGGTGATTCCTTCCCTGTCGATAAAGAATGCAGGATCAAACCGCAGGATAACCTGCCCCATATCAAATACGATATTACGGATCATTTCTGTGCTCCCTTGTCTTCTGAGGGCAGGCTCTCCGCTTCTGCGCGGGCAATGCCCAACTTTCCTCTGATTTTTGCCAGCCGTTTCCTCCGTTTTTCCCGAAGGGCCAGCCGCTCGCCAAGATCCCGTGCGCCTACTCCGTATACCAGGTACAGGATCAGCCCGGAAATAATCATAATAAACACCGTGGAGGCGCACCGCCGTCCGGATGCATTCATATTCACATTGTTGCGTCCTTCATCCTCGCACATACTCTGGATGACCATAGCATATGTAGTGCCTTCCGCTTTCTTGAAGGTGGCGCCCATGTCGTATTCCGAGAAGAGCGCATTGAAGTTCAGCGCGAATACCGCCAGTACGCTGGGCAGCACAATCGGCAGCTTCACCTTCAGGAAAGTCACCGCCTGGCTCGCTCCGAGGTTTCTGGCTGCGTCCTCCAGCTCTTCGTCAATGGCATAGAATGCCGCCTTGATCATCCGCACCGCGAAAGGCAGTTTGACCACCATATAAGCCAGCACGATCAGTATCCTGACATTTTCCTTCATATACAGGTTTTGTCCGAACACATAGAAGACGTTTCCGTTGAAGAAAGTACGGTAGGAATAGCAGATCAGGATCGTGGGCAGCAGCCAGGGAAAAAGCATGCAGGCTTCCACCAGCCTCCCGCGCTTTTGTTTCTTGTGTTTGAAAATATAGTTCACTGCGATGACAACAATCACGCAGGCCAGTGCCGCTGCCACAGCGGACATGATGAAACTCAGCCGGATGCCGCCCAGGGTTTTCTCATTCCCGAAAACACCCGAAATGGCGCCTTTGCTGATCATTTCCTTCCCTTTCCAGTTCTGGTAAATATAATCCTGGTTGCCGAAATAGTTGGAAAGCGTCCAGGATGACATATCCAGTACCTTGTTCCGGACGTTGCCCCAGTTCTGGAAGGAGAAAACAATAATCATGACCACCGGTGTCATGTAAATGACAAACAGGACATAGGCATAAAGATGGGCCAGTACATTGGCCACCGGATTCTGAATCTTTTGCTTCACCAGTTTCGCCTTGGTTTTGCTCACAGAAAGGTAATGACCTTTTCGCTCGTAATGGTTCAGTACCAGCAGCAGTGTGATCGTGCACATGGCCAGAATCACGGACAGCAGTGCTGCCCGGGCCTGCGGGAAACTCTCATCTGCAACTGAGGATCCCGCCAGTCTGACGATTTCCGGATTAATGGAATTGTATCCCAGCAGTGTGGGGGCTGACATGGCACACAGGCCGGTAATGAATGTCATGACTGTCAGGGAGAACAGCGTGGGCAGCAGTGTAGGCATAACCACGCGCAGCAGAACCTTGAAGGGTTTCGCGCCGAGGTTCCGTGCCGCTTCCACTGTATTGTAGTCAATACCGCGGATCGCGTTGCGCAGAAACAGCGCATGATTCGATGTACAGGCAAAAGTCATGGTGAACAGCACCGCATTGAAACCTGTGAACCATTGTTTGTTCATCCCCGGGAAAATATCCGCCAGCCATTTGGTCATCAGTCCGTTTGGATCATACAGGAACTGATATCCTGTAACCAGTGCAACACCGGAGTAAATCAGTGTCGTCATATATCCCATGCGCAGGAGTTTGGCGCCTTTGATATCAAAGTACTCCGTCAGCAGCACAATGGAGATACCCACCACGTTCACTGTAATCACGAGGCAGACTGCCAGCTTTATGGAATTCAGCAGGAACAGCGGCATATTTCCGGCAAAAAAGAACCGGATGACCGCAAATGGATCCGCATTGCCTGCTGCATCTGTCTCCCGGAAGATGGAAGTCAGCGTATTGAAGCACGGAATGACCATGAAGCCCAGGAACAGATAAGCGAAAAGAACCCCGCCGAAGATGCCCCAGAGCTTCCCCAGGCCGTATTTTTGCTTTCCGATGGTCGGAGCCTGCATATGCTCACCCCTTTCAGTAACTCATGACATCCGCCGGATCGATCCGCAGGATGACTGAATCACCGGGTTCATATATATTGATACCGTCATTCTTTTCCACTACTTTCAGGGTCTGTCCCGCTGCCTTGATCGTGTACTTTATAAAAAGTCCGTAGTATTCCTGGGATTCAATCACACCCTGGAATGAGGCAGCCTTTCCTTCTTTCTTCTCTCCTGCCTCCCCGGTGCCGGCTGCCCGCACGCCGATCCGTTCCAGACGGATATAATGCACCTTATCGGACGGCAGGCCCATGGCATTCACGATTTCTTCCTGCAGCCGGTTTATATCACCGATGAAGTTTGCTACAAACTCCGTTTCAGAATGGTTGTACACTTCATTGGGCGTGCCGATCTGTTCAATATATCCTTTGTTGAAAACCGCGATCCGGTCTGAAAGGGTCAGTGCCTCTTCCTGGTCATGGGTCACATAGATGGTTGTAATGCCGAATTCCCGCTGCATCTTTTTCAGCTCGTTGCGCAGGTTGACCCGTAATTTGGCGTCCAGGTTGGAAAGCGGTTCATCCATACAGATAATCGCCGGTTCCGTCACCAGCGCCCGCGCGATGGCCACGCGCTGCTGCTGTCCGCCGGAAAGCTGTGATACAGCCTTGGCCAGCTGCTCATCCGTCAGATCCACTTTCCGCGCGATTTCATTAACCTTCCGGTCAATCTCTTCCTTCTTCATCTTTTTGATCTTCAGGCCAAAGGCAATGTTATCCCGCACGGTCATGGTGGGGAAAAGCGCGTAGCTTTGGAATACAATGCCGATATTGCGTTTTTCGATCGGCACATGGGTGATATCCTTCCCCTGCATGGAAACGGAGCCGCTCACCGGTTCAATGAATCCGGTGATTGTTCTCAGTGTTGTGGTTTTGCCGCATCCGGACGGCCCGAGGAAAGTGAAGAACTCCCCTTCCTTCACATGCACATTGATACTGTGCAGTGCTTCAAAATCGCCGAATTTCACTACAATATCAGACAGATTGATCATGGCCGGAACGCTCCTTTTTCATCAGCTTTTTTCCTGGCAGATCGGCATCCTCGTGCGGATCCCGGCTCCATATAAAAGGGGGCGAGTCCATCCAGGACTCGCCCTAAATTGCAGGTTGATTACTCCTGTTTCTGCGTCAGGGTAGCCCAGTCAAGATTGTCCCAGTCAGGTTCAGCCGGAGCATTCGCGTTGTCTGCCCAGTAGAAGCCCAGGTTGGTCATGATATTGGTCCATTCAGAGGAATGGGCGCCTACATATTCGGCATAAGTCATATCGGTGCCTTCCACCTTGGTCAGGGAGCAGTTCTTGATGGCATAGATCGGAGGAACTTCGTCATACAGTTCGCTGACCGCATCCTGGTTGCAGGGATAGGAGTCGAAAGCATCGGACCATGCGATCTGTGTGGCGGCGGAACCGAACCACTCCGCGAAAGCCTTCACGGTTTCAGTTTCTGCTTCGCTGCGGCCTTCCCGGTCCAGCACACCGATATACTCTGCAATATAGTAGGTGCCGTCTGCGATGTCCGCCAGGCCCCAGTTCTCGCCTACCGGAACGCCCTTCAGCGGATGTTCATAAGCGGGATTCTCACCCGTGGCGGTAATTTCGCCGTACAGGGAGGAAGAGTAGAAGGTGGAAACCTGAACATCACCGCGGATCAGCGGCTCCAGGCCGTATTTGTCACCGGTGTTCTCGCCGTTGGCGCAGTACTTCCACAGGGTCTTCCAGCCGTCGATGGAAATGCCGCCTGCCGGGGATGCCGGATCAGTGAAGGAATACAGCATGGCATTGTTAATGTTCATGTTGGTGGTGCCGCCAACCTTGCCCTGCCGGTACCATTTGTAGCCGGAGTTCACCAGATCTGCCCAGTGGTCGAGTTTCAGTTCCGCTCCGTTTGTGCCGAATTCATCGTTCCGGTACAGCATCAGGATGTTCTGGATTACCAGACCGTAAGCCTTTCCGTCGAACTTGTATTCGCCGACTTTGTCTGCCCAGGTAGGAGTCCAGTCCATGACCTTCAGATTTTCATACTGGCCGTTCACCAGCTGGGACCAGCGGACCTCATTCAGGCCGAAGATCAGGTCTCCGTCCTTGTTCTCATTCGCTGCCTGCACAGCCGCGGTATCACCGGAGATGACGGAGTTGTCATCAATGGAGATATTGAATCCGGCAGCCTTGGCCGCTTCAATCAGCCAGGTGGTCCGTTCTGTGGAGTTGGAGTTGCTGTAGATACGGATTGTGTAGTCATCTGCGCTTGCAAAGCTCATCAGGCCGAACACCATCGTCAGGGCCAAAAGAATAGCAAACAATCTCTTCATAGGGAAACCCTCCTGTTATTGAATTCCACCTTGCGGTGTTTTGTTTGAGATCATTATATATGATTTCGGTAACGTTTTCAATCCGGTTTATCATGAAAATGACCATTTTTCACATTGTATACCGTATACTTCTCAGGCCCTTCGGATAGTGGTTTTTGATGATCCCGTCGCTTCCCTTTCCCCATCCGGCCGCAAGGCCCTTGTACTGCAAAAGGGTCCAGCCCGCGGTGTCTCCGGGGACAGTCTCCCCCGCAGCGTATTTCAGGACCTGTTCTCCCGTCAGTTCTGTAACCGGAGCGTCCGGCGGGCAGAAACACAATGCAGCCGCGTGATCCGGAATTGCGGTTTTTCCGCGGATCTCTCCCAGATGCAGGCCGATCCGCAGCGTCCGGATCCCCTGCAGGTCGGGCAGGAACGGTATACGGACCAGGATATTTCCTGACTGATCTGTGGGTTCGGGAAGATAAGGAAATGTTTTTGCAAACAAAGTGCTGTCCGCTTTTGCGGGGCGTTTCAGGGAGCTGTCCTCAGGCAGGCGCGCGCTGCCTGTGCCCTGCTTCCTGAACAGGGCGGCAAACTGTCCTTCCGCCTTCAGCAGATGCGGATAACAGGTAAACTTCCCTTCCGGCGCGCTGATGCCGGGCAGCGAAAATGCTTCCGGGCTGAATTCGGGAAACGCTTCTGTGAACCAGGCGGCATTCCGCTCATTTTCTTCCGGATTGTAGGTGCAGGTGGAATATACCAGCCTTCCGCCGGGCTTTACCAGGGCTGCGGCTTCCCGCAGGATTTCCCGCTGCCGGGCTGCGCAGCCTTCCGCCTTTTCCGGCGTCCACTCATTCCGGGTGGCCGGATCCCTGCGGAACATGCCTTCCCCGGAACAGGGGGCGTCCACCATCACCGCGTCAAATCCTTCCGGCCATTTCCGGGCAAGCTGTTCCGGCATGGCGCAGGTTACCACGGTATTGGGCAGTCCCATCCGCTCAATATTCCGGCTCAGGATCTGCGCCCTCTTCGGTACGGGTTCATTGCAGACCAGCAGGCCTTCCCCGGCCATGGCCAGGCCGATCTGGGTGGATTTGCCTCCCGGCGCTGCGCACAGGTCCAGGATTGTCTCCCCGGGCCGGGCATTCAGCACGGCCGCCGGCATCATGGCTCCGGGCTCCTGGATATACCAGGCGCCCAGCTCATGCAGGATGGAGCTCCCTGCTTCCGTTTCTGCCGGCAGATAATATGCATCCGGTTGCCACGGAATCTTTTCCTGCCGGGTATAACATTCAGCCCCCGGGGTCTTTTTCATCGGATTCAGCCTGATTCCACGCAGGGGCAGCTCGTCCAGGGCATGTAAAAATGCGGTCAGCCCGTCTCCGAGCTGTTCCCGCATTCTGTTTACAAAGGCTTCATGCAGTTGTTCATTCATCCTGAACCATCCATTCCGGCGCCATGTAGCGTCTCACGGTCATTGTCGGTGTCCTGAGGCAGCATTTTGCCAGCACGTCCGGCATTCCCGCCGTGACAACCCGGGAAATGCCCATTTTTTCCGCGCAGGCAAGCACGGTCTTTTCCCCTGCCTCCACCATGGCCGGCTCAGTCTGGTCTGCCAGGTTCGTGTTGTTGATCAGCAGGTCAATCTTCAGTCTTCCCCGGTTCTGTACGCGGTCTGCCAGGTCGATGATGTCTGCGGTTTCCATGGTCAGCGGCCGCATACAGTTCACCACAAACATCACTTTTGTCCGGTCCCGCCTGGCCATGAAGGACGGATAGTACCGTCCCAGCGCTGCGGCGCCGGTATCGTCCCCGCCCACGTCAAAGATGACCCGGTCCGAGGGTACTTCAAATACGCTCTGGATTTCCGCAGGCAGCGCAGGAATATCCACAGTGGTCATGGCATAGGTGGGCATCAGCATCCGTACGCCGGCCTGCTTCATTTCTTCGGCCTTTTCACCGCTGCGGAAATAAGGATTCACAATGTCCAGGTCCACCAGCGTTGTCCGGTATTCTTGTGAAAACTGCAGGGCCAGGTTCAGGGCCAACTCCGTTTTGCCGCTGCCGTAATTGCCGGTAATCACCAGGTACTGTGCGTCCCGGATCAGATCATTCATGCTGATTATCCCCATTCTGTTTCCATCCCCGCGGATATACTGGTTCCCTGTAGGCTTTGTTCCGGTCGATAATGTCCTGGGGCGCGTCAAACTCCTGCAGTTCCTCCTCCGGGCTTGAGAACAGGTCACTCACGTTCAGGCGCCTGCGGCGTTTTGCCCGGGCCTGTATTGGTTCTGGCTTTTCTGCCGTGTCATTGCGGATTGGTTCTTCCTGCCGGCGGATTTCCCTGGGAGAAGAGGGTTCTTCCTGCACAGGAACCGGGTTCCGGACGTTCTCCGCGGAAACCGCTCCTTGTATATTCCCGGGACGCCGGTCAGCCTGCGCGCCGCTGTGCCGGAATCCCCGGTCCGTTTGCGGAGGCTCCTGCCGGACCGGTTCGGGTTTTACCGCCGGTCTCCGGTATGGACTGTCCGCAGGAACCACATATCCTACGCCGGTAACCATGGCAGGCTGTTCATGGATTTCCGGTTGTTCTGCAGACGGTTCCTCTTCCCATTGGGAAAGGTCAGGCGCTTCGTACCGTTCCTGTCTTTTTTCAGCCGCCGGTTCAGGAACAGTCTCTTCAGCCGGGCGGCTGAAAGTCCGCTGATAGGCTTTGGGCGCCGGTGCGGGTTTTCTCCGGACTTCCGGCTCCCCTTCCTCATCCCGGTTCCGGAACAGAAAGCTTTTCCATACCTTGAGCGGTTTCCAGCGCATCAGGTACACGCCCAGGTCAGCAGCAAGGCCGATGATGCACAGGATACCCGCAAGCAGGATCCAGTGATCACCGATCCAGGTCAGGAAACCGTTTCCTTTTTCACTTGTAAATGCGGACCATACCGCTGAGACTGCTCCCTGCAGCCATCCGAGCAGTATGGTGAACAGTGTGTTAGCAAAACTGCCCATCAGTTGCTCCTTACAGTTCTTCCGGCACGATTTCCACGGAGACGGTAACCGTCTCATTGGAAACAATCGCGTCGCTGGAGGGCTTGAGCACCTTCAGCTGCAGCATCGTGGATTCCTTGAAGTTGTCCACGTTTACCGTGCTGCGTTCCAGCGAAAGGCCGTTCATCTGGTCCAGTATTTCCTGTTTGGCTGCCACTGTGATGGTTTCGGGGCTGATATCCACACGGGCAACCTTGTAGCCGGGCGCCGGGGATCCCGTAACATTGATCAGATCATTGGTCGCGAATTCCTGGCAGGGCAGCAGCGTCAGGTCAATCAGGGCGCTGTCGATCACGATGGAGGAACTGGTAATGGTCAGCAGCGGGCTGCTGACTTCCTCCCCGGCCCTGTTCTTCAGCGTCAGTTCGAAGCTGTCGGTATAGGTGCCTTCCTTCCAGTCGATTTTATCCAGGTCAATTTTGGCTTCAGCCTTATTGATGTCCTGTACCAGGGAGGCCGGTCCGCTCACGGTAACCACCGTGGGGTTGATGGAAAGCTGGGGTTTGTACCAGCCGGCCGGTATGCTTCCTTCCGTGGGAGCGGAAACGGGTACTGTCTGCCGGACCTTGTATTCCTCAACCTGGACCTTGATCGGATTGGGATTGATGGAGGTAACAGAGCCGTAAATCATGGATTTGGACGTCTGAAGCCGGACCTCCTGCTCCCCTGTGCCGTTGATCTTGCTCAGGTCCAGGCGGACATTGTAAGCGGAGGCTTCCGCGTTCATATACTGCTTCTGCGGCACCTCTGCCACCATGCTCACGTTGCTCAGGATTTCATCCAGGTCGGACACCACAATATAATGGTTGTTCTTCATGGCTTCCGTGCCTGTCACGCTGACAGGCACGTTCTGGAAGTACTTGTCCCGTGTCAGGTTCTCATCCTGGGAGATCAGGCCTGCCCAGAGGATCACGGAGATCAGTACCGCGATAATCTTCAGGATGCCGTTATGCAGGAACAGGTGACGCAGGCCCCGGCGCAGCAGGTTAAGGTAATGGCCCCAGTCGATTTTCTTCTTCTTCTCGCTCATGCTTTTCCCTCCGTACCCCTGCTGATCACTTTCCGGAGGAGTGAAGTCAGGCCGGATGCATTGGACCTGTAGAACCCGTTCAGGAATTCCTTCAGCTCATCAATGGTATAGGGCCGCTTCAGCACGCCTTCAGAGGCAAAGCTGACGATGCCGGTTTCCTCGGAAACCACCACCACCGCCGCGTCAGTGTTTTCGGTAATCCCTACTGCAGCCCGGTGCCGGGTGCCCAGCTCACGGCTCACGCCGCTGGCTTCAGCCAATGGCAGAATACAGGCGGCAGCCATCACCTGGTCATCCCGGATTACCACGGCGCCGTCATGCAGAGGAGTATTCGGTTCAAAGATATTCTCCAGCAGGGGGGCGGAAATATCGGCGTTCAGCTGGGTGCCGGTTTCGATCACGTCCTGGAGGCCTGTCTGTCTTTCAAAAACAATCAGCGCGCCTACCCGCCTGCGGCTCAGGTCCACAACGGTCTGGATGATCTCTGTAATGATCGGGGTGCTGTTTTCCACGGGACTGCGGCGGCTGTTTTTGCTCATCAGCTTGCTCCGGCCCATATGCTCCAGCATTTTCCGCAGTTCCGGCTGGAAAAGGATAATCAGCACCAGGGCGCCGTTCTGCAGCACGGACAGCAGCAGCCAGTTCAGGCTTGTCAGTCCCAGTATGTTGCTCAGTATCACAATCAGGAACAGCAGGAACAGGCCCTTCAGCAGGGCGCTTCCCCGTGTATGCCTGGTCAGCAGCAGCAGTTCATAGATAATCACTGCCACGATCAGGATGTCAACGATGTCGATGAATCCTACACGATGGGTCAGGCTCCACAGCATATCGCTGATTGTTGACCAGATATTGCTCATCGTTTCACCTCCATCGCTTAACCAATTTATTATATCCTAAAATCGCCGGATTGAAAAGATAATCAGGAAAAAAGAAACGGAGTACCTGCCCCGGTACTCCGTCTTCGTTTTCTCCGGCTGATGCCGGAAAACAATCAGTTTATTTGGTTTTCAGGTAGGGCTTGCCGCTGGCGGACGGCACGTGGGATTTACCGACGAACAGGATCAGCACGATTACCGTCACCACATAGGGAATCATGGAAATCAGCTGCATATCCACACCGCCGGAACCGCCCAGCACCACCTTCAGGCCGGAGCAGAATCCGAACAGGATGCAGCCCAGCATGGCGCCGTGGGGACGGAACTTGCCGAAGATTACTGCCGCGATGGCAATGAAGCCCTGTCCTACGATGGAAATCGGACGGAACTGGGTGGAAATGGCCATGGTGACACAGGCGCCGCCCAGGCCGGCCAGGAATCCGGAAACCGTCACGCAGGTGAACCGCATGCCGATCACGTTGATGCCCAAAGTTTCACAGGCCTTCGGATGTTCGCCGCAGGCACGGAGCCGCAGGCCAAACCGCGTTTTGTAGAAAATGAACCACACAACGGCTGTCAGGATAAACACGATGTAGATCGTGGCGTAATTGGCAAACACGTTGTCCATGAACCGCCCGAAGGTTGTTGTGGTGTCAAAGGCGCCGGTGAACAGCTTCGGGATCTTCTGGCTGGCTGTCAGCGGAATCGTGTCCGTGGAATTGAACAGCACCCGTGCAATCATGATCACAATGCCGGGTCCCAGCATATTGATGGCGGTACCGGCAATGGTCTGGTCCGCGCCGAGCTTTACGGTGGCCAGGGCATGCAGCGCGCCGAACAGGGCGCCGGCCAGGCCGCCGCAGATGAAGCCGATCCAGGGATTCCCTGTGAAATAGGCCACCACTGTGCCTGTAAAGGCGCCGGCTGTCATCATGCCTTCAATACCGATGTTCACCACGCCGGAGACTTCAGAAAAGCAGGAGCCCAGCGCCGCATAAAGCAGCGGGGTCATATACACCAGGGTGGCATACAGGATGATGCCCAGGCTGTTGATAAAATCTGTCATTTACCGCCCGCCTCCTTTCCGGCCTTTCCGGCAGGTTTTTTCTTCTTAAAGGATTTCAGGTACCGGAAGATTACCGAGATGGCAATGAAGAACACCACCGTGCCGACAATTACGCTGATCAGCTGGGTCGGTGCCCCCACCAGGTTCAGCTTGCTGCCGCCGTAGATCAAAGCGCCGTAGAAGATGCCGGCAATGAATACGCCGAAGGGATTGGAACAGCCGATCAGGGCTACCACGATACCGGCGAAACCGAAACCTTCCTGGGAGGAGAATACGCTGATCCGGCTTCCCATGCCCATCAGCTGCAGCGCGCCGGCCAGGCCGGCCATGGCGCCGGAGATGGCCAGAGCCGTCAGGATGGAGCGGTTCACGTTGATTCCGCCGTATTCCGCGCCGAAGCGGTTGACACCCACTGCCTTCAGCTCATATCCCAGGGTGGTCTTTTCAATAATGAACCAGATGATCACCGTCAGTGCGATGGCCACCAGGATTCCCCAGTTGGCCGTAGGCGCCAGGCCGTTGTTCTTGATGAATTCCTTGGAGAACAGCATGCTGGCATTGGCTGAAATGTTCCTTGTGGCTTCCGCGCTCCCCTCACTGTGGATGGCGGGAATGCCGGCGATAAAGTTCGAAAGGTAGAAAGCGATCCAGTTGAACATGATCATGCTCAGCACTTCGTTGATGCCCCATTTGATTTTCAGGGCAGCCACGATGCATCCCCACACGGCGCCTGCCAGGGCTGCCACCAGGAAGCACAGCGGGATCAGGATGGGTTTCGGGATATCAGGCGCCAGGATACTCAGAACACAGGCAGCCATGGAGCCCACCACAAACTGGCCTTCCGCGCCGATGTTGAATACGCCGGTTTTGAAGGAAAAGGCCACGGAAAGGCCCGCCACAATATAGGGTACGGAATAGACGATCACGTAGGAGAAGCCCTTCAGCGTGGTAACACTGTTCAGCAGGCGGCCGTAAGCCGCGCCCACGGAAAGGCCCATAATGGCCAGGAACCCGGCGCCCACCACGAAGCCCAGGATGATCGACAGCAGGATCTGGATAAATTTGTTTTCTGAGACCAGGTCCAGGATGCCTATCTTCTTTTTCATGCCTTTCCACCTCCTGCCATCATCAGTCCCAGTTCGTTTTCATTGGCCTGGTCCCCGGGCAGCGAACTGACGATCTTGCCGTCGAAGATGACGTCAATCACATCCGACAGGCTCATGATCTCGTCCAGTTCAAAGGAAACCAGGAGCACTGCCTTGCCCTTGTTCCGCTGCTGGACAATATAGTTATGTACGTATTCGATGGCGCCCACGTCCAGGCCCCGGGTCGGGTTCACCGCAATCAGCAGGTCTTTGTCATTCTGCACTTCCCGGGCGATAATGACCTTCTGCTGGTTGCCGCCGGACAGGGTGCCGGCCGGGCGTTTTTCGCTGTTGGCGGGACGGATATCAAAGTTTTTGATGGATTCCGTGGCATGCTGGAAAATCGGCGGCCGCTGGAGCACGCTGTGCTTCGCGTAGGGAGCCGCCTCATAATTCTGCAGGATCAGGTTGTCCTCTATGGAGAAATCCAGCAGCAGGCCGTGCTTCTGCCGGTCCGCGGGAATACTGGAAACGCCGTGTTCAAATCCGAACCGGGGGCTCTTGTTGCAGATGCTGACGCCCCGCACCGTGGCATCCCCGCCCGTGGCCTTCCGCAGGCCGGTCAGGATTTCCACCAGCTCCGTCTGTCCGTTTCCGTCGATTCCGGCAATACCCACAATCTCGCCCGCGTGCACCTGCAGGCTCAGTCCCTTCAGGATTTCAACGCCGCGGTAGTCCAGGCCGTGCAGGTCCTTCACGTCCAGGATGATTTCCCCGGGTTCCATGGGGGGCTTATCCACATTGAAGGTCACCTTCCGGCCCACCATCATGCTGGCCAGGTCGCTTTCCGTCACATTGTCCACATCCACGGTGTCAATGTATTTACCGGCCCGGATAATGGTGCAGAAGTCCGCAGATTCCTTGATTTCCTTCAGTTTGTGGGTAATCAGGATAATGCTCTTCCCGTCCCGGGTCAGGTTGTGCATGATCTGGATCAGTTCCACGATCTCCTGGGGGGTCAGGGAGGAGGTGGGCTCGTCCAGGATCAGGATTTCCGCGCCCCGGTACAGGGCCTTCAGGATTTCCACCCGCTGCTGCATGCTGACGGAGATATCCTCAATTTTCGCGTCCGGGTCAATGGAAAGTCCGTAGCGTTCGCTCAGCTCCACCACGTTTTTCCGGGCGGTGGCCATGTCCAGGCTGATGCCTTTTTTCAGCGGCTCCGTTCCCAGCACGATGTTTTCAGTCACGGTAAAGGGCTGCACCAGCATGAAATGCTGATGCACCATGCCGATACCGGCTTCGATGGCATCCTTGGGGTTGTTCATCACGATCTTTTTACCCTTGACCAGGATATCGCCGGAGGTGGGCTTCAGCAGGCCGTACAGCTGATTCATCAGGGTTGATTTTCCCGCGCCGTTTTCTCCGAGGATCGCGTGGATTTCTCCTTTATGAACCGTCAGGTTGATCCCGTCATTGGCAACGAAATCGCCGAATTTCCGGACAATATTCCGCATTTCAATGACCGGCGTGCTCATGTCCACATATTCTTTTGACAAAAGATCCGCCTCCCTCTGGAATTGCATAGAACTTGTATGGGATTTTCTTTCCTGTTTATTTTAAGTATTTTTATGATGACGGTCAACTGTTTATTTATTTACAAAAGGATAACATTTGACACATCCGCTTCTGATTGACACACTCTCCGTCTTTCATTAAAATGGAGGCGGAAATGTAACTGTTTTTCTTTTGTTTGTTTTAAAGGGGGTAATACCATGTCCGAAGCCCTGAAAATTATCCAGGATCCCACCCTGACCTACCGTCAGCAGCTCCTTGCCCTGACCCGCCTGGGAGAAAGCACCGATACCACCCTGCGTTATTCTGACGAATATTATGCCGCCAAGGCAAAAGGGGCCCTCTGTGACCTCAATGAAGGCGTTATGCCCTACCGTCCCCGCTATGTCTGCCCGGATTATGAGCTTCTTTTCTCCAAAGGCTGTGATTTCCTCAAACTGGATCCGCCGAAAGACCTGCTGGAAGCGGTGAACGTCCTGGAGATCTTCTACTGCCATGTCCCATCCATCACCGGTTACCCCGTCTATCTGGGCGACCTGGACAAGCTGCTGGAACCCTTTGTTGTGAAGGAGGACCGGGATTACGCGAAAAAGGTCCTGCGCCTTTTCCTCCGGAATATTGACCGGGTCCAGACGGATTCCTTCGTCCATGCGGATATCGGCCCGGAGGATTCCGTTACCGGCCGCATCCTGCTGGAGCTCACCGAGGAAATGCAGCTGGCCATTCCCAACCTGACGCTCCGGTACGATCCGGAGAAAACCAGCGATGATTTCGCAGCCGCCTGTGTCCGCTGCATGCTGAAAACCGCCAAACCCTCCTTCGCCAATCACCGGATGTTTGTCCGGGAATGGGGGGAGCGCTATGCCATTGCCAGCTGCTACAACGGCCTCATGATCGCCGGCGGCGGTTTCACCCTGCCCCGCATGCGCCTCTATGAATGCTCCCTGGACGCGAAGGATCCGGACGATTTCATCAGCCGGGAACTTCCGAAGTATATCGACCTTCAGCTGGAATACATGGACAAGCGGGTTAAATTCATTGTGGAGGAATCCTCCTTCTTCAAAACCAATTTCCTGGTCACGGAAGGCTTTGTGAAGCTGGAGAATTTTACCGGCATGTTCGGGGTGGTGGGGCTTGCGGAATGCTGCAACCGCCTGCTGGGTATTCAGGATGTAAAGCACGGCTTCGGCATGGATCCGGCTGCCACTGAACTGGGGAAACGGATTATGGATGCCATTGAGAAGCGCGTGGCGGACCATGTGGCGCCCTATTGTGACGCCTGCGGCCACCGTTACCGCCTCCATGCCCAGGTCGGTATTGAAACCGACGGCATGGATGACTCCCCCGGCACCCGGATTCCCGTAGGTGCGGAACCCGCCATGCTGGAGCAGCTGGAGGTCAACCAGGTCTTCCATCCCTATTTCCCCACCGGCACCGGCGATATCTTCAAATTTGAGGAGACCTACATCAAAACACCGGAAGCTATCCTGCCCATCATTAAGGGTTCCCTGGCCCGTGGCCTGCGCTACTTCTCCGGCTATCTGGAAAACAACGATGTGGTCCGGGTTACCGGTTACCTGGTCAAGAAGAGTGAAATCGAAAAGCTCCGTGCGAAAAAGCAGTCCCTCAACCAGGTAACCCTGTTCGGTATGGGCGCCCAGGATGGCGGCCATGCCCTGGATCGGAGGATTCAGCGTCATGAAGAAAGCGCCGGTCAATAAAATCATCTGGTTTTCCAATGTCGACGGTCCCGGAAACAGGACCGCCGTTTTCTTCCAGGGCTGCTCCTTTAACTGTCTTTTCTGCCATAACCCCGAAACCATCCACCTCTGTTCCTCCTGCGGACTCTGCGTGGCCGGCTGTCCTGCCGGCGCCCTTTCCCTTTCAGGGGATCAGGTTGTCTGGAACAGGGAGCGCTGCGTCCAGTGTGACGCGTGCATCCGGACCTGTCCCCGTGATGCCTCGCCCCGGGTACGCTGGATGACAGTGGAGGAGGTGTTCGGGGAGATTGCCCGTGCCCTGCCCTATATCGACGGGGTAACGGTTTCCGGCGGGGAGTGTACCCTGTACACGGATTTCCTGCTGGAACTTTTCCCGCTTATCCGGGAAAAAGGGAAAACCTGCCTCCTGGATTCCAACGGTTCATTCGATTTTGAACGCAGTCCGGAAATCCTGTCCTGTGCTGACGGTGTCATGCTGGATGTGAAGGCGGTGGCACCCGGCTGGAGCCGTGAACTCATCTCCTCTCCGCCGGATCAGGTACTGAAAAACCTGGATTTCCTGCTTTCCGCCGGAAAGCTGCAGGAAGTCCGCACCGTTGTCTTTCCGGACCGGGAGAAAGAAAATGAGGAAACGGTCCGCTATGTGGCCGGCCGCATCGGAAACGCCTGTGATTACAAAATCATCCGTTACCGTCCCTTCGGGGTCCGGGAACGCTGTCAGTCTGTCATCGGCAGCCGGATCACAGAGCAGGAGGAAGCGGAAAAATACGCGGCCCTCGCCCGCAGCCTGGGCGCGTCAAAAGCGTTCGTGGTATGAATGAATATAAAAAAGAGGCCTGCTTTCCTTGGGAAAGCAGGCCTCTGTGTTTCACTGCCGATTACTTCAGGGTGAATTCGGGGCACTCATCAACGGTCTTCGGAACGCTCTTTTCACCGGCGATGATCGCAGCCTTGGCGTCTTCAACAACCTTCAGCACTTCTTCCGGAATATGGGTCCGGGTGGGAGCCAGGTCGACGCCGCCGTTGGACAGGTCGTACATATGGATACCGGCTTCGAAAGCTTCAGCCTTCACAGCCTTGGAGATGTCCTGGCTGGCAACGTCCACGCGCTTCATGGCGGAGGTGATCACATGATCGGGAGCCAGGGGGCTCTGGTCGGTATCAACACCGATAGCCCAGATACCGGCTTCGTCACAGGCGGTGATAACGCCCATGCCGGTGCCGCCGGCAGCGTGATAGATCACGTCGGCGCCCTTGGTGATCATGTCTTTCGCAGCGGTGTTGCCGCCGGCGATGTCACCGAAGTTGTTGGCGTTGTACTGCAGCACGGTGGCATCCGGGCAGGCTTCCTTGACGCCCGTGATGTAGCCGATGCCGAACAGGTTCATCTGGTCGGAAACCATGCCCTGCACATAACCGACAGTCTTGCTCTGGGTCACGGAACCGGCAACCAGGCCCACCAGGTAGGAGGCCTGCTCCTGGGCGAACATCAGGCATGCCACGTTGGGCAGGTCTTCGTTGGAGGAGTCGTCGATGATGGCGAACAGCTGGTCGGGATTGTCGATAGCAGCCTGGCGGGTTGCGTCAGCCAGCATGTAGCCCACACAGATGATCAGGTCGTAGCCTTCATCAATGAAGGTGTTGATGTTGGTCTGGTAGTCAGCGTCAGTCTTGCTCTCAAGATAGGTAACTTCGATGGAGGGATCTTCCGCGTTCAGGGCCAGCAGGCCTTCCCAGGAAGTCTGGTTGAAGCTCTGGTCATTCACGCCGCCGACGTCCGTAACCATGCCGACCTTGATGGTCTCTTTTTCGGCAGAAGCAACGGACAGGCCCATCGTCATGATCAGCGTCAGGGCAAGCAAAATGGAAAGGATTTTCTTCATAGGATTATTCCCCTTTCTGATTGGCGGTTTTCGCCGTCTCTTGAGGAGATTATACCAAAAACCGGTACACTTGGAAAGAGTGTACCGGTAAATTTTTGTTTCTGTTAACTTCCGTAAAATATGCGCAAAATATTATTAATACCTGCTGAAGCTTCACAGATCGGTCTTTGTGGCGAAGGGGTCATCGTAGGGATGCACAATGGTCATCGGTTCGTTGAAGGTGGTCAGCACGTCATTGTCATAGATAAACTGCCGCATCATGTATCCGTAATACTCGCCGATCTGCACAAAATACCAGGAGGTGCCCCGGGTAATGACGGTCAGCCGGGTTCCCACCGGGAAGGATTTGATCACCCCGCTGCTGGTGGAAGGCATAACACGCAGGTTTACGCTTCTGCCGTTGGCGCTGATTACATGGGAGGCGCCGGACGGAACCACGGGACTTTCCTGCTTGCTGGAGGTCAGGAACTGGGTCATCATATAACCGTACCGGTTGCCCACCTGGATATAGCTCCAGGTGCTTCCGCGCTGGATCATCGTGGCGGATGTACCGACGCTGTAGAAGCCGATACTGGGATAATCCTTGCTGGGACCGCTCCTCAGGTTTACACCCTGGCCGTTCCGGCTGGTAACATATACCGTATCTCCGGAATAATCAGGCTGTACAGGCTTGGGCGTGACAGAGGAATCCGTGGTCAGGAATTCCGTCATCATATACCCGGTATATTTGCCGATCTGGATCCTGCTCCAGTTTTTGCCGGCGGAAAGCACGGTGCATTTCGTGCCCGGGGAGTAGGATGCCAGGATGGAATATCCCTTGCCGGGGCCGCTCCGCAGCCTGACGCTCAGTCCGTTCCGGCTGGTCACGTAGGCCACGGTGTCGGAATAAATGTTTCCGCCGCCCCCGCCGCTGCTCCGGATCTGCAGGTAATCACCGTACATATATCCGGTCAGGCCGTCCGGCGTAACCACCGCATACCACGAACCAACCTGGTTGGTGATACTGACCACCGTTCCGGTCGGATAGCTTGCACGGATTTCGGCGGAAAAGGACGGAGAGGAGCGGAGCACCAGCCAGCCGCCCTTCACAACCGCTGTCGTGTCAGCCGACGCCGCTGCCAGGGGCAGGACCGCTGCCAGGATCATAACCAGCGCCGTCAGCAGGGCTGTTCTTTTACTCATCGTCTTCATATGTTTCATTCCCTTCGGTTTGCACTTTGGCTTCAGCCAAGATCCGTTCCGCTGGTTCCCATGGTGTTGATCATGTACTCCGCGTAGGCGCTGTAGGTTTCCTTCTCAGCCGCGGGATAGCGGAGTGTCACATGGTGGAAACTTTTCTCGGTCAGGAGATACAGGTCGGTCTGGGCTGTTTCCCCGCCGTCTGTTACCCGGTCAAAACGCAGGCATCCGTTCTGTTCGTTCTTCTGCGGCACCGCGTCCGGGATTTCCATTTTTATTGCTTCAATCAGGGCGTTTTCATCCAGGGTTCCGGGATTGGGCATGTTGTCGATAATCATGGATGCCTTTCCGTCTTCGGTAATTGCGGCGTTTCCGCTGCTGCCCTCATTGAACTGGAAGACGGAAGGATACTGCATGCTGAAGCCTGTAACGCTGTCAAAATACTCGCTCATGGCGGCTTCCGTATAGGCGTCTGTCATTTCTTCCAGGCTCATGCCTTCCGTTTCATTCACATCGGTCATCTCCATCAGCGGACGGAGTTCGTCAAGTCCCTGCTCCGCGCCTTCAGCAGGCTCCTCGGCCCCTGCGGCCGCACAGCACAGGATCATCATCATACTTACCGCCAGACAAAGGATTTTCCGGATTTTCTCCATGGTCTGAACACTTCCTCTCTTTGGGGATTCACTCATATAGACGATACACACGGATATTTTATTCCCCGTAAAACGGAAAAACCCCTTCCGTTTCTGGAAGGGAGTTTATCACACGCGATATTCCGGCTTACTGGGCAGCAGCTTTGTTCATCTGCTTGGCCAGACGAGCCTTTTTCCTGTTGGCGGCATTCTTATGGAGCACGCCCTTGGATGCGGCCTTATCGATAACTGCGGAAGTCGCGGACAGCTGCTCATTGGCATTCTTCGCGTCAGCGCTGATGGCGGCTTCAAACTTCCGGATGGAAGTACGCATTCCGCTCTTCACAATACGATTGCGAAGGTTCTTTTTTTCGCTGACCTTAACGCGCTTCTTGGCGGACTGGATATTCGGCAACTCGGTTCACCTCCCCTTAGGATCCTTAAAAAGCCATCGCACCGTATAATATCACGATAGAATTGAAAAAGCAAGCGTTTCACTAAATTTATTTGGAAAACATCTTCCCTATCCTGCGGTTTTCGATTATAATGGATAAGACAGTTTACAGGAGGATAATCTCTTTGGCCAGGCAGCAGTGTATCGGTATTCTCGGCGGCACCTTTGATCCCGTTCACCGGGGGCATATCGGGATGGGGCTGGGAGTGCTGGATGCCGGCTGGCTGGATCAGTTATTGGTGATACCTTCCGGCGATCCGCCCCACAAATCCTGTGCCGCTTCTGCGGAAGACCGCTGGAAAATGGTCGTCTCCGCCTGTTCCGCGGATAAGCGTCTCCGGCCGGACAGGATGGAACTGGACCGTTCCGGCACCATCTATGCCGTGGACACGCTCCATGCCCTTCAGAAGGCATATCCCGGTGCCGCGCTGTATTACCTCATCGGGGCGGACACCCTGCTGACCCTGGACCGCTGGCACCGCTGGGAGGAAGTCCTCTCTCTCTGCACCTTTGTCATCTGCCGGCGGGAGCAGGAGGCGGATGACGCCTCTGTGGATGAAGCTGTCCGCCGTTTCACCGCTCTGGGCGGCCGTTTCATGAGCCTGCCTGTCAGTCCGCTCCCTGTCTCTTCCACAGAGATACGCCGTGCCCTGGCCGCTGGGGAAAATCCGGCAGGGCTTGATGTTTCTGTCCTGGAATTCTGTACGGTCAAAGGCCTTTACGGGGCACCCGGAAGACTGGAGCATATTGATGAATGGATGGAGCTCCTGTTCTCCGCCCTGAAACCGAAACGCTTTGCCCATTCCCTCAGCGTGGCGTTCGAGGCCAAACGCCTGGCCCGCCTCCACGGCATTGACAGCCTGAAAGCCGAGCAGGCCGGCCTCCTGCATGACTGTGCCAAGTGCCTTCCGCTGAAGGAAATGCGCCGGATAGCCAAAGACCGTTCCCTGACGGACGATCCGAAATTCCTTGAAAACGATGCCCTCCTTCATTCCCTTGTGGGCGCCTCCCTGGCTGAAACCCTGTACGGCATGAAGGATCCGGAAGTCCTGGAAGCCATCCGGTACCACAATACCGGTCATAAAGGCATGTCCCGCCTGGCCATGTGCGTTTGCCTGGCGGATTCCATTGAGCCCCTGCGCCAGAGCTATCCCATGCTGGAAAAAATCCGCGCCCTGGCGGAGCAGTCCCTGGAACGCGCCCTGCTGTTCTCGCTGGAGAGCACCGCCGAATATGTCACCTCCCGGGGCCTGTTTCTGCATCCCCGCACCCGGAATACCATCCGCTGGCTGAAAAGCCTTCCGGAAACAGCTGATAACTGAACTGCCGGTCTCACCGGAGACCCGAATATAAATATTCAGGAGGAAAAACAATGCAGGAAAATGAAACCGTTCTTCGGATCGCCCAGTTTCTCTACGGCCGCAAGGCACAGGACATCGTTGCCCTGAACGTTTCCCATCTCACCGTGCTGTGTGATCATATGATTATCGCTTCCGGCCGTACCGCTGCCCAGGTTTCTTCCCTGGCGGATGCCGTGGATGAATTCATGGCTGCGGACGGTGAAGCGCTGCGCAGGAGTGAAGGACGGCGTGAGGGCCGTTGGGTGATACTCGATTACGGTAACATCATCGTGCATCTGTTTCATCGGGATGAGCGCGCCTTCTATGGCCTGGACCGTCTCTGGAATGACGGGTCCAACGCGCTGGACCTTCCCTTTGACCAGACTGTGATGGACTGAACACTGTACAAAACAGCCGCGGCATTTTCTGCCGCGGCTGTTTTCCGTTCTTCGTTATTTTCTCAGCTGCAGGACTCTGTCCAGGATAATGTCCGCCAGCTGGCGTTTTGTCTGCATGGGCTGTTCGTCCGTGCCCTCCTGCGTAATCAGCGTGGCGATATTCGTGTCCACGTTGAAACCGGCGCCCGGTTTTGTCACGTCGTTTGCCACGATCATGTCCAGGTTCTTTTTCTTCAGCTTGGCTTTGGCGTTGTCCAGCACGTGATCGGTTTCTGCGGCAAATCCCACCAGGATCTGTCCGTCCTTTTTCATCCCGCCCACTGCTTTGGAAACATCCGGGTTTTCCACCAGCGTAAGCGTCAGGTTTTTTCCGGCTTCCTTTTTGATCTTGGTGCTGCTCTTTGTTTCAACCCGGTAATCGCTTACCGCCGCAGCCTGGATAATAACGTCCTGCACAGGAGTCTCCCGTATTATCACCTCATACAGGTCCAGGGCGGATTCAATATGGATCAGGTTCACCCGTTCCGGCACCTGTGCGGTCACATTGCCGTATACAACCGTTACTTCCGCTCCGCGGTCCCGGGCCGCTTCCGCAAGGGCGAAACCCATCTTTCCGCTGGAATCGTTGGTGATAAAACGGACCGGATCGATGCGTTCCCTTGTGGCGCCGGCGGTCACCAGGACCTTCAGGCCCTCCAGGTCCTTCCGGGTGTCCAGGATCTTCCCGATGGCTTCCAGGATTTCTTCCGGTTCGCTCATTCTTCCCGCGCCTTCATCTCCGCAGGCAAGAATGCCGCTGTCCGGACCCACGAAATGCACGCCCCGTTCCGCCAGTTTCCCGACGTTCTCCCGGGTGGCCGCCGCCGTCCACATGCCTGTGTTCATAGCGGGAGCAACCAGTACGGGTGCTTTTGTGGCCAGTACCGTGGTGGACAGCATATCATCCGCAATGCCTGCCGCCATTTTGGCCAGGATATTGGCCGTGGCCGGCGCGATCACAAAAATATCCGCCAGTTTCGCCAGGGCAACGTGTTCCACGTTCCAATACTCCGGAGCCTGGAATGTATCCGTAACCACCTGGTTCGCCGAGAGTGTCTGAAATGTCAGCGGGGTAACAAATTCGGTGGCGTTCCTGGTCATGATCACATGGACATTTGCCCCCGAATGACGCAAACGGGAGACAAGCTGCGCGCTTTTATACGCAGCAATGCCTCCCGTCACTCCCAGCACGATCTCTCTGCCGGTCAGATCCATATCAGTTCTGCTCCTCCTGCTCGGTCGGATTGTCGTAGGTCAGCAATCCGCGGTTGATCTCTTCAACGGCCGTCTTCAGCGGCTTCATTCCTTCCGCGTCGATCATCGGCAGGGCGCCGTTCACGATTTCGCGGCCCCGCTTGCTGGCTTCCACCACCAGGGTGTAGCGGCTGTCCGCGTGGTTCAGCAGTTCAAGTACGCTCGGATCAACAATAGACATTTCTTTTCCTCCTCAGGTGTTCTGGTTATTCTTCGATTTCGGGGAAATACCGGACCGTATTCTGTTTCTCAGCCCGTACAATGGCGCTCAGCTGGGAAAAGGCAAGTTCCAGGTCGTCGTTCACAATCAGATAGCGGTAACAGCCCATCTGTTTGATTTCTCCCCGGGCATTGTTCAGCCTGCGCTGGATTTCTTCCTCGTTCTCGGTGTTCCGGGTATGCAGCCTGACCTTCAGGTCATGATAGCTGGGGGGAAGGATAAAGACGCTGACGCAGTCCTTTTCCTTGCTCATAACTGCCCGGGCCCCCTGGGGATCGATATCCAGCAGCACGTTCTGTCCTTTCTCCATCCGTTCGTACACTTCGCTTTTCAGTGTGCCGTAACGGTGTCCGTGGACTTCCGCGTGCTCGATAAACGCGTCCTCGCCGAGCAGTTTATCATATTCCTCGTCAGAAATAAAGTGGTAATGGACATCTTCAATTTCATTTTCCCGGCGTCCGCGGGTTGTCACACTCACTGAGAAGCAGAAGGATGGGTCCTTTTCCAGCAGTTTGCCCACCAGTGTCCCCTTTCCGGCGCCTGAGGGGCCGGAAATCACCAGCAGCATACCCTTTCTCGTCTCTTTCATGTCTCTTCCTCCATCCCTTTCCGGTCATCGATTCGGGCCGCCACTGTCTCAGGCAGCAGCGGTGAAAGAATAACATGTTCGGAATCTGTGATGATCACGGCCCTTGTCTTGTGGCCGCAGGTCGCGTCTATCACCCGTCCGGTATCCCGGGCATCCTGGATCATCCTGCGGATCGGCGCCGCATCCGGGGAAACCACCGCGATCAGTCTTTCCGAAGCCAGCATATTGCCATAACCGATATTTACCAGTTTCATATCAGTCACTCCACGTTCTGGATCTGTTCGCGCATTTTCTCAATCTCGCTCTTCAGGTCCACCACATGCTGCGCAATGGCCGCGTCGGAGGCTTTGGAGCCGATTGTGTTGGCTTCCCGGTTCATTTCCTGGATCAGGAAATCCATCTTCTTGCCGATTTCATCCCTGCTTTCCAGGTACTTCCGCATCTGGCGGATATGGCTGTCCAGCCGGGCCAGTTCCTCGTCTATGGCGCACCGGTCAGCAATGATCGCCGTTTCCTGGGCAAGGCGCTGGGGTTCCACCGCATCTGTCAGCAGGTTCTTCAGCCTTGCTTCCAGCTTTTCCTTATATTCCAGCACCACCATGGGCGCCCGTTCCAGGATCGCCTTTCTAAGGGCATCCGCCGCGTCCAGGTGAATCTTCAGGTCTTCCTTCAGGTTGGCGCCTTCCCGCTCCCGCATCTGAACCAGCTGTTCCGCCGCGATGTTTACTGCTTCGGCGCAGATGGCGGAAACCAGTTCTTCGTCCATTTCCACCTCGTTCAGGGTCAGCACGCCTTCCATACCCATCAGCAGGCTCACGGTCAGGTCGTTCTGTACCCCGGTGGATTCAGCCAGCTTTTTCGCGGCATCCGCGTAGAGGCAGGCCAGTTCCGGATCGCATTCCACGCTTGCGGAGGACGCGTCAGTCCGTTTGACGGTTACAAAGATATCTGCGTGTCCCCGGCGGATTCTTTTGCTGATGCAGTCCCTGACTGTCTGTTCCAGGAAGGTCAGGTTCCGCGGGAGTCTCATCCCGATATCCAAAAATCGATGGTTTACTGTCTTCAGGTCGATGGTGACTTCCCATCCGTCCTGCTGGACTTTTCCGCTTCCGCAGCCGGTCATGCTCCGCATGCCGTCCTCACCTCACTTTATCGGTTGAGATTATATCATTCAGCCGTTTAAATAGCAACTTTCCTGTTCATCCGTAATTACGCTCCTGATCCGCCAGTCCTTTGACCACCGGGTCACGATGGCCGGACTTCCGGGAACCATGTATCCCGCTGCGGTTTCTCCGATGGAGTCAGCCGGGGTGGATGTACACATGGCGCAGGCCGCTGCCGGATCTGCTTCGTACCGGTGGATCAGGTTTTCCAGGGCCCGGGGCATGGTCAGTACGGAGCCTGCCAGCGTTCCGTTTTCAAGCCTTGCGGCGCCTTCCCGTACAATCACTTTCTGGCCGCCCAGGCTGTATTCCCCGTCCGGCATCCCGGCAGCTTCCATGGCATCGGTGATCGCAACAGCCCTGTCTGCGCCCTTGCAGCGGATCAGCAGTTTCACAATATCGTCGTGCAGGTGTTTCCCGTCGCAGATCATCTCACAGTAATACCGGTCATCCGGCAGGGCGGCGCCCGGCACGCCCGGTTCCCGGTGATGGATCGGGGTCTGGGCATTGAAGGTGTGGGTCACGTGGTCCGCGCCCCAGTCTGCAGCCTCGTGCACCCGGGCCGCGTCAGCGTCCGTGTGCCCGACGGAAACATGGATACCGGCTTCCGTTGCTTTCCGGATAAAAGCTTCGCTTCCGGGCCGTTCCGGCGCCATGGTGATCAGCTTCACCGCGGATGGATCGCCCGCCATGCGGATCAGCGCGTCCCAGTCGGGATCACGGAAGTATTCTTTCATCTGAGCCCCCGCTTTTCCCTCGCTCAGGAAAGGGGCTTCCATATGCGCGCCCAGCACCTTTGCGCCCTTCTCCGGCGCTGCCATAATCTTCCGGATGTCTGCCATCACACGCTGTGTATCGGCTTCCGAGGCGCTCATGGTGGTGGGGCAGAACGCGGCGGTTCCGGCATCGGCCAGTTCCCGGCTCATGCGCCTGATATCCGCTTCTCCCCGCATAGTGTCGCTTCCCCGGAACGCGTGGATATGCACATCCACAAATCCGGGCAGCAGGTAATCTCCCTGCAGGTCAATCTGTTCCTCGTCCTGTTCCGGCGTAAGATTTGTTCCGGTCTCTGCCACCATACCGTCCTTCAGCCGGACATACAGGTCCCTCTCAAATGTTTTTCCGTTGAAGATTATACCGTTTCCGATCAGCATGGGATTCTTTTTCCTTTCCGTTCCGGGTTTTGTATCCCGTTTCAGTCAACGCCCCGCAGTTCCACGTTCGGAACATATGGACGAACAATATCAGCCCACCGGCGCATCTGTTCCTCTGTGGGCGCGTGCAGTCCGCCGAAGGGGACCGTATCCCGGTCTGTGAACCGCTGCAGGAAATACCGCCTGGCACCTTTGATCCACGGGCCGATCTTCTCAAAACTTTCGTCGTCATGGAATTCAGCGATGGTGGTGGTCCGGAATTCATAATCCGTACGTCCCTCCAGCAGGATCGACACGCTTTCCCGGACCGGGGCCAGGTCCAGTCCCGGGACACCCGCGGTTTCCGCGTAGCGCTCCGGGCTGTTCTTGATATCCATGGCCACATACTGCACCAGTCCTCCCCGGATCAGCTCTTCCAGACGGTCCGGATGGGTTCCGTTCGTATCCAGTTTAATGGGATATCCCAGTGCCCTTACCTTTTCCGCGAACCGGGCGATGTCCGGCTGCAGCAGCGGTTCCCCGCCTGTAATGGCAACGCCGTCCAGCAGTCCCTGCCGCTTCTTCAGGAACAGCAGCAGCTCCTCTTCCTCCATGACGGGCGGTGCTGTACCGTCCAGCAGTTCCGCATTATGGCAAAAAGGGCAGCGCATATCGCAGCCCCCGAAAAAAATCGTACAGGCAACCCTGCCCGGATAGTCCAGCAGTGTCATTTTCTGCAGTCCGTGAATCTTCACCTTTTCAGCCTCCCTGCTGCCACTGTTCCCATACGTCAGGCTGATAGCCCAGGGTCATTTTGTTTCCGTTCCGCACTATCGGCAGCTTCAGCAGCCAGGGTGCCTCCTGGATCGCGGGAATCAGCAGCTCCGCCCGGTCATAGTAGCAGGCCGGATGTTCCTTCACTTTTTTGTCTTCCAGGTCAATCAGCTTTTCCGGACCGATGGCCGTAAGCATCAGCCTGATCTCCCGTTCTCCCAGCTTATGCTTTTTCAGGTCCAGGCTCTGGAAGGGAATTCTCCTTTCCTTGAACCAGCGTTCAGCTTTCTGGGCGTCAAAGTTTTTCTTCCCGCAGTAGATCTGGATATTCATGCCTTCAGGCTTCCTCCGGTCCGGATGTCTTTTCCCATCAGGGAAAGAATCTTGCACTGGCTTGTCCGCAGCCGGGATGCAATCCGTTCTGTGTAGCGTTCCCGGAACCTGGCCATGTCCAGGTTGGTGGAAATCACCGTAGACTTTCCCCTGTTCTGACGTTCGTTCAGCAGGTTGAACAGCTGTTCAACCGTCACATTCTGCATCATCGGCTCACTGCCCAGGTCATCGATCATCAGGATATCGATGTCCTGCAGTTCCGCGGCGCTGCCGTCATGTTCAAAATAGCTTTTCCGCAGGATTTCATTCATGCTGTAGGCGCTGATGATCAGGACATTCTGATCCCGTTCAATCAGCCGCTCCGCCATGGCCCGCAGCAGGAATGTCTTTCCCAGGCCCGTACCGCCGCTCAGCACCAGGTCCCGGTAGGCGGCGTCGGGATATTCATTGGCCCATTTTTCACAGATGGCTTTGTACATCCGCATGATTTCCCGCTGGGTAAACTCCTGTCCCGGGATTTTTTCTTCCGGAATCACGTTCAGGTCAAAGGTTTCGAAGGTCTCCGCCTTCCCGCTGTTCAGTCCGATCTTTTCCCGCAGCTTCCGCTGATAGGCTTTTTTCAGGCATTCGCAGGGTTCCTTCACCGTCTCCCCGATCCGCCCGGTATCCCGGCAGAGGGAACAACGGTATACAGGTGCCAGGTAATCCCGGGGAAAGCCTCTTTCCTGCAGTTTGTCACTGATCAGTCCGTTCAGTTCCTCCATGCGCAGGGGCAGGTCTTTACCGTTGCCGGCATTTCCCTTCAGGATGTTTCTCAGCGTTCCGAAAACCAGGTCTTCCCGCTGCCGTGCCAGGGCGTCGATTCCGGGTTCTTCCTCCCGGATTTTCTGCCGCCTGGCGGCTTCCTCCCGCTCGTCTGCCAGGCGGATCTGTTCATATTCAGCTTCCAGTTCCTTCAGCAGATCTTCACGCATCGGGTTTTCCTCCGTTTTCCTGTCTGAACGCTTCCATTTCCCGGGCAAGGTCTTCCGCTATCTCCCGGGGAACGTCTGAATAATCCCGCTGGTTGAAATCCTGCGCCGGCAGGATCCTGCCGGTTTTCTTTTTCTCGCCGGATTTTGCCTTTTCATGCTCCTGCCGGGCAGCTTCCGGGGTGTCAATTCCCTTTTCTTTGTAATCGGCCAGGATCCGGTCCAGGTAGGCCATGGGCTGCTTTGCTTCCGCAGCGTAAGGCGCCGCCGCCAGGATCAGTTCCGGACTGAACCCCAGTTCGTTTTCCCATTTCAGAACCAGACTTCGGTCCATTTTGCCGATCTTCTTTTCATCGGTTCCCCAGATCCTGCGCATTTCACGGATCAGGGATGTCTGGTCGTGGAAAGCCTGCACATAGGCTTTCACGTCTTTCAGGGATTCAAACCCTTTCTCCTTCCAGGAATCCAGCAGCTTCAGGATATCCCCTGCGTCACCGCCGCTGTGGCCGCATTCCCGGGCGGCAATCAGGATGATCTCCCGGGGATACAGCGCTGTCATCCGGTCATACAGCTGCAGGGTACGGGGGTTGATTTCTCCCCGGCCCAGCTCCTTCAGTACTTCCTTCAGTCCTTCGCTCCGGCTTGCAGACATCCGCACCTTCTCCGGAGTCAGCGCTTCGCCGCCTTCGTATTCCTGGCGCAGGCTGTTCAGGATACCGTCCAGGTATCCCAGGCTCGGGTCCCCCTTGGCCGTCAGCTCCAGGGCGGCTTCGATGGCTTCATGGGAAAACTGCCATTCCCGGGTCCATTTCCGGTACAGGTTTACCTGGGCTTCGGAAGGCGCGTACTGCTTGCCGAGCTTCTTCAGTACCTTCCGGATCCCCTTGTATGCTTTTTCGTCCCGGGAGAAGAATTCTTCCGCCGCGTCCACCGTCCGGATGTTCTCTTCAGCCATCTGCACGGCAACCTTCTCCGCTTCGCTGATCCTGAAGTTCCGTCCTTTGATCTCCGCCATATGGTTCAGGAGCATGGCAATCACTTCTGTCGGGAGGTTCATGGAGCCTTCCCGCCATTCGAAGCAGGTGTTCAGTTCCTTTCCGTGAAGCCTGCGTACCTTGTCAAAAGCTTCACAGATCGCATTGCAGAACTCTTCATATTCCGGATCGATATCCGGTTCATTGATGAGATTTGTCTGTTTGATGTTGACATACTGCCATCTGGGCGGATTGTCGCTGACCCGGCGGACCAGGCGGCGTCTTTCCCAGTAACGGAAAGCCGCCGTCACGTCCTCCTCGGTCATGTTCAGTTCGTGGCACATCCGATTCAGGCTCATGTCTTCTTCGGGATGATAGCAGCGCATAAGACCGTAAAGGTAGACCTTCACATAGTCTCCCTTTGCTTCCGGAAGATATTCCAGGATAAACAGGTTCTCCACCGGGGTGATGTCAAACATCGCGTACCGTTCATCAAACCCGAACATTGTGCATTTCCTTCCTGTTTCGCTCAGCAGGGATGGTCCTCCAGGATGGCGGCCGCGGCCTTCTTGCCGGCGCCCATCGCCAGGATCACCGTGGCCGCGCCGGTCACGGCGTCGCCGCCGGCGTAAACATTCTTCTTGCCGGTCCTGCCGTTTTCATCTGTCTGTATGCCGCCCCACCGCTCTGTGGGCAGGTCCGGCGTTGTTTTCTTGATCAGCGGATTCGGGCTGTTGCCGATCGCGATGATCACAGTCTCCATGGGCAGTTCGTATTCGCTTCCCTCCACCGGCACGGGACGGCGGCGGCCGCGGTCGTCCGGCTCGCCCAGCTTCATCTCGATGCAGCGGATGGCTTTTACAAATCCGTTTTCATCGCCTTCAATGGAGGTGGGAGCGGTCAGCATATGGAACTGGATGCCCTCTTCCTTGGCATGGTGCACTTCTTCCGCCCGGGCCGGCATTTCCGCTTCGCTCCGGCGGTAGAGGATCGTCACCTCAGCGCCCAGGCGCTTTGCGCAGCGCGCAGCGTCCATGGCCACGTTTCCGCCGCCGACCACAGCCACATGCTTGCCGATCTTCACCGGGGTGTCATGCTCCGGGAAGGTGTAGGCCTTCATCAGGTTCAGGCGGGTCAGGAATTCGTTGGCGGAATAAACGCCGCACAGGCTTTCACCCGGAATCTTCTGGAAGTTCGGAAGGCCCGCGCCGCTGCCGATGAACACCGCGTCGTTTCCTTCCGCCAGCAGTTCGTCTACGGTAAAGGCTTTGCCTGCCACCGCGTTGGTGATAATTTTAACGCCCAGTTCCTTCAGGGTGCTGATCTCCCGTTCCACCAGTGCCTTGGGCAGGCGGAACTCCGGAATGCCGTACATCAGCACGCCGCCGGCAGTATGCAGCGCTTCATACACTGTCACATCCCAGCCGGCCTTGGCCAGCTCACCGGCACAGGTCAGTCCCGCAGGGCCGCTGCCGATCACGGCCGCCCGCTTGCCGCAGGCCGGAGCCTTATCCGTTTTCGCGGTACCCTGGGCCATGGCCGTATCCGCCGCAAAGCGCTCCAACCGGCCGATGCCTACGGGCTCACCCTTGATTCCCCGTACGCATTTGCTCTCGCACTGGGATTCCTGGGGACATACCCGGCCGCAGATGGCGGGCAGGGCGTTCTGGGAGCGGATCACCTGGTACGCGGCCTGGAAATCCCCTTCCTTGATCTTGTCAATGAAATCCGGGATCGGCACGTTCACCGGGCATCCGGATACGCAGGGCGCGTTCTTGCAGTGCAGGCAGCGCTGTGCTTCCTCCACGGCAATATCAGCGGTATATCCCAGGGCTACTTCTTTAAAATTCCCGGCCCGGACCTGAGGATCCTGCTCGGGCATCGGATGTTTCTGAAGACTCATGTTCGCCATTGTTATCTTGCCTCCCCTGTCAGCCTGCATTTATGCTTTTCCCGGGCCTGTGCCTCTTCGGGACGGAACATCCGTCCCCGGGCCATGGCCTCGTCAAAATCCACCAGGTGTCCGTCAAAATCCGGTCCGTCCACGCAGGCAAACTTGGTCTCTCCGCCCACGGTCAGCCGGCATCCGCCGCACATGCCCGTGCCGTCGATCATAATGGGGTTCATGCTGACAATGGTCTTGATCCGGGGCTCCCGCGTCATGTCGCAGACAGCCTTCATCATCGGCAGCGGGCCGATGGCGATCACGGTATCATAGTTCCTGCCGGCATCCAGCTGCTTCTGGAGGGCCTGGGTCACAAATCCCTTATTGCCGTTGCTGCCGTCATCCGTCATGATGATCAGGTTCGTGCAGGCAGCTTCCAGTTCATCCTTCAGGATGATCAGGTGTTCGTTGCGGAAACCGACGATCAGGTCCACTTCCGCGCCGGCGTCATGCAGGGCTTTCGCCTGTGGATAGGCAATTGCAACGCCCAGGCCGCCGCCGATCACCGCGCAGCGGTGAATGCCTTCGGTTTTTGTGGGCTCACCCAGCGGGCCGACAAAGTCCAGCAAACTGTCGCCTTCGTTCAGGGTGTCCAGTTTTTCGGTCGTATATCCGACCTTCTGGAAGATGATGGTTACGGTGCCCTTCTCCCGGTCATATCCGGCGATGGTCAGCGGCACCCGTTCCCCTTCCTCGTCAATCCGGAAGATGATGAACTGGCCGGGCATGGCTTTGCGGGCCACCAGGGGGGCTTCAACTTCCATCAGGGTCACGGTCTCATTCAGAACGCGCTTTTTGACAATAGGATACATGACTGTCCCTCCGATATATATGGATGCAGTCTATTTTACTCTGTTCTCCCGCCTTAATCAACTTGTTTTCAACGTTCCTTCGTATTCTTTCCGTTTTCCCTGACCACACAAAAAACATTAATAAAACCTCATTTCCTGATATTAACCAGCTGCTGTCCGGTACCTGCTGAAACAAAATATATATCTGCATTCTTCATTAAACATGTACATAATTCCTGCATGTTACATGGCTTTACACTCATATCCCATACCGGCAATTTACTTTTTATAATTCTGCATTCTGCATTCTTCATTCTGCATTGAATATTAAGGACTCCTGTGTTATAATCCCCTTGCATCATAAGACAAAGGGAGGTTCTGTCCATGCCACTCGTTACAACCACTGAAATGTTTAAGAAAGCCTATGATGGCGGCTATGCTGTCGGCGCTTTTAACGTCAACAACATGGAGATTATCCAGGGCATCACCGAAGCCGCAGGCGAGCTGAAGGCTCCCGTTATCCTGCAGGTTTCCAAGGGCGCCCGTGCCTATGCCAATCACACCTACCTGGTCAAGCTGGTGGAAGCCGCTGTGATCGAGAATCCTGAAATCCCGATCGCCCTGCACCTGGACCATGGTGACAGCTTCGAACTGTGCAAGAGCTGCATTGACGGCGGATTCACTTCCGTCATGATCGATGCTTCCTCCAAGCCCTACGAAGAGAACATCGCCCTGACCCGCAAGGTCGTTGAGTATGCCCATGATCACGGCGTCGTGGTCGAGGCTGAACTCGGCACCCTGGCCGGCGTTGAAGACGAAGTTTCCGTCGACGCTGACAAGGCCATGTACACCCATCCTGAAGAAGTGGTCGATTTTGCGACCCGCACCGGCTGCGACTCCCTGGCCATCGCCATCGGCACCAGCCACGGCGCCTACAAGTTCAAGCCCGGCACCAAGCCCCAGCTCCGGTTTGACGTCCTCGAAGAGTGCGCCAAGCAGCTGCCCGGCTTCCCCATCGTGCTTCACGGTTCTTCTTCCGTGCCGCAGGAATTCGTTGCCGAGATCAACAAGTACGGCGGCAATATGCCCGGCGCCATCGGTATTCCGGAAGAACAGCTCCGTCAGGCGGCCCGCAGCGCTGTCTGCAAGATCAACATTGACTCTGACATCCGTCTGGCCATGACCGCTGTGATCCGCAAGTACTTCGCGGAGCATCCGGATCACTTCGATCCCCGCCAGTACCTGAAGCCCGCCCGTCAGGCTGTCAAGGACATGGTCGCCCACAAGATCGTGGACGTGCTTGGCTGCAACGGCAAAGCTTAATCCCGTCAAAAACTCGGAGCGCTGATATTTCAGCGCTCCTTTTCTTTGTCAAATAATATCCTTTTATTCAACGTCCAATATAGCCAGACATAATAAAACGTCCGACACAGTCGGACATATCACATCCGGCGCAGCCGGATATATCACAAATTCGTTCAGGGAACGAATTTATATCACATTTGCCCAAGGCAAATATATCATTGCATCAGACAGTTAAGTGCGAAAGCACTTAACTGTCTGATGCGTCCGGGTCATAATATCTTCCCGCAATGGGCGGGTACTCATCATGGGCCAGCTGAATCCGGCCTGTCTCAACCCCGTTGGTATACTGCACCTGGTAACTGTCCACCACGTGGCCGGGCTTACCGTCGCTGACCTTGTCCTTGTCGTTTGTGGGTTTGGAAGGAATCATCGGCAGGGAGTCCACTTCAAAGGCCTGCAGATCGTATCTGACGTCACCCAGGTCTTCCCCGTATATGATGACCCTTGTCCTCAGCTTGTTGCCCTTTTTCTTGGGTTTCGGGATGTTCTCCACAAAGGCAGCGATGTAGATCGGCTTATCCGTGTTGTTGATGAAGGTCATGTCGATCTTCTTTCCGCCCCGGAACTCAGACCAGTACACAGTCGCGTCCATGCCGTAATCCGCGTAGGAAACGGAATCGGAATGCCGCTGTCTTTTCACAATCTTCAGGCCGGCCTTGACAGCCGCCTGGTAAACTGTGGTCGCAGCCTGGCATACGCCGCCGCCGATCCCGCGCTGATGCTCGCCGTAAACATATTCTTCCGCTTCCTGGAAACCCCGGGCTATGGTTCTTTCACCCACAGCTCCGTTGAAACTGAAGGTTTTGCCGGGAGCCAGTGTATATCCGTTGATGTATTCAAAGGCGTGCCGGATATTGTTGTTGCGGTTTTCTTCCGAATGCCTGTCAATCTCCGTGGTCACATCCGACCGGATCGTATAATCCTTCAGGATGTCAGCTTTTTTCACACTGGGTTCCAGCTGTTGGAGCTCAATTTCCACTGTGCCGCTCTGCATGGTGGCAGCCATCTCGTACAGTTTATCCTTCAGGGGCTCGATATCCAGGCTGCGGCCCCATACCTCGTCAGAGATTTCGAAGGGATCCTCAATCCGTTCCCAGTGGAAGGCCACCAGCTTCGCATCTTCAGCGGGCTTATCTGCACCCGCCTTCAGCTGTGCCAGCAACTGGTCTATTTTGGATGTGTCGCCTTCCGGCCGGATGGTATTGACGGAATAGTTTTCCTGCTCCAGCCGGAGCATTTCATTGTATTTCTGTTCGTCCGTGCCCACATGGCCCTTCTGCCAGGCATCCAGCAGAACGGAGTTCGTGTCCACATTGTTGAATCCCAGGTTGTCGGCAGTGATTTCAGCCAGCTGGTTTCCCTGGTACATCAGCTGGACCTTCCAGGCGCTGTTGCGCTGCTGGATCTGGGAAACCACGGAATTCTGCGCCTGTTCCGGCGTCATGCCGCCCAGGTGGATGCCGTCCACATATACGCCGTTGCAGAACTTGTCAGCGTATGCGGTAACCTTCTCGGTGATCTCCATCTGCCGGGAATGGTTCTTTACCGCAAAATACCCACCGGCGCCCAGGGCTGCAGCCAGCAGTACCAGGGCAGCCACAATCAGGGGACCGTAATTCCGGCTGGTTTTTGTTTTCGGCGGCTTTTTGCCGGAGCCTCCCGGTACGATGAACCCCCGCTGTCCGCCTGTCACCGGGGACTGTCCGGGATAAAGCGGCTGCTGGGGATTCTGTCCGGCATAGTATCCGCCCGTCTGCTGTGCATTGGGATCGGCATAATACCCGGGCTGCCCGTAAGGCTGTCCGTAGGGTTGTCCGCCCGGCTGCCAGGGATTCTGTCCCTGGGCAGCCATGCGTCCCGTATCCGGGGGTACATATCCCCTTCTGGGACCGGAGGAAGCGTTCCTGGCCATGGTCTGGGCAGCGTCTGACACACGCTGCGGAATCGGGTTCTGCGGCGCGCTTCGCCTGTTGGCCATACGTCTTCCTCCTTTCATCATATTTCCGTCCGGTTCAGTTATTTCAGGCATTCAATTCCCCGGTTTCTTCCGTTGGGACTGCAGTTTCTTCCGCAGTTTCAGCGTTTTCGTTCTTTTCAGTTTCTTCCGCCGGCTTCTCCTGTTCCAGGATTTCCGCGGTGGTCCTGGGCTTGTCACCGTCCAGGCCTTCCTGTAATGTACCGGTTTCCATCAGGGCAACAAACTCCGCCCTGTTCAGGGTCTCCTGGTCCAGCAGGGCCTGGGTCAGTGCTTCCAGCCTGTCCTTGTTCTCCCGCAGGATCTTCTTGGCCTTTTCATAGCAGGAAGCCAGGATGGAGGCAACTTCCCGGTCGATCTTCGCGGCAATTTCCTCGCTGTATTCGCGGCTCTGGCCGAATTCCATACCCACGAACACTTCCTGGTCGCTTCCCAGGTAAATCGTACCGATATTGTCGCTCATGCCGAACTGTGTGACCATCTTCCGGCAGATCTCCGTAGCCCGTTTCAGGTCACTGGAGGAACCGGTATAAATCTCGCCCAGTCCGACTTCTTCCGCGGCATGGCCGCCCAGCATCATGGTGATCTGGTCCAGCAGCTGGCTGCGGCTCATGTTGTCATGCTCTTCGGCAGGCAGCGCCAGCGTATGGCCTGCAGCCTGGCCCCGGGGCACAATGGTGATCAGGTGGACTTCATCGCAGCCCTCCAGCAGGTGTCCCACAATGGCGTGTCCGCCTTCGTGAACAGCCACCATCCGGCGGTCCTTTTCGTTCACCTTGTGGCTCTTCTTTTCCGGTCCCATCTGCACCCGGGCAATGGCGTCAATCAGCAGCTGCTGGTCAATCTTCTTCTTCCGAGCGCGGGCCGCCAGGATGGCTGCCTCGTTCATCACGTTCTCCAGGTCGGCGCCTGTGGCATAGGGCATCCGCTTGGCAATGTTGTCCAGGTCCACATGTTCGTCCAGGGCTTTGCCCTTGCTGTGGACCTTCAGGATGGCAACCCGTCCGTTCTGGTCCGGATAGTTCACAGTAACCTGCCGGTCAAACCGGCCGGGGCGCATCAGCGCCGGATCCAGGATATCCCGCCGGTTGGTGGCAGCCATCACGATGATGCCCTCGTTCACGGCGAAACCGTCCATTTCCACCAGCAGCTGGTTCAGGGTCTGCTCGCGCTCGTCATGCCCGCCGCCGAGACCGGCGCCGCGGTGACGGCCCACTGCGTCAATTTCATCGATAAAGACGATGGCCGGAGCCACTTTTTTCGCCTGGTCAAACAGGTCCCGCACACGGCTGGCGCCCACGCCCACGAACATTTCCACAAAGTCGCTGCCGCTGATGGAGAAGAAAGGTACGCCGGCTTCTCCGGCCACAGCCTTCGCCAGCAGGGTTTTACCGGTTCCGGGAGGGCCCACCAGCAGTACACCCTTGGGAATGCGTGCGCCCAGTTCCGTATAGCTCCGTGGATTTTTCAGGAAGTCCACCATTTCCTGGAGTTCTTCCTTCTCCTCGTCCGCGCCGGCCACATCCGCAAAAGTGATCTTGTTCTTGGAAGGATCCTGCATGCGTGCGCGGCTCTTGCCGAAGTTCATCACTTTTCCGCCGCCGCCCGCCTGGGCACGGATCATCACAAACCAGATCACGCCCATGATCACCAGCATGATCAGGTACGGCAGGAAATCATACCACCACGGAATACTGACCGGGGCACGGTATTCAAGTTCAAAGGACAGTTCGTCCACTGTCATCTTGTCAATGGCGACGCCTTTTTTGTTGGCTTCGATCTGCCGGACGGTCTCCAGGAAATCTTCCCCGATGGTGGTCTCGAAGTCATAGTTCCTTTCCGGGAAATCTTCCTCCCTGACAAGGGTCCTCTTATATACACCCACCAGTGAATTGTTGCGGATCGCGATGCGGCCCACTTCACCGTCTTTGATCTTTTCCAGCAGCTGCGGATATTCAATCCTGTGGCTCACGGTCTGGTTCAGGCCGCCGTTCAGCAGCAGGGCGATAATCAGGATGGTGGAAAGCAGTACGATATATCCGATAATGCCTCTGGATGGTCTTCTGGTCAAAAGGGATTCCTCCTTAAATCAGTGAATTTCCCGTTCCTGTCCGTTCTTGCAGCATGCGGACAGTCCGTAAATCCGCTGTACGGTTTATGCCACATAACAATATATTGCGCCGGGGTGAAAACTGTGTGAATAACCCCTGATAACATTCTGTTAATCAGCGTAAATTCTGGGAGCCAGGACACCGATATCCGGCAGGTTCCGGTACACCTGGTCGTAATCCAGGCCGTAGCCTACCACAAAGGCATCCGGGATGTCAAAGCACACATAATCCACCTTCAGGTCCTTCACCGTGCGCCGGGCTGTCTTGTCCAGCAGGGCGGCGATGCGGATGGAGGCGGCGCCCCGGTGGATCAGCATGCTCTTCAGGTAGTTCAGGGTAACACCTGTATCCACAATGTCCTCGACAATGATGACATCCTTGCCTACGATATCCTTGTCCAGGTCCTTCAGCACCCGTACCACGCCGCTGGTTTTCGTGGCGCTGCCGTAGCTGGAGATGGCCATAAAGTCAGCGGTCAGCGGAAGGTCAATTTCCCGGATCAGGTCAGAGAAGAAAACCACTGCGCCCTTGAGGATACAGACCATCACAGGTTCCTTCCCGGCATAGTCCTCTGTAATCCGGCGGCCCAGTTCCTTAACCTTCTGCGCGATTTCTTCCTTTGTAACCAGCACCCGGTCAAGGTCCTGGTAGATCCTGGCGTTCTGTTCCATGTCGATTTCCTTTCTTCATTCCATCCATGGCATATCCCCGTGCCATGTCAGTCTTACGGGAGCCTGCGATGCGTCCCATGGGGGAATATTGCCCGCTCCCACCCCGCCGGCCAGCAGCACTTCGTCTTCCCGGCACAGCAGCGGAATCCGGTCCCGGAAAGGTTCCGGGATCCGCCGGTCGGTCAGGTAGTCCTGCAGCTTCCTGCTGCCGGAACTGCCGAACGGCCGGATTCTGTCCCCGGGCCGCCGGGTGCGGATAACGCATCCCGTGATCAGTGCCCCGGGTACCTCCTGGGATCTTTTCCCGTCTCCGGGAGTCCCTTCCGATGCGCTCACTGTCAGCCTGAAATCCCCGAAAACGGTCTCAGGGCCTGTTACAGGCGCCGGTTCCGGTGCGGGTTCAGGTACGCCTGTCAGGAACAGGAACCTGCCGTCCCGGATTCCGTGGAAACCGCCCGGCAGGTTGATCTTCCCCTTGGAGGTGAACAGGAGCCCGTCCAGCGCTTCCGTCTGTTCCGCGCTCAGGGCATGTTCCTCCAGTTTCGGTCCCCGGTCGTTCCACCACATCCGCAGGACCCGGGTCCTCAGGGCACAGGGTGCTTCAGCCAGGCCGTCCGTCTTCAGCACGTTCCCTTTTGCCAATCGTTTCAGCAGCAGGGCCGCCTGTTCATTCAGGGCTTCGTTGTCGCTGCCGATCAGCTCGGCAGCCCTGCGGATCTTGTCCACCGCTGTTCCGGAAATCTTCTCCATCTCCGGGATCAGTTCCAGCCGGATCCGGTTCCGCAGGTATCCGTGGTCAGCGTTGGTTGAGTCCTCCCGCCAGGCGGTTCCGTCCGCCCGGAGGGCCTGCCGGATATCCTCCCGGCGCAGGGCAAGCATGGGCCGCAGGATCCGCATACCGCAGATGTCTTCTGCTTCCTTCATACATTCAAGGCCTTCCGGTCCGGCGCCTCTCAGCAGCCGCATCAGGAAGGTTTCCGCCTGGTCATCCGCGTGGTGTGCCAGCATCAGGCCGTCGTATCCGCCTTCATCATACAGCCGGCGGAAGGCTTCGAACCGGGCTTCCCGGGCGGATGCTTCATCCCGTTTCCCGTTCAGGTTTACCCGGCGGATATGCAGCGGAATACCTTCCCGGGCGCAAATTCCGGAGCAGAATGCTTCGTCTCCGTCTGCTTCACTTCCCCGCAGCCCGTGGTTCACATGAACCGCTTCCACACTGAGCCTGCCCTCCCGGATTCCCGGAAGCAGCATCAGCAGAAGCGCCACGCTGTCTGCGCCCCCGGAAAACCCCAGCAGGTATTTCCCGGCCGGAACCGGACGGATTTTCCGCCGCAGGGCATCCATTGCTTCACTCATTGATTCGGCTGATTCAGCAGGTACCTGTCCGGCGCAAGGCAGATGTGGCAGGGCTCCAGTTTGTTGTAGGGATCGTCATTCACCTGGTAGAAATAGAACTGGCCCTGCATGGGCAGGTATTTCTTATGGGTTGTCCTGCAGTTCGGATCCCGGTGATACTTTGAACCGCCATCGGTATTGTAGTAAAGGATTGTGTTGGGGTTGGTCTCCGGCGTTGTGATTGGAGCAGGTGTAGCTGTAATGGACGCATCAGGGGTGGGGGTTACCTCGTTGCTCTGGATGCTGTTGGGATCCACATACCACTGGCCGTCATAATCCTGCACCATAATAACACTCATTAAATTAAGAACCGGATCCTTGGTATTATGCTTGTCAATTTTAACTTCCATGATAACAGTTCGGCTTGTGTCTGCAGGCGTACCGGATACTTCTCCGAATCTGTAATCAGTAGGAGTCCTGTTTGCGGTCACCTGGAAAAGCGACTGTCTGGAATTTTCCTGTTTGCTGGCCCACGTGGGAGAACACAGAGAGAGCATTTTATCCATCTCATTGGCGGCCCAGTATTGCATGAACTGTTTAAGCCGTTCCTTGATATCTGCGGAATTATCCGCGATCGGGGTAGGCGTTGCGGGCGCCGGGGTCGGCGCTGCTTCCAGGCCCGGCAGTTCCGTGCCGGCTGCCTGCGCCTGGCTCTGGGCTGCCCCCTGGGACGGATTTGCCTGCCGGGTATCATCCCTTCCGCCGGCGCCGGCGGTTACCGCGCTGATCACTGTCACCAGCGCCAGGATGCCGAACACCACAGAATAGCACAGGCGTTTGTTGGTGTCTGTCATAGGCTTCACCCACAGCAGGGCAATGGTGCCCAGTACCAGTGCGACAAACACCCATTTCAGGATGGAAAGCCCGCCGACGAACATGCCGAGGGCAAACAGCCCCAGCAGGACCGCGCTCACAATCAGCAGGTGAAGGTCTGTCAGCACAAACGGCTGCTTCCGGACCGGTCCCTGCTGCGGAACATAGCCGCCGCCGTTCAGCGGAACATTGTCCTGGTTCTGGAAGAAAGGCTTCTGGCTGGATCGTCCCATCTGGTTGTTATAGGTATATCCCTGGGCGTAGTTGGGATTGGGCTGTGCCTGGTATCCCGGCGTGGTATATCCCTGGGAATAGGGTGTCTGGGGAATGTAGCTGCCTGCCGGCGCCTGGTTCCGGGAATAGCCGTATCCGGCAGGCGCGGTTCCCGCGTTAGGCTGGTATCCTGTCTGTTGGGTATAGGAAGCGCCTGCATATCCTGTGGGCGCCTGTCCGTAGGGCTGGTAGCCGGTCTGCTGATATCCGGCCTGGGCGTAGGGCGCCTGTCCGGCGAAAGTACCGGCGTTTTCCCTGGCTCCTGAACCCTGCTGTGTTTCAGCTACCTGCGGGGTCTGGTAGTTCCGGCCGGCCTGGAACAGCTGGCCCTGGGTGTAACCGGACTGCGCCTGCTGGGCGTAGCCCTGCATCTGTGTCTGCTGGGGATATCCCTGGGGCTGCGCCTGCTGCGCATAGCTCTGAGGGGCAGTATATCCCTGGTAAGCGGTTCCCTGCTGCGGATATACGCCCTGCTGGGGATACCCGTTCTGCTGGGGATAACCGCCCTGCTGCGGGTAGCCGTTCTGCTGCGGATAGCCGTAACCCTGGGAATCGTTCTGTTTGTTTCGTTTCATATTATTAATTCCTTTCCGCGTGTGCGGTGTTCGTCCGAAAATGCTGTATGAGTGAGTGCCCTTTTTACAGGGAAACTCAATATATAATTTTATCATCAAAGCATTGGGTTGTAAACTCTTTTCCCAACATTGACACCTGATTTCCCTTCGTGATAAAATAATGCAGTTTTATTGAGAAGTGGAGGGGTTCCGTTTGTTGAAACGGCTGCGCTCTTATTTCCGCCGGGCAAAAACGGATATCCTGATCAGCGCAATGTCTTTTACGCTGTATATCCTTCTTGGTTTCGTTTTTTTCTACTTCCTGTCTTTGAATAACCCTTTCCTGGTTAAAATCAGCCGTACCCTGGCGACGACATTGCTGACCTTCACAGCCATGACCGTCGCCATGCATGCTGTTTACGGCGGGTATGACGTGGGGCATAAGAAGAACAAGCCCGTCATTTCCGCCATGATTTCCGCTGTCGCCATTACGGACCTGGTTTCCTACGTCCAGATGGAAATCATGAACGTCAATGAAAACAACAGGGCGCACCTGACCCTGTTCGGCACGGACCTGCTTTTCCTGCTCCTTTGTTATGTGATCCAGGTCCTGCTGATTATTCTCTTTGTCCGCCTGGGCAATCAGCTCTATTTCCACTTTACCCCGCCCCTCAGCTGCCTGCTGATTCTCGGAGATCCGGAACAGGAGGAAGCCCTTCGTTCCAAAATCGGCCAGTATAAGCTCCAGTGGCGGGTGGATGACGTGGCCATGTTCTATTCGCCCGACCTGAAAGAGCGGATCGACAAGGCGGATATCGTGTTCCTGGGGCAGCTGCCCTTCGGGGCCAAGTTTACCCTGCTCAAAATGTGCTATGACGACCGGAAGGACGTGATGTGCAAGGCGGAGATGGAGGAGATCATGCTCTGCAACGCCCGTCCCGCCATTGTGGATGACGCTGCCTTCCTGTCCATGAAATACAACAAAATCACCATGTTCCAGCGCATCATCAAGCGCCTGGGGGATATTTCCGTCTCCCTGCTTGCCCTGATTCTTTTCTCCCCCTTCATCCTGCTGATCTCCGCCCTGATCAAGCTGGAGGACGGGGGGCCTGTCATCTTTAAGCAGGATCGCCTGACCCTGGCGGGCCGGTCCTTCACCATCCGGAAATTCCGGACCATGGTGCCCCATGATGAGCCGGAGGATGAACTGCAGGTTTCCGTGGCGGAAGACGATCCCCGGATCACGAAGATTGGTTCCTTCCTGCGCCGCTACCGGCTGGATGAAATTCCCCAGTTCCTGAACATCCTGAAAGGTGAAATGTCCCTGGTGGGTCCCCGGCCGGAGATGATGGCCAATGTCACCCGGTATAAGATGGACCTTCCCGCTTTTGTGTACCGGGAAAAAATGAAAGCCGGCCTCACCGGCTACGCTCAGATCGAAGGGCGTTACAATACCTCTGCTGAGGATAAGCTCATGCTGGATATGATGTATATCGAGAGCTTCTCCATCTGGCTGGATGTGAAGCTCCTCCTCAGGACCTTCACCCTCATCCTGAAAAAAGATTCCACCCAGGGCTTCCAGACGAGCCCCGGCTCGAATATCAATGCAACAAAGGAGAGCAATGACCAATGAACACAACACTTCTGATCATGGCGGCCGGCCTGGGCTCCAGGTACGGCGGAAACAAGCAGATTGACAGGATCGGCCCCAACGGTGAGATCCTCATGGAATATTCCATCCATGACGCGGTGGAAGCCGGTTTTGACAAGGTTGTCTTTGTCATCCGCAAGAGCATGGACGAAGTTTTCCGTTCCATGATCGGGGACAAGATCGCCAAAAAGGTAAAAGTGGAATATGCCTACCAGGAATATGACACCCTGCCTGCCGGCTTTGTACCCCCGGCTGACCGCTCCAAGCCCTACGGCACCGTCCATGCCGTCGTCTGCGCCGCGGATGTGATCCATGAGCCCTTTGCCGTCATCAACGCGGATGACTATTACGGCCGGGACGCCTTCAAGGCCATGGCGGATGCCCTGCACCGCCTGCAGCACGAGGAAAACAAAGCCTATATGGTCGCCTACTACCTGAAGAACACTGTCTCCAAGCACGGCCATGTCACCCGCGGCGTCTGCACCACAGACGATACCGGCCATCTGGTAAAGGTGACTGAAACCTTCAGCATCATTCCCTTCCCGGACGGCACCATCCGGGACATCCATGACAATCCTGACGGCGTCATCCTGGATCCCGACGCCCTGGTTTCCATGAACCTGTGGGGCTTTGCGCCTTCCTTCTTTGAAGCCGGCAAACAGTACCTGGCGGATTTCCTGAAGGATGAATCCGGCGATCCCCTGAAGAAGGAATGCCTTCTGCCCTCCCTGGTGGACTCCTGCATGCACACCGGCGGCCTGAAGGTGGAAGTGCTGTCCACCGATGCCGTCTGGTTCGGCGTCACCTACCGGGAAGACAAGGAATATGTCTCCGCTGAGCTGAAAAAGCTTCATGATGAAGGCATCTATCCTGCGGTGCTCTGAAAACCTGTCAAGGAGAATAAACCGATGAAAATACTGCTGACCGGCGGCGCCGGCTTTATCGGATCCCATACCTGTGTGGAACTCTGTGACGCGGGTCATGATCCCGTGATTGTGGACAATTATGTCAACAGCTCCCCGGAATCCATCCGCCGTATTGAGAAGATCGTCGGCCGTCCCGTTCCCCATTATGAGGCGGATGTGGCGGACCGGAAAGCCATGGACCGGATCTTCAGTGAAAATGATTTCGACTGTGTCATTCATTTTGCCGGCCTGAAGGCGGTGGGAGAAAGCGTGGGTCAGCCACTGCGGTACTACCGCAACAACCTGGACACCACCCTCACCCTCTGTGAAACCATGCAGGCTCACGGCGTGAAACGCCTGGTGTTTTCCTCTTCGGCCACCGTCTACGGCAACCAGCCGGAAGTGCCTTACCGGGAGGACATGGTTTCCCTGGGCTGCACCAATCCTTACGGCTGGACCAAGTACATGATCGAAAAGATCCTGGAGGGCCAGTGCACGGCTGATCCGGAATGGAGCGTGGTCCTGCTGCGCTATTTCAACCCCATCGGCGCCCATGCCTCAGGTCTCATCGGCGAGGATCCTTCCGGCATTCCCAACAACCTGATGCCCTACATCGCCAAGGTTTCCGTGGGTGAGCTGGAAAAGCTGTCGGTCTTCGGCAATGATTATCCCACGCCGGACGGCACCGGTGTCCGGGACTATATCCATGTGGTGGACCTGGCAAAGGGCCATGTCCTGGCCTGTGATTACACTGTCGGCCATACCGGTTCTGAAATCATCAACCTGGGCACCGGCCACGGTTATTCCGTCCTGGACCTGGTCAACACCTATGTCCGGGTCAACGGCGTGGCTGTTCCCTACGAATTTGCCCCCCGCCGTCCCGGGGATATCGCGGAAAACTATGCCGATCCCTCCAAGGCTGAAAAGCTTCTGGGCTGGAAGGCGGAAAAAAACCTCGAGGATATGTGCCGGGATACCTACCGGTTCCAGCATAACAATCCCCGGGGCTATCATTCCTGATATGAAACAGGGGCAGCGTCGCTGCCCCTTATTTTTCTTCCTCTTCGCTTTTCTTCATGATCACCCGGACTGCTCCGGTGATCCCCAGGCCCAGCAGGAAAAGCACGCTGCCGGCCACGTTCATCCAGGAACCCGTATCTCCTTCAATGTTCAGGCCCGCGATGAACAGGATCAGGCCCAGAATCCAGAACACGCATCCTGTGACGGTCCATTCTTTTTTTCTTCTCATTTTTCTCCTCTTCCCCTTCAGCGGCTGATCAGCTTTCAGCTTTTTCAGATTATACCATAAGCCTTTCCCGGAGTAAACCGGCAGGTTTTCATGCTGTCCCTGTCGAATTGTTTATTGTTATATTTATATTTCTGAAAGAGAGGGATATCTCTTTTGAAATCGTTCCTGCTTCCGATCGGTCATTTCGCCGGCGAGTCCCTGCCCGCCGTGCTTTCCGCCCTGTCCTGCGGGGCGTCTCTTCCTGTGACCGGCCTGGATATCCTGCATATTACGGACCGGGAAGTCGATCCTTTGATTCCCCGGCTTATCCGGGACCTGAACCGGGCGCATACCCTGCTTCAGGATCCGGAAAACGCTTCCCTGTTCCCTTCTTCTTTTACTTTTGATTCCTGCCGTCCTGTCCTGCCGTCCCACAGGAGCCTGGCGGATCATCCCGCCACTTCGGACCTGCTGGCTGCCCTGCGCGGCAGGGGAATTCCCCTCTCCTACAAAACAGACCGGGATGCGATTGAATGGGCATTTTCCGTGCTGCTTTCCGCGCCGGAAGCGAAGGAATCCTCTTCCCTGGATCATTGGTTCAGAAGGCTCCGGGATGCGATTGCCTCCGGTGAAAGCTGCCGGGTAGTCCTGCTCTGTGACCTGTGCGACCCCTTTTCCGTCGGCGCTGCCTTTGCCCTGCTCCGTTATCTGCGTGATTCGGTAAAGGCCGGTTCTTCTTCTGTCGGGCTCTTCTGCCTGACCTCCGGAGAAGCTTCTCCCGCGGATAATCCCGTCTTTTCCGATGCCCTGGCGGCCCTGGCCGGACAGGATCTGGTCGGCCGTCCGGACCGCTCCGGCGCAGCCTGCGCGGACGGCGCCTGGATGCTTTCCCTGCCGTCTCCCCTGCGGAATTCTGCGGAATCCCTCCGGGTGCTGTATGTGGTCCTGGCCAGGGAGCTTGCCCGTTTCTTTGCCTCTGAAAAAGCGCCTGCTCCGGGCCTCCATACAACATCCCTGCCCGGCATCCTGACCCTCCAGTCCCTGGGCGACCGGGCTGTACCTTTCGCGGCCTTCCTGCATGCCGCTGCCTGGCTCCTTTCAGACCTTTTGCCGGCGCTTCTGGCTTACTGTGACCGTCCCGCTCCCCTGCGTTCACTCACACCCAATACCCGGAACGGTCTTTTCCGCCGTCTTTTCCACGGCAGCCCCGTAACACCGGAGCAGCGGGAGGATCTGCAGATCCTCCGGCGCGCCCTCATTGCTGTCCTCTCCGAAGTGCTGGCCCTGATCCGTTTCCTGCCGGAACAGCTTCGCCTGGCTGAAGTCTCCGATCCTCTCTGGAAGGAAATCGAGGACTCCTGCGGACGGATTGTCACCGTCGCTTCAGAATATGCAGTATCCCTGCAGGAAGCGGAGGAAGGCGGCATTGTCGGTATCAAGACCGTTCACCGGGTTTCCCTGGCGGACACGGAAGAGGAAAAAGCCGAAAAGCGCCTGCTGGACATCGCGGACCAGCTGAAAAACGAGGAGGAACTCCGGGAACGGCTTTTTAAAACCACCGGCGGTACCTGGACCCTTTCCGCCCTCCGGAACTGCAAAGACCGCTGCCGGGACGCGCTGGAACGCGCCAGGGCGCAGTTCGCCCGGAAGGCAGAGGAACCCGACGCCGATCATCTTTCCGTGGCGGCCCTGGCCCGCCGGATCAGCCTGCTGGAGGCTGCCGTAACCCGCTGTGACGAGGACCTGGCAAACCGGGATCTGATCAGCCGTACCACCGGAAACTTTACTTATTCTTCTGATAAACTGACACCCTTTGCCGGCCAGATCCTGGATGCCTCTGAGGCGGAGAAACTCTTCTCCCTGATCACAGCGGAAACCCCTGACGAGTCTGTCCGCAAGGATGTCCTGGCCGGTCTTCCTGCCCTGCTCTGCGGCTTCACCCTGCCGGAAGGCAAGGTGCTGTTCAAAAAGCTCCTGTCCTGCTGTACGCCGGACCGGGTTCCCCATCCCCTGGCCTGCCTGCTTCTTTCAGTCCTGGAAGTAAGCCGCGGTCAGGTTGAATCCCTGCGGTTTGTCTCTGCCGGTAATGTGCCGGATATTCTCCTGCTGCCGGATCTTTATCCGTCCGGCCATTTGCTGACGGTTTCCTCCCTGCTTCCCCTGCTGCCGGAAGCGCAGCAGCGTACCGGCCATCCGGATGCCGAAAAGCGCGGAATCCTGGCCATGCTGCTCCTGCGTCAGTACAGGAGACGGAATGCGGAAGAAGCCGCCCTGTCCCTGAAACAGTACACCGCCGCCGATTCTCCCGTCCTGAAGGCCTGGCTGGCTTCCCGGAATTCGGACCGGGTCTGGATCGTGTCCCTGTCCCGGGAAGAGGAAAGCCTTCCCTTTGCGCTGCTGGTACCGCAGCGGGATATCATTCCCGCGCGGATCACCGCTGCCCACAGAGCCCTGGTGCCTTCCTTTGCTGATCCCTGGTTTGATCCGGAAACCCTTTCCTTCCGGGACCCCTGCCCCTTCCTCAGTGAAGGAGACCGGGCTGTGCTCATTGAGCGCCTGCCTGCCATTGCCCTGGCAGCCGTGGAAAACGGTTCGCCTGCCCTGGTGGATATGCTGAACGGGTTCTATGAAGATCTGCTGAAGGTTCATGAGTCTCCGGCCCTGCCGGACCGTCTCGGCCTGCGCCTGAAGGCATCCTTCGGTCTCAGGCTCCTGCCGGCCTTCAGTGATTCCCTGGTGCGCAGAACCTGCAGTTATGAGCGTTCCCTGGGCTCGGACGAGCTGGCTGCCCGTCTCACAGGCCGGGATTCCTTCCGTGCCTTCTCCGGAAATCTTCCGGATGATGTGATCTTCTGCTACCGGGATATTCCCTTTGCCCGGGAAAATTCCCGGACCCTGCTGGATGCCGTTCCGCTTCCGGCGGAGAAATACACCCTGGACCAGCTGGAGCGGGAAGCTGCCATCCTGGCCAATGCCTCTGATGACTATCATGATTTCCTGCTGAAGCAGCTTACACTGCTGCTGCAGCGGTATCCGAACGCCTTGCCCGCCGCGGTCGATACGGCCTCGGACCTGGTCAGCCGGGCAGCAAAACCCGTCACCGCCTCGAATACTGAACTGACCTGGCCCTGGGATCCCAAATCTCCCTCTGTGCTGACTATCCTGTCCGAATCCCTGGGCGCTTCCCTGTCTGCCGCTGCCCTGCAGCCCTTCTCGGACAGGCTGGCCCTGTTCCCGGCCCGGGGCCGGGAGGTCATCGGTGATTCCCTCATGGCGTCCATGTGCGTGCTGGATCCCAAAGTCAAACCTGCGGAACCGGATCCTGAACAGCCGGAAGGCGATGAACCTGCCCCGGCGCCCGCTGTGTCTCCGGATGCAGTGCTTCCCCCGCTTTCCGCCGGTTTCTGCGCGGCCCTTTGCCGCCTGCCTGAAGGGCGCACCCTCTTCCGGCCGGAATTCCTGTCCTTTGACCGGACTGACAGTGATGCCGTCCGGGTGACCCTCACCCTGGAAGGCAGCTTCACCGTGCGGCTCATCCGGGACTATACTGAAGAGGAAATCATCCGCCTCTATTCCCACGATATTCCGACCCTGGCTGTCTGGCCGGATCTTCCCTTTGAACCGGCTGACTGGAAGGCATATTTCATCTATGCCGGCCTCCCGTCTTCCGTCCGCTTCACAGCCCTCTGTGCTGACGGAAATGCCCTTGTTTCTCCCGCGGAGGAAACCCGGGCGGTCTGCCGTTCCGCTTCCTTCCCCCTGGCTTTCTCCTTCAGTATGGAGGATGCCTCCATCGGCTCCGTGCCCAACCTGCTCCCGGCGCCGCAGCTTCAGCCCGGAGAGCCCTTTACCGCCTGTGTGGACTTTGGCTCCGTGGGCACTTCCGTGGTTTTCTCCGTCGGTCACCGCCGGATCCCCATGCAGGGTCCCACCCTGGTGCGTACCCTGGTCAATAATCCCTCGGTTTCCCAGGACCTGCTCCGGAAGGAATTCCTGCCCGCGGTTCCTGTCTCCGCACTGCTGCCCACCGCGTCCCGGATTTTCCGGAACACGCCGGGCCAGTCGCCCCTTCCTTTTGAAGACGGCATCGTCCTCATGTCAGATGACCTGCAGGATACCCTTTCCATTCCTTCCGGCGCCCTTTACACCTGCCTGAAATGGGAGGAAGACAAAGGCCGTTCCGTGTCCCTCTGTCTCCATCAGATCATGCTCATGGCAGCCCTCCAGGCCCGCTGTGACGGCGCATCCGCCCTTTCCTGGCGTTTCGCTGTTCCCGATGAGATGGCAAAAACCGGCCGTGAACGTCTCACTTCCCTCTTTGCCTCCCTGGCGGAACAGGTGGCGGAAGAAAGCGGCTTCGGAATTCCTGAAAAGTATCCCCTGGTGACCTATGCGGCCGAAAGCTCCGCCCTGGGTGCCTATTTCCGTTTCTGTGCGTCAGAGGATACCCGCGGCGGATTCATGGTGCTGGATATCGGCGCCTGTACCGCGGATATTTCCCTCTTCCTCCGGGGCCGTGAGCAGGCCGTCCGTACCTGCCAGATTCCCCTGGGCGTCCATTATATGCTTCTGCCTGTCCTGCTGCGGAATCCGGAAGTGCTTCGCCGGGATCTCGGTGATATCGAGGATCCCCTTTTCCGGCAGGATCTGCTCCTGCTCGAGAAAATCATCCGGAATGCCAAGGCGGATCCTTCCGCCCTGCGCCATTCCCGCATGGCCCTGGACAGCTTCCTGGCGGACCGTTATCCCTATCTCCTGCCTGTCCTGCTGCAGAACCCGGTCACCGGTATGCCCAGTAAAACCGGTTCCGTACTCCTGCTTTACCTCAGCTTCCTGCTGATGCTTTCCGGTTTGATTCTGCTGCAGATTGCCGCGGATCCCGGCAAGAATGATTTCCTGCCGGAACAGATGAGCCTCTGTCTCTCCGGCCGCGGTTCCATCCTGCCGGAGATGCTGCCGGATCCCTATAAAACCGCCCTCTGGCATTTCCTGACCATGTTCCGGAACCGCCGGGTCGCCTCCCTTTCCATGCTCTTCTCTTCCGAGAAGAAGCTGGAGATTCCCGTGGGCCTCGCCTTCCTCCAGGATGTCTCAACGGACCTGCCTCCCGCCTCCACGGTGCCGGCGGCCATCTCCGTCCGTCCGGAGGAGCTCCTGCCTGAATTCCTCCTGCGTTTTGCCAGGGAATTCCCGGCTTCCGCGGAAGTCCTGTTCCATGGCTTCTTTACCGGGGATTTCTATCATCCCTTTACACCCTACGGCGAATCCCTGGTTTCCGCAGCCATCTCCCAGTCCTTTACGGAACAGACGGAGCACCGTCCCTTTGATGCCCTGTCTGCCTGGATCGGCTCCCTGCTGGAGCTGATCGATACTCATGTCCAGTAATCACGGATCCTGAAAGGAATGTTTTCATGGAAACGCTGACATCCCTGAAAAACCCGAAAGTCGCCGCCTGGCGGTCCCTCAGGGACAAAAAAGGCCGCGAGGAACAGCATGCCTTCCTGGTGGAGGGAGTCCGGATGGTCCGGGAAGCCCTGGCTTCCTCTTTCCCCGTCAGGACGGTGCTCCTGCGGGAGGATTACCGTCCCGATTTTCCCATCCCGGACCAGGTTCCCTGCTTCCTGCTTTCTGAACCGGTTTTCAATTCGGTCTGTGATACAAAAACACCCCAGGGCATTGCCGCTGTCCTGTCCCCGGAATCAAAGGAGGCCTCCGGTCCCCGCCTGCTGGCCCTGGACGGTGTCCAGGATCCCGGCAATGTGGGAACCATCATCCGCACCGCTGATGCCGCCGGCTTTGACGGAGTTCTCTTCAGCCCGGACTGTGCCGACCTCTTTTCTCCAAAGGTGCTCCGCTCCACTATGGGCAGCATCTTCCGCCTGGGTTTTTCCTTCCCGTCCTCCCTGCCCGCTGCCTTGGAGCAGCTGAAGGCAGGCGGGTATTCCGTGCTTTCCTCCCAGCTGGACGGCGCTCCCTTCTATGAGCGGAAGGATGTATCTCCTTCCTTCGTCCTGGTCATCGGCAATGAAGGCAATGGTGTTTCCGGACCGGTAAAAGCCGTCGCCACCCACCGGCTCTGCCTGCCCATGCGGGGCGGGGCGGAATCCCTGAACGCCGCCGTTGCCGCCGGCATCATGATGTATGAATTAACCCGCTGAAGTGCATAAGAAAAACCCGTTGATTTTCATCAACGGGTTTTCTGCAGGGGCAGAAGGATTCGAACCCTCAACAAAGGTTTTGGAGACCCACGTGTTACCATTACACCATGCCCCTATTGCATTCGCAACAGGTGATATTATAGGGTAACACCAAGGTCTTGTCAAGGTTTTTTCTTCCTCTCCCGCAACTTTCTCCCCCTCTTATCATGGTATCTCCTGTCTTCTTTCTGTATACTCTTCCTGAGGTGATTCGCAATGAAAGACAACAAACTGGTTGACCTCTCCATGGCATTTTCCGTAGATATCCTCAATGCCCTTGAATCCGTCAAAGGCCACAGTACTCTCGTGAATCAATTGGAACGTTCAGCCACTTCCATCGGTGCAAACATTCACGAAGCAAACTATGCCCACAGCAAAGCAGATTTCATATCAAAACTGGAAATTGCCTTAAAGGAATGCTTTGAAACAGAGTACTGGCTGGAACTCTTTTCCCGCACAAAGCTTCTTCCTGAATCTTCAGTCCGTTCCCTTCAAACCCAGTGCGGCACTATTCGCCGTCTTCTGATAGCCTCTGTCACTACAACAAAGAATAATGGTTTAACACTCTGAAACATTCCGCGCCAGCGGAATATATTATAAATGGCGGCTCTATGCCGCCATTTATATCATGTTTGCATGAAGCAAACATATCACATTTATTTCGCAAAGTTTCTATGCGAAATAAATATATCATTTCAAAAATGGATCGCCTTTCTGGCGGTCCATTTTTGAATTAATCCGGCCTTCATATGGAGTCGCAATTCATTGCGACTCCATATTTCATTTTCCAGAAACGGTAATGCCGTTGAAGGCAACATAAGGAAGGCTTGAGTTACCATCCTTTAATGTTTCTTTGCTGATTTCACGGATATTCTTCAGCATTTCCGGCACGCATCCGCTGATCATGGTTTCCGTCAGCGCGCATTTGATCTTTCCGTTCTCAATCAGGAAGCTGTTCTTTGCCACGCCGGAATATTCGCCGCTGGACGCGGGTGCTCCGCCGGAGAACCGCATCACCAGCAGTCCCTTGTCAATGCCGGCGATAATCTCGTCAATGGATTTGTCGCCGGGCTTCACCATCATGTTGTACCCGTTGTTGCCTGCGCGTTTTCCGCCGGTTTTGTTCGCGCCGTACTGGCTCAGGGCGAAGCTTACCAGTTTGCCGTCTTTGATCAGGTCATAGTTCTCCGTGGGATATCCTTCTCCCGTATACCGTGCCGGGATCACCACGTCATCGCTGTAGGTGTTGAAGCTCACAGTCAGCCTTTCGTCCGCCACCTGTTCACCCAGCTTGTCCTTCCAGATGCTGGTGCCGTCAATCAGGGTGGCGTCGTTCACAAAGTTCCCCATCACCGTGTACAGCACGATTTCAGACAGGGCGTAAGGCGCCAGTACCACCGGACCGGTAAACTTGCCTTCCAGCGCCTGGGGATCCAGCTGCTGTTCCACCATGGACAGCTCTTTCTCAATAAAGCCGCATTCAATCACCGGCTTATCCAGGTCTTTCAGTGTGATCTCGCTGCCGTAGAAGGAAGTGCTCTTCTCGCCTTCATGGCCGGAATACATCAGGCTGAAGGAGTAGGCTCCGCTCAGTCCCCGGTAGGTCACACCGTTGCTGGTCATAAAGACGCCCTGCCACCGGTCATGGGAGGTAATCATCTGTTCCATCAGGATCTTCGGATGCCTTTCTCCGATACTCTCCAGCAGTTCCTTCGTCCGGGCGAAGAGTTTGTCTGTATCGCATTCCGGGGTGCCGTCCGTATTTTCCTGTGTCACCGGTTCAGAGGCGAATTCCCAGGCGGGATCCGGCTTGCCGCTTTCCGCCGCGGCAATGGCGTCCTTCACGGCGCTCTTCACGGCATCGCTCTCAAATTTGTTGATCTGTACGGTACCCTTCCGCTGGTCCTTCAGTACCGTCACAACCACATTGCGGTTGAACAGGGTCCGCATCAGGGAGAACCGTCCCCCGTCCACGTTGAATTCCTTTTTCTCACTCTCAGTGACGTTGCACTGGGCATATTCCGCGCCCTGTGCCTTCGCCTCATCCAGGATTTCCCGGGCCAGTTTATTCATCATCTCGTTCATCTTAACGGCCTCCGATCTTCACTTTGCAGCGCAGCGCCGGTCCGCCCATGCCCACGGGCATCGGCTGTTTCTTTCCGCAGAAACCGGAGCTGCTCCATTCCATCGTATCGCTCACCATGTCCACGGTCTTCAGCATCTCAAAGGCCACACCGGAAATGGTGGTGTCCAGCAGGGCCTTGCCCAGCTTGCCGCCCTTGATTTCATAGCCCATGGTTACGCCGAACATGAATTCACCGGTAGTATCCGCCTGTCCGTTTCCGCTGTTGATGAGATAATATCCGTCGTCGATGGACGCGATCATATCCTCCAGCTTGTCCTTGCCGGGATGGACCGCCGTGTTCCGCATCCGGATCAGCGGTTCATCGCTGAACATCCAGGCCCTGGCATTTCCGCCCGGCGCCATGCCGAAATGCTGCGCGCTTTCCCTGCTGTTCATGTATCCGGTCAGAATGCCGTTTTCAATCAGCGGTACATCCTGCGCGATAGTTCCTTCATCATCCACGTATACAGGCAGGGGGCAGGTCTCGCCGAAGGCTGTATGGGCAAAGTCCGTCAGGTTCACCAGGTCGCTGCCCACCCGTTTGTTCAGGCAGTGGGCCGCCACGCTGCCGCCCAGCACCAGGTCAGCTTCCACCGTATGGCCCACCGCTTCGTGGGACAGCATACCGGTCATCATGCCGCCCAGGATAACAGTCTTTTCACCGGCGTCCGCATAGACACCTTCCCGCTTCTGCATCAGCCGCTCATACAGGGCGTCAATTTCCGCGTAGCAGGCGGCGGGATCGGCAAAGTTCAGGTCAAAGGTGCCTTTTCCACCCAGGGCCTTGAACTGCTCTACAGGGGTGCCGTTGTCCGTCTGGGCGGTCATCATCACATACAGGTAGGACCTGGGGGCGATGATATGCGCGCTGGCGCCGTCGGAAGTCACAATCAGCTTCTCCATGGAGTCTTCCGTGGCCACCAGCCTGCGGGCTGCCAGTTTCGGGTATTTCTTCGCGATATAGGCGTCAATCTCCCGGGCAAAGTCCACATAGATCTTCTGTGCCGGGTCATGGATATCCGCCTGGGGTGCCAGCTGCGTCCCCTCCAGCGGCTGCAGGGCGGGTTTTCCCGCCCCGGCGTGCCTGTCCATGAATGCAGCGTTTTCCGTGGCAGCCTTCAGCACGGTTTCCGCGGCGTCTGCGGTATATTCAGCCATGGATGAGAAACCGTACACGCCGTTCCGGTATACCCGCGCGGATACACCGGATACGTCGGACCGTACATTACCCATCACGTCACCGTTCAGCAGCACCGCCCGCCGGGTCCGGTTGTTCTGTCCGCGCAGCTCCGTATGGGCGCCTGTGGCAAATAAAACTTTTTTGGGAGTCAGAATATCCTGTAACATCTTTTTCTTCCTTTCATCCCCTGATCTCTTTCAGATCAAACGGTGTGGTCTGGTAGACCATGTAGTTCAGCCAGTTTGCGTACAGCAGGTTTGCGTGGCTCCGCCAGGTTACCAGGGGTTCCCTGGTATCATCGTCGTTGGGGTAGTAGTTTTTCGGCACCTGGATGGGCAGCCCGGCATTCTTGTCCCGCAGGTATTCCTTTTCCAGGGTCCGCGGATCATATTCGCTGTGGCCCATAATGAAAACCTGCCGGCCGTTCTCCGTGATGGCGGCGTATACGCCGGCCTCCTCGGAGGAAGCCAGGATCTTCAGCTTGCCGCAGGCCTCCAGGTCTTCCCGCCGCACGGTGGTGTGGCGGCTGTGGGGTGCCATGAACACGTCGTCAAAGCCCCGAAGCAGGATGTAGTTCTTACGCTCCGCCTTGTGCGGAAAGACGCCGAACAGCTTCTTTTCCAGCGGAACCTTCGGGATCCCGAAATGGTAGTACAGCGCCGCCTGGGCTCCCCAGCAGATATGGAAGGTGGAATGCACATGGCTCTTGCTCCATTCCATAATCCCGCACAGTTCATCCCAGTATTCCACTTCTTCAAAGGGCATCTGTTCCACCGGGGCCCCGGTAATGATCATGCCGTCAAAATTCTGGTCCCTGATCTCGTCGAACGTCTTGTAGAACGCTGTCAGGTGCTCCGCTGATGTGTTCTTCGATACGTGGCTTTCCATCTTCACCAGCTCCGTCTCCACCTGCAGGGACGTGTTGCCCAGCAGCCGCAGCAGCTGTGTTTCCGTATCGATCTTCGTGGGCATCAGGTTCACGATGGCAATCCTCAGCGGACGGATATCCTGGGTGGTGGCCCGGTTCTCCGTCATCACAAAGATATTCTCATCCGTCAGCGTTTTATACGCAGGCAGTTCGTTCGAGATTTTGATTGGCATGGTGCATCATCCTTCCTCGGGTGTTCACGTTCCATATTTTATTATCATTATCCCTGTTTAGCAAGTTTTATCTCCTGAAAACCGTCTGAATATCCTGTGAATATAACTTACTCAAACACGCCCGCATGGGCGTATATCATATGGCGAAGCCATATATCACATGCCTGAAAGGCATATATCACTTCAAAACGGCGTCTGCATACGCAGACGCCGTTTTGAAATATCATTGAATGTATTAATTCAATTAATTGAATGAATTAATACATTCCACCCATTCCGCCGCCGGCAGGAGCAGCAGGTTCGGGTTCAGGAATATCCGCAACCAGGGATTCGGTGGTCAGCACCATGGCCGCGATGGACGCCGCGTTCTGCAGCGCGCTGCGGGTCACCTTGGTAGGATCGATGATGCCGCGTTCCACCATGTCCACATATTCACCCTTCAGGGCATCGTAGCCGAAGCCGGGCTTGTGGGCGCTCTTGATGTGGTCCACGATCACGCTGCCGTCGATGCCGGCGTTCAGGGCGATCTGGCGGATCGGCTCTTCCAGGGCGCGCAGGATGATTTCAACACCGGTCTTGGCGTCGCCGGCAAAGCTGTCCAGCAGGGCGGCAACCTTCGGGATCACGTTCAGCAGGGCGATTCCGCCGCCGGGGACGATACCCTCTTCGGTAGCAGCACGGGTGGCGCTCAGGGCGTCTTCAATCCGCATCTTGCGTTCCTTCATTTCAACTTCCGTGGCAGCGCCCACCTGGATCACCGCAACACCGCCGGCCAGCTTGGCCAGGCGCTCCTGCAGCTTCTCACGGTCGTAGTCGCTGGTGGTTTCAGCGATCTGGGCACGGATCTGGGCAACGCGGGCCTTGATGGCTTCCTTGTCGCCGGCACCGTCCACGATGGTGGTGTTCTCTTTGTTCACCTTGACCTGGCGGGCTTTGCCCAGCATGTCAACGGTAGCTTCCTTCAGTTCCATGCCGGTCTCGGAGGAGATCACGGTACCGCCGGTCAGCACGGCGATATCCTGCAGCATTTCCTTGCGGCGGTCGCCGAAGCCGGGGGCCTTGACGGACACGCAGGTGAAGGTGCCGCGCAGCTTGTTCACAACCAGGGTGCTCAGGGCTTCGCCTTCCACATCCTCAGCAATGATCAGCAGCTTCTTGCCGGTCTGCACAACCTGCTCCAGCACGGGCAGCACTTCCTGGATGGCGCTGATCTTCTTGTCGGTGATCAGGATCAGCGGATCGTCCAGCACAGCTTCCATCTTTTCAGTATCGGTGACCATGTAGGCGGAAGAATAGCCGCGGTCGAACTGCATGCCTTCCACGGTGGTCATGCCGGTGGTCATGGTCTTGCTTTCCTCAACGGTGATGACGCCGTCAGCGCCCACAGTCTCCATAGCATCGGAGATCAGCTTGCCGATGGTCTCGTCAGCGGCGGAGTTGGCGGCAACCTGGGCAATGGCCTGCTTGCCGTTGATGGGCTGGCTCTGTTCCTTCAGGCCTTCCACGGCGGCTTCGGTAGCGCTCTCAATACCCTTCTTCAGGACCATGGGATTCGCGCCGGCAGCCAGGTTGCGCAGGCCTTCACGGATGATGGCCTGGGCCAGCAGGGTGGCGGTGGTGGTGCCGTCGCCGGCAACGTCATTGGTCTTGGTGGAGACTTCCTTCACCAGCTGGGCGCCCATGTTCTCAAAGGGATCTTCCAGTTCGATCTCCTTGGCGATGGTCACACCGTCGTTGGTGATCAGGGGAGCGCCGTATTTCTTGTCCAGGACTACGTTGCGGCCCTTCGGTCCCAGGGTGATTTTAACGGTATCAGCCAGCGCGTTGACGCCCTTTTCCAGGCTCCGGCGGGCTTCTTCACCAAACTGAATCTTCTTAGCCATATTGCTCATTCTCCTTAATACTTAATATAAAGTAATCAAAACATTCAGCGGCAGCTGAATATATCACATCGGCCGCAGGCCGATATATCACACGCCTGAAAGGCGTATATCACATCCGGCGAAGCCGGATATATCACCAATTGTTGAATAAACTGGTTTATTCAACAATTGCCAGTATGTCGCTCTGCCGTACGATAATCAGTTCTTCACCGTCAACCTTCACTTCGGTGCCGGCATACTTGGAATAGATAACCTTCTCCCCGGCCTTCACATGCATGGTGATTTCCTTGCCATCCACATTTCCCCCGGGACCCACAGCGATCACGATCGCCATCTGGGGCTTTTCTTTAGCGGCGCTGGTCAGGATCAGGCCGGATTTGGTGGTTTCCTCTGCTTCACAATTCTTGATGACAACACGGTCACCCAGCGGCTTCACAGTCATTTATGGTTCCTCCTGTCATTGGTTTGCTTATCTTTAGCACTCGATATGTAAGAGTGCTAACAACCAGAGAGTAATATAATGCTTTTATCCGTTTGACGCAAGTGTATGTGCAGTTGATTTTATACATTTCTCTGTATTTTTCTTGTTTTTACTCTGATATGCTCCTGTATTCTCCGTATTTTGCTGTTTCTGCAGTCCGAATCCTTGTGTTACAATCCTTCTGACCTCTTCGGAAGGAGATTTTCATGGAACAGATTACCGCCGCCCTGCTTGCCTGGTATGACCGCTGTGCCCGGGTCCTGCCCTGGCGCGGTTTTCATAATGCCTATCGCACCTGGGTCAGTGAGGCCATGCTTCAGCAGACCCGGGTGGAAACAGTTCTTTCCTATTATCCCCGTTTCCTGGATCGTTTTCCGGATCTTCCCGCCCTGGCCGCCGCGCCGGAGGAAGATGTCCTGAAAGCATGGGAAGGCCTGGGCTATTATTCCCGGGCCCGAAATCTCTGGAAAGGGGCAAAGCAGGTCATGTCGGAATACGGCGGCGTCCTGCCCCGGGATCCGGAACAGCTGAAAAAGATCCACGGCATCGGTCCCTACAGCGCCGGCGCCATTGCTTCCATCGCCTATGATGTGCCCGTTCCCGCGGTGGACGGCAATGTCATCCGTGTCCTTTCCCGCATTTACGGCATCCGTACCGATGCCCTGGAAACCGGAACCCGCCGCCGCATTGAAGAACTGGCCGCCGCCCTGGTCCCGGCTGAGCGGCCCGGGGATCACAACCAGGCCGTCATGGACCTGGGCGCCACGGTCTGTGTGCCCGGCACCCCGGACTGCGCCCGCTGTCCCCTGTCTGTCTTCTGTGATGCTTTCCGCGCCGGGGATGCGGCGGACCTGCCCGTCCTGCCCAAGGCAAAGCCCCAGAAAGTTATCCCCTATGCGGTGCTGCTCATCCGCTCCGGCGGCCGGGTGCTCATGCGCTGCCGTACGGAAAAACTTCTCCAGGGTCTCTGGTGCTTCCCCATGCTGGAAGGTGAGTTTGCTGCGGAGGATCTCCCGGCCGCCGCCTCCCGGAAGCTCCGCCTGTCCCTCAGCCCCCTGCGGGACGCCGGAACCGCCCGTCATGTGTTCACCCATCAGATCTGGCAGATGCATATATATGAAACAGACGCGGAAGCTTCTGCTTCCGCGCCTGCGGGTTATGAATTTATATCCCTGGATCAACTGGGGAACCTTACCCTGCCGGCAGCCATGAATGCTGCCCTGGCCGTCCTCACGCGTCCATCATAAACGCTTTGTAGGCCTTCACGGATTCATACAGGTCCGCCTTGGAGATTACTTCCATGGGCGCGTGCATATTCAGCACCGCCACGCCGCTGTCGATCACTTCCATGCCGTACAGGGCACAGATATAGGCGATGGTACCGCCGCCGCCCACGTCAACCTTTCCCAGTTCCGCGGTCTGCCAGCATACCTTGTTCTCGTCCATGATCCGGCGCAGCTTGGCCATATACTCGGCATTGGCGTCGTTGGAACCGCTCTTGCCCCGGGAACCCGTAAACTTGTTGAAACAGACTCCCCTGCCCAGCCAGGCGGAGTTTTTCTTTTCGAAAGCGGAAGCATACAGGGGATCAAAGCCCGCGCTTACATCGCAGCTCAGCATCCGGCTGTTCTGCAGCGCCCTGCGCACGTTCAGCTCGGTGTAGCTGCCCTGCAGTTCCAGGATCTCCGCCACCGCGTTCTCCAGGTAATTGCTCCGCATGCCCGTGGCGCCTACGCTGCCGATTTCTTCCTTGTCCACCAGCATCCCGCAGCAGGTATATTCCGGGGTGCCGGTCAGGCTCAGGATCGCCTTCAGTTCCGCGAAGGCGCATACCCGGTCGTCATGGCCGTAGCCCATGATCATGCTGCGGTCCAGGCCAAAGTCCCGGGCCTTGCCCGCGGGAACCGCCTCGATCTCCGCAGAGATAAAGTCCTCTTCCTCGATGCCGTACTGATCCTTCAGGATCGCCAGCAGCTGGGCCTTCACCGGCTCCTTTTCCTCATCCTTCAGGGGCTTTCCGCCCATGATGATGTCCAGGTTTTCGCCCGTAACGGCTTCGCTGGCTTTCTTGCCCATCTGTTCCTGGGCCAGGTGCGGCAGCAGGTCGCTGACGCCCACCACCGGATCCTCCGGGTTTTCGCCGATGGCGATCTTCACCACGGTGCCGTCCTTCTTCACCACCACGCCGTGCAGCGCCAGTTCCCGGGCCACCCACTGGTACTTCTTGATTCCGCCGTAATAGTGGGTATCCGCCAGGGCAAAATCCCCGTCCTCATACAGGGGATTCTGCTTCAGGTCCAGCCGGGGGCTGTCAATATGGGCCCCCACGATGTTCATGCCTTCCGCCAGGGGCTTTTTCCCCAGCAGGAAGATCAGCACCGCCTTGCCCATCCGGTTCACATAGATTTTGTCGCCGGCCTTCAGCTTTTTCTTCCCGGCAACAGCCTTCTCCAGGGAGATGTATCCGGCTTTTTCCAGGGCAGCCACGGTTTCTTCCGCGCATTCCCGCTCGGTTTTCCCGGCATCGATAAACGCCCGGTATTCCTTCGCGGTTTCTTCCACTTTCTTCAGTTCGGTTTTATTGTAATTTTTCCATGCATTGGGTCTTTCCATGTCTTTCACGCTCCTTACATGCACCTATCTTACCACCGCTTCCTTCCAAATACAATTTGTATACATAATTCATCAATACAGTGATATTTTCACCTTATCTTCACATTCCATTCTCTCATTCTTGAACAAACAAATGTATCATTGCATATGGATGATTCTATCATCCGGTCCTCATTATCGGTAAAACCTCCCGCCCTCTTCAATAATAAGCGAGCGCGGCGGACACCCCTGGCAGCGAGCGACCCAACTCAACTTTTCCTACACCCCTGACAGCGAGCGACCCAACTAAACTTTCTCGCACTCAATTGTTAACTAACCATAATTCTTCATTCTTCATTTTTCATTCTTCATTTATTTCCGGAGGAAATTATTATGTCCCGTACGATCGGCATCGATCTTGGCACCACCAACTCCTGCGTCTCCTTCATGGAGAACGGCCGCGCCACCGTTATCCCCAATGCGGAAGGCGGCCGCACCACCCCTTCCGTCGTGGCCTTCACCAAATCCGGTGAACGCCTGGTCGGCATGGCCGCCAAGCGCCAGGCCGTCACCAACGCCTCCCGGACCATTTCCTCCGTCAAGCGTGAAATGGGTTCCGACAAGCGCTTCAATATCGACGGTAAGAGCTATACACCCCAGGAAATCTCCGCCATGATCCTCCAGAAGCTCAAGGCGGATGCGGAAGCCTATATCGGCGAGCCCGTCACAGACGCGGTCATCACCGTCCCCGCCTACTTCTCGGATGCCCAGCGCCAGGCCACCAAGGATGCCGGCCTCATTGCCGGCCTCAATGTCCTGCGCATCATCAACGAGCCCACCTCTGCGGCCTTGGCCTACGGTTTCGATAAAGGCCAGCCCTGCAAGATCATGGTCTACGACCTGGGCGGCGGCACCTTCGACGTCAGCATCCTGGATATCAACAGTGATACTATCGAGGTCCTGGCCACCGCCGGCAACAACCACCTGGGCGGCGACGACTTCGACCAGTGCATCGTCGGCTGGCTCCTGGAGGAATTCCGGAAGCAGCATCATACAGACCTTTCAAAGGATATCATGGCCATGCAGCGCCTGGCCGAGGCTGCGGAAAAAGCCAAGATTGAGCTTTCCGCCGCCCAGGAATCCCTGATCAGCCTGCCCTTCCTGGCCCAGGGTCCTTCCGGCCCCATGCACCTGGAAACCTCCCTTTCCCGGGCCCGCTTCAATGAGCTGACGGCCCACCTGGTTTCCGCCACCCGGGGCCCTGTTCAGCAGGCCATGCAGGATGCCGGCGTCAAAGCATCCGATCTCAGCCGCGTCCTCCTGGTGGGCGGCTCCACCCGCATCCCCGCGGTCCAGGAGGAAGTCCGGAAACTTACCGGCAAGGAACCCGCCCGGGACATCAACCCGGACGAATGCGTCTCCATGGGCGCCTGCCTCCAGGGCGGCGTGCTTTCCGGCGCCATCAACTCCATTGTCCTCATCGACGTCACTCCCCTTTCCCTGGGCATTGAAACCCTGGGCGACGTCTTCGCCAAAATAATCGACCGTAATACCCCCCTGCCCTGCCAGCATTCCCAGGTTTTCACCACCGCGGCCAATTTCCAGACCACCGTGGAGATCAACGTGCTCCAGGGAGAACGGGAAATCGCTTCCGCCAATAAATCCCTGGGTAAGTTCCGGCTCACCGGTATCCGCCGGGCCCTGCGCGGCGTACCCCAGATTGAGGTCACCTTCTCCATCGATACCAACGGTATTGTCCATGTCACAGCCAAGGACCTGGGCACCAACCGCAGCCAGGATATCACCATCTCCGGCTCCGGCAACATGAGCCGGGAGGAAATCGACCGGGCTATCCGGGATGCACAGCGCTACGCCGCTGAAGACCGTCAGCGCAAACAGTCCCAGCAGCTGAAGGACAGCGCCGAGAATCTGCTCAACCAGGCCCGCCGGGCCAGGAAAAAGCTGAAGGATGAGGATAAGTCCCGTCTGGACGGCTCCATTTCCACCCTGGAGGAAGCCCTGCGCGGCAATGACGAATACCGCATCAAAACCGCCTCTGAGGACCTGGACACCATCCTGCGCTCCGTCGGCACCTATACGTCTGCTCCGGACGGCGAGAATGACGACGGCGCCTATGATGCCTGAGGAGGCTTCCCATGTTTGGTTATATCGCTCCGGTGCTTTCTGTCCTCACTGAGGAACAGAAGCAGCGGTACCGTTCCGTATACTGCGGGGTCTGTCATGCGCTCCGGGACCGTCACGGCCAGGCCGGCCGTATTTCCCTCAGCAATGACATGACTTTCCTGGCTCTCCTGCTCTCCTCCCTGTATGAGCCGGAGTCGCAAAAGGCGGATGCCCGCTGCGGCATCCATCCCCTGAAGTCCCATCCCTTTGTTTCCTCTTCCATGATTGACTATGCCGCGGATATGAACGCCCTCCTCTTTTACTGGAAGTGCGAGGACCAGCGCATGGACGATCATTCCCTCCGGGGCAAGGCCGGGGAAGCCCTTTTCCGCAAGTCCGCCGATAAGGTCCGCACCCTCTGGCCTTCCCAGACCGAAGGCGTGGAGAAAGCCCTTTCCGCCCTCTGGGAAGAGGAAAAGAGCACCTCTCCGGATCCGGACCGCCTCTGCAATCTATCCGGGGAAATGCTGGGAGCAGTCTTCACCCCGAAACCGGAAGATACCTGGAGCCCGCTGCTCCGTTCTGTGGGAGTCGGCCTGGGCCGGTTCATCTACTGGATGGATGCCTGGGAGGACTACGACGCTGATCTCAGGAAAGGCCGCTTCAATCCCCTGGTCCGTTACCGCTCCCGTCCGGATTATGAGGACTTCTGCCGGGAAACCCTGGAGATGTTCGTGGCTGAAGCCACCGAAAGCTTTGAGCTTCTTCCCCTGGAGCAGGACCTTGATCTCCTGCGGAATGTGCTCTACAGCGGCGTCTGGCAGCGGTACATCCTGATCACGGAGCAAAAGCAGAAACACAGAAAGGAGGGTGTCCATGGCCAATGATCCGTTTTCCGTCCTGGGTGTCAGTTCTTCCGCCACCGAGGATGAGATCAAAGCCGCTTACCGGAAACTGGCAAAAAAATACCATCCGGACCTGAATCCGGGTGACAAGGTTGCCGAAGAGAAAATGCGGGAAGTGAACGAGGCCTACACCCGTGCCCTGCAGATCAAGAAAACCGGCCATGATCCCTATCAGAACCCCTATGGTTCCTCCTCTTCCTCCGGTGCATCCGGTTATTACGGCAATCCCTTCAGCGGCTCCTGGGGCGGCTCCGGAAGCCAGGGCGGCTACAGCAACGGTTATTATCAGCAGGGCGGCGGTCAGCAGCAGGATCCCTTCGGGGATTTCGGTTTTGACTTTGATCCCTTCTCCGCCTTCTTCGGCGGCCAGCAGGGGTATCAGCAGCGCACATCCTACCGCACCCGCAGCTATGCCAATCCGGAGCTGAAGACCGCGGAAAACCATGTCCTGGCCAACCGCTATCATGACGCCATCACCCTGCTGAACCGGATCCCTACCCATGACGCTGACTGGCATGCCCTCTATGCCCGGGCGGATATGGGCCTGGGCAACCGGATTTCCGCCCTGGACCATGCCCGCACGGCGGTGAACATGGCCCCCGGAGACGCGGATTTCCGTTCCCTGCTGAATTCCATTGAAGCCGGCCGCCAGGCCTATCACCGGGCCCGCACCACCGGCGGTTATGACTTCCGTTCCGCCATCTGCAGCAATCCCTGTCTCACCTGCTTCGTAGCCAATATGTTCTGCAATTGCTGCCTCGGCGGCTGCGGCCGCTACAGCATGTTCTGCTGAAGGCAATTCATAATCCTGAATTATGATTTCCCTTCCATCCTGCCGAAGGCAGCAGTAACTTACACGTTCTGCGCATGCAGAACATTTCATATTGATCGAAGATCAATATTTCACGTTTGACGAAGTCAAACATTTCACATTCGGCGAAGCCGAATATATCATTGCATGAAAGGAATGATCAATCAATGTCACTTCTCCAGCGCCTGAAAGAAAGAATAGCCTCTTTCATGCTCGGTCGCCACGGCCCCGACAACCTGGGCATGTTCACCCTCATTGCCGGCCTGGTCTGCTCCATCCTGGGCAGCCTCACCGGTATCGGCCTGCTGTCCATCATCGGCTTTGCCCTGTATGTCTGGACCCTCTTCCGGATGTTCTCCAAAAACAACGAGAAACGCTGGGAGGAGAACCGGAAGTATATTGAGCTTTCCTCCAACTGGAAGACCAAATACCGCCAGTTCATCAACCGGACAAAGAACCGGAAGGAATATAAATATTTCAAGTGCCCCAACTGCAAACTGCTTCTTCGTGCCAAGCGGGGCAGCGGTGAGAGGGAAATCACCTGTGCCCGCTGCGAACACAAGTTCACCCATAAGTGCTGAGAACAATGAAACCCGGACCGTTTCGGTCCGGGTTTTTTATTGATTCATTTCCTTATCCTGCGTTCAGCATCTGCTCCGCGGCGTAATTGGCCACATAGTAGTTCCGGCGTTTTTCCCCGCCCTGGATCAGCAGGCCTTCGTTGACCATCCGCTGCAGGTAACCGGCCGTGGTGGAGGTGGACATCAGTCCCGCCGCCGCGCCGATTTCCCTAACGGAGGGCTGCCGGCCCTGTTCCCGGGCAAAGGACATCATATACCGGATAATCTGTATCCGCTTCTCCGGATTCCTCGGAGGATGGTACTGCATGTTCATCTTCCTTTCTTCTCATATTCCTGCCACACGGTGAAGCTTTCCTCATCTGCCCAGGCATCATCATTCACCTTGCCCAGCACCTTGCCCGCGCAGTGGACGTCCTCACCTTCGCTGAAAACGATGGGCGCGTATGCCGGATTATGGCTGTGCAGCCCGTCTTTCTGATACTCCTTGATATAACCGGTGTCTCCCACAATGAAGACGCCCACTTCTCCGGGCCGCACGCTGGATACGTGCTTCACCAGTACCAGATCCCCGTCGTAATAGGTGGGTTCCATACTGTTACCGTTGACCCGGATGATTTCGTCTGCTTCTTCCGTATTCCGGTCTGCAAACACATAGACCTGTTCGCCCCGGACAGCGTCCAGGGTTTCACCGGGACCGGCGGATGCCGCCAGTTCATTCCGGAACAGCGGAATAACCTTCCGCGGTTTGATCACGGCATCCTGCATATCATACAGCATGGACATCTGCCGCAGGATCACCTGCCGGTTATAACCGTTCAGCACGCTGTACCGCCTTACCAGCGTGGCGTGCTCATCTGCGTTCAGGCCGCCTGCAGCCCCGTCCTCCATGCCGAAGAACTCTGTCAGGGAAAGATCCAGGGCTTCACAGATCACCGGAACGCTGGCCACATCCGGACGGCTTCTTCCCGCCTCCCAGGCGCCCACGGCGTTCTTCCCGACCTTTACCAGCGCGCCCAGTTCTTCCTGCTTCATGTTCTTAGCTTTCCGCTGCCGCCGGATCAGGTCTCCGTATGCGATGCCGGCCGCATTGGTCATCCCGTTCGCGTCCGCTTTAGCCATGCTTTCAGCCCCTTTTCTTTTTGCTGCCCCTAGTATAGCACAATTTTATTGTGCTTGTAAAGCATTTTTGTGTTCTCCCCAACATTTTTGTGCTTTTCGCTGCAGCGGGGAGATTCTTCGACTTCGGCTGCGCCTTCGCTCAGAATGACATACCGCATGCAATGAATAATCCATTGCCTCCACGTTGTCATCCTGCTGCTAGAATAAATATCGTACAAAACAAAGTGAGACATCCTCATAGTATATGTAATATACTAAAACAAAGGAGGAACTCACAATG
>JBGUGL010000061.1:0-12424 GCA_045111455.1 Christensenellales bacterium | reverse complement strand
TTTCGTGCCATGGGGACGGTTCTCCTGGCACGTTTTCGTGCCATGGGGACGGTTCTCCTGGCACGTTTTCGTGCCATGGGGACGGTTCTCCTGGCACGTTTGGCCTGACCGGGGAAATAATTTCCCCCGGCCAGGCCTTCTTTTTTGTCCCAGAACTGCACTTCTCGTCCCTTGAAACCACTTTTTTCTTGTGAAGGTGTACCATCTTTGATATACTTCTTTTATGTTGGACAACTGAATTGAGAGGGGCTGTTGGTGTGTCTGAGCAGAAGGTAAAGCTGTTCCGTGAGAAAAGCCTGGAGGCTGTGGAGTCGCCGGAGAGTCTGAATGACTATCTGCGGGTGACCTCTCCCGGGGTGTGGCTGGTGCTGGCGGCGGTCATCTGCCTGCTGGTGGGCGCCATCCTGTGGGGCGTCTTCGGCCATATCCGGACCACGGCGCAGGTGGCTGTGCAGGTGGAAAACGGAAAAAGTGTCTGCTATGTTCCCTATGATAAGATCGACGGCGTCATGAAGCAGGGCGTTGTGCAGCTGGACGGGAAAGACTATCCCATGGACACCGCCGCGGACTTCGAGATGCAGGTGCTGGCCGAGGGAACCTCCCTGCGCCTGCTGAAAGCCGGGAACCTGGCCGTGGGCGATCCCGTGGTGCTGGTACCCGCGGACACGGACCTGGCGGACGGCGTCTATTCCGGCGTGGCTGTAACGGAGGACCTGCAGCCCATTTCCCTGCTGCTGCAGTAAGGGGGTGGCGCTGTGTTTGGCTTGAAGAAAAAAGTGCCGTCGCCGATTGTCAAAGGCGTGGCCAATGTGCCTGTGGTCATGCAGATGGAAGCGCTGGAATGCGGCGCAGCCTCCCTGACCATGATCATGCATTACTATAAAAACTGGATACCCCTGGAGCAGGCCCGGGTGGACTGCGGCGTCTCCATGGACGGCGCCAGCGCCAAGAACATCCTGGTGGCGGCCCGCAGCTACGGCCTCACCGCCAACGCCTGGCGGGTGGAGCCCGAGGACCTGCAGCAGGAAGGCCCCTTCCCCTGCATCATCCACTGGGGCTTCAACCACTTCGTGGTGCTCTGCGGCTTCCAGGGAAAGCGCGCCGTCATCAATGACCCCGCCCGGGGCCGGGTGAAGGTGGAATGGGAGGAGTTCGACCGGGAATTCACCGGCGTCTGCCTCTGCTTTGAGCCCGGTGAAACCTTCAAAGCCTCCGGCAAGCCCAAGAGCGTCTTCTCCTACGCGAAGGAGCGCCTGAAGGGCTCCGGCACGGCCGTGGCCTTCGTGGTGCTGACCACCACCATTGCCTCCCTCCTGGGCATCATCCAGCCCGCCTTCTCCCGCACCTTCCTGGACCGGCTGCTTTCCGGCTCCAACCCGGAATGGCTGACCCCCTTCATGGTCCTGTTCGTGCTCTTCGCCCTGGTGTCCGTGGTGGTGGCCTGGATCTCCGCGGTCTACTCCCTGCGGATCCAGGGAAAAATGACCTCCTACGGCAGCTCCTCCTACCTTTGGAAGGTCCTGCGGCTGCCCATGCAGTTCTTCAGCCAGCGCCTCTCCGGCGACATTGCCGACCGGCAGGCCACCAACGCCTCCATCGCCAGCGCCCTGGTGCAGACCTTCGCCCCCCTGGCCCTCCAGGCCGGCATGATGATCTTCTACCTGGTGGTCATGATCCATTACAGCCCCCTGCTGGCTGCCATCGGCGTGGGCGCTATCGTCCTGAACCTGGCGGTTTCCGCCTTTATCACCGCCAAGCGGGTGAACATCACCCGGGTGCAGCAGCGGGACGCGGCCAAGCTCTCCTCCGCCACCATGAGCGGTATCTCCATGATTGAGACCATCAAGTCCAGCGGCGCGGAGAACGGCTTCTTCGGACGCTGGGCCGGCTACCAGGCCAGCGTGAACACCCAGAGCGTTTCCTATACCAAGCTGAACCTGTTCCTGGGCACCCTGCCCTCGGCCATCACGGCCGCCGCCAACATCGCGGTGCTGGGCCTGGGCGTGCTGCTGGTGATCCGCGGCAGATTCACCGCCGGTATGGTCATGGCCTTCCAGGGCTTCCTGTCCTCCTTCATGGCCCCCGCCTCCCAGCTCATCTCCGCCGGCCAGAGCATGCAGGAAATGACCACCCAGATGGAACGGGTGGACGACGTCATGGGCTATCCGGAGGATCCCTCCTTCAAGGTCCGGGAGAAGACGGCGGAATACCAGAAGCTCTCCGGCGCCATCGAGCTGAAAAACGTAACCTTCGGCTATTCCCGCCTGGGCAAGCCCCAGGTGACGGATTTCTCCATGACCGTCAAGCCCGGCCAGAAGATCGCCTTCGTGGGCCGCACGGGCTGCGGCAAATCCACCCTTGCCAAGCTGATCTCCGGCCTCTACCGCCCCTGGAGCGGTGAAATCACCTTCGACGGCGTTCCCCTTTCGGAGATCGACCGGGACGTGTTCACCGGCTCCGTCAGCGTCATCGACCAGGATATCACCCTCTTTGAGGACACCGTGAGCCAGAACATCAAAATGTGGGACGACTCCATTGAGGACTTCGAGGTCACCCTGGCCGCCCGGGACGCGGGCATCTACGACGATATCGTCACCCGGGAGGGCGGCTTCTCCCACAAGCTCCTGGACGGAGGCCGGGACCTTTCCGGCGGCCAGCGCCAGCGCATTGAGATCGCCCGGGCCCTGAGCCAGGATCCCACCATCTGCATCATGGATGAGGCCACCAGCGCCCTGGATGCCCGCACCGAGTACGAGGTCATCCAGTCCATCAACGCCCGGGGCATCACCTGTATCATCATCGCCCACCGGCTTTCCACCATCCGGGACTGCGACGAGATCATCGTCCTGGACAAGGGAAAAATCGTGGAGCGGGGCACCCATGACGAGCTGTACGCCAGGGGCGGCTATTACGCCGACCTGGTCAGCAACGAGTAAGAAAGGAGGCGCGGAGAATGGGCTGGTTTGACGATCAGATTGAGTTCAGGAAAAAACATGAACGGGAGCTCCTCAGCGACTCCTTTGAGAACATTGCCCGGTCGGTTACCGGGCGGAAAATCCGCAGTTCCCTTTCCGACCAGGAGGACGTCAGCGACGCGGTGTCCGCCCTGCTCAAGCACATGGGCGTCAAGGAGCGGGAGGTTCCCCCGGGCGTCCGGGGCCTGCGGGATTCCCTGGATTACCTGCTGTCCTCCACCGGTATCCTGTACCGGGAGGTCATCCTGACAAAGGGCTGGCAGAACGATGCCATGGGACCCATGATCGCGTCCCTCAAGGATACCGGCGCCGTGGTGGCGGTGCTGCCCTCGGAGCTGGGCGGCTATGAATATATGGATCCCGCCACCGGCCGGAAGGTCAAGGTCAACGCCCACACCGCCGCGGGCATCAGCGGCGAGGCCCTGTGCTTCTACCGTCCCCTGCCCATGCGGGAGCTGAAGCTGAAGGACCTGCTGCGCTACATGCTCTCCTGCCTGACCCCCCGGGACCGGATCTCCTTCGCCCTGGCGGCAGCCGCCATCACCCTGGTGGGCTTGCTGATGCCGAAGCTGAACCAGATCCTCACAGGTACGGTCATCGCCACCGGCAGCGTGCGCCTGCTGGTCGCCGTGGTCTCCTTCCTGTTCTTTGCCACGGTCACCACGATCCTGCTGACCATTATCCGGAACCTGCTGCTGTCCCGCATCCGGTACAAGCTGAACGTGAACGTCTCCGCCGCCACCATGATGCGGATCCTGAGCCTGCCGGCGGCCTTCTTCCGGAGCTACAGCGTGGGTGAACTGAACCAGTATATTTCCTATATGGATTCCCTGTGCACCACCATTGTGGACAGCCTGTTCTCCACGGCGGTGACGGGCCTCTTCTCCCTGGTCTACCTGGGGCAGATCTTCGCCTTCGCCCCCAGCCTGGTGGTGCCCAGCCTCATCGTGACCCTGGCCACCCTGGCCGTGAGCCTCCTGTCCGCCCGGGTGCAGATGCGCCTGGACCAGGAAACCATGGTTCATACCGCCCGGGAGCGGGGCCTGGTGTACTCCCTGATTACCGGCATCCAGAAGATCCGCCTCTCCGGCGCGGAGAACCGGGCCTTCGCCAAGTGGTCCCAGCTGTATGTGAAGAGCGCTGAACTGACCTTCAACCCGCCGGCCATCATCACCCTGTCCGGGGTGCTCACCACCGGCATCTCCCTCATTGGCACCGCGGTCATGTATTTCATCGCCGTGAAGAGCCGGGTCAGCATCGCCGACTACTTCGCCTTCAACGCTTCCTACGCCTACATTTCCACGGCCTTCTCGGCCCTGGCCTCCATGGCCCTTTCCGCGGCTTCCATCAAGCCCGTGGTCAACCTGATCAAGCCCCTGCTGGGCGCCAAACCGGAAACCTCGGATCACCGGGAAACCGTAACCCGGCTCTCCGGCAGCATTGAGATCAGCCACCTGACCTTCGGCTACGACCCGGAAAGTAAGCCCATCTTCGAGGACTTCAGCCTCACCATTCCCGCCCGGCAGTATGTGGCCATCGTGGGCAAAAGCGGCTGCGGCAAGTCCACCCTTGTTCGCCTGCTCCTGGGCTTTGAAAAGCCCTCCCGTGGCGTCATCAACTACGACCGGAAGGACCTGCAGCAGCTGGACCTGCGCTCCGTGCGCCGGCAGATCGGCACCGTCATGCAGGACGGCCGGCTCTTCTCCGGCTCCATCTTTGACAACATCGTCATCTCCGCCCCCACCCTGAAGCTGGACGAAGCCTGGGAGGCCGCGGAAATCGCCGGCATTGCCGATGATATCCGGGATATGCCCATGGGCATGCACACCATGCTGCAGGACGGCGGCGGCACCATTTCCGGCGGCCAGCGCCAGCGCCTGATGATCGCCCGGGCCATCGCCCCCAAACCGAAGATCCTGATCTTCGACGAGGCCACCAGCGCCCTGGACAACATCACCCAGCGCAAGGTCTCCGAAGCCCTGGACAAGATGCGCTGCACCCGTATCGTCATCGCCCACCGCCTGAGCACCATCAAGCACTGTGACCGGATCCTGGTCATCGACAACGGCAAAATTGCCGAGGACGGCACCTATGACGAGCTCATCGCCAAGCATGGCATCTTCTATGAACTGGCCGAGCGCCAGCGCCTGGCGGACGAGAAATAAGCCGGCCTCCGAAATGCAGGCAGAATCAGGGTAAATCATAATTGACAGGGGGCCATTCTCCCTGTCAAACCCCATTTTTCCGCTTGATTCCATTCCTGATATCCGATATAATTACGTTAATCGAAAGCTTTCTATATGACCGTTCCAACCCTTATTCCGGCTGAGATTCATTTCCCGGCTGACTGAACGGAGAATGCGTGTGAAAGAGCTGACCCTTGAAGCCAGACTGGCCAACCTCCAGCAGGTGCTGGATTTCGTGGACGACCAACTCCGGTCCATGCACTGCCCCATGAAGCTCATGATGCAGATTGACGTGGCTGTGGAGGAGATTTTCGTCAACGTGGCCAGCTATGCCTATGCCCCGGGCACCGGTTCCGTGACCGTCCGGACGGACCTGCAGGAATCCCCCCGGGCAGCCCTGATCACCTTCATTGACAGCGGCGTCCCCTTCAATCCCCTGGCGAAGCAGGATCCGGACGTCACCCTCTCCGCCGAGGAACGCAGCATCGGCGGCCTGGGCATCTATATGGTCAAGAAAACCATGGACAAGATGGACTATGCCTATGAAAACGGGCAGAACATCCTGACCATGACGAAAGTGATTGCATAAATGAATGCATAATGCATAATTCATAATGCATAATTGCTACTGAAGAACCGGCCATCCGGTTCTTTTTCATTCCCCTGCAATGTCATCCTGAGCAAGTGAGCGCAGCGAACGCGTCGAAGGATCTCCCCCCGCGGACAGCCTTCTGCAACCGACAGGAACTGCTTCCCCAGCTGATACCTGCCAACCATCCATCATTATGAATTATGAATTATGAATTCATACAAAAAATCCGGGAACTTCCGTTCCCGGATTTTTTGCATTCTCTTATTTGTCGTAGTTGACAACCTGGCTGAAATCGGGAGCCTTCAGGCTGGCGCCGCCGATCAGGCCGCCGTCGATTTCGGGCTGGGCCATGAGTCCCTTGACGTTCTTGGGATTCATGCTGCCGCCGTACTGGATGCGGACCTTGTTCGCGGTTCCCTTGCCGTACTTGCGGGCCACGGCGGCACGGATGACGCCGATGGTCTCGTTCGCCTGCTCATCGGTGGCGGTCAGGCCGGTACCGATGGCCCACACGGGCTCGTAAGCGATGATGATCTTGGCCACCTGCTCCTTGGTCAGGCCGTTCAGGCCGATCAGGGTCTGGTATTCCACCAGGGCGTCGGTGTAGCCGGCTTCACGCTCTTCCTTGTTCTCGCCCACGCACATAATGACCTTCAGGCCGGCTTCCACAGCGGCCAGAACCCGCTGGTTCACGGTCTTGTCGGTCTCGCCGAAGTACTGACGGCGCTCGGAGTGGCCGATGATGACGTATTCCACGCCGCAGGCCTTGAGCATATCAGCGCTCAGTTCACCGGTGTAGGCGCCGCTCTTGGCCCAGTGCACATTCTCAGCGCCCAGCTTGATCTTGCTGCCCTTGGCAGCTTCCTTCACGGCCGCGAAGTTCACGGCGGGAACGCACACCACGACATCGCAGTTGGCGTCCTTCACCAGGGGCTTCAGCTCGGTGACCAGAGCCTTCGCCTCTTCGGGCGTCTTATTCATTTTCCAGTTACCGGCAATGATCGGTTTACGCATATTGCATTTCTCCTTATCAACTAACTTCAACATCCGGCGCAGCCGGATATTTCATGTTGCCGAAGGCAACATTTCACATTGGCCGAAGGCCAATATTTCACGTTCGCCGCAGGCGAACATATCACTGAAATAATTCAGAATGAATTATTTCTCGTCCAGACTCGTAACCCTGGCAGGGTTATTATGTCATTCCCCGAAGGGGGCTTGGGGGGCGATCGGAAAGCCCCCCAATGTATTATTTCTCATCCAGGCACGCAACGCCGGGCAGGGTCTTGCCTTCCAGGAACTCCAGGGAAGCGCCGCCGCCGGTGGAGATGTGGGTCATCTTGGCGCCCAGGCCCATCTGTTCAACAGCCGCAGCGCTGTCGCCGCCGCCGATGATGGTCACAGCGTCGGAATCAGCCATGGCCTGCGCCACAGCCAGGGTGCCCTGGGCCAGGGTGGGATTCTCGAACACGCCCATCGGTCCGTTCCAGACGACGGTCTTGGCGCTCTTCACGGCCTCCGCAAACAGTTCACGGCTCTTCGGGCCGATATCCAGGCCTTCCTTGTCAGCCGGGATCTTGTCGGAGTCAACAACAATCGTTTCCACAGGTCCGTCGATCGGGTCCGGGAAGCCCGCAGCGCACACAGTGTCGATGGGCAGCAGCAGCTTGACGCCCTTTTCGGCAGCCTTGGCCATCATGTCCTTGCAGTAGTCGATCTTGCTCTCGTCCAGCAGGCTCTTGCCCACTTCATAGCCCTTCGCCTTCAGGAAGGTGAAAGCCATGCCGCCGCCGATGATCAGGGTGTCAACCTTTTCCAGCAGGTTGTTGATCACGTTCAGCTTGTCTTCGATCTTGGCGCCGCCCAGCACGGCCACGAAGGGACGGTCAGCGTTCTCCAGGGCCTTGCCCATGATGGACAGTTCCTTGCCGATCAGGTAGCCGGCCACGTTGGGGCTGGTGTAAGCGGTAACACCGGCGGTGGAGCAGTGAGCGCGGTGGCAGGAGCCGAAAGCGTCATCCACATAAGCGTCAGCCAGGCTCGCCAGATCCTTGCTGAAGGCTTCGCCGTTCTTGGTTTCTTCCGCACGGAAGCGGGTGTTCTGCAGCAGCACCACGTCGCCGTCCTTCATGGCGGCAACAGCGGCCTTGGCGTTCTCGCCCACCACGTTGTCATCGTTGGCGAAAACAACGTTCTGGCCCAGCAGTTCGCTCAGGCGGGCAGCCACAGGCGCCAGGGAGAACTTCTCTTCCGGACCGTTCTTCGGCTTGCCCAGGTGGGAGCACAGGATGACCTTGCCGCCGTCAGCGATCAGCTTTTTGATGGTGGGCAGGGCAGCCACAATGCGCTTGTCATTGGTGATCTTGCCGTCCTTCATGGGGACGTTGAAGTCGCAGCGGACCAGTACCCGCTTGCCCTTTACCTGAATGTCATCAACCGTTTTCTTTGCCATTTTTTATCTCTCCTTTACTTAATTGGATACGATGTTATATGTTAAGCCCAAAGGGCTGAACAAACCAATTCATAATTCACAATTCATAATTCATAATTGTGATTACTGAATCCTTTTGCCCACGCTGTCATCCCGACCAAGGCCGCAGGCCGCGTGGAGGGATCTCGTTCCCTTCCCCTCCCCCTCTCCGGTTCTCAGTGAAGAGTGAAGAGTGATCAGTGATCAGTTGCTGAAAGAATGCGCAGCATCCTTTCAGCCGCCCCCTGATCAGTGACCAGCAAATAATGCTTCGTGTGCCGCAGGATGGAGATGATCGCTTCCGCCTTGGAAGCGCCCGCTGCCGCCGCGATCATCCGGCAGGTGGGCTTCAGCTTGGCCAGGTCCACACCCACGTTGGTGGACTCCATCAGGCACCGGCCGTCCAGGTCGTAATACGCACCGAAGCTTTCACCCTTGGCGCCCTCCCGGATCAGCTCGTTCTGCACCTCATGGGGCAGCCTGCGCTGTTTCATCATGCCGGAGGCCGTGCCGATGCCGTGCAGGATCAGGTCCGCCCGTTCCAGCAGTTCCATGGCCTCACTGACTTCCGGCAGCTTCAGCATCTCCTGCATGGCCGCCGCGTCCATGGTATCCGGCAGGTGGATCAGCCGGTAATGGCCGCCCAGCTTTCCGGCAATCTCTTCCGCCAGGGTGTTGGCCTGCGTTTCCACGGTCCTTCCCAGGCCGCCCCGGGCAGGCACCACCATCACGTTCAGGGGGGTGGGGCTCTGGAGGCTCCTGGCCACCGCCGCGATGGTCCGTCCGCCGGTCACCGCCAGGGTGTTCCCGCTCTGGAGAATGCTCCGGAGCTTCCCGGCGCAGATGCGGCCCACATCCAGCAGGATCTGCTCATCCTCGTCCGCGTTGCCGGGGGCGATGAGCACCCTGTCCACGGGCAGCAGCTCACAGAGTTTGCTTTCCATCTCCGTCAGGCCGCTCATGGCCTTGGAGAAGGCCCGGGCCGTATCCAGCACCTCTTCCGCCTTGGCGGACAGGGACATGCCGGAGGCATCCAGGTCAATATATCCCAGGTCCTTCAGGATGGCTGCCGTGTTGCGGATCTCCCGCTCCGGAAGGTTCAGCTTGGTTGCCAGCTGGCGCCTTCCCACCGGCTGCAGCGCCGCGATCCGTTCCAGGATCAGCGCCCGCCGGGTAATCTCGTCAATCAGGTCGGGAGCCAGTTTCCGCATCAGGGTAATGAATCCTGAATCCATCCGGCTCGCCTCCTTCTGATCTGTGGGACAATTTTCGCCCGCAAGGGTGAATTATGCCCCACTGGAAATTTTAACATAAGGCGAACCCTTTTACAAGATGTTTTTGGACCTTCCCTGCAACTTTTCCGGCCTTACAGGAAAGCCGGCAGCGCCACGGCATACACCTGCCACAGGGCGCAGAAAACTATCACTGTCCCGGCACAGACCGCCGCCGCTTTTCCCCACCGTTCCAGGCCCTTCGTAACATAGTACATGGCGGGCACCAGCGCCGGCAGCAGGTACCTTCCCTGCTCCTGGTAGTCCGTCGCGTAGCAGTACCGCAGGTACAGCACCAGCGGCAGCACCATGCACAGCACCATGCACCCGTGGAAAATCGTGCCATGGGGACGGTTCTCCCGGCACGTTTTCGTGCCATGGGGACGGTTCTCCCGGCACGCTTTCAGGATCAGTCCCGCCAGCCCGGCCAGCCACACCAGTCCGTAAAGCGCATAGTACCAGATTCCCGGCTTCAGGGTCAGGGAACCGTAGGCGGCAATCAGGGTGCCGGCCAGCTTCACCGGCAGCCGCCGGGCCAGCATTTCTTTCAGCATGCCGAAGAAGGAATACCCCTGTCCCGCAAAGGTATTCGCCGCCTGCACCGCCGGTTTCCCGTAGGCCGCCGTCAGGGCCGCCCGGGTCCTCAGGCCCAGGAAGTCCCCGTCCAGCACCATGTACTGGCGGATAAACCACCAGCCGATCCCCGCCAGCACGATCCCCGCGGTGATGCCCGCATACTTCAGGAAGCCCGGGAAATCAAAAGCGCCCTTGCGGGCGAAGGCCGCAATGAACAGAATCACAGCGGCAAGGATATAGCCATAGGCACTGTAGTAAGAAAGGGCGCAGAGAATCACGCCCGCGGCGATCCACAGGCAGGACTTCAGGTCCGGCTTCTCCTGATACAGACGCACCAGCCCGTAAACAATCAGGGCGGTGGACAGCATGCAGAAGGAATCCGTATTCACATAGCTGTGCACAAAGATATTCATGGGCTGGAAGGTAACCGCCAGGCAGAACAGCCACCGGCTGCGCTCCTTTTCAAAGAGCCGCCGGGACAGCAGGTACACCGTCCAGGCCATGACCAGGCCCGCCAGCACGTTCACCAGCCGGGCAGTCAGCAGCAGGGCGCCCGGCACCTGTGTGAACAGTCCCGTCACCCGCATGGCCAGGCCCATGACGATATAGGGAAAAGCGTTGTACAGGGCATAGGAAAAGCCGTAGGAAGGAATCCGGATCTCCTCTTCCAGGCCCGTGGGAATGCTTCCGTGCTGATAAATATACTGGGGTACGAGATACCGGCACACCTCGTCCGGCGGCGCGGTCATCCCCCTCAGGGGCTGGCACGCAGCCAGGGTGACAGCAAGGATCAGAAACGCAAGCAGGTAAACAACCAGCTTCCAGTGTTTCCTCATCCGTCAGTCACCCCTTCCGAATATGTGATCAGGAACAGCAATACGTTCACATTGTCATCCTGAGCAAGGCCAAAGGCCGCGTCGAAGGATCTCCTCCCGTCGTTCCCTTCTTACACCCTCACGACTTCCACTCCGTCCAGCGCCCGCTGGATCAGTTCCTCGCTGTCCAGCTTGCTCTCCCCTTCCAGGATCTTGTCCATCTTGGGATGGGTGGCGGGATGCCGGGGCGTGAACACCGTGCAGCAATCCTCATAGGGCAGCTCGGAAATGGTCAGGGTCTCGATCTTCCGGGCCACCTCGATGATCTCGCTCTTGTCAAAGCCGATCAGCGGCCGGAACACGGGCATATTCACCACGGCGTCCGTGGTGCCCAGGGCCGTCATGGTCTGGCTGGCCACCTGGCCGATGCTCTCGCCGGTGATCAGGGCTTCGCTCTCCGTCTGCCGGGCGATCCGCTCGGCGATGCGTATCATGTACCGCCGCATGATCAGGGTGGTGTATTCGTCCGGGCACTTCTCATGGATGGCCATCTGGATCTCCGTAAAGGGCACAATGTGCACCTTGATGCCGCAGCAGCTGAAGCTCAGCTTCCGGGCCAGGTCCAGCACCTTCTCCTTTGCCCGGTCAGAGGTGTAGGGATAGGAATGGAAATGCACGGCGTTGATCTGCACGCCCCGTTTGGCGACCATCCAGCCCGCCACCGGGCTGTCGATGCCGCCGGACAGCAGCAGCGTGGCGTTGCCGTTGGTACCCACGGGCATGCCGCCCACCGCCGGGATCACCTTCACATACAGGTAGGCCAGGTCCCGGATCTCGATGTTCACCACATGCTCCGGATTGTGCACGTCCACCTTCAGATCCGGATTGGCCTGCAGGATGCGGAAGCCCACTTCCTCGTTGATGGCCGGGGAGTTCATGGGATAGCGCTTGTCGCTGCGGCGGGCATTGACCTTGAAGGTGCCCTTCAGATCCTTCGCCATCTCCACCGCCTGGGCACAGATGGCCTCAAAATCCTCCTTGGGCATCTCCACCGCCGGGCACACGCTGTGCACGCCGAAGACCTTGGTCACCCGGCTGATGCACTCCTCCAGGTCGCTGAAACCCCGGATGAAAATCCGGCCGTCATGCACCCAGACTTCCGCGCCCATGCCCCGCACGGCATACCGCACCTTCCGGACCAGCGCCCGGATGAAGTAAGGCCTGTTCAGGCCCTTGAGGAAGATTTCCCCGTAACGGACAAGCAACAGATTCTGCATCGTATTTCCCTCAATTCATAATTCATAATTCATAATTACTATAGTGTTTTCCACATAATTCATTCCGTTCAGAATGACACTCTTATGTTGAGAATAATCCATGAAGTCTTTCTTGTCATCCTGAACGTATGCTCCTGGCAGTCCTTCGGCAGATAATCCTCCTCCGGATCCGCAACCTCAATGGTCGTGACTCCACACTGTGGAGCTCACTCCCTTTCGGTTGACCTCACCTCTTTCGAGATTTCCGCCACTGGCGGTCGAA
>JBGUGL010000060.1:0-20658 GCA_045111455.1 Christensenellales bacterium | reverse complement strand
TTCTTTTTTCTGGCTCCGTTGTCTAGAGGCCTAGGACGCGGCCCTCTCAAGGCTGAAACACGGGTTCGAATCCCGTCGGAGCTGCTTTTTTATGTCCTTGGATGCCAGCGGTTGCAGGCGTTTTTTTTTGCCCAAAATCGGCTTTGTACCCCTCACTGTACCCCGACGGCTATATTGTTTCCGGTATGCTGCGGAATACAGGGCAGCGTTCTTCCCTTCGGAGGGCGCTGCTTTTTATTCCTGAATCCTGCTGCATATCGTATGCATCATTCCCCTCCGGACCGGCGCAATGTTTACATCATGTTCACAATCAGCTCATTGAACCATTCTCCCGTTTTGTGTATAATAAGCAGGTCGATTTGTATCCAAGGTTAAGGAGGAACAAAAATGTCCGTTAAGAATCGAAATGCAATTATTCGCGTTATGTTGCTGCTGGTGCTTGCCCTGGCCGTCTTCCTGGTTTCCGGCTGCACCCGGCAGGACGAACCTGCTGTACTGCCCGCTACCCAGCCCGCTGCTGCCACAGCCGCTGTAACCGCATCGGCGGAAGTCACCGCAGCCCCTGCTGCTGAAGAACCCGCTGCACCTGCTGAAGCGCCTGCAGAGGCTCCCTCTGAAGAGGCTATTGCTCATGCCGAAGCTGCTGCCCGTGCCGAAGCTGCTGCTTATGCTGAAGCTGCCGCCGAAACCGCGGAAGAAACCGTTGAAGCAGTGGAAGCCAATACCGCTGAAGCTGCTGCCGAAACCGCGGAAGAAACTGTTGAAGCGGTGGAAGTCAACACCGCGGAAGTGGCTGCCGCCCCTGCGGAACCGGTCCTGCTGGTCACTGTAAATGGTCAGGAAATCAAATCAGATGATGAATACCTGAATGCCATCATCACTGCCTATCAGAATTATGCTGAGCAGAGCGGCTATGACATCAGCAGCCCCGATATGGCCGATACCATCCGGCAGTATTCCCTGCTGTACACCATGCGCACCGCCCTGGTCCGCCAGAAGGCTGCCGAGCTGGGCCTGGACAAGTTCACCGATGAGGAAAACGCTGCCCTGGCCGAGAAGGCCAAAGCCGAATGGGCTTCCATCAAGGAGAATTATATTGCCCAGAAAGGTCTTGTCACCGAAACCTCTACCGAGGAGGAGAAAGCCGCTGCCCAGGCGGATGCGGACGCCTATTTCCTGGGCTACGGTTATGATGAAGCCCGTTATGTGAAGGAATTCACCGAGAGCGAACAGGAAAACACCATGTCCGAGCGGCTCAAGGATTCCCTGATCGGAGACAAAACAGTATCCGATGAGGAAGTGCTGGCCCACTTCAATGACCTGGTCAATGAAGACAAGGAAAACTACGCCGACAGCGTTGACATGTATGAATTCTACACGAATTACTACGGCCAGACCTCCTATTACAAGCCTGAAGGATATCGCGCCGTTACCCACATCCTGCTGCCTGTGGATGCAGAGCTGATGAACACCTGGAAGGACCTGTCCGCCCGTCTGGAAGAGCAGGAGTCCGACAGCGGCGCTGAAGCCACCGGTACCGAAGCAACCCCCACCGATCTGGATGCCTCCGCCACGCCGGAACCCACCGCGGAACCCGTAACCCCGGAAATGGTCGCTGCTGCTGAAAAGGCAATCCTGGACAGCGTAAAGCCCACCGTGGATGAGATCAAAGCTAAGCTGGCCGCCGGTACTTCCTTTGAAGATCTGATCAAGGAATACGGCACCGATCCCGGCATGAAGAACGATGCCACCCGTGCTGAAGGCTACGCCGTGCATAAGGACAGCATCCTCTGGGATCCCGCCTTCACTGCCGCCGCCATGGCGCTGGAAAAAGTCGGTGACGTCGGCGAGCCCATCGTTGGCCAGAACGGCGTACACATCCTGCAGTACCTGAAGGATATCCCCGGCGGTGCGGTGGAACTGACCGATGAGATGAAAGAAGCATTCCGTACCGAACTGTTTACCGAGATGAAGGAAGAAGCCCTGACCAGCGCCCTGGATCAGTGGATGCAGGAATCCAGCATCGTCTACACCGAGGAAGGTGAAAAGTGGAAGATTCCGGAAGACGCTGAGCAGCCTGCTGAAGAGGAGCAGGCCGCTGCAGAGGAACCTGCCGCGGAAACCCCCGCTCCGGAAGCGCCTGCCGCGGAAGAAACCGCCAATCCCTGACGAGTCCTCAGATATATAAACAGACCCCCTCCGGCGCCCTGCGGCTGCCGGAGGGGGTCTTTCTGTCGGCACAAAAACCCGCCGGACAGACCGTCCGGCGGGTTTCGCTTTGATTCTGTAATAGGCTCAGGCTTCCTCGCCCTTGCTCCGGGCCTTGGCCCGCAGGGAGTGATCCAGCTGGCGCTTGCGCATGCGCAGGCTCTTGGGGGTAATCTCCAGCAGCTCATCGTCGTCGATGAACTCCAGGCATTCCTCCAGGGACAGGGGATGTACGGAGATCAGGCGCATGGCGTCTTCGGAAGCGGAGGCATTGCGCATGTTGGTCACGTGCTTGGCTTTGCAGACGTTGCACACCAGGTCGCCCGGACGGGCGTTCTGGCCGCAGATCATGCCGGCATAGACGTTCTCACCGGCGCCAATGAACAGGGTGCCGCGTTCCTGGGTGTAGAACAGGCCGTAGCTGGTGGAAACGCCCGTTTCGAAGCAGACCAGAGCGCCGGCATTCCGGTGCGGAATATCGCCCTTCACGGGCTCGTAGCGTTCAAATACGGAGGACATGATGCCTTCGCCCCGGGTGTCGGTCATGAATTCGCTGCGGTAGCCGAACAGGCCCCTGGAGGGCACCAGGAACTCCAGGCGCACCCGGTCCATGCCGCTCATATGCTCCAGGGTGCCGCGGCGGCGGCCGATCTTTTCAATAACGGCGCCGGCGGATGCCTGGGGCGTATCCACGATCAGGCGCTCAATGGGCTCGCACTTCACGCCGTCAATTTCCTTGTAGATAACCCGCGGCTTGCTGACCGCGAATTCGTAGCCCTGGCGGCGCATATTCTCGATCAGGATGGACAGGTGCAGTTCGCCCCGGCCGCAGACCTCAAAGGAGTCGGTGCTGGAGGTATCGTTCACCCGCAGGGAAACGTCCGTCTGCAGTTCCTTCATCAGGCGGGCCCGCAGGTGACGGCTGGTCACGAACTGGCCTTCCCTTCCCGCGAAGGGGCTGTCATTGACGGAGAAGGTCATGGTCACCGTAGGTTCTGAAATCTTCACGAAGGGCAGGCCTTCCACCTTCGACGGATCGCATACCGTGTCGCCGATGGAGATATCCTCCGCGCCGTACAGGGCCACGATATCGCCCATGCTGACCTTTTCCGCGTTCACCCGCTTCAGGCCGTCATACTGGAACAGGCCGCCCAGCCGCCACATGGGGCTGGTCACGCCGGTTTCCAGGTTGGTATGCACCACGTTCATGCCTTCGGTAAAGGTGCCGCGCACAATGCGGCCCACGCCGATCCGGCCCACATATTCGCTGTAGTCCACGGTGGAGATCAGCACCTGGGCAGGGCCTTCCGCATCGCCTTCCGGAGCGGGAATGTATTTCAGGATCGCGTCAAACAGGGGACGCAGGTCCGTTCCGGGCTGTTCCAGGTCCAGGGTGGCCGTTCCCTTCCGGGCGGACACATACAGGATCGGGTTCTCGATGGTGCTCTCATCCGCCTCCAGGTCGATCAGCAGGTCCAGGATCTCATTGACAACCTCGTCGCAGCGGGCGTCGGGCCTGTCGATCTTGTTGATCACGATCAGCACCTTCAGCTTCAGCTCCAGGGCTTTCTTCAGCACGAAGCGGGTCTGGGGCATGGGGCCTTCAAAGCTGTCGATCAGCAGCAGCACGCCGTCCACCATCTTCAGCACGCGTTCCACCTCGCCGCCGAAGTCAGCGTGCCCGGGCGTGTCCACGATGTTGATCTTGTGGCCCATGTAATGCACGGCCGTGTTCTTGCTCAGGATGGTAATGCCGCGCTCCCGTTCCAGGTCGTTGGAGTCCATCACGCGGTCCACGGTCTGCTGGTTCTCCCGGTATACGCCGCCCTGCTTGAGCATCTGGTCCACCAGGGTGGTCTTGCCGTGGTCAACGTGCGCGATAATTGCTATATTCCGAATATCTTCCCGAATCATATATTCCCTTTCCCTCTTTTATCCAGTACCGTTTGGGTTCTGTCCAAACCTCTGACATATCATCCGAATGAAGCATTATTTCTTCATTCTTCATTTTTCATTCTTCATTGCGGTTCACCGCTCTGCTGTTTCCTTCAGTTCCAGGCCTTCGTTGTTTTCAACCGCCAGCCGGATACTCCATTCATTTTCAAACAGCAGCACATCCCGTCCGTGGCTGTCCTTGCCCCGGCCGGAGGTGGAAGTCAGCTTCAGGTCTTCCACGGGCTTGGGTGTTTTTGCAACCCAGCGGACATGGCGGAAGGGCATGCCCTCCATCACGATTTCCGTCTGGTACTCAGTCCGCAGGCGGTGCTCCAGCACTTCAAACTGCAGCACGCCGACCACGCCGACGATGAACTCCTCCATACCCGTTTCCGTACGGGAGAAGGTCTGGATTGCGCCTTCCTCCGCCAGCTGGCTGATGCCCTTCTGGAACTGCTTGCGCTTCATGCTGTCCAGCGGGCGCACCCGGTTGAAGAATTCCGGAGCGAATACCGGAATGTTGGCGTAGTGAATCTTCGGTCCCGTGGAAAGCGTATCGCCCAGCCGGTATATCCCGGGGTCGAACAGGCCGATGATGTCGCCTGCCCATGCCTCCTCCACCGCTTCGCGCTCGTCCGCCATGAACTGCTGCGGCTGCTTGAGTGCCACGGGTTTGTTGGTTCCGGAATGCCATACTTCCATGCCTTTTTCAAAGGCGCCGGAAACAATCCGCATAAAGGCGAGACGGTCCCGGTGGGCCGGGTTCATGTTCGCCTGGATCTTGAAGATAAATCCGGAGAAATAGGGTTCCTCCGGCGTCACCAGTCCCGCGTCGCTTTCCCGGGGCAGGGGCGGCGGCGTAAAGGACAGGAACCGGTCCAGGAAGGGTTCCACGCCGAAGTTGGTGACTGCGGAGCCAAAGAACATGGGGGTCAGTTCACCGGCCCGGACTTTCTCCAGGTCAAAGGCATCCCCCGCCTCGTCCAGCAGTTCGATCTCCTCATGCAGGCGGTCCCGGTAATGCTTGTCCAGCACCTTTTCCAGGGCCGGATCGTCAATGCCGATGTCCGTCTTCTCCACCATGGTTTTTCCGTGATCCCCGCCGGTGTACAGTTCCACCGTCCGGGTATCCCGGTGATATACGCCCTGGAAATCCCCGTCCACGCCGATGGGCCAGTTGATGGGGCAGGAACGGATGCCCAGCACCTGCTCCAGCTCCTCCATCAGGGAGAAGGGATCCTTGGCGGCCCGGTCCATCTTGTTCACAAAGGTGAAGATCGGGATATTCCGCATCCGGCACACCTTGAACAGCTTGATGGTCTGGGCTTCAACGCCCTTGGCGGCGTCCAGCAGCATGACCGCGGCGTCCGCGGCCACCAGCACCCGGTAGGTGTCCTCGGAGAAGTCCTGGTGTCCGGGGGTGTCCAGAATGTTGATCCGGTAACCGTCATACACAAACTGCATGGCGGAACTGGTCACGGAAATGCCGCGCTGCTTTTCAATCTCCATCCAGTCGGAAGTGGCATGCTTGTCCGTCTTCCGGGCCTTGACGCTGCCGGCGCTGCGGATGGCTCCGCCGTACAGCAGCAGCTTTTCTGTCAGGGTGGTTTTACCCGCGTCAGGATGGGAGATAATGGCAAAGGTGCGCCGCTTCTCCACCTCTTCGTGCAGAAGCGTCCGGAATTCCTGTGAATCTCTGGCTGGCAGCATGTCGTTCCTCCCCCTGAACAGGCTGAAAAATCAGTTCCCTGCGGACCCTCCGATCCGCACAGAACAAAAACACTGTATTTTATATCTGAAATGCTTTATTTGTCAAGGCTTATGCACTGTTGCAGCGTCATTTCCGGCAGTTTTGTATCCAAAGGTTTTATTCTTTCCGGATCCGCCTTTTTTTCGCTGAAATCCGCAGAAAAAGCCGCCGGTTTTCACCGGCGGTATCTTTGTTGATCCCGAAACAAAACAGACTGGTTACAGCCGGCACTCCAGCTTCGCCAGGGCATCTTCCACAAAGCGGATGATGAAGTCCTCCGCCTCATCCGCCGGCACAAGCTCCTTCATGGACTTGTCCCGGGTCGCAATTTCGATGGTGCCGTTCTTGAGGCCCTTGGGACTGATGATCACGCGCAGCGGTACGCCGAACAGGTCGGCATCAGAGAACATCACGCCGGCGGAAACGGCACGGTCATCCCACAGCACCTCAACGCCGCGGGCAGTCAGGGCATCATACAGCTTTCCGCTCGCCTCCGCCACTTCCGGCTGGTCAGCTCTCAGGGAGCAGATCTGCACATGCCAGGGTGCGATGCTCATGGGCCAGATGGGGCCGTAATCATCGTGATGCGCCTCGCACACAGAGGCAGCCAGGCGGCCCACACCGATTCCGTAGCAGCCCATGATAGGATGCTTCAGGCTGCCGTCCTGATCCACATAGGTCATATCCATGGATTCGGTGTACTTGGTACCCAGCTGGAAGATATTGCCCACCTCAATGCCGCGGCTGGTATAGATGGAGGGCTTTCCGCACACCGGGCAGATACCGCCGTCAAAGGCTTTGGCCACATCCGTATATTCAACCTCGCCGATATCCCGGGCAATGTTGAATCCGATGTAGTGCTTGTCGTTCTCGCAGGCGCCGGTGGCCAGCCACTCAATGCCCTTCAGGGAGCTGTCATAGACCACAGTCACGCCCTCCGGCAGGCCGATCGGTCCGGTGAAACCGGCATGGATCCCGCTGTCTTCGGTGACAACGGCGGGATGCACCTCCGCCTTCAGGAAATTGCGCAGCTTGGTTTCATTCACATCCAGGTCGCCGCGGATAAATACGATCACAAAGGAATCGTCCGCGTTGCGCTGGTACATGACCGCTTTGCAGGTCTGCTGCGGCCTGATCTTCAGGAAAGCGCACAGATCCTCGATGGTCTTGATGTCAGGCGTATCCACCTTTTCCAGCGGTGCTTTCTCGCCGGCTTCATTGTTCAGCAGGCAGGGAGCCGCCTCCATGTTGGCACGGTAATCGCAGTCGCGGCACAGCACGATGGTGTCCTCGCCCACATCGGTCAGCAGCATGTATTCATGGCTTACCTTGCCGCCCATCATACCGCTGTCGCTGGCCACAGCCACAACCTCCGGAACGCCGCAGCGGGCATAGATGCGGTTGTAGGCTTCGTAGCAGCGCATATAGTACTGCTCCAGGTCCTCCTGGGAGGTATGGAAGGAATAGGCGTCCTTCATGGTGAACTCCCGTACGCGGATCAGGCCGCCGCGGCAGCGGGGCTCATCCCGGAACTTCGTCTGGATCTGGTAAATCATAAACGGATACTGGGTGTAGGAATCCGCCACATCCGTCATCAGCTGCACGGAAGCCTCCTCATGGGTCATGCCCAGGACCATATCCGCGCCGGAACGGTCTTTGAACCGCAGCAGTTCAGAGCCGATGGACTCAAACCGGCCGGATTTGCGCCACAGGTCGGCAGGCATCGTAACCGGGAACAGCACCTCCTGGCCGTCGATCCGGTTCATCTCCTGGCGGATTATGTCCTCAATCTTTGACGTAATGCGCCTGGTAATGGGGAACAGTGTAAAAACGCCGTTTCCCACAGGCTTGATATAGCCGCCGCGCATCATCAGCGCCTGGCTGGCAATCTGGCAATCCGCCGGTGTTTCCTTGTAACGCTTGGATACGAGATTCCTGACCTTCATAATACGACCTCCATTGCTTGACATAAAAAGCAGCCTGTCCTGTGCAGGGACGAGGCTGCTGCTTCGCGGTACCACCTTGCTTGACGGCACGGGCCGTCATCTCTCTGCCCTGTATCGGGAGCTCCCGGCGGAATTTCACTGTTTCAGTGCTTTCTTCCGCGTACTCCGGGGGCGGGAGCCTGCTCGCCGGTTCATGCGCGCCTTCCAGCCCCGGGCGCGCTCTCTGGAATAAACCTGCGGGACTTTCCCCGTCATCGTACGGCATCCATTATAAAAAGTCTCCGGCAATTATGCAAGCAGATTTTGTCTTTCAACGGTTTCAGCCTGTTTATCGGGCAAAATCCACAGACCAGTTCTCCGCATCGAACACATCCTCTCCCCGGAAGGTGATCCACACCGGATCCGTGAAGAAGTTCCCGTTGTTGGTGGAAATCGCCCATTCGGACTCCACCAGGTGCTGCTCCGGTCCGTTCTTTTCTTCCCCGTTCACCGGGTTCCCGGTAAAGGGATTCACCGGCTCGGCAATCACGCCGTCAAAGGCCAGTGCCGGAGTATCCGCGTTGGTCATGAAACGGTAATCGGTGGAAAATCCGGTGGCGTCGAAATCCTTGACCATCAGCAGGGGATTGTAGCACATGGTGTCCGTCCACTGTTCCGGGGAATAAGCCCCGGAGGATGCCAGCTCCGGATACTTCTCCCGCAGGTCGTTTCCGAACAGGCCCAGGTAGCAGCCGTGATCCGAAACCACAATGATCCGGGTATTGTCCCAGACGCCTTGCTCCCGCAGTTCGTCAAACCATTTCCCCAGCAGCAGGAAGGCGGACATGTCCCCGTGGTAGTGAATCTTCACCAGCTCAGAGGCCTCGGCCATATCCAGTTCCCGCCCGTCGTCCGTCCGGCGGATCCTGTGCTCCGCTTCGTATTCCGTGTTGTCCACATTCCTGCGGGGTTCATAGTCCGGCTCCTGCAGCTGGATCACGTTATGGGTCATTTCGTTGGTCAGCATCAGGAAGGTATCTTTGGGTTCGTCGGTAACCTTCGTCATGGTATCCAGGTTTTTCATGACCATATAGGAGTTCATGAAATCCGAGGAAACCCCCAGCAGCTCAAATCCTTCCACGCTTTCTTCCCAGGCGTCAATATCCAGGTACATGCCCCAGTCGTATACGTTGCCCTGGAGTATGGAGGGAGCGCAGCGGAACAGGCTGTAGCAGAACAGATTCCGGTTCCGGATCCGGTCCAGCTCCTCCAGCGTCTTTTCCTTGTATTCGTTATAGGTGCCGATGGTATTGTAGGTCCGGATTTCCGGATATTCGTCATAGATGCTCATGTCCGGGATCCACTGGTAGTTGGCGTAGGGAGCATCGCATACCGTCACTTCATACCCGGCATTCAGGAAGTTGACCGGCATGACCTTCAGGGCTTCATTGTGCTTCTCCGGCAGGCTCAGGTCTTCCCGCTTCTTCAGCCCGTCCGGATTGTACTCGTATCCGCCGTACAGGGCCGGCGCGGCAATATTGGTATGGTAGCCGTAGCTCAGGGTATTGGGATACCAGGTAAATCCGTCAAACTGTTCTTTCAGTTCCGGCTTCTCGTTCAGGAAGAAGGGCACAAACCCGCTGATGGTCCGGTCCAGCATGATCACCATCACGTTCTTCCCTTCCCGGCTCAGGGTGAAGGCTGCCTTCTCCCCGGTCTGCCGGGCTGCGGACGCGGCGGTCTCCTTCACACCGTTCCGGATGGTGTTGATGTTGATCACGGACATCACCGTCAGGGCAATGCAGCCGTACAGGGCAACCAGGCGGAGCATCACCGGCCACTTTTTCCGGATCAGGAAGAGTGCCGCCGCCACGGCGGCAAGCACCGCCAGGTTCAGCAGGCACGGTCCGATTCCCGGGGCGCAGAATGCCTCATACCGCAGTTCTGGGGAAATGATGCCGTAGCCTTTCCCGAAGAACATATAGTTCACCGCCGACCAGGCAGCAATCACCGTCATGAACAGTGTATACTTCTTCCTCGCCTTCGGGGACAGCAGCAGGCCGTACGCCGTGCTCCAGAGCAGGAATCCCCCTGCAGCCGTCAGTCCGGAGTGCAGCAGGTACCGGGCAGGATCCCGGTAATAGTGGACATCCGTGAATTCCTGGGGAGAAGCCGCAATGATTTCCGAAGGAATCAGCAGGCCTGTCAGTACCGTCAGATACAGGCCCAGCAGCACCAGCAGGAGCTTGTTGTTCCGGTCGGTCTTCCGCTGCTTCGCGTTCAGTTCCATGGGCGTATATCCCAGTCCCGTAAAATGCCTGATCACTGCGAACACCGCGTATGCAGCCCAGAACAGGACCAGTCCGCCGTGGATCCCCGCAATACTCAGTGCCTTGAAGGCATCAGCGGGAAAAGCGCCCGTATTCTCCATCCAGTGCCAGGAGGCCGCCAGGCACAGCACCTGCAGCAGTAATTGCGGAATGAACCGCTTTTCCTTCCGGTATGCAGCAAAGTTCCGCGGCCGCAGCGGCGTCGTCAGCAGGCAGACTGCCAGGCTCACCCCCGGGATTGCGATGATGGGGCTGAGGGGCAGCCGCAGGAACAGGGTGCATACCATCTCATAAAACAGCTCCGCCGGTCCGATCACCAGCCGGAGCAGGATATCTGTCACGCTCATTCGTCAGGGCTCCTTTCAGGAACAGGCTGCTTCTTCTTCCCGGGCAGCAGCATTGCTGCCGGCAGCAGGATAAAGGGAATCAGCATATAGTGATACCGCCCGATGCTGGTGCCGGCCATATGCCAGGCTGTGGTCACCAGGATTACCGTCAGCAGCAGGCCTGCGTCATTCTTTCCTGCCGTGCCGAGGGGCTTGCTGCAGCGGCTCAGCAGGCTCCGGATAAAAAGGATCATGCAGACTGCCCAGCAGAAATCCGCCGCCTGCCGCCAGTCGTTCCAGTGCTCCGTCCCTTCCAGTGAAAAAATGGAATACCGGCTTTCATACCACAGGGAACCGCCCTTGCGGAGAACCATCCGGAGCTTTTCGGGGAAGGAATAGCCCCTGAACCGTTCCAGGGCCTCCTTCCGGAAAATGGCATCTGCCTCCTCCGGGCCGTATTCGCTGATCACCTCAATGCACCGCTTCGATTTTTCCTCGGTCCACTTGCCGCCGCTTTCCAGGTCCAGGCCCTCATACAGGGACCATCCCAGTCCGCTCACGGGCTTCTGTTCCGCAAACAGGCTGTTTTTCAGCGCCCCGTGTCCGCAGAGGATCAGGGCAGCGCCTGCCAGCAGGGCCGCCAGCCGCAGGACTTTTCGCCCGGCCTGCTGCTCCCCTTCCTTTTCCCGCAGCAGCCACACCGCTGCAGCGGCCAGGATCACCCAGGCATTGGGCCGGATGCAGGCGGAAAACGCCAGCACAGCTCCGCCGTCGGCGCACAGGGCTGTACGGATCGCGGCTTTTCCATGCCGTGCAGCCAGGATCAGCAGCAGGCCTGCCAGGGCGGTGAACATGGCCGGGGCTTCAATCCCCGGGATATTGCTGTAGAAGATGTTTTCCGGCAGCAGGGCAAACACCGCCGCAGCCGTAAAAGTCCTGGGGCCGGACATGATCTGCCTGCCTGTCCCGTATACCAGCAGGATGTTGCATACATGGAGGATTTCCGTAAACACCACAAGCGTCAGGGCGGATGTGCCGAACAGGCGCATGACCAGGCCGGTCAGCACGGAATAGCTCACCGCGTTGGGCGCCACCGTCAGCATATAATTGTCAATCTCCGGCCTGCCGTGCTCTGCGTAATACTGTCCCATCCGCACATACAGGCCGTAATCCGAGTCAATCCGGGCGGGCACCGCCAGTCCCCAGATAATCCGGGTAATCACCGCCAGTGCAGTAAGAATCAGCAGGTTCCGGGTTTCACTGCGGGACAGGAATCCCCGGAGCTTGCCGTTTCCGGCCAGGGGCCGGATCAGGAAAGGGATCAGCAGGATCAGCGCAAGGAAAACCGCCGGGTGCAGGATCCGCTGGTGCGGCCACAGTTCCGGTCCCAGAAGGTCTGTTTCCCCGAGGAAAAACACAGCAAACAGCAGGCCCGTACATAAAAAAACGATGCCCTGTGCCGTGATCTCCTTCCGTTTTCCGCTCATCCCGCATTCCTTTCATATCTGTTGTACAGAAAAATTCCCGTTTATGTTATCACAGGATATCCGCGGATGACAACTGCGCCTCCTGCGAAAATTCCTCCTTTTTCCCCATGGGGAAACGTGGTATACTGATAAAAATGATTGATCGGAGGTTCTTCTGCATGGCAGTATATCACCGTGTCCTCCTGAAGCTGAGCGGCGAAGCGCTCAAATCCGGGAAAGATCTCTTTGATTTTGACAAAGTGAATGAAGTCGCGTCCGTGATCCGCCGGATGCATGATATGGGCGTGGAAATCGGCATCGTCATCGGCGCCGGCAATATCTGGCGCGGCCGCCAGGGGCCCGCCGCCAATATGGACGCCGTCACGGCGGACCAGATGGGCATGCTGGGCACGGTTATCAACTGCCTGTGCGTGGCGGATGCCCTGCGCAAGGCCGGCCTGGATGCCGTAGTGCAGACCGCCGTGGATATGAACCGTTTTGCTGAACCCTTCAATGCCATGGCCGCCCGCCGCCATCTGTCCGAAGGCCGTGTGGTGCTCTTCGCCTGCGGCACCGGCAACCCCTTCTTCTCCACAGATTCCGGTGTTGCCCTCCGGGCCGTTGAGATGGAAGTGGACGCGGTCCTCATGGCCAAGAATATCGACGGTGTCTACACCGCCGATCCCCTGAAGGATCCCACAGCCACCCTGATTAAGGACATTTCCTACACGGAAGCCCTGGAACGGGGCCTGAAGGTCATGGACGCCTCCGCCTTCGCCCTCTGTGCGGAAAACAAGGTTCCCATGGTCCGGGTCTTCGGCCTGGACAATCCGGAGAACCTGCTCAGGGTCCTGGAAGGCAGCGACATCGGCACCTTCGTTCACCCCTGACATCTGAACACAGTAAAAGCGGGATGCTTTCGCATCCCGCTTCTTTTTGTCTTTATGCCGCCTTATGCTGCAGCTTCTGCCTGGCAGCCTGGGTCTGCACCGCGGTGGCGCCGATGGCGTGTTCGGTCTTGGCCCAGTGTGCCTGGTCGCGGTACTTGATCAGGCCGTACACCTGGCTCACAAATCCCACATACAGGTTGATAATGTAGGCTGCCACCGTCACCGGAATGCTCTTCAGGCTGAACCGGATCCCGTTGTCCATGGAATCCGCATAATAGAACAGGAAGAAGAAACCGTAGGTGAAGAACAGTACGCCGTAGATAATCTGCCCCAGGGACATGGTAAACATGGGCCGGGTGGGATCAATCAGGCTGAGCAGCCCGGAAAGGAAGGTCTGCAGCAGCAGGATCACATACACGCTGCCGCTGTACATATGCGTCAGTACGCTCATGAACTCCCAGATGCTGATCCTGCCCAGGCAGATAGCCCGCAGCAGGTTCCGGGTTTCATGCAGCGTCACATACCAGCGTCCCTGGCCCCAGCGGATCTTCTGGCGCACCGTGGCCTTCAGGGAGGTGGGCTTTTCGTCATATACCCGGGTAAAATGGTTCCACAGGATCCGGCGTCCTTCCAGGGTTGCCTCCACCTGCATCTCAAAGTCCTCGGTCAGGGACCGGGTGGTCCAGCCTCCCCGCCTGTACAGGTAGGAGGTGGCCATGGCAAAGCCGGTTCCGCCGATGCCGCAGTTCAGCTTCAGGCGGTTCTTGGCCAGGCCGAAGAACCGGTTGGAAATCGTAAAGTTGGTATAGTCGATCCAGGCGACTGCGCCCTTCTTGTTTTTGACACCCAGGTAGCACTGGATGAAATCCGGCTTTCCCTTGTCCAGGTACTGGCTGTTGACTTCCCGGAACATGTTGGTGTCCATCAGGTTGTCCGCGTCAAAAATCATCATCAGGTCGTAGCGGTTCTGGTAATCCCCGATGGCCTGCAGCGCCTTCTTCAGCGCGATGGGCTTGCCGGTGGGGGCATCCGGGGAATCCTTGCAGGTCTCGATCACATTCGCACCGAGGTTCCTTGCCACTTCAGCCGTATTGTCCGTGCAGTTGTCTGCGATAATGTAGAAATCGTACAGTTCCTTGGGGTAATCCATCTCATGCAGGTTCCGGATGATATCCCCGATAACCTTCTCCTCGTTATGGGCCGGCACCAGCACCAGAAACCGTGATTCCGGGTCATGGTCCTTGTAATCCTTCTTCGCTTTTTTAAAACCGAAAAAGCCGACCACGATCTGATAGATCATGATAAAGGTCAGGAACGCGGTACAAAGCCCGACCATCGTCTCCAGGAGTATCCTGATCAGCGTCACTTTCGTTCTCCTCCTCATGCAGGGCACCCGCCCTGCGTACACATAAACACGCAACGTGCCTATTAAACACCACGGCACGTTGTTTGTCAAGTTTCAGAACCCTGTTTTCAGTTGTATGCAAACGATTACAGCGTATTTTTTCCGTTCAGGACAGCGGATGTCAGGCGGTCTCCGCTGTACACAAGTTTCAGGGAGAAAAAGGGAATCTCCTCATTTAACAGACGATGGAAAATCCTGTCTCCTTCCCACTGGGGCAGTTTGTCCAGTTCGGACCGCTTCATCCAGACCAGTTCACCTTCGTCGCAGTCAGTCATTTCGCCCGTAAACTCCTCTGAAGTGAACAGGTGCATCCGTTCGGTCTGGTACTCGTCGCTGACGAAGGTCACGATCCCCCGGTACCGCCAGGAGGTCATGGTCAGCCCGGTCTCCTCCCGCACTTCGCGCAGGGCGCAGTCCTCCGGGCTTTCCCCTTCCTCAAAGCGGCCGCCCACAGCAACCCACTTGTCATGGTTCATATCGTTCTTTTTCCGCGTCCGGTGCATCATCAGCACCTCATCCCCGCGGTAAAGATAGCACAGTGTGGAATCAATCACAGCAGTGCCCTCTGGATCTTGCCGGAAACCGTCTTGGGCAGCTCGTCCCGGAATACCACGATCCGGGGATACTTATACGGCGCGGTATGCTGCTTGACGTAATTCTGGATTTCCTTCTTCAGTTCTTCCGTGGGTTCCGTGCCCTTGGTCAGTACGATACTGGCCTTGACCACCTGGCCCCGGACCTCGTCCGGCGCCGCGCTAACGCCGCACTCCAGCACGTAGGGCAGCTCCATGATCACGCTTTCGATTTCGAACGGTCCGATCCGGTAGCCGCTGGACTTGATCACGTCGTCCGCCCGGCCCACGTACCAGTAGAAGCCGTCTTCATCGCACCAGGCCACATCGCCGGTATGGTACCAGCCGTCGTGCATAACTTCCTTCGTTTTTTCCTCGTCCCGGTAATACTCCCGGAACAGGCCGATCGGGATTCCCTTCGAGATATCCACGCAGATTTCCCCGGAGGTACCGGCGGGCACCGGCTTGCCTTCCGGATCCAGCAGCGCCACGTTGTAGATCGGCGCCACCTTGCCCATGGAACCCAGCTTGTGGTCCGCGCCGGCCAGGTTGCCGATGATCATGGTGCTCTCCGTCTGGCCGAAGCCTTCCATCACCTGCAGGCCCGTCTGCTTCTCGATCTGCCGGAAGACCTCCGGGTTCAGCGCTTCGCCGGCGCTGGAGGCATGGGTTACGGAGCTCAGGTCATATTTGCTCAGATCCTGCTTGATCAGCATCCGCCACATGGTGGGCGGCGCGCAGAAGGTGGTGATATGGTACTTCGCAAACAGCGGCAGGATATCCGCCGCATCAAAGCGGTCAAAGTCATATACAAAGATGGCGGCTTCGCACAGCCACTGGCCGTAGATCTTGCCCCAGCCGGCCTTCGCCCAGCCGGTGTCGGAGATGGTCAGGTGCAGGCCGTTGGGATTCACGCAGTGCCAGTATTTGGCGGTGTGCAGGTGGCCCAGGGGATGCTTGTAGCTGTGGGCGGCAATCTTCGGATAGCCGGTGGTGCCGCTGGTGAAATACATCAGCATCAGGTCGTCGCCGCAGGGGGTGTCCTCCGTGCGGTGATAGTGGGTGGAATACATCTGGTATTCCTCATCAAAATTGCGCCAGCCTTCCCGTTCGCCGTTCACGATCAGCTTCAGTTCCAGGCTCGGGGCGTTTTTGGCGGCCAGGTCCGCCTGGTGGGCGGTGTCCCCGTCCGCCGTGCAGATGATGGCCTTGATGCCGGCCGCGTTGAACCGGTATTCAAAGTCATGCTCCTGCAGCTGGGCCACAGCGGGAATGCCGATGGCGCCGATCTTTTCCAGGGCCAGAATGGCGAACCAGAACTGGTAGTGCCGTTTCAGCACCAGCAGCACCCGGTCTCCCTTTTTGATGCCCAGGGATTTGAAATAGTTGGCGCAGCGGTTGGAGGCGCGCTTGAGGTCATTGAAGGTGAACCGGTGTTCCACCTTGTTCCTGTCCAGGTGAAGCATGGCCAGCTTGTTCGGTACTTCCTCAGCGATGGCGTCAATCACGTCAAAGGCGAAGTTGAACTTTTCCGTATTCTTGAAGGTGATCTTCACAGGCGTGCCGTTCTCGTCCTTCTCCACGTCCGCGAAACGGTGCCACACGCGGGTGCGGCCTTTTTCCGCCGGGAATTCCTGCAGGGCGGTGCCGGGCACGGCCTTTTCAGGCGTCAGTTCCGGAATGGGCGCGCCGGTGGGATTCAGCACAATGGCATAGAACAGGCAGTCCTTGCCGCCCACAGCAATCATCCCGTGGGGCGTGCCGGAATCATAATAGATGGAATCTCCGGGATTCAGCACGCTGGTGTGCTCGCCCACCTGCACCTTCAGCTGGCCTTCGATGACGATGTCGCATTCCTGTCCCTCATGGGTGGTCAGCTTGATGTCTTCCTTCTCCGCCTCGGCGCTGTAGGCCGCCTGCACATACAGGGGTTCCGCGATCCGGTTCCGGAAGGAGGCAGCCATGTTGTAATAAACCATGTCATGGGCTTCCTCAATCCGCTGGCCTTCGCCCCGGCGGGTCACCGTAAAGGCGCTCAGGTTCGGGCTGGAACCTTCGATGATATCGCCCACGTCGACGCCGAAAGCCAGCGCGCAGCGGTACAGGAACGCGAAATTCAGGTCCGAGCGGCCCATTTCGCAGTCGATGTATTCCTGCTCCGTAACGCCGGTCTTGTTCGCCATCTCGGCGATGGTGAAGTTCTCAATCTCCCGCAGCTCCCGGATCCGGTGAGCCATCTCCTGGTTCTTGTAGTTCAGCCCTGTCATCTGTGCCATGATCCCGACCTCCTGATTGTTTCCTTAAGTGTCATCCGGCCATAATTCTGAATTATGAATTCTGAATTATGAATTAAACAAAAAGCCCGTCTCAAAGATCTGCTTTGAGACGAGCTTGAAATCGCCCGCGGTACCACTCAAATTGCGGCTGTAACACCGCCACTCTTGAACCCCAACAGGTTCTATGCCCTTACGCGGCAGTCACGGGAAGGTTCTACTTGCGCCTGCGCTTTCTTCCTTCCGGCTCTGGAGCTACAGCTTCCGGGCTCTTCCCGCGGCTTGCACCGACCGCCGCGTCTCTGAATGCCGAGTACCCGTCGCCCTCTCCTTCAAGGCCTTTATCGGCAGTTTACGCTCTTCCCCCTTGATTGTCAACAGATTTTGGTGCAAAAAAATGTTTGTCTGTTGTATCCTTTCCGGACCGTCTGCTAAAAATAACTTTGTTTTGGAAAAAAAACTTCATCTTTTTGTCATTTTTTTCGATTGACACTTGTCCTCTCTTTTCCTATTCTTGTGGATGTATTCGGTTTTCGTATTTCAGCAGAGAAACGGGAGGAAAACACATGGATAACAACAAGCGTCCTGACAGCATGCAGCGCATCACCACGCCTGAGCTGGCCCAGGCATTCATCGACGAACAGGTTGCCGCCGTCCGGCAGCAGGTGGGAGACAAAAAAGTCCTGCTGGCGCTCTCCGGCGGTGTGGACAGCTCCGTTGTCGCGGCCCTGCTCATCAAGGCCATCGGACAGCAGCTGGTCTGCGTGCATGTCAATCACGGCCTGCTCCGCAAGGGCGAGCCGGAACAGGTAGTGGAGGTTTTCCGCAACCAACTGAACGCCAACCTGGTGTACGTGGATGCGGTGGACCGCTTCCTGGATAAGCTGGCCGGCGTCAGCGATCCGGAGCAGAAGCGCAAGATCATCGGTGCTGAGTTCATCCGTGTGTTTGAAGAGGAAGCCCGCAAGCAGGACGGCATCGCTTTCCTGGCCCAGGGTACCATCTATCCCGATATTACCGAGAGCGTCGGCGTCAAGGCTCACCACAACGTGGGCGGCCTGCCGGACGATCTTCAGTTTGAACTGGTGGAGCCCGTCAAGCTCCTCTACAAGGACGAAGTCCGTGTGGTCGGCAAGGCCCTGGGCCTGCCGGACGGCATGGTTTACCGCCAGCCCTTCCCCGGCCCCGGCCTGGGTGTCCGCTGCGTCGGCGCCATCACCCGTGACCGCCTGGAAGCCCTCCGGGAAGCGGATGCCATCGTCCGGGAGGAAATCGGCAAGCTGCCTGAGGTTCCGTGGCAGTACTTCTGCACCATCCCTGACTTTCGGTCCACCGGCATCAAATACGTGGACGGCAAGGGCCAGCGCTACATGGGCTGGGCAGTGATCATCCGTGCGGTCAACACCGTGGATGCCGTCACCGCCACCGTGCCGGAGATCCCCTTCAGCGTGCTCTGCACCATGCGGGACCGCATCATCTCTACCGTCGACGGCGTCAACCGCGTCCTCTGGGACATCAGCGAAAAGCCCGTCGCCACCATTGAGTTCGAATAATCGCACAAACTCCCTTTTTCCGGAGGTTTGTTGAGCATCTGAAACCCCGGTCAGCTTCCGCTGACCGGGGTTTCAGCATCACGGCTGTTTTCCGATATAAGCCGGAATTCCACCGTCCGCATAAAGGATATGCCCGTTCACAAAATTACTGGCATCAGAAGCCGGGAATACCGCCGGGCCTTGCAGATCCTCCGGCGTTCCCCGGCGGTCTGCCGGTGTCCTGGCAATGATATACTGATCAAAGGGATGACGGCTGCCGTCCGCCGCCCTGATATTCACAGCAGCATCTGCCCGCCGCGCGCAGTGCTTTGCAGCGGCGAATTTGCCAGGGCGGCGCTTCCCGGTATATACTGATCCTGCCGGCGTCATCATACGGGAAATGATTACGGGGAAGTGAGGTTTTCAGATATGATAATAAAGAAGTTATTATGTGTTCTGGTTCTTCTGTCCATCCTGATCTGCGCGGTGCCGCCCGCCTGCGCGGAGACGGAGGAGGTGCCCGTCGGCTTCGGATTCGTCAACGCAAAGGATGTCGCGCTGCGGCGCGAGGCCGGCGGAAAGATCATCGCGAGGCTCCCGAAGGATGCCTGCGTCTGGGTGAAGGGCGCGAAGATGGACGCACAGGGCGTCCGGTGGCTCAATCTGAACGCGGGGCTGAACGAGGGCGTCAACGTGGATTATACGGGCTGGATGAAGGCGGAGTTCGTTGATACGGCGGACGAGGTCTGGCACGATGTCGTCGATGTATCCTGCGGCAACTGGGGCATGATCGCCCTGAAGAAGGACGGAACGGCTGAAACCGCCGGGCGGACCGTGACCGATCCGTTCACGGACAGATGGGTGCTGAGCCGCCGCTGGACGGACCGTTTTAACAAGAAAATCCGGCAGGCCAGAAGCTATGTCAGCTCCATGCTTCTGCTGTTTGAGGACGGAACCTTCGCCTTTCACCGTGATACGGATTACCGGCAGACGGTGAACGAACCGGTGCGCCTGCTGCCGGAGGGGAGCGCAGCGTTCGTGCTGACAGAGATTGACGATTTCTTTTCCCTGAACGGAAGCGCAATCGGACAATGGATCTGTCCGGAGGATGGGCCGGGCACAGGAGCGCTGTCCCATATCACCGCAATGTACTGCAGCGATCAGGACAGCCTGCTGATGTTCACGGATGAGGGAAACGTCCTCGCCGCGCGGATCACCGGATACAGCGCGGAGGAGGAAGATCCGGCATCAGAGATGCCGGACTGGTCGGAATGGACCCATCTCGAAGGCTTTTACGCGGAGCGGGCTTCGCGGGGAGACGGGGTGGAAAAACCATGCTGGATCGCCGTGGGCTTGGAAAAGGACGGAACGGTGCGGGCCTGGCCGGCTTTCGCCGCGGAGGCGCTTGCCGGCTGGAGCGATCTTAAGGAAATCCGCCTTGAGCACACCTACGCCCTGGGGCTGAAAAAGGACGGAACCGTCGTATCCGCAGGCTTCAACGGGTATCCCGCGCCGGACGTGTCCTCCTGGACCGGAATCGCCGCCGTCCGGCTCTTCACCGATTTCTGCGTCGGCATCCGGGAGGACGGCACGCTTGCCTTTGCCGGGGAGCATGTTTTCATGCGTGAGGGGCACGAGAAGAAATAAGCCGGGAAGCGCCGGCAGACAGGACAAAAACGGAAGCCGGGCATCATGCCCGGCTTCCGTTTTTTCAAAAAGTGCGCTTTCAGAAGGAGGAAACGCCGTGGCTGTTGACCAGTCCTGTCAGCTTTTCCCCTGCCTTGCACATCGGGCAGTTGTGGGAGGAGCAGCTGACATAATCCGGGAGGTTCTCCTTTACGGTGAAAACACTCTTGACCGGGAAGCCTTCACATTCATCAATCGCGGAGAAGATGGCTGAGACACCTACGGGTACACCGCTGTAATACCGGATAGCCTCGATGGCGGAACGGGCGGTAAAGCCGGTGGTCAGGGAGGCTGCCAGCACCAGCACATGCTTGCCCACAATCATCGGAGCGATATTGTCCCGGAAGATCAGCTGGCTTC
>JBGUGL010000059.1:0-72089 GCA_045111455.1 Christensenellales bacterium | reverse complement strand
ACAAGGGAAAGGGGTGGAAAATAACAAGGAGGGAACCCCTATGGCAGTCATTTCCATGAAACAGCTCCTGGAAGCCGGCGTACACTTCGGTCATCAGACCCGCCGGTGGAACCCGAAGATGGCGCAGTACATCTTCACCGAACGCAACGGCATCTACATCATCGACCTGCAGAAAACCGTCCGCAAGGTTGATGAAGCCTACGCTTTCGTCCGCGACATCGCGATGGAAGGCAAGAGCATTCTGTTCGTCGGCACCAAGAAGCAGGCCCAGGAATCCATTGAATCCGAAGCCAAGCGCTGCAACATGTTCTACGTCAACAACCGCTGGCTGGGCGGTATGCTGACCAACTTCAAGACCATCCGCACCCGGATCGAGCGCCTGAACCAGATCGACAAGATGGAACAGAACGGTCAGTTCGACGTGCTGCCCAAGAAGGAAGTTATCAAGCTGATCCACGAACGGGAAAAGCTGGAAGCCAACCTGGGCGGTATCCGTGAGATGAAGAAGCTGCCCGGCGCCCTGTTCGTTGTGGACCCCCGCAAAGAGCACATCGCCGTGACCGAAGCCCGCATCCTGGGCATCCCGATCGTGGGTATCGTCGATACCAACTGCGATCCTGACGAAATCGACTACGTGATCCCCGGCAACGATGACGCCATCCGCGCCGTGAAGCTGATCGCCGGCAAGCTGGCCGATGCTGTGCTGGAAGGCAAGCAGGGCGAGCAGAATGAAGCGGAAGCTGAAGAAGCCCTCGCCGAAGCTGAAGAGAAGCCCGCTGAAGAAGCTACCGAAGCGTAATTATCAATGCACAATGCATAATGCATAATGCATAATTAATTGTTCCGGTACCGGATATCAGAAAAAGAGAATAGAGAGGATTGATTAATATGGCAGCAATTACTTCCGCTATGGTTAAAGAGCTGCGCGAGCGCACCAGCGCCGGCATGATGGACTGCAAAAAGGCTCTGGTCGAGAGCGACGGAGATATGGACAAGGCCATTGAATGGCTGCGTGAAAAGGGACTGAGCCAGGCTGCCAAGAAGGCCAGCCGTATCGCTGCTGAAGGCGTTGTGGCCCAGTACACCAACGAAGACGGCACCATCGGCGCCATCGTTGAAGTGAACTGCGAGACTGACTTCGTGGCCAAGACCGATAACTTCATCGGCTTCGCCAACAAGGTTGCCAAGCAGGTTGCCCTGGCCAACCCCGCTGATGTGGACGCCCTGATGGCCCAGGCTTTCGTGGACGACAACAGCAAGACCATTTCCGACCTGGTCAGCGATGCTACCGTGGCTATCGGTGAGAAGATTTCCGTCCGCCGCTTCAGCCGCTATGAGACCACCGGTGTGGTTTCCACCTACATTCACCTGGGCGGCAAAGTCGGCGTTATGGTCGAAGTTGCTGCTGATGCTGCCGGCCGTGCCAGCGAAGACGTGAAGACCTTCGCCCATGACCTGGCCCTGCAGATTGCCGCTGCCAAGCCCGAAGCCGTCCGCCGCGAGGAAGTGGACGTTGAGAAGCTGGAGAAGGAAAAGGAAATCCTTCGTGCCCAGGCTCTGAACGAAGGCAAGCCCGAGAAGATCGTCGACCGCATGGTTGAAGGCCGGATCGAGAAGTACTACAAGGAAGTGTGCCTGCTGGAGCAGCCCTTCGTGAAGGATCCCGATAAGAACATCAAGGGCCTGATGGGCGAGATCGCCAAGGCTGCCGGCGCTGAACTGGATGTTGTGAAGTTCAGCCGCTTCGAGCGCGGCGAAGGCATCGAAAAGCGGAAGGATGACCTGGCCGCTGAGATCGCCGCAATGCAGAAGTAAGATTTGAGATAAAGAAGGCTGTCTGATGACAGCCTTCTTTTTCAATTCACAATTCATAATTCATAATGAAAGAAACTGTTGACTTGATCTGTGCGGGAAGGTTAGAGTATATTCATTCCGAAAAAAGGAGAAAGAGAATGAAGATCGGACTGTTGATTGCCATTGAACGGGAACTGGAAGCTTTCCTGCAGAGCGGGGAGGAACGGACCGAGGAGACTGTGGCCGGAAAGACCATCTACAAAACCCATATGGAAGGGCATGAGATCTTCGCCGTATGTTCCGGCTGCGGGGAAATCGACGCTTCGGCAGCCACCATGCTGCTGATCGTGAAGTACGGCTGCGAGGTCATCCTGAACTTCGGCGTGACCGGCGCACTGCAGGAGGATCTGAAGGTAGAGGACCTGTTTGTGGCAGAGAAGGTGTGGCACTACGATTTCGATGTTACGCCCTTCGGCGATTTCATCAAAGTCGGCCAGTACGCAGAGTATCCGGACGAATTTATTCCGCTGGACGCCGGGCTGGTGAACCTTGTTACGGAACGGATCCCCGGCATCCGGAAGATCGCTGTGGCAAGCGCGGACAAGTTTGTGGAGAACCGGGACGCCAAGCTGCGGCTGCGGGAATCCGGCTGCGGGCTTTGCGAGATGGAGCTGGCGGCTATTGCCCGCGTATGTGAACGCAGCGGTGTGAAATGCCTGTCCATCAAGTGCATCAGCGACGCTTTTGACGGAACCGGCGAGGATTTTGAGAAGAACGTGAGAAGCAGCGCGAAGAAAGCATTCGCTGCGCTCCGGGAAGTGCTGAAGGTGCTGGAGTAAACCGGAAAACCAATCCGGGAAGCACCAAAAAACGGTTGTAAATCAAAGACTGTGTATGGTATACTTAATTGGTTACCAATCACAATACTATCAACCTGAGACAGGAGGAACCGATTCACATGCAATACACCAAAGAAGTGGAAGAAATGGTCTGTGTTGCGAAGGGTCCGAATCATGGCCCCGCGCCGATTCCCGAAGAAGGGAAATGGATTCAGGCCAAGGAGATCAAGGACATCTCCGGTTACACTCACGGCATCGGCTGGTGCGCTCCCCAGCAGGGCACCTGCAAACTGAGCCTGAACGTGAAGAACGGCGTTATCGAGGAAGCACTGGTGGAGACCATCGGCTGCTCCGGTATGACCCATTCTGCCGCCATGGCCAGTGAAATTCTGCCCGGCAAAACCATCCTGGAAGCCCTGAACACCGACCTGGTGTGCGACGCCATCAACACCGCCATGCGGGAACTGTTCCTGCAGATCGTGTACGGCCGCACCCAGAGCGCCTTCTCCGATGACGGCCTGCGCATCGGCGCCGGTCTGGAAGATCTGGGCAAGGGCCTGCGCTCCATGGTCGGTACCATGTACGGCACCCGTGAAAAGGGAACCCGTTACCTGGAAATGACCGAAGGTTATGTGGTCAAGATGGCACTGGACAAGGACGATCAGGTCTGCGGCTACCAGTTCCTGAGCCTGGGCAAGATGATGGACGCCATCAAGAAGGGCATGTCCCCCAATGAAGCGTACGAAAAGAACCTGGGCACCTACGGCCGGTTCAAGGCTGAAGACGGCGCGGTCAAGTGGATTGACCCGCGCAAGGAATAAGGGGAGGGCGAGACAAATGGCTTTGTTTGAGAACTATGAAGGCCGCATGCCTCAGCTGCAGCCTGTCCTGGACAAGTACGGATTCAAAAACTTCGAGGAAGTTAAAGCTTTTACCAACGGCAAGGGCGTTGATGCCTACTCCATCGTGGAGAGCACCCAGCCCATCTGCTTTGAGAACGTGAAGTGGGCCTATGAACTGGGCGCCGCCATCGCGATCAAGGAAGGCGCCAAGAACGCTGCGGAAGCCGCCAAGTGGATCGGCACCGCGCTGCAGGCCTTCTGCATTCCCGGTTCTGTTGCGGACCAGCGCCAGGTCGGTATCGGCCACGGCAACCTGGGCGCCATGCTGCTGGACGAGGAAACCGAGTGCTTCGCTTTCCTGGCCGGCCATGAATCCTTCGCGGCTGCTGAAGGCGCCATCAAAATTGCCCTGAACGCCAACAAGGTTCGGAAAAAGCCCCTGCGGGTTATCCTGAACGGCCTGGGCAAGGACGCCGCCATGATCATTTCCCGGATCAACGGCTTCACCTATGTGCAGACCAAGTATGACTACCTGTCCGCTGACGTGAAGGAAGATCACGCGCTGACCGTTGTCAAGAAGACCGCTTACTCCACCGGCGACCGTGCCAAGGTCAACTGCTACGGCGCGGACGACGTGCGTGAAGGTGTGGCCATCATGTGGCATGAAGGCGCTGACATCTCTATCACCGGTAACTCCACCAACCCCACCCGGTTCCAGCACCCCGTTGCAGGCACCTACAAGAAGGAACGCTGGGAAGCCGGCAAGAAGTACTTCTCTGTGGCCTCCGGCGGCGGCACCGGCCGTACCCTGCATCCCGACAACATGGCTGCCGGCCCTGCCTCTTACGGCATGACGGATACCATGGGCCGTATGCACTCCGATGCCCAGTTCGCAGGATCCTCCTCCGTCCCCGCTCACGTGGAGATGATGGGATTCCTGGGTGCCGGCAACAACCCCATGGTCGGTATGACCGTGGCTGTGGCTGTGGCTGTGCAGGAAGCCATGAACAAGTAACACACATGAAAAAAAGCTCCCGAAGATTTCTTCGGGAGTTTTCTTCATGTAATTCATAATTCATAATGAAAGATACTGTAAGCAACGATTCAGTTGTTCATGCTTGCGAAAAGGGAACGGGTATATTAAAATAATCAGGATGTTGATTTTTAAGGACTGAACGGGAAGAGCGGAGGTTGGAAGGCATGAACGGACAGAAAACGGTCTGGGTGACCGGTGCTTCCAGCGGCCTGGGGCTGCATACCGCTGAAGCCCTGAAGAAGGACGGGTGGCGTGTCATTGCCGGCGCCCGGAGCTTTGAAGAGGGAGAAACAGAAGGAATTTACCGGCTGAAGCTGGATGTGACGGATGAGGAAAGCGTCCGGCGCTTCTGTGAAAAAGCCGGGGAAATCGCGCCTCCGGATGCCCTGGTCCAGTGCGCAGGCATGCTGGTGCTGGGCTCCTGCGAGGAAACGGCTACGGAGGAATTCCGCCGGGTCATGGATACCAACTTCCTGGGAATGGTCCGGGTGAACCGGGCAGTCCTGCCGCTGATGAGAGCCAGGGGCGGGGGAAAAATTGTCCTGTTCTCCTCCATCAACGGATTGATGGGCATTCCCTTCCAGAACGCATATACCGCCAGCAAGCATGCCATTGAAGGATACGCGGAATGCCTGGCCATGGAGGTGAAACCCTTCGGGATCCAGGTGATGCTGGTGGAACCGGGGGATCACCGCAGCGGGAGTGACAAGTACCGTCCCCACGCGGCTGCCATGTCCGGGGAATCACCCTATGCCGGGGAATATGAAAGCACTGTGGCTGTGATCGCCCATGATGAGCATAACGGATCCGATCCGGATGTACTGGGCCGGAAGATTGCCCGGACCCTGGACCGGAAACGGATTCCCTTCCGGAAACGGATTGCCAGCCCGGATCAGCACCTGGCCGTATATGTGCACCGTTTCCTGCCGGCAAAGCTGAATGCTGCGATCCTGAGGAAGTATTACATTCGAAAGAAGAAACAAGCATGAAGACGAAAAGACTGCTGACCCTGGTTTTTGCCCTGCTGCTGGTTTTCTGCTCCTGCCTGGCAGAGGACCTGGAGACTGAGGAAACCATTGAGGAAGATACGGACAGTTTCCGGGCAGAGACGTATTCCGGCGATGAAACCGTTACGGAGAAAGACGGGTGGCATTTCAATTCCAAAGGTTTCCTGACCGGGAAGAACAACCCGGGAGACGAATATCTGAAGGAAGATGAAAAGAACGGTGTCTGGCAGTATGCCAGCAGGGACCTGGCGATCACCGTGACCCGCTTCCAGGAGAAAACCAAGAAAAAGAAGCAGCAGATTTACTGCGTGGCGGAGATCTGGTGCTCCGAAGAGTCCCCGCTGGGAGCCATTCAGTCCGCCCCCAAGGAAAGCCTGAAGCTGAAGGGCGTGGCCTATCCCGGCATCGAGCAGCGCAATGTGGAGGACCTGATCGAAAAGAATCCCTCCGTTCTGGCAGTGTCGGACGATATGTACGGCCTGCGGATCACCCCCGTCGGCAAGGGAAAAACGAAGTATGACTATCATGGCGTAATCATCCGCAATGGCGAAGTAATCGCGACCAAGACGCGGAACAGCCAGAAGAGACGGGCCTGGCCGAACCTGGATACCATGGCGGTGTACCGGGATGGCAGCATGAAAACCTTTGACTGCGACGCGCAGACCGCGGAGGAGTATCTGGAGCAGGGCGCGGTGCATGTCTTTGCTTTCGGCCCCTGGCTGATCTCCGGGGGAAAAGCGAACCCGAACCTGGAAAAGGTGAACAATTACTCCGAACCCCGGGTGGCTCTGGGTATGATCGAACCGTATCACTACATCCTGATTGTGACGGCCGGACGCCCCACCAGCAAATACCTGGGATACAAACTCCGGTGGCTGGCGGACAAACTGCTGGAATACGGATGCACGGAAGCACTGAACCTGGACGGCGGGGATACGGTGGCCCTGGCGTTCAACAACAAGGTGATCCTGCACGGGAACATGGAATCCAAAAAGCTCCGGAACCTCGGAAGCCTGATTGCTTTCGGACTGAAATAAGCAGGGACTGCGGACACAGGACAGCGGATATTCCGCTGCCCTGTTTTTTCTGCTTGATTCCGGCGGGAAATTAAGGTATACTTCGGGAGCGCTTCCGCGCGGTGAGTTCGAGACCTTCCTCACCTAAAACAAAACTAAAGGATGGGAAAGTAAAATGAAAAGAAACAGCAAAGCGTTATTTGTGGCAAACGCCGGGATGATCGCAGCACTGTATGTGGTGCTGACGTACATTGCCAGCATTGCGGGCCTGGCCAGCGGAGCTATCCAGATCCGCCTGAGCGAGTGTCTGACAATTCTTCCCTGCCTGATGACATCAGCTATCCCTGGCTTGGGAGTCGGATGCATCATTGCCAACCTGTTATTCGGCCTTGGACCGTGGGATGTGGTGCTTGGTACCGTTGCGACTGTACTTGGTGCGGTCGGTACCCGGTTCCTGAAAAAGAAACCTGCTCTGGCATGGATACCTCCGGTCATCACGAATATGCTGATTGTGCCGGCCGTCCTGCTGATCTATCATCTTCCGGATGTCGAAGTGACGATTCCGTTTACGCAAACAACTATCAGCGCTTCTGGTTATTTGCCGCTGATGATCACTGTTGCGATCGGCGAGATCATCAGCTGCGGTATCCTGGGTATGATGGTGTACAGAATGGCTAAAAAATCACTGCCTGCAATTAACGAATAACAATATAAAAGACCGCCTTTCCAAGGTCTCGATGGAAAGGCGGTTTTTTATGCGTTATTTATGATACAGTTTGTGGCTCTGGTAGCTGGGATCGCAGGTCAGGGTGACGCCCAGGCGGCGGAAGGTGTTATCGTCCACCGCGGGCAGGATGACTGTGGAATGGGCTTCACAGTTCTTCAGCTTCGGCAGCTTGCTCAGGGCCCGGGCGGCGTTGTAGTTGGTGGCTGCGGAAACGGACAGGGCAACGAGCACCTCGTCAGAGTGCAGGCGGGGGTTGTGGTTGCCCAGGTATTTGCACTTCAGTTCCTGAACGGGCTCGATAACCTCCGGGGAGATCAGGTGGGCCTTCTTCGGGATCCTCGCGAGCTTTTTCAGCGCGTTGAGGATCACGGCAGCGGAGGGCCCCAGCAGGTCCGTGGTCTTGCCGGTGACAATTTCGCCGTTGGGAAGTTCAATGGCCAGGGCGGGATGTCCGGTGGATTCAGCCCGGCTGCGGGCGGCAGCCATCACAGGGCGGAGGTCGTCGTTCAGGTTCAGCTGCTTCATGAGCAGGAGAATCTTCTCGGATTCCTCACGGGCGGCATGACCCTGGAGGAAGGAGCAGCGGGCGGCATAATACCGGCGGACGATTTCCTTTTCGGCGGCTTTCCGGCAGGCGTCATCATCGGTGATGCAGTAGCCGGCCATGTTGACGCCCATATCCGTGGGGCTCTTATAGGGGGATTTTCCCCAGACATGCTCGAACAGGGCGTTGAGCACCGGGAAAATCTCAATATCCCGGTTGTAGTTGACGGTGGTCTGGCCGTAGGCTTCCAGATGGAAGGGGTCGATCATATTGACATCGCTCAGGTCCGCGGTGGCAGCTTCGTAAGCCACGTTGACCGGATGCTTGAGCGGAAGGTTCCAGATGGGGAAGGTTTCAAACTTGGCATAGCCGGCTTTGATGCCGCGGCGGTTTTCCTGGTACAGCTGGCTGAGGCAGGTGGCCATCTTGCCGCTTCCGGGACCGGGTGCGGTTACCAGCACCAGGGGGCGGGTGGTTTCCACATAGTCGTTCCGTCCGAAACCGTCATCGCTGACGATGTGCTCGATATTGGTGGGGTAGCCTTCAATGGGATAATGGCGGTAGGTTCTGATGCCCAGGGAGTTCAGCCGCTGCTCAAAAGCTACGGCGGCAGGCTGGCCGGCCCAGCGGGTCAGCACCACGGAACCCACATACAGGCCGATGCTCCGGAAGGCGTCGATCAGGCGGAGGGTGTCCAGGTCGTAGGTGATCCCCAGATCCCCGCGGATTTTGCTGGTCTCGATATCATTGGCGTTGACCGCGATCAGGATTTCTTCCTTGTCCTTCATCTTCAGCAGCATCTGGACTTTGCTGTCCGGCTGGAATCCGGGAAGCACCCGGCTGGCATGGAAATCGTCAAAGAGTTTTCCGCCCAGCTCCAGATAGAGCTTTCCGCCGAATTCATCAATCCGCTGCATGATGCGTTCGGACTGCATCCTGGTATATTTGTCATGGTCAAAGCCGAGAGTCATGGTTTCTATCCCCCTTATACCGAGCAATCAATAACATATCTATTTTACGCTTCCGGCATATACCGGGTCAAGGCAAATTCTTCAGCGGACAGTAAAAAGTAAGAAAAAACCGGTAGATTCACCGGGAAAGCTTGCTTTTCAGCACTGAAAACGGTATACTGTGTTTTGCCGTTTGCGCGATGAGGACCGGGTCCTGTGCGATCCTCCGGTGTGAACCCTGTCAGGTCCTGACGGAAGCAGCAGTAAGCGCTTGCGAAGATGTGCTGCAGGGCCGCCCGGTTTGAGCGCAGGCGGTTTTTTTTCTGTTTCTTCCTTGTGGGCATACGGAAATATGCTATACTGTGTCGGTGTGATTTTCTCGATGGAAGGATGATTTGGTATGGAACTGGAACTGATCCGTCAGGCTGATCCCGAGGTAGCGGATGCTATCGGACTTGAACTGAACCGTCAGCGCACCCATGTGGAGCTGATTGCCAGCGAGAACTTTGTTTCTCCTGCGGTCATGGCAGCCATGGGCACCTGCCTGACGAACAAATATGCCGAAGGTTATCCGGGTAAGCGTTATTACGGCGGATGCGAATATGTGGATATCATCGAGGATCTGGCGCGCAAACGCGCGTGTGAACTGTTCGGCGCGGAACATGCCAATGTCCAGCCCCACAGCGGCGCGCAGGCCAATATGGCTGTTTACTTTGCCATGCTGAAGCCGGGTGATACCGTGATGGGCATGAGCCTGTCCAACGGCGGCCACCTGACCCACGGAAGCCCCGTGAATATGTCCGGTTCCTACTTCAATTTTGTTCCCTACGGCGTTTCTTCCGAGACGGAGATGATCGATTACGACGAAGTTCGCCGCCTGGCCCGGGAAAACAAGCCGAAGATGATTGTTGCCGGCGCGTCTGCCTATCCCCGCGTCATTGATTTCCCGAAGCTGCGGGAAATCGCGGATGAAGTCGGCGCCCTGCTGATGGTGGATATGGCGCACATTGCCGGCCTGGTGGCTGCGGGTGAACATCCCAGCCCCGTTCCCTTTGCCGATTTTGTGACCACCACCACCCATAAAACCCTCCGGGGTCCCCGGGGCGGTATGATCCTGTGCCGGGAAGAATATGCCAAGGCCATCGACAAGGCAATTTTCCCCGGAACCCAGGGCGGTCCGCTGGAACATGTGATCGCCGGCAAAGCCGTCTGCTTCGGCGAAGCCCTGAAAGAAGATTTCCGGACCTATCAGCATCAGATTATCCTGAACGCCAAGGCCATGGAACGGGCTTTCAGCGAGGAAGGCATCCGCATGGTGTCCGGCGGAACGGACAACCATCTGCTGCTGCTGGACTTCACCGGATCGGAAATGACCGGAAAGCAGATGGAGAATCTGCTGGAAGCAGCCAATATTACCGTCAATAAGAACACAGTACCCAATGAAACGCGCAGCCCCTTCGTCACCAGCGGTATCCGGGTCGGTACGCCTGCCGCCACTTCACGCGGACTCAAAGAGCCCGAAATGAAGCAGGTAGCGGGATGGATCGCCAGGGTCTTCCGGGAAGGTGAGGAAGCGGTACCGGAGATCAAAAAGCAGGTAGAGGCCATGATGGCCGGATATCCCCTTTACGCCTGATCAGTGATACAAGGACTGCCGATTGCGGCAGTCCTTTTTTTGCTGTTCCGGATATCCGGACCATCCGAAAGTGACCGCCCGGCAATAGTTATCATTTTTATCCGGACAAATTTACAAAACCCTGAACATTTTGATTACAAAGGGGTAGCACATTTTTGAAAGATGTGATATAATATCCCAAAGTGCGAGCTTCATAAGGTCTTTTCAGAAGACGCGAACGATCGCCATCGCGTTTTACGCAATTTCTATGGCTATTCGTATGGCCGAAAGGAGGTTCTCTGTGAGCACGAAGGACAAAGAGAAGGAACCCAGCAGACTGCGGATCGTATCTCTCGGCGGTGTGGATGAAATCGGCAAAAACATGTATGTTTTTGAATATGAAGATGATATTGTCGTCGTGGACTGCGGCAGTGTTTTCCCCAAGGAAGATATGCTGGGCGTGGATCTGGTCATTCCGGACATCACTTATCTGATGGGAAAAAGGGATCATATCCGCGGCTATCTGTTTACTCACGGCCATGAGGATCATATCGGCGCCACGCCTTATATTCTTAAGCAGGCGCCTGCACATATTTACGGTACCAAACTGACAATGGCTCTGGTGGACCTGAAACTGAAGGAATACCGGGTGGAAGGCATTCCCATGCATGTGGTTCAGCCCAGGGATGTGGTGCAGCTGGGACAGTTTACCTGCCAGTTCATTCATGTAAGCCACTCCATCGCCGGCGCATGCGCCATTGCCATTACCTGCCCTGCCGGTACAGTTATCTGCAGCGGCGACTTTAAGGTGGACTATACCCCCATCGACGGCCAGATCACGGACCTGCAGACCTTTGCCCATTACGGGGAGCAGGGCGTGCTTGCCTTCCTGTGCGAATCCACCAACGTGGAGCGCTCCGGTTATACCATGAGCGAACTCAAGGTCGGTGAAACCTTTGACAATCTGTTTGCCCAGGCGGCGGGCCGGGTGATTGTGGCCATGTTCGCCAGCAATATTCACCGGATGCAGATGATCATCGACAACGCCATCCGCTACGGCAGAAGGGTCTGCTTTATCGGACGGAGCATGGTGAACGTCAGCCGGGTGGCCATGAGCATCGGAGAACTGAGAATCCCGGAAGGCTACCTGATCGATATGGATGTGCTGGATGATTATCCGGACAATGAAGTGCTGGTCATGACCACAGGCAGCCAGGGCGAACCCATGGCGGGCCTGACCCGTATGGCTTACGCGGAGCACAGGAAGCTGCAGATCCGCCAGAGCGATATGGTTATCATTTCCTCCACGCCGATTCCGGGCAATGAGAAGTTCATCTCCCGGGTGATCAACCAGCTGTACCGCCTCGGTGCGCAGGTGATTTACAGCAGAATGGCGGAGGTCCATGTTTCCGGCCATGCCTGCCAGGAGGAGATCAAGCTGCTCCATGCCCTGATCCGGCCGAAGTATTTTATCCCGGTTCACGGCGAGTACCGGATGATGTGGCAGCATGCGATCCTGGCGGAATCCATGGGTGTTCCCAGCCAGAACATCGTCATTCCCGAACTGGGCCAGGTCATTGAAATGAACCAGGACGTGCTGGCCCTGGGCGAGCAGGTGCCGGTGGGCGGCGTGCTGGTGGACGGCCTGGGCGTCGGCGACGTGGGCAATGTGGTGCTGCGTGACCGGAAGCATCTCAGCCAGGACGGCCTGCTGATTGTAGTGCTGGCCATTGACCGCGACGAGCAGAAGCTTGTTTCCGGTCCGGATATCGTTTCCCGCGGCTTTATCTATGTGAAGGAGAACGAGGACATTATCGATACCACCCAGGAACTGGTGCGGGAGATTCTGTCCAAGAACAGCCTGGACGGGGACAACTGGCCGGAACTGAAGAATACCATCAAGGACGAAGTGCACCGGTTCATCTTTGACAAGATCAAGCGGAATCCGATGATCCTCCCGATCATCCTGGACGTGTAATCTTCCGTACAAAGGGGTTTCGTTGCGCTTTAAGGGAAAAATGGATATAATAACGGTCAGGAGGAAGCTGAGCGATCTCCTGACCGTTTATTGTTGCAGAGGGGGAGAGACGATGGATTATTCATCCACTTACCGGCTGGCACAGGATATCCGTGACAGCGAAGAGTATAAGACCTATCACGAACTGAAGGAATCCGTCATGTCGGACGAAACTACCGCTGCGCTGGTCAAGGAATACCGGAAGCTTCAGATGACCATCCAGATGTCTGTCATGAGCGGAAACACTGCGGGGGAAGAAGATATGCAGCGCTTTTCCGGTATTTCGGCACTGCTGTTCTCCAAACCGGAGGTCAGTCAGTTCCTGCTGTCTGAGATGAAACTCCAGCAGACAATGGCGGACATTTTCAGAATCGTGACCGAAGCAGCGGACCTGGATATGGCTGTTCCGGGGATCGAGGGCTGAGCATTGAGGAAAGAGAAGGACTACACGTACCGCAGCATGCGGGATGAGCGGGAATACGGACTGTACTGGTACAGCGGGCTTTGGCATATTCTCCGTCCGATCCTGGTGGGGCTGACAGTGGCGGTACTGGTGATCGGCATCGGAATGACCGTATGGAACAAGCTGTACGGCAGTTTTCTTGCGCCTGTGGACCAGACGGATGAAAATGAATATTCCTTCCAGATCAGCAGCGGTGAAAGCCTGAACCGGGTGGCGACAAACCTGGAAAGCGCCGGGCTGATCCGGAGCAAAACCCTCTTCAAGTATTACTGCGATTTTGCCGGTATGAGCCAGAAAATCCAGGTGGGAACCTATACGCTGAAGAAGGACATGGCCATGACGGAGATTGCGGACCGCCTGACCACAGGCGACGGCAACCCGCTGGTCCGGAATATTACGCTGATTCCGGGCGAGACGATTGAGGATTTTGCCAACCGGATGGTCCGGAACGGCGTGTTTGAAAGCGCGGATACATTCCTGTCCGCATGCCGGAACGGAAAGGCTTACAAGGAATACTACTATATTGAGGATGTACTGGAATCGGGACAGCCGGAAAACCGGAAATATATTCTGGAAGGCTACCTGGCGCCGAACACCTATGAGTTCTATGTCACCGCGACGGAAGACGAAATCATCCGGAAACTGCTGAGCCAGACGGAGACGGTGTTTACGGAAGAAAACCATGAACGGGCGGAAGAGCTCGGGATGACGATGGACCAGGTGCTGACACTGGCCAGCCTGATTGAGAAAGAAGCAAAACAGAATGATTTTGCCCGTGTAAGCGCCGTATTCCACAACCGGCTGAAGGAAGGCATGAAGCTGGAAAGCGATGTTACCATTCACTATATTACCGGGGTACGGAAGATGGCGCTGGCAGATAAGGACCTGAAGGTCAACAGCCCGTACAATACCTACCAGGTCAAAGGACTGCCGGTGGGACCGATCTGCAATCCGTCCCCTGCGGCCATTCAGGCCGCCCTGTATCCGGATGAAAGCATGGTCAATGAAAAGTACCTGTATTTCTGTGCAAAGGAACCGGAGACCGGGGAACTGTATTTCTCCAAGACGCTGGACCAGCACCGCCGTGCGGTGGAAGCCTATTCCGACTACTGGAAGAAATATGATGAATCCAGGGGGATCCAGTAATGCGGATGCCTGAACTGCTTGCTCCTGCCGGCAATATGGATGCGCTGCGTGCCGCCCTGCACTTCGGGGCGGATGCCGTATACGGCGGCATGAAAAGGTTCGGGCTCCGGGCTTTTGCCGGGAACTTTGATCCGGACCAGCTGCAGGAAGCGCTGGCACTGGTTCACGGAGCCGGGAAAAAGTTCTATGTGACCATGAACAGCTATCCTTTCGATGATGAGCTGGAAGATTATATCGCTTCCGCCGCCCTGGCGGCGGAGCTTGGCGTGGACGCGGTGATCGCGGCGGATCCCGGAGCCATTGCCCTCCTGCGCCGGCGGGTGCCGCAGCTGCCGGTTCATGTCAGTACCCAGGCGAATACCGTGAATGCGCCGGCCGCGGAGCTGTACCGGAGCCTGGGCTGCGAACGGGTGATTCTGGCCCGGGAAATGAGCCTGGAACGGATCCGGGCACTTCATGAGGCTGTGGGAGACAGTATCCAGCTGGAGACCTTTGTGCACGGCGCCAGCTGTATGGCCTATTCCGGCCGGTGCATGCTGTCCGCCTACCTGACGGGACGGAGCGGAAACCGGGGAGAATGTGCGCAGCCCTGCCGGTGGCAGTATGCTGTGATGGAAGAAAAAAGGCCGGGAGAATATCTCCCGGTTGCAGAGGACGAACGGGGCACCTATCTGTTTTCAGCCCGGGATCTTTGCCTGATGCCGCTGCTGCCGGAACTGTGCGGTGCCGGGATCTCCAGCCTGAAGATCGAAGGCCGCATGAAGACGGAATATTACGTGGCTGTGGTTACCGGTGCCTACCGCCGGGCTTTGGATCTGCTGGCCCGGGGACGGGAACTGTTTGAGGAAAAGCTGCCCGAACTGATGAAGGAACTGCAGTGCGCCAGCCACCGGCTGAGCGATACGGGCTTCCTGCTGGGGCAGCCTGAAAACCCCGGGGAGGCAGAAGGCTTCTGGCAGTCCGGGGAATACGTGGCCCGGGTGACGGAAGACGCCGGAGAGGACGGAACTGCCCGGCTGCTGCTGAAGAACCGGTTTTATGCCGGGGACGAACTGGAACTGATGACGTCTGCCGGTGTCAGGAAGGTACAGGCAAAGCCCTTCCTGAGGGAAAAAACCGGGGAGATGATGGAGTCCCTGGGGGTGGCCGGCGAAATGATCCGGATGGAACTGCCGGGCAGCCGCAGCGGAGACATGCTGCGCGGACCGGTCCGGAACCACCGGGCAGAGCATGCGCAGAACGGGAAAGACTGACAGGAATAACGGAGTGCTGAAATGGCGAAACTGAAGCGATATGAGCTGTACGAGGGCGATGATGATCTCATCTCTCCCTCCCTGCCGGGAAAACAGCCCCTGGGCAGGGATGAAGGCCTGAAGGAACGGGATGAGTATGACCGCCGTACAGCGGAGGAGGAAGCCCGGAAAAGACGTTATTTTGCTTCCAATGAAGAGGATGACGGACTCGGCGCGCCTTCCTCGCTTTTTGATGATTTTGACCGGTTTGAATCTCCGGCTCCTGCACGGGCTCCCCGGCCGAAATACAGGAGAAAAGATGAAAACCGCGGCGCCTGGGCTGCGGTCATCGTTGCATGCCTGCTTTTCCTGGCAGCCGCCGGCATTATGGTGATTCCCCAGCTGACCGGTATCCGCTACCGGTTTCTGCCCAATCTTGCCTTCGTGAACGGCAATCTGATCAGCCTGGACGCGAAACGCCAGGAAAACTTTGAGATCTGCCGGAATGAACTGTATTCCGACCGTATTTACCAGGGCGCTTATATCGATAATGTGCATGTGGGCGGCATGACCCGGGCAGAAGCGGTCCGGGCAGTGTCAGAAGTCCATGAGGACGCAGGCAAAGCCTTTGATATCAAGGTGGAGGTCGGTAATGAAAGCTGGCATGTCAACAGCGAAAGGGTACCGATTTCCCGGAACACAGCAGAGACGGTGGAACGTGCCTGGGCAACCGGGCGGAGCAATACCTCCGGCCTGTCGGGCGACGCGGTGACACCGTTCCAGGAGCGGATTGACCGGGTGGCAGCCATGCGAAGCACCCCGGAGACATTTGCAACCAAGCAGGATTACGATCATGCGGCGCTGCGGAACATGACGGACGGCATTGTGAACTATGTCAACCGCTCCCCGGTCAACAGCATGGTCAAATCCTTTGATTTCAACACGAAAACATTTACCTTCACGGATGACAAACCCGGCGCCTATATCGATCCGGACGGTTTGTATGCGCAGATCGCAGGGCTGCTGGACGACGGTGTAACCCAGAAGGATCTGCGGATCGTTCCGGACAGGATTCCGGCGGAAGTGACAAAGACCGACCTGATGAACAACTTCGGACTGATTTCCGCCTATACCACCCAGACCACGAAGGATAACAACCGGAATACCAATATCAAGCTGAGCGCCCAGGCAATCAACGGCAAGACTGTCCTGCCCGATGAAATCTTTTCCTTCAACGGGGCTACCGGAGAACGGACAGCCGCCAAGGGATACAAGGAGGCTCCGGCAATTTCCGGCGGCCAGAGCAAGGACGAGGTGGGCGGAGGCGTATGCCAGACCAGTTCCACCCTGTTCAACGCCGTAGTCCGGGCAGACCTGGAGATTATTGAGCGAAATCCGCATGCCTGGCCTTCCAGTTATATTGAAAAGGGCTTTGATGCCACGGTAAACTGGCCGGGCCTGGACTTCAAGTTCAAAAACAATACACAGTATCCGATCTTTATCGTGGCCGGATACAACAACCGGCAGGTAACGGTCAATATCTACGGCATGAGCCTCGGCGCAGGGGTAAAGATTGACCTGGAAAGCGAACTGGTCAGGACCATTCCCAAGCCGGAGGGCATCAATTATGTGGTCAACACAAGCCTGGCCCCGGGAGAGAACAAGAAAACGGTAACCGGCCGGAAGGGCTATGAAGTGAACACCTGGAAGGTCTGGTACCAGGGCAACCGGGAAGTCAGGCGGGAAGTGCTGTTCAAAACCACTTACAAAGCCTACCAGGAAACGGTGGAGTACAATCCGTAACAGCTTCTCATTGCATCGGAAAGGGGAGTATGCTATAATCCCCTCGATGCCGAAGTGGCGGAATGGCAGACGCGACGGACTCAAAATCCGGTGCCCTCAAAAGCGTGCGGGTTCAAGTCCCGCCTTCGGCACATATAAGAAACCCTGTGGAATTAACGTCCACAGGGTTTTATAGTATCAGATTACCGGACTGAGGACAGGAAGTCCAGGATCCTTGCATTGATATCGTTTATCTGTTCACCCACAAAATGCGGCCGGTGTCCGCCGCCGGGTACCCTGTATATTTTTGCTGAGGGCACTTTTTCCTGCAATTCCTCACAGGTGCCGAAGGGATCGTGCTCCCCGTTGATGAAGAATGCCGGGCAGGTAATATTCTTCCATTCAGCGTCCGTTAGGCTGGGATGCTGCTGCCAGTCGGCAACGGTATTCCGCAGATAGGTCTGCCAGTCGCCTCTGTGGGCGTCATGATGCCGGGCTTTGATGTCTTCAATAAAATCCGTTTCGCCAGTCTTCAGGAGATTCTCCGGCAGGAAATCCGCTGCCCCGTCCGGGCGGGGATAGACCGCACCTCCGATGGTGACCAGGCTCTTTACTTTGCCGGGATATCCGGCAGCCATATAGCACCCTACATAAGCGCCGCAGCTGTACCCGATGATATGGGCCTGTTCTATATTCAGCTGATCCAGGAAATGTGCCATATCATCCGCAACCATACGGCTGTTCCAGGTCAGGTCCTCACATACGGTGCGTCCATGGCCGCGGAAATCGGGGTACAGGCAACGATACTGACCGGAAAACGGAATAATCTGTCCGGAAAAAGCCAGTAATCCCCTGCTGAAATGGCTGTGCAGAAACAGCACGGTTTCGCCTCTGCCAAATTCCTCATAATACAGATTCAGCCCGTCTATATCCACATACGGCATGGAATGATTCCTCCTGTTTTTCCTTTCTGCAACCGGCCCAAACGTTTCCCGGACGGTTCCCTTTACCCGGAGGAAACATAAAAAGGGCGGATAATCATGCCAATCTTAACATAAACAGAGCAGACTGAAAACAAAAACAACAGTGCGCCGGTGACAAACAGATCATTTTCCGGAAAGTGCATTATGATCTGGAACCGGCACGGCAAATGCGATATAATAATGGTATAAAGCGTGATGAAACAAAGGACAACGGATTCCTTTTTTTGTTTTACGGGAGGCTGTATGATACGGAAGCTTGTACGGCAGATGCTGGCTGCCCAGATCCTGTCCGCATGGACAGTTTCGCTGTGCTTGCTGATTGACAACATCATGATCGGCCACTTCCTGGGGGAACGCGCCCTGACGGCATACGGACTGGCCAATCCCGTGCTGCTGGTGATGGGAGCAGTGGGCAGCATGCTTTGCGCGGGCGCACAGGTGGCATGCAGCAAATCCCTGGGCAGGGGCGACCGGGAAGAGACCGATATCGGCTACTCCTCCACTGTGGCGGCCGGCGAACTGTTTTCGCTGATTTTTATGCTGGTCATGTTGCTGCTGCAGGCGCCGGCTGCCCGGCTGCTGGGGGCGAAGGAACCAATGCTGCTCAATGACACCAGCCGCTATATCGCGGGCTTCAGCATCGGGGCTCCTGCTTCCGTCGGCGCACTGATGCTGGTACCGTTTATGCAGATGGCGGGCCGGAGCGGACTGCTGATTATCGCTGTGCTGGGAATGACCGCGGCTGATGTGCTGTTTGACCTGCTGAATGTTTTTGTGTTCCACGGGGGCATGTTCGGCATGGGCCTGGCATCCGCTCTCAGCTACTATGTGGCGGTGTTCATCGGGGCGGGATATTTCCTGTCGAAAAAATGCGTGTTTTCGTTTTCGGTGAAACGGATACAGTGGCGGAAAATCAAAGAACTGGTATCCGGCGGTGTGCCGTCGCTGACGGGCATGGCAGCATCGGTGGTGATGATCTTCGCGGTTAACCGGATCCTGCTGAATGCAGGGGGCGAAGCGGCGGTGGCTGCCTTCTCGGTAATCAGCACCATCCTGAATGTCAGCAACTGTATCAGTACCGGGTCGGGCGGGGTGGCGCTGACGCTTTCCGGGGTGCTGTACAACGAAGAGGACCGGCAGGGGCTCAGGGAACTGGTACGCACGCTGGCGCGTTCGTCCGTGGTACTCGGCGCTGCGGTTACGGTGCTGCTGACGGTGTTCGCCCGGCCCCTGGTGACGCTGTTTATTCCCGCTGCCGGCGAGAGCCGGGAAATGGCGGTCGCGGGTCTGTGCATCTTTTCGACCGGCCTGGTTTTCTGCTGCCTGAACAATGTGCTGAGAAGCTGCTATCAGGGGACAGGCAGGGTGGGCCTGATGGAAACCGTCTCTGTCCTGGAGAACGCAGTTCTGCCGGTGCTGACGGCAGTCCTGCTCAGCAGCCTGGCAGGTCCGGGCGGAACCTGGTTCCTGTTTACGGTGAGTGAAACGCTGACCCTTCTCGGTATCCTGGGGTATGTCCGGCTGAAAAAACGCACCCCGGCCGGATGGCCGGAGAATGTGCTGCTCCTGAGGGAGAACCTGGGAGTGCCGCCGGAGGAACTTCTGGAGGTTCATCCTTCCGGCCTGGCGGAAGTCCTGGAGGCATCCCGCCTGGCGGAGGATTTCTGCTGCGCACGGGGCGGGAGTGAACGTATGGCCAGCCATCTGGCGCTTTGCGTGGAGGAGATGGGCACCAATATCGTTGTCCATGGTTTTGTACCGGAAAGGAAAAACCACCTGTCCATCCGTCTCCAGCATAAGGCGGGATACTGGACGCTGCGATTCCGGGACGACTGTATGGCTTTTGACCCTGTTCAGCATGTATCCGGGGAGAATATCCGGGACAATATGGGGATCCGCCTGGCAATGTGCCTGGCGGATGAGGCGCGCTATACCTATTCCATGAACCTGAACAACCTGACCATGATTCTGAAGGAACCGGAATAAGTTTCCGGGTTCTGTTTCCCGGCACGTACCCGTGAAGGGCAGGATGACCGTACGGTATACCGCGTTCGACGCTGCTTCCGCTGCAGGTATCCCGGCCGGGCCAGGCTGACGGACCGGCATTTTCCGCCCTGTAACCTGAACGGTTACGGGGTTTTTCAGTGCCTGGGAAAACATTATGCCCTGTTTTCCCTGCCGGCAGGAACGAAAGAAAAAGTCCCCGTGCGGAGAATGGGCCGGACAGTCAAAAAACGGGAAGATGTAAAATTTCGGTAAAGTTACGCACATCTGCAAAAAGTTGTGATACAATGTAACGGATCTTCAGGGCTGCGGCATCCTGCAGCGGCCCTGCTGGCGGGATTCCGGAACCTTTGGAAAGAACATCCGTATGTCCAAAATCCTTTTTTGTAAATTTGTAAAATTTTTGTCAGCAAAAATGATCAAAACACCCCCCTTGCTTCGTCTAATAGGTGTGGGAGATGATTCAATGATGAAAAAGAGGCGGGTGTTTCTGATCCGGAAGGACGGAGAACAGTACAGATCTTTCGGAATCAGGCGGGATCTGGATCCGGTCACGGGGGATGCGAGCATCCGTCTCATGTGGCCGGGAGGCATGTGGCTGATCGGCCTGTGCAGCCTGATTCCCGATCTCTGCGAGAGGATATCATGAGGAGGACGACAACCATGAAAAAGACATTCATTTCCATTCTGGTGCTGATGCTGCTTTGTGTTAGCGTGAATGCGCCGGCGGAGAGCAGAGAGGCCATCACTCTGGAAGTGAACACCGCGAGACTTCCGTATTACGCGGCGGACGACGCTTTTGTGAAGGGTTTCCGGGGAGAAGCGGCGGCGAACACGCTTCCGGTGCTGCTGATTCCTGTGAAGAAAAGTATCCAGGTACAGACGGCGGTGAAACCCGGGACCGTTAAAAACAAAAAGACAGTCCTGACCGCGGCGGACGAGACCCTGGTGCAGATCCGCGGAAACGCCGTAACCGGCCTGAAGGCCGGCGAGACAGTCCTGAACGTGGCCAGCGAACAGGATCCTTCGGTTACGGTACAGTATCTGGCTGTGGTATATAATCCGGTGAACCGGATTACGCTGACGGCGGCGGACAGGAATGTGGCGGTGGGACAGACTGTGGCCGTGACTGCGGCGGTTCTTCCTGAAGACGCTACAATGAAGGATGTTCTCTGGTCCTCCTCTGACGGGCAGATTGCCAAAGTGGATGAAAACGGAAACGTGACCGGCCTGAAACGGGGCAATGTCCGCATTACAGCTGTTGCGAAGGACGGCGGTAAAGTCCGGGGCGACTTTTATATGGCGGTCAGCCAGAACGCCGAAGAGATTACCCTAGACAAGCAGGAACTGACTGTGGATGCCGGCAGGGTGGCCATGCTGAGAGCCACTGTGCTGCCGGACAACACAAATGACAAGCATGTGATCTGGTCTTCCTCCGACGATGCTGTGGCGACGGTGAATGCCCAGGGCCGTGTGACCGGCGTGGCGCGGGGTGACTGCGAAATCATCTGCACCAGCAAAAACATGGAGAACGTCTGGGCCCGGGCGACTGTACATGTGCAGCAGCCGGTAACGAAGATCAGTTTTGAAAAGGCGCCGGCAATCTACGTCAACGAAAGCGCCAAACTGCAGTGGAACGTGGAACCGGCCAACGCGAACAATCCGGCGGTGACCCTGACTTCCAGCAACAATAAGGTGCTGGAGATCAGCGAAGACGGAACGATGAAGGGCGTGGGCGTGGGAACGGCCAATGTATACGCAGTTTCCCAGGACGGAACCAACCGCCGGGCGCAGGTCAAGGTCAGCGTCATGCAGCATGTGGAAGGCGTCCATATGCGGCGGAAGGTGGCTTATATTGATTACGGTGAAACCGCGACAGCCAGCGCTGTGCTGGAACCCGCAAAATCTACCAACCACAATATGACCTGGGAAAGCGCGGATGAAACTGTGGCCAAGGTGAAGGCGGTCAAGAACTACGGAGACCATGTCAGCATCACCGGTGTGGGCAAGGGTGAAACCACCGTTACAGGCACTACGGAAGACGGCGGATTCCAGACATCCATCAAGGTGAAGGTGGGCAACTGGAGCCGTGCCACCAAGATTTCCAGCGCGGAGATTACCGGCAAGGGCAAAATCCATGTGGAAGTCAAGAATATGAGCAAGGAGATGACGCTGACTTACATCAAGCTGAAGATCGAAGCGTTCGACAGCAAGGGAAAGCCGGTGGCCATCAACAAGAAAGACGGAACCAATACGGTTTACGCAACCTATGACAAAGCGCTGCATTCCGGCAAGACCACGCCGGAGGATAAATGGAAGTTTCAGGACTATGATTCCGAGAAGGGCTTCCAGCGGATGACGGTCCGGGTTGTGGAATACCAGATCAACGGCGACTGGGTGAAAAAGCTTCGGGGCAACCTTCAGCCGACCTATGAGTACAAACCGGGTAAATAATCACTCGATGGATATAAAACAGGCGCCTCCGTCCCGGCCGGGACGGAGGCGCCTTTCGCATATCAGTTTCAGGTACCGAAAAGCGGAGTGGAATAATAGCGTTCCGCTGTATCGGGCAGGACGGTGACCACTGTTTTGCCCGGCCCCAGTTTTTTGGCCAGTTTCAGGGCGGCGGCCACATTGGTGCCGCTGGAGATGCCGCAGGCAAGACCTTCCTCCTTTGCCAGCCGGCGGGAGGTTTCCAGGGCTTCCGCATCCGTGACCACATAGATATCGTCATAGATTTCCCGGTTCAGGATGGCGGGAATGATGCCGTCGCCGATGCCCATCTGAATATGGGTGCCGATGGTGCCGCCGGCCAGGATCGCAGCGTTTTCCGGTTCCACTGCCCAGATTTCCATATCCGGATACCGGGCTTTGAGCACCTCGCCGATGCCGGTGAGCGTACCGCCGGTGCCGATGCCGCTGCAGTAGCCGTGGATGGGCCCGTCCACCTGGTCCAGGATTTCCAGGGCAGTGTGATTCTTATGGGCCAGGGTGTTGTTGGGGTTTTCAAACTGCTGGGGGACAAAGACTTTCGGGTTCCGGGCTTTCATCCCCATGGCGCACTGAAGACATTCCTCCATGCATTTGCCGATATCCCCGGCGTCATGGATCAGCTTCACTTCCGCCCCGTAGTGGCGGATGAGTTTCCTGCGCTCTTCACTGACAGAGTCCGGCATGATGATGATGGTGCGGTAGCCTTTGACCGCGCCTACCAGCGCGAGACCGATGCCCTGATTGCCGCTGGTGGGTTCCACGATGATGCTGTCCGGTGCGAGCAGGCCTTCTTTTTCCGCCTGTTCAATCATATTCAGGGCAGTGCGGGTTTTGATGGAACCGCCCACATTGAGAGCCTCCACCTTCACCAGGATGTCCGCGCTGCCCGCCTCCGGCATTTTACGGAGCCTGACCATGGGCGTGCTGCCGACGGCATCCAGAATCGTATCATAGATCATATCTGATTCCCCTTTGAATCATATTCATAATGCACGGCGTTTATTATACCGAACCGGAACGGTTCGCACAAGAGCCGGAAAGGGTTTTGTATACAGGCTGCCGCTGTGCTATACTGAAGCATACGGAATCGGAAAACGGAGGATATTCCCCATGAGGGCACGCAAATACCTGATGAGAATAACCGGACTCCTGCTGGCGGTGCTGATGCTGGTACCGGCGGCAGCAGGCGCCGGGCGGCCGGAGACGGAACGGTCGGAGCTGCTGGAAGCGGCATTTGAACTGCTGGAGGAAGGCAACCCCTTCACCGCCCGGTACGAAAACCAGACGGGGGCAAAAATTGAACCGCTGTTTCCCTGGGGTGTGCCGTATTATTTCGGCGGACTGAGCGGCTCCCGGGGAAACGGCTGGTTTTACCTGGGATATCCGGATTACCATGCCCATATGTGCAGCAGCGGTTCCGATTATTTCAAGGTTGGTAAAATGTACTTTTACGGCCTGGACTGTTCAGGCTTTACCCGGCATGTATACCAGGCCTGCGGAAAGCCCCGGCATGCCAACCTGTCAGACCTGCTGACCAGGTGGGAATACCGCCGGAATTATGTGTACAGCCATCGGGAAGGAACAGAGGCACCTCCCTATGACCAGCTGAAGGATACGCTGCGGATCGGCGACCTGCTGGTGGTCAAACATGAGGAATCCAAATACCGCCATATCATGATGTATATCGGTACGCTGAGAGAGTTCGGCTACACGGCGGCGGAGGAGCCTGCCCTGGCAAAATGGCTGGATTATCCGCTGGTGATCCACTGCGGGCTGAGCCCCTTTTACGGAGAACGGTTCCAGCAGCTGATTGACCGGTATCCGGAGAAATACGGCATGTGCACCACGACCGACGGCGGGGTGGCCGTCTCCATTCTCGGGCCGGCTCCGGCAGACGCGCCGGAGCACGGACATGTGCAGAATACGGATTATGACTGGTTTACCATGAATGACGGCGGTTACCAGCTGACGGTGATCAACATGACCGACGTGAAGTATTACTGCTGGTACCGTCCGTAAGAAAAACGGGCATCATACTGAAAATCAAAGGCGCCGCCGGGATTCACCGGCGGCGCCTTTGATGCTTCGGGCAGTTATTCGAACATCCAGCAGACAATCTTCTGAATATGCTCAGACCAGAAAACCATGTCGTGAATACCGGGCGCTTCATGGTATTCATGGGGAACGCCTTCCGCCTCCAGGAAGCGATGCATTTCCCGGTTGTTTTCAATCAGGAAGTCCTCTGTGCCGCAGGCCAGGTAAATATCGGGGATCTTTTCCCCAGAAGCCCTGAGCTTCCGGACCAGGGTTTCCGGGTTGTTGTCGCTTTCCTCCAGCAGGGCAGGTTCCCCGAAGCATTCCCGGTAATACTCATAATTGGCAACTTCATTGCCGCTGCCGGACTGCATTTTCGCAACTTCATGGACAATGAAGGCGGAGGACATGGCACCGATTTTACTGAAGGTCCGGGGATAGGCAAGGCCGGTGTGCAGGGCGCCGAAACCGCCCATGGAAAGACCGGCGATACAGGTATCCTCCGGGGCCAGGGCCAAGCGGAATGTTTTGCGGACATAGTCCACCAGCTCTTCGCCCACCAGGGTCTGGAAGGCATGGCCGGTAGAAAGACCGTTGAGGTAGAAGGAGTTTTCCGCGGAGGGCATCACCACAGCAAAGTTATACTTTTCCGGCAGGCCGGCGGGAATATAGTTTCCGGCTTTCCCGGTGAAGCCATGGAGCAGGAAAAGGGTACGGAGGGGACGTTCGGGAGCAGGAACGCCTGCCCTGGGATCGTTGGGAATCATGACTTCAAAAGATGTTTCACGGCGCAGCGCGTTGGAATAATATTCGATCCGGAAGTATGCCATTTTGCAATCCCCCTGTGTTCATGTCTTTACGATGATTGTACAGGAGGAACGGCAGAAAGACAACCGGTTTTTCCGGCGGCAATTGAATGTTGATTTTTCATAGGGTATACTAACAGTGCAAATGCAGGACGCATCTGCACTGCCGCCGATTCATCATTAAAAAAATGACGGTCATGAAGAATGAAGATTGAAATTAAACATATTCTGAAGATGAGGTATGAGAGGCTGTTATGAGAATACTGGACACGATCCGGAGCACCGATTTGACCCTGTCCTTCGAGGTGTTTCCTCCGAAGACGGATGCCGCCTTTGAGGAAGTGCTGCAGGCGACGGAAGAGATTGCCGCACTGAAACCTTCCTTCATTTCCGTGACATACGGCGCGGGAGGAGCCGGCGGGAAATACACCATGGAAATCGCCCGCCGCCTGCAGAACGCGGACGGGGTGGAAACGCTGGCCCACCTGACCTGTGTGGGTGCGGGGAAGGAAGATATCGGCGCGTACCTGCAGGCGATGAAGGATGCGGGGATCCGGAATATTATGGCGCTACGGGGCGACCTGCCGGAAGGAATGAATCCGGAGGATATGAAGCACAGCGCCTATCCCCATGCCTCCGACCTGATCCGGGAGATCCGGGCCTCGGGAGATTTCTGCATCGGGGCCGCCTGCTATCCGGAAGTGCATCCGGAAAGCACCGTGCAGGCGGAGGACCTTCGCTATCTGCGGGAAAAAGTGGAGGCGGGAGCGGATTTCCTGACCACCCAGATGTTCTTTGACAACAACCTGCTGTATAACTTCCTGTACAAACTGCGGGAGGCGGGAGTGACGGTGCCGGTGGTGCCGGGTATTATGCCCATTACCCGGGCAAACCAGGTCAAACGCGCGCTGAAGCTGTCCGGAAGCTTTATGCCCCGGCGCTTTACCAGCCTGGTGGACAAATTCGGGACTTCTCCGGAGGCCATGAAGCGGGCGGGCATTATCTATGCCTGTGACCAGATTATTGACCTGTTTGCCAACGGGATCCGGCACGTTCACGTTTATACCATGAACAAGCCGGATGTGGCTGCAGCGATCCAGGATCACCTGTCCGGAATGCTGGGGAGGACTTTCTGATGAAGGAAGGACTGCGCCTGGAGGAACTGGGGGAGATTCCTTTTGACGAGAAGGAAATCCTGCGTTATGCCATGCTGCCTTCCTTTGCGGCACCGCCGGAAGAACTGCCGCTGGAGGAATGCCTGAAGGCGGCGAAAGGCGCGGCGCAATGCCGGGCTGTCTGGTGCCGGTTTCCGCTGAAACAGGAAGGGGAATGGCTGGACCTGGGCTTTGCCCGGACAGATTCCCGGGACCTGCGCAGCCATCTGGAAGGGTGCGGGGAAATTATCCTGTTTGCCTGCACGGCCGGGGCGGAGATGGACCGGCGGATCAGCCGGGCCAAGGTGGGATCCCCGGCAAAAGGCCTGCTGATGCATGCCATCGGGGCCCAGCAGGTGGAAGGCGGATGTGAGAAGCTGTGCGAACGCCTGGCGGAACAGTTTCCGGACCGGCAGCTTACCCTGCGGTATTCACCGGGGTACGGCGACCTGCCGCTTGCCCTGCAGCGTGATGTGATGGAGGCGCTGGACTGCGGCCGGACGGTGGGAATCACACTGTCGGAGAGCCTGCTGATGACGCCTAGCAAGAGCGTGACGGCAATCATCGGAATGAAAGAGAGAGAACAGGGATGAACCTCAGGGAATTGCTGAAAACCGGACCGTTTTTCCTGGACGGCGGTATGGGAACCCTGCTGCAGGCAAGCGGCCTGAAACCGGGAGAAGCCCCGGAACAGTGGGGACTGACCCACAGGGAAACAATCACCGGAATTCACCGGGACTATTATCTGGCCGGTTCCGATATGGTGCTGACCAATACATTCGGCGTGCATCCGCTGCGCTACGGGATAGCCGAGTGCGAGGAGATGATCCGGACGGCAATCGCCTGCGCGGACCGGGCCCGCCGGGATATCGGGGACGGGAAAGAGCGTTTTGTGGCGCTGGATATCGGTCCCTGCGGACAACTGCTCAGGCCGCTGGGAAACCTGCCGTTTGAGGAAGCGGTGCAGGGTTTTGCGGAACTGGTGCGCCTGGGTGTGAAATACGGCGCAGACTGTATCTTTATCGAGACGATGAACGACGGCGCGGAGGCCCGGGCGGCCCTGCTGGCCGCGAAGGAAAACTGTGACCTGCCTGTGCTGGTTTCCAATGCCTACGGAGCGGACGGAAAACTGATGACCGGCGGCACGCCGGAATCCGTGGTGGCCATGCTGGAAGGTCTCGGTGCGGATGCTGTGGGCGTGAACTGTTCCCTGGGGCCGGACGCACTGGCACCGATTGTGGAGCGGTACCTGGAGGCGGCCTCTGTACCGGTACTGATGAAACCCAACGCCGGACTGCCCCAGGAAAAAGACGGGAAAACTGTATTCAATGTGGACCCGGAGGAGTTTTCCCGGCAGATCATGCCGCTGATCCCGAAGGGACTGCGGATTATGGGCGGCTGCTGCGGAACAACGCCGGAATACATTCGTACGCTGAAGAAGGCCTCTGAAGGAACGGTCCCTCCGGCCATTGAACGGAAGGAACGGACCGTGATCGCTTCCCGGGGACAGGCCATTGAGCTGGGAAAGGATCCGGTGGTTATCGGGGAACGGATCAATCCTACGGGCAAGAAACGGCTTCGCAAGGCACTGGAAGAGGGAGACATGGCTTATGTGCTGAACGAGGCGATTGTCCAGGAAGAGCACGGGGCTGAGGTGCTGGATGTGAATGTGGGCACCCCCGGGGTGGATGAACCGGCATTGCTGGAACAGGCAGTGCAGGAGCTGCAGTCGGTCACAGACCTGCCGCTGCAGCTGGACACCTCCGACCCCGAAGCCATGAGGCGCGCGCTGCGTGTCTACAACGGCAAGGCACTGATCAACTCCGTGAACGGAAAACAGGAGGTTATGGACGCGATCTTCCCGCTGGTGAAGAAGTACGGCGGAGCGGTGGTGGCGCTGACCCTGGACGAGAACGGGATTCCCGGAACAGCGGAAGGCCGGTACGCGATTGCGGAGAAAATCCTGAAGGAAGCGGAAAAATACGGGATCGGGCGGAAGGACATCCTGTTTGATACGCTGACCATGACGGTCAGCACCGATGGAAAAGCAGCGCAGATCACCCTGGATGCCCTGAAGATGATCCGGGAGAAAACAGGCTGCGGAACCGTGCTGGGCGTCAGCAACGTTTCCTTCGGCCTGCCTGTGCGGGAAGTACTGGGCAGTGTCTTCCTGACGCTGGCGCTGGACAGCGGCCTGTCGGCGGCCATTATGAATCCGCTGAGCGAACGGATGATGGGCGCCATGATCAGTTTCAGGACACTGACGGGCAGGGACGCAAACTGCGCGTCCTATATCCGGTTTGCGGATGAGCTGCCGGCCATGCAGGCAGTGGCTGCACCTGCCACCGCGGCAGGCGGCGCGAAGGAAACCGAAGCCAAGGGACTTCGCAGGGCTGTGGTGAAGGGACTGTGCCGGGAGGCAGCCAGCCTGGCCCACGCGGCGCTGGAGGAAGGCCGGGGAGGCCTGGACCTGGTGACGGAGGAGATTATTCCGGCACTGGATGAGGTGGGCCAGGGCTTCGAAGCCAAGCGGATTTTCCTGCCCCAGCTGATGATGAGCGCGGAAGCTGCGGAAGCCGCGGTGGGAGAGATCAAGAAAAAGGCGAGCAGCAGCGGGGAAGCCCAGGCATCAAAGGGCACGGTGGTGCTGGCCACCGTGAAGGGCGACATCCATGATATCGGCAAGAACATCGTGAAACTGCTGCTGGAGAACTACGGGTTTACGGTGGCGGACCTGGGGAAGGATGTTCCGCCGGAAACGGTGCTGGAAGCGGTGGAACGCCTGCATGCGCCGATCTGCGGGCTCAGCGCCCTGATGACCACCACGGTGCCCGCCATGGCGGAAACGGTGGCGCTGGTTCATGCAAAGGCGCCCTGGTGCCGGGTTATGGTCGGCGGAGCGGTGCTGACCGAGGAATACGCAAAGGAGATCGGAGCAGACGGATACGGGCGCGATGCCATGGCATCCGTCCGGCTGGCGGAACAGTTTATGCAGACGGAAACGTGACAGGGAAAGGAGCGGATCCGGATGAAGAGAATATTCCTGTGGCTGCTGCTGTGCCTGCTGCTGTGGCCTTATACGGCAGGGGCGGAACAGGTGGCTTTCTTTGAGGACGGGGAAGCGGATACTGTGGGCAGGATTGTGCGGACCTATGATTCGCCGACCCTGAAGTACCAGATGGAAAAGTTCAAGATGGAGGGAGAAATCTGCTACCTGACCCGAATCTGGGTGCAGGATCCCGCCAGGCAGATCCGGAAAGCCACTTCGAACTGGAAAGAGGATGTGCAGTATCCGGACAAGATTGTCAAACAGATTCCGGAGACCGTGCTGGCTGTGAACGGCAGCGGGTTTGTGAGTCCGCTGTATCCTGAAATTCCGGACAACTATCCGGGAGTGAGCAAGGATTATTACTATACGCCCCTGGGATCCATCACTGTGACGAACGGGGAAGTGCTGCGCAACCTGGAGGGGGTTCCCTATTACGGCCTGACGCTGAATGCGGACGGACTGCAGATGTACATAGAGGCGGACAACGAAACGGTGCTGGCTACGGAACCCAGCCAGACATGGTCCTTCTATACGGAATGCCCCATGCTGCTGGACAATACGGATATCCTGCCGGAAGACTGGAAGTTCGCGGACCGGCTTGCAGCCCGGACCTGCATCGGCCGGATCAACCGGAACGAATACCTGATCCTGACGGCAACCAAGGAAAGAGGCAAGGGGATTTCCCTGCACAGGGCCGTATCCTTCTTCCAGGACAATTTCCGGACGGAATGGGTTTATAACCTGGACGGCGGCAATTCCACCGCGCTGCTGTGCCGGAAAACAGGGCAGAAAAAACTGCGCCTCGCTCTGGACAGGGGCGCAAAGATCGTGGATATTATGGCATTTACAGAGTAATTCATAATTAAATGTGCCGAAATGCAACGGATTATCCATCGCATTCCGGCACAACTTTTTTCTGTACACCGGACTCCGCGGATTAACCGCGGCGTTTCTGACGATTGACCCTGCGGACGGGACGGCCGGTACCGACCGATTTAACTTTTCCGTCACGTCCGATTGTGACCCGGCCGGCAGCGGCCTTTGCGCGGACGTGCGCGGGCCTGGCGGCCTGGACATCTGCCTGCCTGCGTTCGGGACGGGCGTTTCCCTGCCGGTCCACTTTCGCGGGCCGGGGCTCCCGGACCTTGGGCGGGGTGGGTGTTGTAACCTCCATGGGCCAGTCGCTTTCCCGCAGGGAAAGGCGCTTGCCGATGAGCTTTTCCACCTGGTTCAGCTGTTTGACCTCATCGATACAGCAGAAGGAAATGGCCTTTCCGGCTCTGCCGGCACGGCCGGTGCGGCCGATCCGGTGAATATAGGCCTCCGGCTCCATGGGCATATCATAGTTGAACACATGGCTGAGACCGGCCACATCAATTCCGCGGGCAGCGATATCCGTGGCCACCAGCACGCGGCACTTGCCGCTGCGGAACAGGTTCAGGGCGGTCTGGCGGGCATTCTGGCTCTTGTCCCCGTGAATACCGGCGGCTTCGATGCCCTTGCGCTTCAGGTCCCGGACGATGCGGTCCACCCCGTGCTTGGTGCGAGAGAAAACCAGGGCGCTTTCCACTTCCGGATCCTCCAGCAGCTGTGCAAGCAGGTGCTTTTTGTTGACCTTGTCCACGTAATACAGACACTGGTCAATGGCATCCACGGTGGAGGTTACCGGGTCCACTTTTACATTTTCCGGATCGGTGAGCAGGTCCAGGGCCAGCTTTTCCACTTCCGGGGGCATGGTGGCGGAGAACAGCAGGGTCTGGCGCTCCTCCGGCAGGCAGCGGACGATTTTGCGTACGTCATGGATGAACCCCATGTCCAGCATGCGGTCGGCTTCATCCAGCACGAAGATGTCCACCCAGTCCAGGCGTACAAGCCCCTGGCCCATAAGGTCCAGCAGGCGCCCGGGACAGGCAATGACGATTTCCGCACCCCGGTGAAGGGCTTCCACCTGGGCCCCCTGGCCGACGCCGCCGAAGATGACGGCACTGTCCAGTCCCTCGCCTTTGCCGTAGAGCTGGAAATTCTCCCAGGTCTGCATGGCGAGCTCCCGGGTGGGAGAAAGAATGAGGCAGCGGATGACTTTGGCGTTGTTCCGCCGCGGGGGAATCTCCTTCAGCCGCTGCAGGATGGGCAAGGCGAAAGCGGCGGTTTTGCCGGTGCCCGTCTGGGCGCACCCAAGCACATCCTTTCCCTCCAGGACCAGCGGGATGGTAGCCTGCTGGATGGGGGTCGGAGTTTCATAACCGGTATCACGGATGTTCTGAAGAAGGGAAGGGTTTAAACCGAGATCTTTAAATTCCATATATCAGATGAGTTCCTGCAATTCTGTGAAGTCATAGTTGTGGGCGGCAGCCACGTTTTTGTTGGTCAGCTTTCCGGCGTAGGTGTTGACGCCGGAACGGATGACATCGCTCTTCCGGCAGGCTTCCTCCAGGCCGGCAGCCGCAATTTCCAGGCCGTATTTCACCGTGGCGTTGGTCAGCGCGATGGTGCTGGTCCGCGGTACGGCACCGGGCATATTGCCGACGCAGTAGTGCACCACGCCGTCCAGCTTGTAAACCGGGTCGTCATGGGTGGTCACATGGGAGGACTCGCCGCAGCCGCCCTGGTCGATGGCCACATCGACGAAAACGGCGCCGTCCTTCATTTCCTTCAGGTATTTCTGTTTGAAGAGCTTCGGGGTGGAACCGCCGGGGATCAGTACGGAGCCGATCACCAGGTCCGCGTCCTTCAGCACGCGTTCCACGTTGCTGTCATTGGAAACAAGGGTCTGGATATGGGCGCCGAACATGTTGTCCAGCTCCTCCAGCCGCTTCAGGCTGATATCCAGGATGGTTACGTTGGCGCCCATGCCGACGGCGATTTTGCAGGCGTTCATTCCCACGGTGCCGCCGCCGAGGATCACAACGTTGGCCTTGGGCGTGCCGGGCACACCGGCCAGCAGGATGCCTTCGCCGCCGAACTTTTTCTCCAGGTACTTGGCGCCTTCCTGGATGGACAGGCGGCCGGCAATCTGGCTCATGGGAGCCAGCAGGGGCAGGGAGCGGTCCTTCTCCTGCAGGGTTTCATAGGCAACGGCGTTGACCTTGCCTGCCAGCAGGGCGTCGGTCTGCTGCCGGTCCGCCGCCAGGTGAAGGTAGGTGTAAAGGATCAGGCCTTCCCGGAAGAGGGGATACTCACATTCCAGCGGCTCCTTGACCTTGACCATCATATCCACCAGGTGCCAGACATCCGCGGCATTATCGATCAGGGAAGCGCCCGCGTCCACATATTCATTGTCGGTAAAACCGGAACCGAGGCCGGCGCCTTTTTCAATATACACATGGTGTCCTGCGGCAATATAGGCACGGACGTTGTCGGGAGTCAGGCCGACACGGTATTCGTTGTTCTTGATCTCTTTGACACAGCCGATCTTCATATGCAATCTTCCTTTCCATTGCTTCGCGAAGTATAGTGTTATGCCAATAAAATAACAGAGCCGGAGAACAGGAACAAGTGACGGCTCTGTTTTTTTCCTGCACAGCTGCGGGCTTACAGTCCAAGGATCCGGGCTGCCTTGAGGATACAGACCTGAGTTTTTGCGTCCGAGATCCGGCCGGCCATGACGTCCTCCACCAGAGCGGAGAGCGGGATGGCGTACACGTCCAGGAACTCGTCCTCATCCAGGTGCCGGGCGCCTTTGTGCAGTCCCCGGGCCATATACATGGTGATGTATTCGTCACAGTAGGCTGGTGCGGGATGAAAATCCCCGAGCTCCGTCCATTCATCAGCGGCGTAGCCGGTTTCCTCCCGCAGTTCCCTCCGGATGGCGGAAAGCCGGTCTTCGTCCGGGGTGTCCAGTTTGCCGGCAGGGATCTCCAGGATGACACGGTCCAGGGGATAACGGAACTGCCGTTCCATGATCACCTCATTGTTTTCCGTGACGGGGATCACGCATACCGCACCGATATGGCGGATCACCTCCCGGACAGCGCTGCTGCCGTTGGAAAGCGTGACCGTATCGCGCTTCACATGAAGTACAACACCGTCAAAAATGTCCTCTGAAGAGGCCTGCTTTTCAGCCAGTCGGGCAGCTTCGGATTCAGGATCAAAATGATAATTCATAATTCACAATTCATAATTAATTCATAATGAATCAGGGAACGGTTGCAGGAATGATGATCTTACGCTTTGGGAGCGATGGTCGCCTTGATGCGGCGGACACCCGCGGAGGAAGATTCCTCCTTGCGGATTTTAAAGGAGCCCAGGTCGCCGGTGTTGGCAGCGTGGGGACCGCCGCAGATTTCGAAGGAATACTCGCCCATCTTGTAGGTTTTGACCTTCTCGCCGTACTTGCTCTCGAACAGGCCGATGGCGCCCTTGTCCTTGGCTTCCTGCACGGTCATCTCTTCCATGACAACAGGAACCTTGGCGTCGATGGCTACATTGACCAGGCGTTCCACTTCGGCGATTTCCTCGGGGGTCATCTTCCGGCTGAAGGAGAAGTCGAAACGGAGACGCTCAGTGGTGATGTTGGAACCCTTCTGGGCCACTTCATCACCCAGGACCTTGCGCAGGGCTGCCTGCAGCAGGTGGGTGGCGGTGTGCAGCTTGGCGGTTTCCTCATTCCGCTCGGTCAGACCGCCCTTGGCGGCGCCTTCCTGTTTGCTGATGGCCTGATGCTCCTTGAAGGCTTCGGCAAAGCCCTTGGCATCCACGGTGAGGCCTTCTTCAGCGGCCAGTTCCTCGGTCAGTTCCAGCGGGAAGCCGTAAGTGTCATAGAGACGGAAGGCCTGCTTGCCGCTGATTTCGGTTTCGGGCTGATAGGCCGGATCCTTCTGGGCCATGAACTCATTCTTGCGGCGGATGCCGGTGATGCATTTGGTGAACTCCTTCATGCCGGTGGCCAGAGTCGCTTCAAAGCGGGCGGCTTCCTTCATGATTTCGTCCAGGATATAGTCCTTCTTTTCCACCAGCAGCGGATAGGCTTCATCGTAGATCTGCTCGATGAAGATCCGGCTGACTTCAGCCAGCACAGAGGACTCCAGACCCAGCTGGCGGGTGTAGCGGATGGCCCGGCGGAGCAGGCGGCGGAGGATATAGCCGGCGCCGACGTTGGAGGGCAGGATGCCCTTGACATCGCCGATCAGCATGGTGGAGGTGCGGATGTGGTCCGCAATAATGCGCATGGCTTTCTGAGCTTCCGGATCATTGTCGTAGCTCTTGCCGGATTTTTCTTCCAGGTGGCTGATGACGGGGATGAACAGGTCGGTTTTGTAGCCGTCGGTCACGCCGTTCAGGAAGGCCAGCATCCGGTCCAGGCCAAAACCGGTGTCCACGTTCTTGTTCGCCAGGGGCGCATAGCCGTCGGCATTCTTGACGTACTGCATATAAACGTCGTTGCCGATCTCGACATACCGTCCGCAGCCGCAGGCCGGTCCGCAGTTCGGGCCGCAGGGCTTGTTGTGACGGGGATAGAACCACTCGTTATCGGGACCGCAGGGGGTGCCGGTGGTACCTTCCAGTTCCCACCAGTTATCACTCTTGGGCAGGTAGAAAATGTGCTCCGGCAGGATGCCGACTTTCTTCAGCAGGTCCGCGGTTTCATCATCCCGGGGTGCAGCGTCATTGCCTTCGAAGACGGTGGAACAGATTTCTTTGCTGTCCAGGCCAAAAACCTTGGTCAGCAGGTCGTAGCTCCACTGGGTCTTTTCCTGCTTGAAGTAATCACCCAGGGACCAGTTGCCCATCATTTCAAAGAAGGTGAAATGGGTGGGGTCGCCGACGCTTTCGATATCCACGGTACGGACGCAGCCCTGCACGTTGCACAGGCGCTTCTTTCCGGAGGGATGATCCTTGCCCAGCAGATAAGGCATCAGGGGCTGCATGCCGGCCACGTTGAACATGACGCCGGTGGTCCCGTCGCCGATCAGCGAGACGGCTCCGATATTGATATGTCCCCGTTCTTCATAGAAACGGATCCAGGCATTTCTCAGTTCTTTGGAAGTGATTCCTTTCATACTGGCAACTCTCCTTTTGGTGGTGAAGAATAAAACCGTTTCCCCACACGGGCTGCAGCCTTTGGGGGCATGACGGCCGTGATGTACGCGATAACTTCAATATTATAGCAAACAGAGGGTTGGTTTGCAAGGCTGCTTTTCCTGTGTTCTTTCGCTTCCAATCCGTTGACTTTCATTGCTTTAGGAAGATAATGGAAGAGAACAATATCACAGTTGCGGGTGAACTCAGCCATGTACCGCGCAGAGCACCGTAACTGGTTTTTTTATCGGAGGAATTGTATGAACCTTACACAAAAGATCCTGAACGCCCATCTGGTCAGCGGAAAGCCCGCAGCCGGGGAAGAGGTCTCCATCCGGATTGACCAGACCCTGACGCAGGACTCCACCGGCACAATGGCATACCTGCAGTTTGAAGCCATGGGCATCGGCCGGGTCAGGACCATGAAGAGTGTTGCCTATATTGACCATAATACCCTGCAGACCGGCTTTGAGAACGCGGACGACCATCAGTACATCCAGAGCGTGACAAAGAAGCACGGCATCTTCTGCTCCAAGCCCGGCAACGGCATCTGCCACCAGGTGCACCTGGAACGCTTCGGCGTGCCGGGCCTGACCCTGCTGGGCAGTGACAGCCATACGCCCACCGGCGGCGGTATCGGCATGCTGGCCATCGGCGCCGGCGGCCTGGATGTGGCGGTGGCCATGGGCGGCGGGGCCTATTACCTGACCTATCCCAAGGTTGTGGGTATCCGCCTGAGCGGAAAACTGCCCTACGGCGTGGCTGCCAAGGATATTATCCTGGAGGTGCTCCGCCGGCTGACGGTCAAGGGCGGCGTGGGCAAAGTCATGGAATATATCGGCGAGGGCGTGAAGACCCTGACGGTGCCGGAACGCGCCACCATCGCGAACATGGGCGCGGAACTCGGTGCCACAACGTCCGTATTCCCCAGTGACGAAGTGACCCGCGCTTTCCTGAAGGCCCAGGGCCGGGAAGCGGATTTCCGGGAACTGAGCGCGGATGCTGACGCGGAATATGACGAAATCGTGGATATCGACCTGGACACCCTGGAGCCCCTGGTGGCCCAGCCCCATATGCCGGACAACGTGGACACCGTGAAGAATATCGGACCCATCAAGGTGGACCAGGTATTCATCGGCAGCTGCACCAACTCCAGCTACCAGGACATGATGCGGGTGGCCAGGATCCTGAAGGGCAAGACCGTGCATCCGGATGTGAGCCTGGTGATCGGTCCCGGATCCAAACAGGTGCTGACCATGCTGGCCCGCAACGGCGCGCTGGCGGATATGCTGGGCGCCGGCGCCCGGATCCTGGAAAGCGCCTGCGGTCCCTGCATCGGCATGGGCCAGAGCCCGAAAACCAACGCGGTTTCCGTGCGTACCAACAACCGGAATTTCTATGCCCGCAGCGGGACAGCCTCCGCGGGAATCTACCTGACCAGCTGCGAGACCGCGGCAGTGACAGCCCTGACCGGCGTGCTGACGGATCCCCGGACCCTGGACCTGGACCTGACCGTGGAACAGCCGAAGCAGTTTGAGGTAAACGACAACCTGGTGATCCCGCCTGTGGCGGAAGGGCTGGAGGATACCGTGGACGTGGTTCGCGGACCGAACATCAAGCCCTTCCCGCTGGGACATGACCTGGAGAATGAAGTGACGGGCAAGGTCCTGCTGAAGATGGAGGACAATATCACCACAGACCATATTATGCCCAGCAACGCGAAGCTGCTGCCCTTCCGCAGCAATATTCCGCACCTGGCGGATTTCTGCCTGACCCCCGTGGACGAGACATTCCCCGCCCGGGCGAAGGAGGAAAAGGGCGGCATCCTGGTGGCCGGCGCCAACTACGGCCAGGGCTCCAGCCGGGAACACGCCGCACTGGTTCCCCTGTACCTGGGGATCCGCGCCGTGGCGGCCAAGAGCTTTGCCCGGATTCACCAGGCCAACCTGATCAACAACGGGATCCTGCCGCTGACCTTTGCGGATGAAAAGGATTATGACCGGATTGACCAGGGAGATACGCTGAGCCTGCCCGGCGTGCGGGAAAAGATTGCGGCAGGGGAAGAAACCCTTGAACTGAAGAACGAGACAAAGAATGAAACATATGCTGTAAAGCTGCCGCTGACGGAACGGCAGCGGGGTATGATCCTCTCCGGCGGACTGATCAACTTCATCCGCTCCAATGCCTGAGGAGTAAATGAAATATGAGCCTGAAGGCATTTGCTTTCAGGCTCATGTGGAATATCCGGCTTTGCCAGATGTGAAATGCCGTGTATGCGGCGTGAAGTATCCGACCGAAGATCGAATGTGAAGGATACTGTAAGGCAAATCATAACACGGACGGGAGAATTCCTGTCCGTATTGTTTGCGCTGCTGGTCATACCGGCTGCAGAAGGAGCATGACGTCGCTGTGGAACTCCCGGCCGTCATGGGAGAATTCCGCTGTACCGTGGTATTTTTCCGCTGATGCGCGGATGGATGTCAATCCGATGCCGCTGCCGCTATGGCGCAGGGACAGGTATTCGCCGTTCCGCTGCCGGACAAGGCCGTTGAAGGAGTTCGTGGCCACGATATACAGGCGGCTGTTCTGTACCAGAACGGACAGGGAGATGCATGGGGTGCCGGCTCTCACTTCCAGGCAGGCGGCCACCGCGTTTTCCAGGATGTTCCCGATGATGGTGCACAGGTCCACATCCGAGACGGCAACCTTTCCGGGAAGATCGATCCGGAAGGAGGTATGGATACCGTTTTCCTTTGCCTTGCCCGCGTAATAGTTCAGCAGGGCGTTCAGGGCGCTGTTGGGACAGTACTGACAGGTTCCCGGACTGGGAAGCGCATCATAATATTCATCAATGTACTGACCGAGCTGCTGATATTTTCCCTCATGATAGAGGTTTTTCATGGTCAGGATATTCTGGCGGAAATCATGCCGGACACGGGCAAAGGAGTCCATATACTGCTGCTGGGACTCGAAATGGCTTTCCTGCATCTCCAGCATGCGGATCCGTTCCCTGGCCAGGGCGGCATTCCGGATTCCCATGACAATCTGGTAGTAGATGACGCACAGCATATTCCACAGGGTAAGGAAGGAGAAAATGGAGAACAGGAAAGAACGGAAAACGTTGTTGACGAACAGGGTCTCATATTTCAGGGGCCGGATAAACAGATTGCAGATGATCAGGACAAAGGAAAAGGGAAGGGTCATATACCAGATTTTCTGCAGCTGCAGATGATCGATGAGGCGGCTTCCGTATTTCAGGAAGGGATAGGCGAGCAGCGCGGCAGCGGCGGAATTGACTGCCAGCTGGATCAGGGCTGACCGGAGACTGATCAGGGCTGCGCCGGCGGAGGGATCCAGGGCGGCTTCAATGGCACAGGCCAGATTGCACAGAATGGCCATGAGGGCGCAGACGGACATAAAAACAGACAGGGATTTGCAGGCCGGGCATCTCAGGCAGTGCTGATACACCCCGAAAAAGAGCAGCAGCAGGGGAAACAGGATATAATTGATATCCAGCCCGTACCGGAAAGTGATCCAGGCGCCTGCGGGCAGCAGAACCGCGTCCAGGACGGCCAGGAGGATAACGGTTTTATTCCGGCCCGGTTTCAGCTGGTGCCATACGGGCAGCAGGCACAGAACCTGGGCGGGGAGAATCATTGCGAAGGACAGCAGGGCCGGGATCATGGGATGATTCCTCCTTCAGACATGCTTTCGCGGCGTATTTTTGAAAATGTATAATCGGTCCAGAGCCGCTCAACCCTGTCGCGGTTCCGGATGCTGACGGGGAGCAGCAGGTCTCCCTGCAGGCGGCAGGTATTGTCCGCGATGTCCGTGATGTAGTCCATATTGACGACCACGCCCCGGAGAATCTGCAGGAAACGCCCGTCCGGTTCCAGCTGCGACCAGACAGAGGAGAGGGTCATGCGGGTACGGTACACCTTCTTCCGGCGGCTGTGGATTACGAGATAGTTCCTGTCAGCGGTCAGGCAGACCAGGTCCTTGTAGGGAAGACGGATTTCCGCCTTATCGGCCGAGAAGGACAGGCACGGACCCGTTTCACGGGTGTGCCGGCGGAGAAGACGGTCCATGACCCGGACAACGGCTTCCGGACCTTCTTCCTTGTTGATATAGTCAAAGACATGCCAGTGGATGGCCTGGGCCTGATGGTTGTTGCTGGTGGTCAGGAAGATCAGGAACACATCCTCATCTGTTTCCCGGATCTTCGCGGCAGTTTCAATCCCGGACAGCCCGGTCATGAAGACGTCCAGGAAGATGACGGAAAAACGGCAGGAAGAATGGGCATCCAGCAGCGCTTCACCGCTGGGGAAAAGGTGGAGATCAAAGTGAAGGCCATTCCGGGCGGCATATTCATTCAGCGTATCAGACAGCCTGACCAGGGCATCCGGCCTGTCGTCAGCCAGGGCAATGTGCATCAGCCGTCCTCCTTTCCGTTCAAAACACAGAGCACAGTATAACACTCGTCCCCGTTTTTTGCCACTCGTCCCAGCTTTCTTGTGCAGGAAGGCCTGCCATCATACAATAACCGCCGGAAAAGAATGGAGGAATACCATCATGAATAAGAGGATTTGCATCGGGATCATCCTGTTGCTGGCCATGGTGTTTGCCGCGGCTGCCGCATCGGGGGAGACCACCACGCTGCTGGTCTACATGTGCGGCACGGACCTGCAGGACGCCGGCTGCCAGGACCTGGTTGAAATGGCAGAGGTGGAAGCCGGGGACGCCATCAATGTGGTGGTCCTGGCCGGCGGCGCGAAGGAATGGGACCTGGACGACCTGAAGGGAAACACCCGGACACTGGCCGTGATCCGGGACGGATACTTTGCGGACCTGCAGGACTGGGGCCATGTTTCCATGGGAAACCCGGACAGCCTGGAGGAGTTCCTGAACTACGGCCTGACAAATTATCCCGCGGACCGGACGATTGCGGTCCTGTGGGATCACGGCGCCGGTTCGGAGGGCGGCGTCTGCTTTGATGAAACAGCGGACGACGACGGACTGACCATTGTGGAGATCAACGGGGTGCTGGAGAACCTCCGGAAAAGCGTGCCGGATTACCATATCAATATTTTCGGCTGCGACGCCTGCATGATGGCCACCTATGAAATGGCCGCCATGCTTTCCCACCACCCCATTGATTATTATGTGGCCAGCGAGGAGCTGGAGCCCGGCTGCGGCTGGTACTATACCGGATGGCTGCAGATGCTGAAGGAAAATCCTTCCGTTTCCGACGAGGACCTGTGCGGCGGGATTATCGAAAGCTTCATTGATGCCGGGCTGCAGAATGACCCGGATGACTACCTGACGCTGAGCGCGGTCAGGCTTTCAGCCGTCGGCGCGCTGGAAAAGAGCATGGAACAGTTTGCTTCCGTTATGACCCGGCAGATCCAGGGCGGGAACCTGTCCTCTGTCCGGCGGGGACGCAGCCGGATGTATACATTCGGGTCCTTTGATGACGGAAGCTGGGACATGGTGGACCTGGGAGCCGTGCTGGATGCCTATGCCCAGTTTGATTCGGAAATGGCGGCAACAGCCAGGAAGGACCTGTCCAATGCCGTGATTGCCAGCAGCCAGACATCCAACCTGGACACCTGCTCCGGCCTGTCCATCCTGCTGCCCCAGGACACAACGGAATCCTTTGACGAATACCGGGAAGGGTTCAATCTTTCCACGGTGATTCCCAACTGGGTGGAATTTGTGAACGGCTATGTAAGTCTGCTGTCGGAGGGCAGCTACCACTTCACTTCCTCCGGTACGGCCCAGGTGGCCGCGGATAACATTCCCACGATCGGCCTGGTTTCCACCTATGCCGCACCGTTCAATATGTACCAGTGGGATGATGAGACGGAATGCTACGAGGAAGAAGCGTATTCCGGTGAAGAACTGACCATCAGCGACGGAGACCAGGGCTTCACTGCCACGCTGCAGCCAGAGGACCTGGATTACCTGGATTATGTGGAAGGTATGCTGCTGATGGACGTCAGCGAGGAAAACATGGAATGCTATGTGGACTTCGGCACCATGCAGAACAACCTGGTGGACTGGAACAGCGGAACCGTGGTCAGCCTTTTTGACGGCACCTGGCCGGTGCTGGGCGGACAGCCGGTGCCGCTGTATGACCAGACCAGCAACGCCAACAGCCGGCGGAGCCTGATCCCGGTCAAACTGAACGGGGAGTATACCTATCTGGTGGTGGTGTTCCCCGCGGGCGGCGGCGAAGGGAAAATCATCGGCGCCAATGCCGGCTATGACGAGAACGGCCTGCCGATCCGGACCACTACCAGGCTGAAAGCCGGGGACGTGATTGTTCCTGTCTATACCATGTATTATGAGGAAGAAGGCAAGGAAGACCTTCAGGAAACAGAATTTGAAGGGGACGAAATCATCTGGCAGGACGGGATGACGGTCACCTATGAAGACCTGAGCGACGAAGAGGAAGGAATGAAAATGCTCTTCTGCTTCGTGTTCAACGATATCTTCGGCGAATACACCATGAGCGATATGATTGAGTTTGAGATGTAAGCTGTATGCACAATTCGTCCCAGCTTATGCACCGTTCGTCCCATTTTCCTTGATTTCACGGGCCGGGTTGCGTATGATCTGGACTGTTGTGTGAGCCGTTAGGCTGAAAAAAAGGGAGAAATCCCAAAGGAAAGAAGAGGAACCACCATGAAGAAACTGTTTGCCCTGATCCTGTCCCTGTGCCTGCTGGCCGGCTGCTGCGCCTTCGCTGAAGAAGAGGAAAATGACAGCATGCCCGAGATCAACTGGGCAGATGCTGAAGAAGCTGCTTCCCAGATTGACGGACAGTTCACCGCGATTGCCGATCTGGGCCTGAAAATTTTCGTCCCTGCCATTTTCGGCAATGCGGAAGTGACTGAGGAACAGAAGGCTGCCGGCGTCATCGCCCTGCTGAGCACCGCTGACGGCGCAGGCCGCGTTTCCTTCACCTATCAGGACCTGGGTGAAATGGAAGACGATGCCTTTATTGACGAGCTGGAGAAGGCCGGCGCCACCGAGATCGAATGGGCGCTGCTGAACGGCTGCGACGCGCTGTCCTACGAACTGGCTGTGAACGGCACCCAGACCACCAACGTCGTGCTTTTCAATGACTCCAAGATCCTGACTGTCTCCTTCGCCCCCACGGACGATGAAGGCTTCAAGGGAGTGGCCGGAATCATGATCGCTTCCATTCAGCCCGCTGAATAAGCCCTGCTGACTGACGGAACCGATACGGGATGCGCCGCGTTACGCGGCGCATCCTGTTTTATTGCATTGATGCCGCAAAGCCGTTATAATACAGAATAACAGACAGACAGGAGGAGGCGGCGCATGAAGATTTCCGCAGCCATGAAAAATGCGTTCCGGGTGTATTCTGAACATTTCGGGACGACCATGAAGTTCCTGATTATCGAGGCATGCATCACACTGGCTGCCGTAACGCCGCTGCTGTTCCTGGCTGATGACGGGATGAAGATGTTTGCCCTGCTGGCGGTTCCGTTCTGGATCCTGCTGATCTTCTGGGCCCGGGTAAATGCGGCAGCGGCCATGCGGGACGCCCTGGGGGACGGCAGCCTGGCCAGCGGGCAGCTGATTGATCCTTCCGGATACGGGAAGAAAGTGGCATACGGGCTGAAGCGCCTGGTGATGATTCTGTGCTGGGCAGCCCCGCTGATTGCCTGCCTGATTATCGCAAAGAATTATTATTCCTCCGGGGTAACGGATGTATTTACCCTGATGCGCCTGGTGAAGAAATTTGGCGGCGGAGAACTGATGACGGGGATCCTTTACCTGGTGCTGATTTTTGTGGGAACACTGATCCTGCTGGCAGCAGGCTGCGCCTTCCACAGCGGTGACCGGCACGCTTTCGTGCGGGGAAACCCGAAGCTTTTGAAGGGACACCGGGGCGGGATGATCCTGTGCTGGGTTTGCTCCCTGGTTGCACTGCTGCCGATGATTGCAGCCATCGCGGTGACCGTGATCCGCTATCTGCCGGCGCTGAGCGACCTGAACGGCATCCTGATGCAGCAGGCGAACCTGCCTTCCACGAAGGTTACCCTGATGATCCTGGCTGCGGGCGCTGTGCTGACCCTGCCGCTGCTGCCCCTGCGGGTGCTGATTCACGCAGCGTTTGTGGACGGACTGGACAAGGAATAAGACAGAGAAGATGAAAATGAGACTGGACCGCTGGCTGGCGACACTTTCCGTTGGCAGCCGGAGCGAAGTGAAGCAATGGATCCGCGGCGGACAGGCAGCGGTGAACGGGCGGATCATCCGGGATCCGTCCCTTTCTTTTGAGACGGAGCAGGACAGCCTGGTCCTGAACGGAAAAACGCTGGACGGGCGGGTCGTGCGCCATGTGATGCTTCATAAGCCCGCTGGACTGCTGACCGCAGCCCGGGACGCGAAACAGCCCACGGTGATGGATCTGCTGCCGCCGGTTTACCGGAGCATCGGCTGCATGCCGGTGGGCAGGCTGGACAAGGATACCACGGGATTGCTGGTGCTGACCTGTGACGGGGAACTGAACCATCGGCTGCTGAGCCCCGGACGCCATGTGGACAAGCGTTACCGGGCCCTGGTGGAAGGTGAACTGGAAGAAAAGGATATTGATACCTTTGCTTCCGGGATGAACCTGGGAGATTTCACTGCCCAGCCGGCGAAACTGACCATCCTGAAGCCCTCCCTGGCGGAAGTGGTGATTTCCGAGGGAAAGTTCCACCAGGTCAAACGGATGTTTGCGGCCGTAGGACATGAAGTGCTGGAGCTGCACCGCAGCGCCTTCGGCCCGCTGGAACTGGATCCGGCGCTGGCGGAGGGACAGTGGCGGGAACTGACAGATGAAGAACTGAAAGCCCTGCGGGAGGCCGCAGGCATGGGGGATGCATGAACGATCATTATTACACCCGGGTACCGCAAAGCGAATCGAAACCGGTTGGGTGTGAATATACCTACCGGGGCATTCCGCTGACGTTCCAGACAGACGCGGGGGTTTTTTCCAAAGGGGAAGTGGATACCGGTACACGGCTGCTGCTGGAAGCGCTGCCGGAAGATATGCACGGAGATATCCTGGACCTGGGCTGCGGCTGGGGCGTGATCGGCATTTCCATCGCGCGGAAGTGGCCGGAGACCCGGGTGGTTATGGCGGATGTGAATACCAGGGCACTGGACCTGAGCCGGGAGAACGCGAAGCGGAACAGGGCTGAGGTGACCTGCATCGAGAGTGACGGCATGGCCGCTGTGGCAGGACAGGCTTTTGACGCTGTTGTCACCAATCCGCCCATCCGAGCCGGGAAACAGGTGATCTACCGGATGTTCGCGGACGCGGCGGAGAGCCTGAAACCCGGTGGCGCCCTGTACCTGGTGATCCGGAAACAGCAGGGAGCGGAAAGCTGCATGAAGTACCTGCAGACCCTGTATGACAGTGTGGAAAAGCTGGACAAGTCCGGCGGGTTCTGGGTCATCAGGGCAATCAGGAATGAGAAATGAAGAATGAATACCGGGAAGGTCCTCATGATGATCCTCATGAGGACCTTTTTTCGGGCTGCAGGTACTGCACAGCCGAAAAACAGAAAAATGTTGTGAAACAGCCCGGTGCATCCGTCTAATCAGTGAAAAGATTAACCGGAGGGAGATTGTGATCATGAACCGAAAGATTCGGCGCCGGGCTGCTTTGCTGCTGTGCGTGTTATTTCTGCTTTGCTTTGAAGCCGCCGGGGCTTCCGGGACGGAAACGCATATCCGCAAACGTATTGCTGCCCTGGGTGAATCATGCATGGATATCGATATGGCTGCGCCGGCGGCGCCGCCTGCGGCGGTGCCCCGGATCAAACTGGAACGGGTGAAGTTTAAACGGGGATGGATGACAGAAATACTGGACAGGTACCGTCCCGCTCCGCAGAAGGGTGAATCCTGGGAATTTGAGATCAGCAGCAGCCTGAATCCTGACTTCGGACTGATCTGGTGCGAGGAAGACGGCTTATACGGTCCTTTCTGGTGTGAGGAAAGCTCGCCGCATACTCCCCTGGATGAAACGGATGAGAGCCTCCGCAGGGCGGATGAGACCGCCCGGGCGTTCCTGGACGAGCTGGGACTGCCCTATGAGTATCCATTCTACGTTGTTACGCCCTGGTACGAGCCATTCAATGATGACGGACTGATCAGGATTGCAGCCCGGCTGACGATTGACGGGATTCCGTGCAATACAACGATCGGCTGGACACCCGGATCAGACGGCGGCGGGAACGGAGATCCTACTCCCGGGGTGTTTCTCAACATGACCCGGGACGGAAAACTGGGAGCTGCAATCATCCGGAATCCTGTCACTGTCACAGAACGCCTGGAGGACATGACACCGATCAGGGACTGGGAATCAATCCTTGAAGCAGATAAGGACAGAATTATGCAGCAGTTCTGCACGGGAGATGACACCGGTTCAACTTTGACCCTCAGACAGGTACAGTTTGTTATGATGGCCGATGCGCGGCAGAACGCTTATCCGGCGTGGGTTTACTGTTTTGATCACTATGTGCCCGCAGATCCCCACTGCAGCGGTCCCATCTGCTATGATATGCTGCTCACCTATGACGCCAGAACCGGGAGTGCGGTATGGTGAAAAAACTGATACGGAAAAGGTTCTCATGCAGGTTGATGCATGAGAACCTTTTCACAATAATGCGGTTTCTGTTTCTCTTACGAAAGGATTTACCGGATGGAAATCTCTCCGTTTTCATCCAGGTCCACAGTCAGTTCCGTGCCGGGAGCCACATCCGCGGCGATGACCTTGCGGGCAATGAGGGTTTCCACCTTGCTCTGCAGGTAACGCTTGAGGGGACGGGCGCCGAAGACGGGATCGAAGCCCCGGTCGATGACGGCGTTCAGGGCAGCATCGGTCAGGGTGACCTTCAGCTGCTTGTCCTCCAGGCGGCGGTTCAGGTTTTTGATCATCAGGCCCACGATGGCACCGATCTCGTTCCGGGTCAGGGGCTTGTAGCAGACGATTTCATCAATCCGGTTCAGGAACTCGGGACGGAAGCGGGTTTTCAGCAGGCGGTCCACCTGCTCCCTGGCTTCCGCGGTGATTTCGCCGTCGGCGATACCGTCGAGGATGTACTCGCTGCCCAGGTTGCTGGTCATGATCAGGATGGTGTTCTTGAAGTCCACGGTGCGGCCCTGACTGTCGGTAATCCGGCCGTCATCCAGCACCTGCAGCAGGACGTTGAACACATCCGGGTGGGCCTTTTCGACTTCATCGAACAGAACCACACAGTAAGGATGCCGGCGGACGGCTTCGGTCAGCTGGCCGCCTTCATCATAGCCCACATATCCGGGAGGCGCCCCGATAAGCCGGGAAACGCTGAACTTTTCCATGTACTCGGACATATCGATCCGGACCATGTTCTTCTCATCGTCAAAGAGAGCCTGGGCCAGGGCTTTGGCCAGCTCGGTCTTGCCGACACCGGTGGGGCCCAGGAACAGGAAGGAGCCCAGGGGCCGGTTCGGGTCCTGGATGCCGGCACGGGAGCGCAGGATGGCTTCGGAGACCTTTTTCACGGCCTCGTCCTGGCCGATAACCCGTTCATGCAGGACATCCTCCAGGTGCAGGAGCTTTTCCCGCTCGCCCTCCATGAGTTTGGAGACGGGGATGCCGGTCCAGCGGCCCACGATCCGGGCGATTTCCTCTTCGGTGACCCGGTCCCGCAGGAGGCTGTTTTCACCCTTGCTTTCCTCGGCAATGGCTTCCTCTTTTTCCAGCTCCTGCTTCAGCTTCGGCAGTTCGCCGTATTTCAGCTCCGCGGCGCGGTTCAGGTCATAGGAGCGCTCCGCCTGCTCAATTTCGGCGTTGACGCGTTCAATTTCCTCCCGCAGGGCGGTGACCTTGCCGATGGCGTTCTTCTCCGCTTCCCAGCGGGCTTTCATGGTGTTGAACTGATCCCGCTGCTCTGCCAGTTCCTTCTGGACCTCCTCCAGGTGGGCGCGGGAAAGGGGATCGTCGTCCTTCTTCAGGGCGGCTTCCTCAATTTCCAGCTGCATGATGTGACGGCGGATATCGTCCAGCTCGGTGGGCAGGGAATCGATTTCCGTACGGATCATGGCGCAGGCTTCATCCACCAGGTCGATGGCCTTGTCCGGCAGGAACCGGTCGGTGATGTAGCGGTTGGAGAGGGTGGCGGCGGCAATCAGGGCGTTGTCCTGGATCTTGACGCCGTGGAAAACCTCATACCGCTCCTTCAGGCCCCGGAGGATGGCAATGGTATCCTCCACGGTGGGTTCCTCCACCATGACCGGCTGGAAACGGCGTTCCAGGGCGGCGTCCTTTTCGATGTACTGGCGGTATTCATTCAGGGTGGTGGCGCCGATGCAGTGCAGTTCACCCCGGGCCAGCATGGGTTTGAGGATATTGCCGGCGTCCATGGCGCCGTCAGCCTTGCCCGCGCCGACGATGGTATGCAGTTCATCAATGAAAAGGATGATGCGGCCGTCACTTTTTTTGATTTCCGCCAGGACGGCCTTCAGCCGTTCCTCAAACTCACCCCGGAACTTGGCGCCCGCAATCAGGCTGCCCATATCCAGGGAAAAGACGGTTTTGTCCTTCAGGCTGTCCGGCACGTCGCCGCGGACGATCCGCTGGGCCAGGCCTTCGGCGATGGCAGTTTTACCGACGCCGGGTTCGCCGATGAGCACCGGGTTGTTTTTGGTCTTCCGGGAAAGGATCCGGATGACGTTCCGGATTTCGCTGTCCCGGCCGATGACCGGATCCAGCTTCTGTTTCCGGGCCATTTCCACCAGGTCGGAACCGTATTTTTTCAGTGCGTCATAGGTTTCCTCCGGACTGTCGGAGGTGACGCGGGCAGCGCCGCGGACTTCACTCAGGGCTTTCAGGAAGGCATCATCGCTGTAACCCAGGGACTTCAGCAGGCGTTTCACATTGGCGGAAGCTTTGGCACAGATACCCATCCAGACATGTTCCACGGAAAGGTATTCATCCTTCATCCGTTTGGCGGTTTTCTCCGCCTCCAGCAGCGCCTGTTCCACATCGTTGGCAATGTAGACCTTGCCGGGTTCCCGTCCGGAACCGGAAACACGGGCGATCCGGTCCAGGTTTTCCTTCAGCCCGGCAACAAGGGCAGGTACGGAAATCCCGCACCTGGAAAGCAGCTGGGGAATCAGCTCGTTCTCATCCTCAGCCAGGGCGAGCATCAGGTGTTCCTGCTCCACCTGCATATGCTGATATTCAATGGCAAGAGACTGGGCCCGCTGGAGCGCGGCAACGGTCTTCTGCGTAAACTGATCCATGTTCATAAGGATCCCTCCTTTTTGAAGGCGCTTTGACTAACTTTGACCTTCATGCACATTATACATCATTCCATACGCTTGTCAATAGTTTCCCGGAAGGAAAAAAGGAGAATATGCGTTGTTTTCATGTAAGTTCCCGGCAGAATCCCGGGCCGGGGGAAACCGGGCTGCGGAGAGATGCCGGTTTTTGGACAACCGGGGAGATCTATGGTATTATATACTGTCTTGGTATAGACTTTTTGACCGGGACAGATGAACAGACCGGAGGAGAAAAATGTTCGGAAAGAAAAAGCGTGGAGAGGACTTTGAGGAATACGAAGAGTTTTCTTCGGAGGAAGGCTATACGCCGCTTTTTCCTGATACAGAGGATTCGGAAGCGGGGTATGAGCCCGCGTATGATGATCAATATACCGATGTTCCTGAATATGCGGAATATGAGGAAGCCAATGACGGGGAAGCCTATGATGACCAGTCGTCCTGGGCTGAGGACGATGAGTATTATGAGGAAGATCCGGAAGAAAAGCCGGAAGCCCGGAGCATTTTCCGGCCCGAGACCCGGAAACCGAATTTTGCGATCAGCGTCCTGCTCAATACCATCCGTGTACTGATTGTGATCGTGGCGCTGGCGGGAGTAGCCGGCCTGGGCGCCCTGGCGGGAATTGCCAAAGGATATGTGGATACGGCGCCTGAACTGAACCTGGTGGCCCTGGACAGCCAGGCCCAGACTTCCTTTATCTATGATGCAAACGGAAAACTGATTACAGAATACAAGGGCACGGAGAACCGCGTGCTGGTGTCCCTGGACGCCATGCCCAAACGGCTTCGCAACGCGTTTATCGCCGTGGAGGATGCCCGGTTCTATTCCCACAGCGGCGTTGACCTGAAGCGTATTGCAGGCGCCTTCCTTTCCAACCTGACCTCTTCCGGTACCCAGGGCGGGTCCACCATCACCCAGCAGCTGATCAAAAACACCCTGCTCTCTTCCGAGCAGAGCTATAAGCGGAAGATCCAGGAAGCGTACCTGGCGCTCCAGCTGGAAAGCAGGTATACCAAGGACCAGATCCTGGAAAGCTACCTGAACACCATTTACCTGGGCGAAAACTATTACGGTGTGCAGGTGGCAGCCGAGGGCTATTTCGGCAAGAGCCTGGGAGAGCTGACCCTGCGGGAATGCGCCATCCTGGCCGGGGCCACCAACAATCCCTATTACTATAATCCGCGGCGGAACCTGTATTCCCGGAAGAGCGAGGAGAAGGACTACGCGGCGGTGACCAACAACCGGACGGATTATGTGCTCCGGTGTATGTATGAGAACCAGTTTATTACCCGGGAACAGTACCAGGAAGCGCTGAATCCCGCCACGGCTTCCGTGCTTCAGGAAGCGCCGGCTTCGGGCGACGGAATGTACAAGTATCCGCATTATGTGGAATATGCCGTCAAAGAAGTCGTCAGCATCCTGCTGAAGCTGAACGAGCTGGAGGATAACGCGGCCAACCGCAGGGCCATGGAGAACAAATTCCGGACCGGCGGATACAGGGTGAAGCTGGCCATAGACACCAATATCCAGGAGATCGTGGAGAGCACCCTGCAGAACTGGAGCAAATATCCGTCCCTGCGAGATCCTTCCGATAAAGTGTTCCGGACCAAGAATTCCGACGGCACCTATACGGAAACAATCCAGCCCCAGGCTGCCTGCGCGGTGCTGGACTACCGGACAGGGGAACTGAAGGCGATCGTCGGCTCCAGGACCGAAGTAAAGGCAAAGAAAACCCTGAACCGGGCGACAGACATGAAGATGCCGGTAGGATCTTCCATCAAACCGATCGCAGTATATGCCCCCGCACTGGAACTGGGCAGCAGTCCGGCTTCTGTGGTTTACAATATGCCGATTCCCATTCCCGGCTGGAAGGACGCGAAGGGCAATGATTCCTGGCCGAAGAATTACGGCGGAGGCGGCTACGTGGGACCGGAAACCATGCGGACTGCCATGGCCAAATCCCACAACACCGGAGCGGCATATACCCTCATGACCAAGGTGGGGGTGAACCGCAGTGTGGATTACCTGCATCAGCTCGGCATTGATGACGGGCATATTGATGCCACACCCTTCGGCCTGAGCCTGGGCTCTTCCGGTATTACGCCGCTGCAGATGACGGTGGCCTTCGGGGCGCTCGCCAACGGCGGAAAGTACAAGGAGCCGATCTCCGTGCTGGGCATTTCCGATTCCGCCGGCCGTGTGGTCTGGGACGGACACCAGCACCAGGAAAGCCGTACGGTATTCAAACCCAGTACCTCCTGGATGATTGTGGATATGCTGCAGTCTGTTGTCCAGAAGGGGACCGGTACCAGCGCCAAGATCAAGGGCCAGGTGGTGGGAGGCAAGACCGGTACAAACTCGGACCAGAAAGGTGTTTTCTTCTCCGGAATGACCGGGTACTACGCTTCCGCCCTGTGGATCGGCCATGACAATTACAAGGCCCTGTCTTCCAAGTCAACAGGCTCCGGGGCGGCGGCTCCCCTGTGGCAGGCCTATATGAGCAAAATCCATGAAGGACTGCCCAAGAAAGAAATCCTGGAGGGGGATCCTTCCGAATACGGCCTGGTGAAGGTGAACACCTGCGTGGTCAGCGGACTGATAGCCACGGAAGCATGCCGGAACGATCCGATGGGATACGGGGTCGTGACGGACTGGTGGGCAAAGGGCACCGAACCGACGGTCAACTGCATGATGCACGTTACCGAAAACATCTGCAGCGAGACGGGCATGGTGGCATCCCGTTTCTGTCCGCACCCCGAGCAGCGGGTTACGATCAGGATTCCCAGCGGGCATCCCCTGTTCAACCTGAGGCAGCAGTATCCCTCCGTCATCGAGGAATATCTCGGACCGGTTGCCGCATATGACAACGCCGAATGTACCCTGCACAATGAGTACTATCAGGAACCGAGCGTGCCTGCGCAGGATTCCCAGTCCGTTGCGATAGCGTCGCAGACCCTGATGATAGCGGACAACATCCTGACCACCCTGGATCCCAACAGTGAAATGTATCAGGCGGTTCAGAACGCGGCGGATTACCTGAGGCTGCTGATCGGATCCTCCAACCCGGATCCGGCGGAAGTCATGTCAGCCCTGGAGGCGCTGAACCGGGCAATGGGCGGTATGTACTGATTCCATTTTTCATCCGGCATTAATGAAGCCGGATTCATCCTATGGCATAATGAACGACGGGTTGCTGCGGGAGGAACCATGAAACGACTGGCGACGGCAGTACTGTTCTGTATGGCACTCTGGATCTGTGCTGCCCTGGCAGAGGGCCCTGCCCTGTCCATTAACGCGCTCCGGGAAGAAGTCCGGCCCGGACGTCCGGTTATTGTCTCTTTCACGGTTCCGGAAGACGGAACCTGCAGGATCAGCCTGACGGATGAGACCGGCGCATCCTCCCTGGTGATCGCGGAGGAACGGGCGGTTACAGCAGGATACAATGCCATGTACTGGAACGGAACCTGCGGCGGCACAGCTGTTCCCGAAGGCCGGTGGAAGCTGGCGATCCGGATGAACGGCATGATGGCAGAGACGCCCGTAACCGTCGGCAGGATGGTTCCCTGCCTGATTTCAGTCCGGCCGGAAAACGACCGGGTGGAGCAGGGCGACACGGTACTGATCAGCTTCTATGCCACAGAGAGAGGTACCCTGATCCTTCGGGAAGAAGGAGAAGAGGAACCACTTTACTGGGACAATGCGGAAGCCGGGCAGGGGGAAGCGGGCTTCCAGGCGGAAATGACCCCGGGAAGCCACCGGCTGACCATGCAGCTGGCAGGAGAGGACGGGACGCTGTCGGAACCTGCAGACATTGCACTGGAGGTGCTGGAAAAACCGGACCCGAATGCCACTCCCGTGCCGGAACCGCTGCCGGACTACCTTCGGGAAAAGGCAGAGAACGGGTTTACGCCCGCGCATACCAGTCCCCGGCGGGGCGAGGACCGGACGCTGAATTACTGGACCCTGCCCATGGATATCACCGATGAGGAAGCTGTCTGGAAGGCGCTGACCGCTCCGATTACCGTGCTTGACAACGGAAAGAAAAACGCGGAAAAGATGCAGGTCATCATCCGCTCCCGGCCGGCGGAAGAAAGCGACGGTGTGGGCGTGGCTACCTGCATCAGCCAGGGGGTCCACGTGCTGGAGCGGGGAGAAGAATGGAGCCTGATTGAATGCTATTCCTCTTCGTTCCATGACAGCGCGATCCTGAACTGGAACACACTGGTGCAGGGATATGTTCCCACGGCTTACCTGAAAGACGTGAAGCCGAACCAGGAAATGGGCCTGGTGGTGGACAAACTGACCCAGCGGCTGTATGTATTCCGGGAGGGAAAGCTGTTTTCCACACTGCTGGTTTCCACAGGGATCGCCAATGCAAAGCAGCCGTACAATGAAACCCGGTCCGGTGAATTCCTGCTGGTCAGCAAGGTAGGGGAGTTTTCCTCAGACAACCTGAAATGCGCCCTGGCACTGCGGTTCAATGACGGGGACCTGCTGCACGAGGTGCCCTACATCCCGGGCGGGGACGGTTACAAAAACTACAGCGCCAATGAGCCGAAGCTGGGCACCAAGGCCAGCCACGGATGCATCCGGGTCCAGCGGCAGGCATCGCCTGAAGGTGTGAACCAGAGATGGCTGTGGAGCCATTACCAGAAGAATACCCGGATCCTGATCTGGGAAGACTGGCAGGGCAGGCAGATTCCGCTTCCGGAGAATGATTTTCCGCTGTACTGCGTGAAGAAAAGAACCGGAAACTACCACACCACCGACCGGTGCAGCGCCCTGAAGGGGAAAAAGACAGAAACGCTGACCTACGGGCAGCTGGATGAACAGGCCTACAGCAGACTGAAACCGTGTCCGCTGTGCGCGGCGCCGGCCAGGCACGAAACAATCCTGGAGATCAACCAGACCTATGCGGAGGGCGGGGATCATGATCCGGTGATGACCGAAGCCCGGAAGAACTGCCCGCGGAAACTGAAGGGAAAGTGATAAGATGAACATTGTAGACATTGTGATCCTGGCGATCCTGGGACTGAGCGTCCTGGTGGGACTGTACCGGGGTTTTATTTCCTCCGTTGCTTCCATGGGGGGCTGCATTCTTTCCCTGGGCCTCAGTTTCTGGCTGAGCCCGAAGCTGGCGGCAGCGATCCAGCATAATCCGGAAATCCTGAAGACGCTGGCATCCTATACCGATGCGGCCACCAAGCTGGGGGACCAGGCGCTGGCGGGAAGCAGCGTCACCACGCTGACCGATACCGGGATTACGGAAATCCTGAACAAAGTATCCCTGCCGGCACCGCTGAGCACCCTGCTGCAGAACAACCTGCAGAACAAGGTTTTCGGAGCGGCGGCGGATGTGGGGACCTATGTTTCCCAGACCATTGTGGGCGCTATCCTGAATGTGATCTGTTTTATCGTGTGTTTCCTGGCATTGCTGCTGGTGATCCATTTCATCATTAATTTCCTGAAGGTGGTTTTCAAGTTCCCGGTGCTCAAGCAGCTGAACTCCATCGCAGGAGGCGCTTTCGGACTGATCCGGGGGGCGCTGCTGTGCTTTGTGGCTTTTGCCGTCCTGCCCCTGATCCAGACACTGCTGCCGGTGCAGGATATTAACCAGCTGGTGGAGGCCAGCGCCCTGGCGCCTTTGTTTAACAGCGGGAACCTGATCCTGGCGATTATGAACGGGAGACTGTTTTAACAATTCATAATTCATAATGAAAGCTATGATGAATATGAACAGCGGCCTGCGATTGCAGGCCGCTGTTTCATATTCTCATACATTTATTCAATTCACGGGCATCTCCGGAAATTATCCGATCTCATCCAGACGATGGCAGGCGACAAAGTGCCCGGGCTGTACTTCCTTAAATTCAGGAACGCTGTCAGCACAGGAATCCTTTGCATAGGGGCAGCGTGTGCGGAAGGGACAGCCGGAAGGCGCGTTCAGCGGACTGGGAATATCTCCGGACAGCATAATGCGCTTGTTCGCCCTGGCCTTTTTAGGATCGGGCAGCGGCACCGCGCTCAGCAGTGAACGGGAATAGGGATGAAGCGGATGCTGATAAATCTCCTCGGCGTCCGCAAGTTCGACCATCCGGCCCAGGTACATGACGGCAATCCTGTCGGAGATATGGCGGACCACCAGCAGGTCGTGGGCGATGAACAGATAGGTCAAACCCATTTTATCCTGCAGATCATCAAACATGTTGATGACCTGCGCCTGAATGGATACATCCAGCGCGGAAACAGGCTCATCACAGATGATGAATTCAGGATTGACCGCAAGCGCCCGAGCGATGCCGATCCGTTGGCGCTGGCCGCCGGAAAACTCATGGGCATACCGGGAGGCATGTTCGCTGTTCAGTCCCACATAATCCAGCAGCTGCAGGACACGGTCGTTCCTTTCCTGCTTATTCCGGTATAGTTTATGGACATCAAGCGGTTCCGCCACAATGTCCGAAACGGTCATTCTCGGATTCAGGGAAGAATAGGGATCCTGGAAAACCATTGTGGCTTTTTTGCGGAATTCCTTCAGGCTTGCCCGTGATCCGATCTCCGTTCCGTCATAGATCACTTGCCCGGCCGTGGGGGTATACAGGTGCAGGATGGAACGTCCAACCGTCGTTTTGCCACAGCCGGATTCTCCGACCAGACCGAGGGTTTCCCCGCGCCGGATGCTGAAGGAAACGTCATCGACGGCTTTCAGGGGTTTGGTGCGGAAGAAACCCATGTTGATATCAAAATACTGCTTCAGTCCCTTTACTTCGAGCAGTGTCCTGTTTTCACTCATGCGCGATATCTCCTTCCGACGAAACCGGTTCCTGTGCGGCCTGTTCCTTCACGTTCATCCAGCAGCTTGAAATATGGTCTTCGCCGACCCACATTTCCTCGGCGCGGCTGGTCAGACAGATCTTCATGGCCTGGTCGCACCGCGGCGCGAAGGGACAGCCCGCCGGCATATTCAGCAGATCGATGGGGGTGCCGGTAATCGGCTTCAGGCGCAGGCCGTTGTTTTCCTCCCGGGGAATTGAACGCATCAGTCCCTTGGTATATTCATGAGCGGGATGATAGAAAATGGCGTCGGCGGTTCCGCGTTCACACACGGAACCGGCATACATGACAATAACCTCATCGCAAAGCTGGGCAACAACGCCCAGGTCGTGGGTAATCATGATGATGGCCATACCGAGCTTTTTCTGAAGGTCCTGCATCAGCTCCAGAATCTGGGCCTGGATGGTGACGTCCAGCGCGGTGGTGGGCTCGTCTGCGATCAGGATATCCGGTTCGCAGGCGAGGGCCATGGCGATCATAACCCGCTGGCGCATGCCGCCGGACAATTCATAGGGATACTGTTTCAGACGCTTCCGGGGCTCGTTCACATTGACGAGCTGGAGCATTTCAAGGGCCCGTGCCTGGGCTTGGCTGCTGTTTCTGTTTGTATGGAGCTTAATGGCTTCCGTAAGCTGATGACCGATTGTGTAGGTGGGGTTCAGGGAGGTCATGGGATCCTGGAAAATGATGGAGATTCGGTTTCCGCGGACACCTCGCATGGTTTTTTCATCCGCGCCTACCAGTTCCTTGCCATCCAGTTTGACGCTTCCGCTGACGATTTTGCCGGTGGGGGCCAGAATCTGCATGATGGAATAAGCAGTGACAGATTTTCCTGAACCTGATTCTCCCACGATACCCAATACCTTCCCGCGGTCAAGCCGGAAAGAGACGCCGTCCACAGCTTTTACCTCGCCGGCATCGGTGAAAAAGGAAGTATGCAGATCGGTGACTTCCAGCAGGGTGGTTTCCCGATCTTTTTCAACTGTCTTTTTTTCCTGATTCTCAGCCATACTCTATCTGCCCTTTCGAAAAGTCTTTCTTCTTATCACACGGTCAGGCATTCAGCTTCGGATCAAAAGCATCCCTCAAGCCGTCGCCGAACAGATTCAGCGAAAGTACGATCAGGCAGATCACAACGGCGGGAATGACCAGACGGTATGTGTAGGTTGTGATGCCATTCAGCGCGTCGGAAGCCAAGGAACCCAGGGAGGGCATGGGCGCGTTGACGCCCAGGCCCATGAAGGAAAGAAAACTTTCAGTGAAGATGGCGTTTGGAATCTGCAGGGCCGTGGAAATAATAATGACGGAGATGCAGTTCGGCAGCAGATGCTTGCGGATGATCCAGCGGCCGCCCGCGCCGATTGCTTGGGCGGAGAGGACATATTCCTGTTCCCGGAGGGAGAGAATCTGGCCGCGGATCAACCTGGCCATGCTGACCCAGTACAGCAGGCCGAAGACGATGAACATGGAAATGATGTTGGCGCCGATCTTTTCAAAGACAGTGCCTTCAACATTCAGCGTTTTGTTCATCACAACGGCCAGCAGGATGATGACCAGCATATCCGGAAGGGAATAGATGATATCCACGATCCGCATGATAATGATATCCACCTTGCCGCCGCAGTATCCGGCTATGGATCCGATCGTCATGCCGATCAGCAGCACGATTATACTGGCAAAAAAACCAACCGCAAGGGAGATACGCGTTCCGTAAATCACCCGGATAAAATAATCCCGGCCGTGGGCGTCTGTGCCGAAAATATGGGGGAATAGCTTTTCGCCTTCCTCAATCCGCTTCAGTTCCGTTTTTCCCCAGGTGAACGGGGCAAGATTGTTGTAAGAACTGTCCACGGGCTTGCCGGGACGCACACCCAGCATGCTTTCATAAGAATACGGCCAGAACATCGGCAGGAAAATCACGGCCAGCGTAATCAGCACGATGATGATCAGGCTGACGGTTGCCACCTTGTTCTTCAACAGGCGTTTGCATCCGTCCCGGAAAAAAGTACTGGATGGCCGCATCCGGGAAATATACTCTTTTTCGGCGTCTGTTGCTGGAACGAACATTTCCGGGTTCAGATGCAGGCTGAAAGGTTTGTTTTTGTTCAGCATATTCTCTCAGCGCTCCTTACTCAAACTCAATCCGGGGATCCACGACCTTGTATAGCAGATCGCTGACAAGGTTCATGATGACGATCAGGGAGGCCAGGATGATGGTGGTTCCCATAATCATTGTATAGTCCCGGTTTATAATGCTGGATATAAACTGCCGGCCGATTCCCGGCACCGCAAAGATCTGTTCCACTACCATAGAGCCTGTGACGATGTACGCCAGCATCGGCCCCACATAGGTGATGACAGGGATCAGGGAGTTTTTCATGGCGTGCCCGAAGATGATTTTCGTCCGGGAAACACCCTTGGCACGTGCCGTACGGATGTAATCCTGCCCCAGCACGTCAAGCATGGAGGAGCGGGTCAGCCTTGTGATATAGCTCATAGGATATAGAGCAAGGGTAATCACCGGAAGAATCAGGCCGCCCTGGGAAGCACCGTTGGCAGGCAGCCAGCCCAACCGAACGGAAATAATGATCAGCAGGAACGACCCCATAATAAAGGACGGCATGGAAACGAAGGCGGTGGTAATCACCATGATCACCTTGTCCACGATCCGGTTTCTCCTCAGGGCCGCTATGGCGCCGAGGATGATGCCGGTGACTGTGGCGATTGCTGCGGCAATTACGCCCAGACGCGCGGACATCTTCATTCCGTCGACGATGATATCGACCACCTGCCGTCCCCGCTGTTTCAGGGACGGGCCGAAGTCGAACTTAGTTACGATGTCTTTCAGATAGGTTCCGTACTGAGCAATCAGCGGTTTATCCAGACCGTATTTTGCCTCCAGCGCAGCCTGGGCTTCCTTGGAGATGGCCTTTTCACCGACGAAGGGACCGCCCGGCACGGCATGCATGACAAAAAAAGTCACCGTGACCACAATCCAGATTGTCAGGATGGCCAGCAAAATGCGTTTCAGGATGTAAAAATACATTTTTGAATTCATGAACAATCCTTCCGCTCAGGCGGTCCTTCCCAAGGTATGCGTTTAAACAAAACCGGAAAAAACCGGATCAGGACCGGCTTTCAACGCTGGCACATGTTCTGGACCTTTAATATTATAAGAGATGATAGCATAATCAGAAGTGATTTGCAAACAGATCACATGAAAATGACGTATTTGAGAAGGATTATATGAACAGATGATTCAGTTATCCGCCATATTGAAGCCGTTTTTCATTTTTTCACTGGCAGACAGCAGCACCTTGTTCAGGGTAGCGGTGGTTTCCTCCCGGGCCATGGCGCTGAGCTTCTCATTGGCTTCCTCCGTCAGGGAGAAATCACCTGAAGCAGCCATCTTCCGGTCATACTCCAGGATCAGCTGCCGGCCCTTTGCCGCCACCGCTTCTTCATAGCGTTCGATGTTCTGGACAGCGGAAGCGTAGCAGGAATCCGCCAGGGCAGCAATCAGGCGGCTGCTCCAGTACAGGTTTTCCGTGGAGGCGTCCAGGGTTACTTTGCTCAGATAATCCGGAATCCTGCTGACACGCGTATAGAGCGGCAGCGCCGCACCGAAGGCGGCGGAACCGAAGATGATCCATTCGATTCCCTTCAGGGCATCCGGGACATCCGGCCGGATCTGGCAGATGCCGGTGACGCCGGTCCGGTTGATGCCGATGGAGCGGTACATTCCCCGGCAGCCGGTGTCCCGGCCGGAATAAGGATCATAGGGAGTTCCCTGGAAATGGGAGGACAGCAGATATTTCACATCCTCCACCGCCACCTTCCGGTCCGGCTTCAGACTCCAGGGAATACGGTCGCTTTCCGGCGTGAATTCCGCGTCCGGCCCGTCCCAGCGATGGCTTTCGGGAGCCAGGTACCTGCCCATAAACCAGGCCCGGGGCGTATTATAGATGTGGTCCATATCCCGGCGGCTGCCGAAGATGTCCCGGGGATTGAACTTTCCGCCCCGGTTCAGGTCCAGGTGATTGTCACGGATAAACTCCTTCAGGTCTGCAGAGCACAGATTCGCCTCCTGCTTTCCGAACGCGTCCTCCAGGTCAAAACTGTCCATGCCGAACTGGTTCGGATTGATGACCACCCGGTCCTCCGGAATTTTCCGGGCAATCCAGTGGTGCCCGCCGATGGTTTCCAGCCACCAGACTTCCTTTTCATCATTGAAGGCGATCCCGTTGGACTCATAGGTGCCGTACTGCTCCAGCAGCGATGCCAGCCGCAGCACTCCTTCCCGGGCAGTGCGGATATAGGGCAGCACCAGCACCACGATATCCTCTTCCCCGATGCCGCCGGGAATCTCCTTTTCCCGCCGGCTTTTTGCTTTTTGATATTCCACCGGCGGATCCGCCGCCAGTACCCGGGGATTGGAAGTGATGGTTTCCGTGGCGGTCATTCCCACGTTTGCGTCATTGATGCCCGTGGCGGCCCAGATGCCGTCCTTCGGGTCCACACTGGGACAGGAGGTATAGCCCAGCGGATTGTCCGGCAGGTCAATCTCCAGATGGGAAATAACGCTTTTGTACTTTTTCGGCTGATCCTTGGGATTTACCCGGATCAGCTTTTTCACGTCGAAGTGTCCGTCGTCCGTACGGGCGATGATGGTGGAACCGTCATTGCTGGCCTTGGGTCCGACCAGGATTGTTGTGCAGGGCATGGTACTAATCCTCCGTCAGTTACAGTTGTTGTCAGAAGCATTTCCGCGGATGCGTTCCGCCGCATTCCCGCAGCTTTCCGCATTTATAGCACAGTTCGTTGGCACTGACGCCTTCCGACAGGAACGTCCTGATGTTATCGAAAGTGGTTTCAGCGATATTGGCCAGGGCTTCCCGGGTCAGGAAGGCCTGGTGGGAGGATACGATGACATTGGGCATGGAGATCAGCCGCGCCAGGGTATCGTCCTCCACAATGTGTCCGGAAAAATCATGGAAGAAGATGCTGGATTCCTCTTCATACACGTCCAGGCAGGCGGCGCCGACCTGACGGTTTTTGATTCCTTCCAGCAGGTCTTCCGAGTCAATGAGCCCACCCCGGGAAGTGTTCAGGATTACGACGCCTTTTTTCATTTTCGCGATGCTGTCCCGGTTGATCAGATGGGCAGTCTCGTCTGTCAGGGGACAATGGAGGGAAAGGATGTCGCATTCCCGCCACAGTTCCTCCAGGTCAGTGTAGCGTACGCCTTTTTCCTTCAGCTTTTCGTTCGGGAATTTGTCAAAAGCCAGCACCTTCATCCCGAAACCGAGGCAGATATCAATAAAGCAGGCGCCGATTTTGCCTGTACCGATCACGCCGACGGTTTTGCCGTGCAGGTCAAAGCCTGTCAGTCCGCTGAGGCTGAAATTGAAATCCCGGGTGCGGATATAGGCCTTGTGTATCCGGCGGATGGAGGTGAGCAGCAGCGCTACGGCGTGCTCCGCCACCGCGTAGGGGGAGTAGGCGGGCACCCGGACCACATGGATCCGTCCGTAGCAGGCTTCCACATCCACATTGTTGTACCCCGCGCAGCGCAGGGCAATCAGTTTCACACCCAGGCCGGCCAGGGTTTCCGCCATGACCTGATCCACCATGTCGTTTACGAAAATACAGACCACATCCGCGCCGGCTGCAAGGTTCACGGTATCCGGACTGAGGCGGGTGTCGAAAAACTTCATCTTGCACTCCGGCATATCCGGATGCGCTTCCCGGAACACCGGCAGCGCACTTTCAAAGGACTGGATGTCATAATCCTTTGCGTCAAAAAAGACGATCCTGATTGAATTCACCTGTATTATTCCTCCTCCTTTATACTGAAGGCTTACCAATGCTTTACCGGAGGACTGCGCTGGTCTGGCTTCCGAGGGTCAGCACGCCGTCCTCAAAAGAAGCATTTTTCTTGCCGATAACAGCTTCGATTTTTTCGAAGGATACGCTTTCCAAATTCCGGAGATCCAGCTCCGCCGGCTGCTTTCCCGGATTATGGAAGACCCCGGCCGTGTTCCCGTTCCATGTGCACAGGAAGCCGCCGGCATTTGTATCTTCAAAGGACAGGGCCCGGTACTCTCCCCGGGCAATTTCCGGGTTGGCCTTCCGGATCATCAGCAGCCGTTTGTAATAGTTCAGCAGGCTTTTTTCATTCTGGAGCATCCCTGCTACTGTATCTTCCGTCTGGGAGCCGTAATCGCTGCCCTCCGGATCCTTTACGGTATCCCCGTCTCCCCAGCGCATGGCCAGCCGCCGGTTGGCGTCCGTAGCTGCCGCGCCCCGGCTGCCCCGCAGGCCGATTTCTTCGCCGTAGTAAATGAAGGGGGATCCGGGGGACAGAAGGTACAGGTTCGCCGCCATCTGCATCCGCTGGGTGGCAAGCGTCAGGAATCCCGCCGCCCTGTCCGTGTCATGATTCGCAATGAAAAAGATATTCATAGCATCCGGACGGAGACTGCGGATTTCATCCAGGTAACGCCGGGTGTCGGCGGTGAAACGGCTGACGCTCCCGCCTTTCGCTGTGGAGGCAATCAACCCCTCCGCCTGAGCAGCGGAAAAACGGAAGCAGTTCACAGCACCGGCATAACGGAGGGCTGTACTCTCCGAATCCCATACTTCCGCCACGGTGTATACTTCCGGATTGATTTTTTTCAGTTCGTCCATGTACCAGGACCAGAAGGCGACGTTTTTTTCATGATCGTTCAGATACATGTATTTTGCGGCATCAAAGCGGAAACCGTCCACGCCCAGGTCCATCCAGCGGGCAGCCACGTCCAGCAGCGCCTGCCGTACCTGCTCATTGTCGAAATTCAGCTCCGGCATATCATCCGAGAAATTCGCCTCCACCTGAAGCCGTGCATTGTCCATTTTCCGGAACCGGCGGCCGGCGGGCACCGGGTCGTCCGTCCCGATCCAGGTATAGAAGTCATAATACGGATCCGCCGTATCTCCGGATATATGGGCATTGATGAAATTCCGGAACCAGGCGTTTTCCGCACCGGTATGGTTCAGCGGCAGGTCCAGGATCAGTTTCACATCCCGCTCATGGCACAGGGACACCAGCTCCTTCAGGTCCTCCTCTGTGCCGAAAACCGGATCGATCATGCAGTAATCCGTTACATCATATTTATGGTAGGAGGGGGAAAGGAAAACGGGCGTGAGCCAGATGCCCTCAATGCCCAGGCTCCTACCGGAAGCCGGATTCCCGTCATTCAGGTAATCCATCCGGTTGATGATGCCCCGGAGATCCCCGGTGCCATCCCCGTCGGAATCCGAGAAAGAACCGACGAAGATTTCGTAGAATACCCGGTTGTTATCCTTTGTGTCCCAGCCTTCATGGAACTCAATCCCGTCAACCGCTGTTTCCTCCGCCCATGCAGGCGTGACAAGCAAAAGCAGCGCCATCAGGATGCAAAACAAGTGCTTCATGATATTTCTCCTTTGCTCTCCGTGTTTCCGGTCCGGCCTTTCGGCTCCATTCTATCATAAATTCAGTTGTCATTCACCCCGCATCATGTTATATTTCAATCAAGAAGTCAACAATATATATACAGGAGGCTGCCATGAGACCACCGCTTGTTTTCCTGCTCATTCTTTCACTTGTCTTCTGCCTGGCTGCTTTTCCGGCTGCGGGGGAACCCGCTGCCGATTCCCTCCATGTCCGGAAGGTGGAAAACCTGCCGGAGGATTTTATCTTCGGCATGGATGTTTCCAGCGTCCTTGCGGAGGAAGCCAGCGGTGTCCGGTATTACGATTACAGCGGAGAGGAAACGGATCTTTTCCGGATTCTGGCTGACAACGGCATCAACACCATCCGCGTCCGGATCTGGAACAATCCCTACGATGAGGAAGGCCGCGGCTTCGGCGGCGGCAACTGCGATATCCGGAATGCGGTGGAAATCGGCAAACGGGCGGCCGCCTGCGGCATGGCGCTGCTTGTTGATTTCCATTATTCCGACTTCTGGGCGGATCCGGGGAAGCAGATGACGCCCCGGGCCTGGGAAGGGATGAAGATCAAGCAGAAAAAGGCCGCTGTCTACGACTATACCCTGGACTGCCTGAACCAGCTCAGATCAGCGGGCGTTCCGGTCAGGATGGTCCAGCTGGGAAATGAGATCAACGGGAAACTCTGCGGGGAAAAAACCTGGATGAACATATCCTATGTTCTGCAGGCCGGGGCCATGGCCTGCAGGGAAACCTATCCGGATGCGCTGATCGCCCTTCATTTCGCCAATCCGGAAAGCGCGGACAGCTACCGGGTTTACGCGGAGAAAATGGATTACTATGAAAAGGCGGGGCTGGTGGATTATGACGTTTTTGCCACATCCTACTATCCTTACTGGCACGGTACCCTGGACAACCTTTCCGCGATCCTGACAGAGATTGCGGAAACCTACGGGAAGAAGGTCATGGTGATGGAAACCTCCTATGCCTATACCGCGGAGGATACCGATTTCTTCCCCAATACCATCGGTGACGGCGGCGGCATCGTGAAGGATTATCCCTTCACGGTCCAGGGACAGGCCAACTGCATCCGGGATATTACGGACACGGTGGTCAACCGTACGCCTGCGGGCATCGGCATCTGCTACTGGGAAGGCGCCTGGATCACCGTGGGCACAGACAGCCCGGAGGAAAACCGGGAGCTCTGGGAAAAGAACGGTTCCGGCTGGGCATCCAGCTATGCTGCCGTATACGACCCCGAAGACGCAGGGAAGTATTACGGCGGGAACGCCGTGGACAACCAGGCGTTCTTTGACAGGAAGGGGAAGGTCCTGGAATCCCTGAAGGTTTTCCGCCTCATGGGAACCGGCAATGAGACCGGGCCTGTTCCGGACGCCCTGGAGGAACCCGCGCTGATCTGCGACCTGAACATGCCCCTGCAGCTTCCGGAAACGGTCAACGCCGTCATGTCGGACAACAGCCGCCGGGCTGTGCCGGTGACCTGGGACCTGACGGAAGAAAAGGACAGGGAAATGCATGAAAACGGCCCTGCCCGCTACGAGGTCAGGGGGGAAGCCGGCGGTATGGAGGCAAAGTGCTATGTCTCCATGGTCGAATACAACTTCCTGAAGGACTACAGTTTTGAGGAAAACAGCGATGCCTGGGTGGTTACGGACCTGAAAAAGGCGGACGAACTGTATACCGAAGACAAGAAAACCGATTCCCTGACGGGTTCGAAACATATGCATTTCTGGAGCGCCGCCCCGGACAGCGTGGAGTTTACCCTGGAGCAGACTGTCCGCGACCTTCCGGAGGGCAGGTTCACCTTCAGCATTTCTGTCATGGGCGGAGACTGCGGCGATACGGACATCTATGCCTATGTAAAGACGGACGGAACGGAAACCGCCAGGTCGGAACAGATTCCCATCACCGGCTGGAACAGCTGGAACACGGGGGTCATTCCGGAATTTGAGCATTCCGCCGGCAGCGAAATCACCGTGGGCCTGTATGTAAAATGCCGGGGAAGCGGCAACGGCGCCTGGGGAAAAATCGATGACGCGATGCTCAATTCCTTGCACTGAAACGGTTCCGGGCGTTCAAACTCCGGAAACGATACCAATTACGTAAAATAAGGGGTTCCAGAAAAATTACCTGTTGACAAACCGGGGACCGTGCTATAGAATATGCACATAGTCGAAACGGAACAAATTGAGCCAAATACCACATAGATATCTGGAACAGTTTGCTGTCCGGCGAAACAGGATGAAAAAATTATTGAAAGGATGATTACTCCATGAAAAAAATTCTCGCTATCGTATTGACCGTAGCCATGATGCTGTCCCTGGTTTCCTTCGCTTCCGCCGAAGGATTCAGCGGCGACATCAAAGTCTGGGTGGCTGATGCCGTGGTGGATTTCACCAAGGAACAGGTTGAAGCCTTCAAGACCGCCAATCCCGAATACGCCGGGATCAACGTCACCGTTGAACCCGTCGGTGAAGGCGATGCTGCCACCAGCATGATCCAGGACGTTGAAGCCGGCGCTGATATTTACGGCTTCGCGCAGGACCAGCTGGGCCGCCTGGTTGTGGCCGGTGCCATCATCGACCTCGATCCCGAGATCGCTGAGACCGTGAAGGCTGAAAACGACGCCGGTTCCGTTGCTGCAGTCACCATGGGCGAAACCATGTACGCCTATCCGATGACCAGCGACAACGGCTACTTCCTCTACTATGACAAGTCCGTGGTCAAAGATCCTTCCACCCTGGAAGGCATCCTGGCTGACTGCGAAGCCGCCGGCAAGAGCTTCTACATGGAAATCAACTCCGGCTGGTATCAGACCGCCTTCTTCTTCGGCCATGGCTGCGAACTGACCTTCGATTCCAATGACGAAGGCGCCCTGGTCAAGATGAACGCCACCTATGCTTCCGACGCCGGCGTTGCCGCCCTGAAGGACATGATCGCCCTGAAGAAGAGCCCCGCTTTCGTAAACGGCTCCTCCATCAGCAATGCCACCAACGTTGGCGCGATCGTGGACGGCACCTGGGATTCCAGCGCTGCCAAGGATCTGTTCGGTGAGAACTACGGCGCTGCCAAGCTGCCCACCTTCGGCGGCGTCCAGCTGAGCGGCTTCGGCGGATTCAAGATGCTGGGCATCAAACCCCAGACTGATGAAGCCAAACTGGCTGCCTGCGACGCCCTGGCTCATTTCCTGACCAGCGAAGAGGTCCAGATCGCCCGTTACAACGCGGCCGGCTGGGGTCCCTCCAACCTGAATGCTCAGAAGAACGAAGCTGTGCAGGCTGACGCCGCTCTGTCCGCCCTGGGCGAGCAGCTGGCCTTCTGCATCCCGCAGGGACAGTATCCCGGAGATTACTGGGGACTGGCCACCGCACTGGGCGATGACGTGATCGGCGGCAAGTATGACGATGCCGATGACGCTACCCTGCTGGCGACCCTCCAGCAGTTCCAGGATACCTGCGAAGGTTATCTGGCCAAGTAAGATCAGGTTTTCCCGCAGACCGGGGGGGCAGGAATGCCCCCGGTCTGTTTTTGAATAATCGTATAGGGAGGGGCTGCGGGTGTCTACCACCGATCTTGAGTATCTGAGACTCAGCAAGCCGAAAAAAATTCTTCACCGTCTGGGACAAACCTTTTCCAATCTGCCGAAAAAGATCGGAAAAGGCTTTTCATCGCTTGGGAAGGGAATAGTTTCCGTATTTAAAAAACTGGGCAATGCTGTGACGGACGTCGTCCAGACTTTTGTCCGGGGAGACTGGAAAACCAAACTCAGCTATCCGATTATGGGTTTCGGTTCCTTTGCCCGGGGACAGTGGGGGCGCGGCTTGCTTTTCTTCCTGTTCCAGACTGTTTTCAACGTCTATATGTTTTTCCCGAACGCCCAGTTCTCCGGCATCTTTTATCTGAGCAAGCTGAGTACGCTGGGCACCATTGAGTCTGTCAAAAAAGGCCGGACGATCCAGTACGGCGACCATTCCTTCTTTATCCTGCTGTACGGTGTGCTGACCATCTTCTTTATCCTGGGTTTCATTTACACCTGGTACCAGAACATCAAGCAGAACCGGATCAGTGAAGAACTGCTGAAGAACGGCCACAAGCTGAAGTCCACGAAGGATGATATCCGGTCCCTGGCGGATGAACAGTTCCATAAAACCCTGCTGGCGCTGCCCACGCTGGGTGTCCTGATCTTCACGATTCTGCCGATCTTCTTCATGATCCTTATTGCCTTTACGAATTTTGACGCCACACATCAGCCGCCGGCCAAGCTGTTTACCTGGGTTGGCTGGGACAACTTCCATAAGCTGCTGAGCACAGATACAGCCAGTTACGGAAACACCTTCACCCAGCTGCTGGTCTGGACCCTGGTGTGGGCTTTCTTTGCCACCTTCCTGAATTACTTCCTTGGCATGCTGGTGGCTATAATGATCAACAAAAAGGGTATCAAGCTGAAAAAGATGTGGCGGACCATCCTGGTGATGACCATCGCCATTCCCCAGTTTGTTTCCCTGCTGTATGTGAGCAAAATGTTTGCCCAGGATGGCATTATCAACTCCGCCCTTCTTTCCTGGGGGTGGATTGACAAGCCGCTTCCCTTCTGGACAGACGGAACCTGGGCACGGGTTACCATCATCGTCATCAACGTCTGGATCGGTATTCCTTACCTGATGCTGATTGCCACCGGTATCCTGATGAATATTCCTGCGGACCTTTATGAATCCGCACGGATTGACGGCGCCAATGCCTTCCAGATGTACAAGAAGATCACCCTGCCCTACATGCTCTTTGTAACCGGACCCTATCTTCTGACCAGTTTTACCGGCAACATCAACAACTTCAACGTCATCTACCTCCTGTCCGGCGGAAAACCGCTGACCATGGAGCTGACCGGCAATGCCGGCTATACGGACCTGCTGATTACCTGGCTGTATAAGATGACCGTCAGCGATGAGCCGGATTATAAGATTGCAGCCACCATCGGCATCCTGATCTTTGTCGTTATGGCCGTCATCAACCTGATCGTGTACAACATGATCCCATCAGTCAAGAACGAGGAGGATTTCCAGTAATGAGTAAAAAGCAAGAAATACCGGAAGTCGACATCGTGGTGGACGAGCAGGCGGGCGTGATCAGGGAAGTGCCTCAGCAGGACAAAAAGACCCGCAGCAAGAAGGGGCATGAAGCCCGTGTCAATGCGGCTGTTTACATCATCCTGATCCTGATGAGCCTGATCTGGCTGATTCCGTTTATTTTTCTCGTCTTCCAGTCCTTCCGTTCCTACAAGCCCGGGATTGACCCTTCGGTGGGCGGCATGGCGCCTTATGTTCTTCCGACCACCTGGTCCCTGGACAGTTACGCCTATCTGTTTGAGGGCAGCAACTTCTTCTCCTGGATGGGAAAATCCCTGATCATCGTGATTGTCTGCGCGCTGATCCAGACGCTGTTCTTTGCCCTGCTCAGGAAAAGTGAGAACGGCCGGAGACTGCTTCCCGCCCGGATTTCCGGCGCGCTGCTGGGTCCTGTGCTCATGGCGGTCTACAGCATTGCGGCGGGCGAGATCCAGCCGGCCTCCGGCCTGCCGGGAATCCTGATCGGAGCGGCAATATGCGGCGCCATCTGCCTGATCTTTGCCCGCATCTATCTGAAAAATGACCTGCTGCTTGCAAAGCTTCCCGGAATGCAGGCGACCACCACCGGCGACCTGGTGAAAAAAGCCCTGGCGCTGTTCGGCGAAATGGTATTCTGCCTGCTGCTGCTGCGGTTTGTTCTGGTGCCGATGACCCCCAGCGAATATATCCGCTGGTACGGAAACACCCTGGTCATTGCGCTGTTCACAGCGGTGCTGCAGACCATCATTGTGCTGTCCGTCTCCTATGCCTTCTCCCGGATCCGTTTCAAAGGCCGCAAGCTGATGATGAATATTATTCTGGTTCTGGGCATGTTCCCCGGCTTCCTGACCATGATTACCCTGTACTTCCTGCTCAAGCAGCTGGGACTGACCAAGGACGGCGCCGTACCCGGCCTGATCCTGATTTATATTGCTTCCTCCGGTATGGGATACTACATCTCCAAAGGCTTCTTTGATACGATCCCGAAGTCCCTGGATGAAAGCGCCCGGATTGACGGGGCAACCCGCTTCCAGGTGTTTAAAAAGATCATTATGCCGCTGGCAAAACCGATTGTGATTTATACCGTGCTGATGGCGTTCATGGCGCCCTGGGGAGACTTCGTGTTCGCCTCCCTGATTGCTTTCAGAAGCAAAGCCAACTTCAATGCCGCAGTCGGTCTGTACCAGTGGATCAACACCAATGACTACCAGGGATACTTCACCCGGTTCTGCGCCGGCGGCGTCCTGGTGGCGCTGCCCATCACCATCCTGTTCCTTGCCCTGCAGAAGTATTATGTGGAAGGGGTAACAGGCGGCGCTGTAAAGGGCTGAGCCTTTTCGCAGCGATTCTGAGACTGCCGGATGAAACCGGGAAAACAATAAGCTTTGGAAGGAGAAAAAGCATATGGCAAGCGTAACCCTTGAGCATATTAAAAAAGTCTATGACAAAAACGTCGTGGCTGTCCATGATTTCAACCTGGAGATTAAGGACAAGGAGTTTGTGGTTTTCGTCGGCCCCTCCGGCTGCGGAAAATCCACAACCCTGCGCATGATCGCGGGCCTGGAGGATATCTCCGGGGGCACCCTGAAAATTGACGGCAAGGTTGTCAACGACGTGGAGCCCAAAGACCGGGACATCGCCATGGTTTTCCAGAACTATGCCCTCTATCCCCATATTACGGTCTATGAGAATATGGCCTTCAGCCTGCGGCTGCGCCACATGGACAACGAGGAAATCTTCCGGCGGGTGACCCAGGCAGCTGAAATCCTGGGTATTACGGAATACCTGGGCCGGAAGCCGAAAGCCCTGTCGGGCGGCCAGCGTCAGCGTGTGGCCATCGGACGCGCCATTGTCCGTGACCCGAAGGTTTTCCTGATGGATGAACCGCTGTCCAACCTGGACGCCAAACTGCGCAACCAGATGCGTGCGGAAATCATCCTCCTGCGCAAGCGGGTTGATACGACCTTCGTCTATGTTACCCATGACCAGACGGAAGCCATGACCCTGGGCGACCGGATCGTCATCATGAAGGACGGCTATATCCAGCAGGTCGGCACGCCCCAGGAAGTGTTTGACACGCCTGTGAATCTCTTTGTCGCCGGCTTCATCGGCAGCCCCCAGATGAATTTCCTCAAGGCAAACCTGGCAAAAGAAAGCAACGGATACGCGGTGGATGTTCTCGGGGTAAAGCTTTACCTGAACGAAGAGCAGAATGCCGTGCTGGCGCAGAAGGGTGTCGGGTCCCAGGAGATCATCCTGGGTGTTCGCCCGGAGCATACCGCGGTCCTGTTTGACAAGGCCGAAGGAGCGATTGAGTGCACCATCGATGTCAACGAAATGATGGGCAGTGAGCTTCACCTGCACCTGTCCAGCGCAAACAATGACAAAATTATTGTCCGGCTTCCCACCGTGGACCTGACAAAGGAACAGCGGGCAAGCCTGACCTACGGCAACAAGCTGTACATTACTTTCCCCGCGAAGGTGATGCACCTGTTTGATCCTGCCACGGAAAACAGCCTCATCAACGGATAACCGGATACACAAAACCTGACCGGCGGCCTGCCCTGCAGGCCGCCGATTTTCATTTCGCTCCGGTTGGCCGGCCAGTCCTGAAACCGGTTGTTTTCCGGAACTGAAAGACCGCGGAAGACAAATAGCACACTCTTCAGCGGAAATGATTAAAAGCAAGGTAAACAAAGGGTTTTCACCAATTGTCGCAGTTGACAAACCACTGATTCGGTAATACAATAACTTCGATTGTGAACGGAATAGATCGGCAGGGCTCGGATGATTCTTTTTTCAGCCGATCTTGATTCCAACGAAAAATTAATACTGAAAGGATGGACATCATGAAGAACAAGAAAGCCTTGATTGCATGCCTGGCGATCATTGTTGTGATCGCTGCAGCCCTGCTGATCTGGCAACCCTGGAACAAGCCCGCTGAACCGGTTAAGCCGGAAGAGGTCGCAGCAACTGTTGAGGAAGCTGCAACTGCAGTGGAAGAAAAAGCAGAAGAAACGGTTGAAGCCGCCAAGGAAACCGTGACGGAAGCTGCTGAAACTGTGGAAGAGAAAGCAGAAGAAGTCAAGGAAGCCGCAGCTGAAGCGCCCGCTGAAGCCGCCGCTGCCGTGGAAGAAACGGTCGACGCCGCCAAGGGAGCCGTAACGGAAGCCGCTGCTGCCGTGGAAGAGAAGGCTGAAGAAGTCGTTGCTGCCGCGGAAGAGAAAGTGGAAGAAGTGAAGGAAGCTGTAACGGAAGTCGCCGGAGAAACGGCTGCTGTTGCTGCTGCCGTGGAAGAGAAAGCTGAAGAAACTGTCGCCGCCGTGGAAGAGAAGGCTGAAGAAGTCGTTGCTGCCGCGGAGGAAAAAGTGGAAGAAGCCAAGGAAGCCGTAGCAGAGGTTGCCGGAGAGGCTGCCGCTGCCGTGGAAGAGAAGGCTGAGGAAGTCACTGAGGCCGCCGCGGAAGTGACCGAAACCGCAGTTGTTCCCGAAGGCTATCCGGCCATCATTGAGGGCCTGGATTTTGAAGGCCAGGACGTATACATTTACGACTGGTACTCCACTGACACCCGCAGTGAGAACCCCACTGAGGAAGAACAGCTGACCTATAATTACCGTGACTGGCTGGAAGCCACCTATAATGTAAAGCTTCATGAAGCTACCCTGAGCGACTGGGCCAACCAGGCTGCTGAGCTGCAGAACTTCGTGATGAACAACAACCCCGACAAGAAGCTGGCCATCATCGGCATCAGCGGCGGCTTTGC
>JBGUGL010000058.1:0-12992 GCA_045111455.1 Christensenellales bacterium | reverse complement strand
GGAATGTCATGGACGCTGGGAGTAGCAGCGGCATAACGGTTGGGCGAAGACCGCGGGATCCGGGCCAGATGACGTTCCGGTTCCGCGTGTCATAAATCCGTCTGCCGCTATGTCTGATATGCTCTTGGCAACTGACCATTCTAACCAAATGGGAGGGAGCAAGCATGGCGGAACATTCTGTCACGGTCGAAAACACTTTACAGTTATTACTCTCTGAAAAAAAGTATTCCACTATCCGGGACATCCTGATTACGATGAATCCCGCGGATATTGCTGCGGTTTTTTCCGGGGTTGAAGCGGAAAAACTGCCGCTGCTGTTCCGGCTTCTGCCGAAGGAGCTGGCCGCGGAAAGCTTCGTTGAGATGGAAAGCGAGGAACAGGAAGCCCTGATCCGGGGTATCAGCGACAAGGAACTGCGCCAGGTCATGGACGAGCTGTACGTGGATGACGCGGTGGACATTGTCGAAGAGATGCCCGCCAACGTGGTGCAGCGGATCCTGGCCCAGGCCGATCCGGAAATGCGCAAGGAAATCAACGAGATCCTGCAGTATCCGGAAGACTCCGCAGGCTCCGTGATGACTACGGAGTATGTGAAACTGAGTCCGGACATGACCGTCGGGGACGCGATCCTGCGGATCCGCCGTACGGGCGTGGACAAGGAAACCATTTACACCTGTTATGTGCTGCAGAACCGCCTGCTGGTAGGCACGGTCAGCGTCAAGAGCCTGCTGCTGGCGCCCAGCGACCTGCAGACCATTGACAGCATCATGGACACGAACCTGATTACGGTGAGTACGCATACTGACCAGGAACAGGTTGCCCAGATGATGAGCAAATACAACCTGCTGGCAATCCCGGTCGTGGACGGGGACAACCGGATGGTGGGTATTGTCACATTCGACGACGCCATGGACGTTGTGGAAGAAGAGACCACCGAGGACATGGAGATCATGGCCGGTATGACGCCCAGCGACAAGACCTACCTGAAGTCTTCTCCGCTGGACCTGTTCAAGCACCGGATCCCCTGGCTGGCCCTGCTGATGGTTTCCGCCACATTTACCGGACTGATTATCTCCAACTTTGAAAAGAAACTGGAAGCGATGGTGTGCCTGACCGCCTTTATTCCGATGCTGATGGACACCGGCGGTAACAGCGGCTCCCAGAGTTCAGTTACCGTGATCCGTGCCATTTCCCTGGGCGAACTGGAGTTCAGGGACATGGGCAAGGTGCTCTGGAAGGAAATCCGGACCGCAGTGATCTGCGGCCTGGTACTGAGTGTCCTTTGCGTTGCCAAGATCCTGCTGGTGGACCAGATGATCCTGCACACGAAGGACGTGGATTTCACGGTGGCCCTGGTGGTCGGGCTGACGCTGGCGGTGACGGTGCTCTGCGCAAAGATGGTGGGTTGTACGCTGCCGATGCTGGCAAAGAAGCTGGGTTTTGACCCGGCGGTTATGGCCAGTCCGTTCATTACGACGATCGTGGATGCCCTGAGCCTGCTGGTATACTTCGGAATTGCGACAGCCCTGCTGAAATTATGAGTACAAAAAAGAATGCGGCATACAATGTGGCGTACCGGATGTTTTCGGTACTGCTGCCGCTGGTTACGGCGCCGTATCTGTCCCGGACGGTCGGGACAGACGGCGTCGGTCTGTATGCGGATGCCTGGACCATCAGTGAGATTTTCTGCCTGATCGGGATGCTGGGCCTGGCGGATTACGGCGTCAGGACCATTGCCCAGGTCCGGGACAACCGGGAGGAACTGGACCGGACCTTCTCCGGGATCTGGCAGATGCAGCTGCTGGTGGCAGGCATCACGTTGCTGTTCTGGTTCGGATACGTTTTCCTGGTGGCAGGAGAGGAAAAGAACATTGCCCTGCACCTGACCATGATGAGCATCAGCTGCCTGTACAGCTTTGACTGGTGCCTGATGGGACTGGACCTGTTCAAGCCCATTGCCCTGCGGAACACCTTTGTAAAATGCGCTGCGGCAGCGTGTGTGTTCATCTTTGTGAAAAGCATTGATGACCTGTGGATTTACGGTTTCGCCTGGAGCCTGGCCACCCTGGCCGGCAACCTGAGCTGCGCGCTGACCCTGAAGGGCAGGGTGAGCTACCGGCGGGTTTCCATGAGGGAGACGCTGAAACACCTGCGGCCCTGCGCCGTTCTGTTCATCTCGGTGGCCGCGGTCAGCATCTACCGCAAGATGGACAAGGCCATGGTATTCTACATTTCCGGAAAGCATGAAACGGGCCTGTATGAGAACGCGGAGAAGATCATCTACTGCCTGAGCGGGTTCATTTCCGCCATCGGAACGGTGATGCTTCCCAAGATTTCCAGCCTGCAGAAGAAGGGCGAGAAGGAAAAGATCGCCCGGAACATCGACAGAAGCATGGACCTGATCCTCTGCATGGTGACGGCCATGGCTTTCGGAGTCGCCGCAGTGGCGGACCGGTTCGCACCGCTGTTTTTCGGCGAGGACTTCCGGTATTCCGGTGTGCTGATGGCACCGCTGGGATTCACGCTGATCACGATCGGTTTTGCCAATGTGATCCGTACCCAGGTGGTGCTGCCCCAGAAACGGGACCACATCTTCGTGAAGAGCGTGTGCTGCGGCGCGGCAGTGAACCTCATCGCAAACGCATGCCTGATTCCTTCCATGAAGAGCATGGGCGCTGTGGCGGGTACACTGCTGGCGGAACTGACGGTGCCGGTGGTACAGTTCCTGATTCTCCGCAGGGAGCAGCCGTACCGGAAGTTCCTGGGCTATGCAGGCGTATACGCGGTGATCGGCCTCATAATGCTGGGCTGTGTCCGGCTGGCGGGAAGAATGATGCCGGCGGAGAACTGGGTGAGCCTGGGAGTGATGACCCTGACGGGGATCATCGTGTACGGAGCCCTGTGCCTGGTTTTATGGAAAATCCGGAAAGCAAAGGATCCGGCGTACCGGATCCTGCCATAGGAAAGAACAAAAGAAACGGACGGCCGAAGACAGCCGTCCGTTTTAACGTGATCTGAATGTGCCTCAGTTGGCGGGATAGTAGGTTCCGTAAATGAAATTGTGCAGGGCTTCGACCTGGCCTTGCTTATCTTTGAAGGTCAGGACGCTGGTGCCGTTGACGTTTCCGTAACCGTACTGTCCGGGAGCGGGGACCTGCAGCTGGTCGAAGAGGGAGTCCGAGGAATCAATCCGCTTCAGGATACCGGAGGACAGAAGGGATCCGGCCAGGCTGAGGAAGGTCTCGGCATTGATGTTGGTGTAGGCATACTGGACGCAGGTATCGATCAGGTCCAGGAGCTTGCTCATATCGATGTCATGCAGAACCTTTTTCATGAGCAGGTCCAGCAGGTGGCGCTGGCGGTCTGTCCGGTTAAAGTCGTTCTGCCCGTTGAGGGAACGGAGGCGGGCATAGGTCAGGGCCTGGATGCCGTCGCAGTGCTGGACGCCGTCCCGGGCTTCCAGCTTGGTGCGGGAGCTGGTGCGGGTTTTCCGGTCATAGGTGGGGTCATAGGTGAACTTGCTGGGTTTCTTGTAAGCTTTGGCCAGGTAGTTGTTCACGCCCTTGGCCTCGATTTTCTCCATGTCGATGTCGATGCCGCCCAGGGCATCGATGATGCTGGCCAGGCCGCTGAAGTTGATGACCACGCAGTACTGGATGTTCATTTCAAAGTTGTGGTTAATGGTGCGCATGGCCAGGGCGGCGCCGCCGGGAGTCAGGCTGTCCTTGTCTTTGGGATCGGCCACAACCTTGGCGGCACGCCGGGTACCGATCTCAAAGGACATGTTGATTTTCTGCTTCTGGGCGGTGGGACCGGGAATGGGCACATAAGAGTCCCGCTGGACGGAAGTCATCTTGATGTCCCCGGTGTCCTTGTTGACGGAAACGATGATCTGGGTATCCGCCAGGCCGACGATGTTTTTATGAATGACTTCGCCGTTGCTGTCCTTCTCCACCGGCACATGGGAGTCAACACCCAGCAGCAGGAAGTTGACCACGTTGGAGGGCAGGTTGGGATTGATTTCCAGCTCTGAAAGATCAATGGAGTTCGCGTCGATATCCTCATCCACAGCAGCCAATGCAGAGTCATCCAGATCGGAGAAATCGAAATCTGCATCAGCATCAGGATCGGAATCTTCGCCTTCTGTTTCTTCTTCGTCGTCGAGCAGGATCTCTTCCACGTCTTCGACGCTGAAATCCTCCTCATCCAGTTCAGCAAAGGAGAAAACAGGGAAAACCAGGCACAGGATCAGCAGCAGGGAAAGAATACGTTTCATGCGAACCTCCAGTTACAATCTAAAAATTCATCGCGTCAGTTCCGGAAGGGGATTACTTCCGGGAGGGTGTGGGATGGTTGAGCTCATCCAGGGTCATATCGAAGGCGGGCAGGAAATCCGACAGGAAATCCTTCACCTCCGGCAGATCGATTTCGGCAATGCTCCGTCGGATATTTTCAGCGGCGTAGTCAAATTCCCGGTTGCCGGCTCGCTGCTCTTCCATGCATTTGATATAAGCTGAAATCCGGTCCGCCGCCTTGACCAGGGTATGGTCATAACCGGCCTCCTGCTTCATATAGGGGGTAAAAGCAGGCTGCATATCCTCCGGCAGGAGGGCCAGAAGCCGGTCGGCAGAGAGCGCTTCAAGCTGATGATAGGCACCGCGGAGCTCCTCGTTATGGTACTTTACGGGGGTGGGCAGGTCGCCGGTCATGACTTCGGTGGCGTCGTGATACACCGCCAAAGATAAAACGTGTTCAGGGTCCACCTGCTTCCCGTAACGGTCCCGGGCGATTACCGCCAGGGCATGGGCAATCATAGCCACCTGCAGGGAATGCTCCGCGTCGTTTTCCGGCACGGTATTCCGCATGAGGCTCCAGCGGCGGATGAGCTTCAGCCTGGAGAGGCAGGCAAAGAATGAAAAAGCCATAAAACACGCTCCGTCAGTCAGATCGGGACGCGGATCGCGAACCCCTACAAACCATTATTATACCTGCTGGCTGTGGAAACTTCAAGAAAAGGACGGGAGAAAACAGAAAAAGAAAGGTCCCGGCAACAGCCGGGACCGGGAAAACCAAAGGGGAATAATCAGAGCGCCTGAATCTCCTTCAGGCAGCGCCTGCAGATCATCTTGTCCTTATACTGGACCAGCTTGCTCCCGCTTCCGCAGAAAGCGCAGTTTGACTCATACTTGCGAAGAACCACGGAGTTTCCTTCCACTACGATTTCGAGCATATCCTTTGTGTTGATATTCAGGCTGCGGCGCAGCTCAATGGGCAGTACGATGCGGCCGAGAGAATCCAGCTGGCGAACGATTCCTGTGGATTTCATGGTAAAAACCTCCTCTGCAGGACGGAAATACTATTTGTATTATAAAGGCATGACAAGATGGTTGTCAACCAATTATTGGAACATATAGAATAATATAAATTGGAAAAACCTATCCACTATAATCAGGACGGAAATCCCCGGAAAAACCGCATACGGATTGAATGAAAAGGGGACAGCGTGTATAATAATGGCTGTATCAGGAAGACGGATATTCCCGCCGGAATGCAGGGAAGGAAAACCTCCGGATGCCGGAGAAGCCTTCCTTTGCCGGGGAAAGAGAATCGCAGGAGGATCTGACCATGAGACTGAACATCGGCATTGACGGACCGGTCGGCGCGGGCAAGAGTACCGTGGCGGACGCTGTGGCGGCAAGGCTGGGTATACTTCATCTGGACACAGGCGCCATGTACCGGGCGCTGGGGCTGACAGCCCTCAGGCGCGGCACGGACCTGCAGGACGAACAGGCCATCGTGGACCTGTGCAGGAGCCTGAAGATTTCTGTGAGCCATGAGGCGGACGGCCAGCACACCTGGGTGGAAGGAGAGGACGTAACCGGCCTGATCCGTACCCAGGAAGTTGGCATGGCTGCTTCCACCGTAAGCCGTTATGCGGAGGTCCGCAAAGCCATGGTCCGGCTGCAGCAGCAGCTGGCAGCGGAAACGGATATGCTGCTGGACGGAAGGGATATCTGCACAACAGTGCTGCCCAACGCCACGGCAAAGATTTACCTGACCGCCTCGGCGGAGGAACGCGCCCGCAGGCGTTTCCTGGAACTGGAGAAAAAAGGAAGCACCGAACCCTTTGAGCAGGTGCTGCAGGAAGTCATCGCCCGGGACGAGCAGGATATGAACCGGCCAGTGGAACCCCTCCGGCAGGCAGAGGATGCGGTGCTGGTGGATTCCACGAACCTGAGCTTTGACGAAGTGGTGGAGGCGATCCTTGCAATTGTGGAGGAAAAACGCCATGACTGAAAAGGCAGAAAAGACCGGCAAAAAACTGGAAGCGGTAAGCGACAGACGCGGCATCCTGTATGAAATTCTCCGCGGACTGGCCCACATTGTATTCCACACCGTGATGCCGGTCAGGTTCCACCACAAGGAAAGGCTGCTTCAGGAAGCACCCTTTATCCTGATTGCCAACCACCGGCATGCGCTGGATCCCATTGCCATGGCCATGGGCATCCCGAAGAAACAGATTGTGTTCCTGGGCAAAAAGGAACTGGGGAAGACACCCTTCCTGCAGAATATCATGACCCGGCTGCACTGCATCCTGGTGGGACGGCATGCCACGGACATGGAGGCCATGCGCGCCTGCATGAAGGCCGTGAAAATGAAAAAAATCCTGCTGATCTTCCCGGAGGGCACCCGCCATCATGAAGGGCAGATGGAGCATATCGAGTCGGGTACCGCGCTGATTGCCATGCGGTCCAAGGCTCCGGTGATTCCGATATATTTTGACCGGAAGCTGAGCTTCTTCAAGGTCACAAACCTGTACGTGGGCGAACCGATTCCCTATGACGACCTGCTGGCGGAAGGCATCAATGCCGAAACCTGCGAGCGGATGAACGAGCGCCTGCGGGAAACTTTCCGGAAAATGATCCGGGAAAACGGCTGAGACAGAACCGGGAAAAAAATCAAAAAAACTTCAAATATTTTTGTAACTAATGCAGGAATTCCATGTAATCAGGAAGAAATATTTAAGTTGAAGCGTAATTTTGCGAAAGGAAAGGGAATATGCCGGTAGAGGTTGCAGCACACGCCGGATTCTGCATGGGCGTCAGCCGGGCAGTGGAGAAGGCGGAAGCGATGACCAGAGACGGGATTCCCTCCTGTACGCTGGGGGAACTGATCCATAATCCGGAAGTCATCCGCAAGCTTGCGGAGCGCGGCCTGGAGCCGATCCGGGAACCGGAGGAAGCCGCCGGACGCAGGGTATTGATCCGCAGCCACGGAGTATCCCCGCAGATCCTGGAAAAGCTGAAAGCCTCCGGAAACGAAGTGCTTGACCTGACCTGTCCCTTTGTGGACAAGCTCCACAGGATTGTGGAGGAAGGCTCCCGGGACGGGACGCCCGTGATCCTGGTCGGGGAGAAGGATCATCCCGAGGTGCGCGGTACAGCCGGATGGGCCCACGGCCAGGTGCTGTTTGTGGCCAGCCCGGAAGAGGCAGCACAGCTGCCGGTGATTGACCGGGCGGTGGCTGTATGCCAGACCACCTTTCCCCACAGCCGCTGGGAAGCGATTCTGCAGGAGCTGGAAAAGAAGGTCCGGAGCCTGGACAGCCGGTGCACCATCTGCAATGCCACAGAGATCCGCCAGCAGGAGGCCGGGGAACTGGCCGCCCGGATGGACGCCATGATTGTGGTGGGAGGCCGGAACAGCGCAAATACCCGGAAGCTGTATGAGATCTGCAGGAACGCATGCCCCAGGACTATTCTGGTAGAGAGTGCGGCGGAGATTCCGCCCGCCTTTGCAAATAATCATTCCGATAAGATCGGAATTACCGCCGGCGCATCAACACCGACGGGTTCACTTAAGGAGGTTGTCACACGCATGAGCGACATGGAGAACAAGGACCTGACCCCTACCGCGGAGGTAGAAGCAAACAATGACTTCATGGCGGAAGTCGAATCTACGATGGTGAGGATCCGGCCCGGACAGACTCTGACCGGCAAGGTCGTGCAAATCACCGAAGACGAAGTCTGCGTCAGCATCGGCTACAAGGCAGACGGACTCATCAAGCGCACTGATCTGGTTGATCAGGATGTCAAACTGGATGACGAAATCGAAGTCGAAGTCGTAAAGGTCAACGACGGAGAAGGAAATGTGCTGCTGAGCCAGCGCAATATCGTCAACCGCAAGGCGTGGGACGCCATGATGGAGAAGTACGAAGCGGGCGAGTATGTGGATGCCGTCGGTAAGGAAGCCGTCAAGGGCGGCCTGATCGCTGACATTTCCGGCGTACGCGCCTTTGTGCCCGCCAGCCAGCTGAGCCAGCGCTATGTGGAAAAGATCGCTGACTTCGTCGGCAAGGACATGAAGCTGAAGATCCTGGAAGTGGATCCCCAGAAGAAGCGCGTGGTTGCCAGCCGCAAGGTTGTTGTGGCTGAGGAAGCTGCCGCGAAGAAGAAGGAAGTCTGGGAGAAGCTGGAAGAGGGCGTCGTGATTCACGGTATCGTCCGCCGGCTGACCGACTTCGGCGCCTTTGTGGATGTTGGCGGCGTGGACGGCCTGATCCACATCACCGACCTGAGCTGGGGCCGCATCAAGCATCCCAGTGAAGTGGTGAAGCCCAACCAGGAAGTGGACGTGAAGATCCTGTCCCTGGATCCCGAACGCGAACGCATCCAGCTGGGTTACAAGCAGCTGCAGCCCCATCCGTGGGACGGCGCTGTGGAGAAGTACCCCGTGGGTGAAGTTGTGGAAGGCAAAGTCGTCCGCATCACCGACTTCGGCGCCTTTGTGGAGCTGGAGCCCGGCTTGGACGGCCTGGTCCATATCAGCCAGTGCTCCACGACCCGCGTGGCCAAGGTGGAAGACGCTGTGAAGGTCGGCGACGTGGTGAACGTCAAGGTCCTGGGCGTCGATCCCGAGAAGAAGCGCATCAGCCTGAGCATCCGCCAGGCGATCGAGCCGGAACCTGTGGCTGAAGAAGCTGCTGAGACTGCCGCTGCCGACGAAGAGTACGAAGTGGTTGCCACCGAGAGCTCTGTTTCCGAGAAGTTTGCTCAGGCCGAAGAGGCTGCTGAGGAAGCTGCGGAAGCTGTCGAAGAGAAGGCTGAAGAAGCTGCCAAGGAATAAGACAGACAAACGAAGGCCCCTGCCGGAAGGCAGGGGCCTGTTTTTATACTTATCAGATCAGGCAGTGGGCGGGCTGCTTGGCAAACCGGTCGGAAGCGATCTGCTCGTCCATCCACAGCTTCAGATTGGAAACGCTCTGGGCAATCCGGTCCAGAACCGCCTTGATCTTCATGAAGTCCTCATATTCATCGGTGCGGACCTGGCCGTCCTCGGCAATCTCCAGCAGCCGGTTCTTGATCCGGTTCATCTGGTTGACAGCATTCAGGGTTTCAACGGCAATCTGGGTGAGTTCCTTGGATTCCGCGCGAACCGCATGCACTTCGCCAATGGGGCACTCATTGCAGCAGTAATAGTTCAGCAGGGAAGGCGTGCGGTAGCTGTCCGCCAGGAGAATCGCGTCCTCCGGCTGAATCTGGGTGCGTCCGTTTTCAATCTTTTCAATGCGTTCGGGAGAGAATCCGGGAATCAGTTCACCGGCCTTTTCCCGCGTGAGGCCCAGGTCCTCCCGGGTGGTCTGCCAGATGGATTTGTTTTCCTTTGTCGATCTCCTGCCCATAATTGTTCCTGCCTTTCAATAAAACGCCTGACGGCTTTATTCCGACTGATCGGGAGTAAGGTACTTATTCAGGATCCAGCCCCTGCGGCCTTTGCCTTCCACCAGGGTGAAATCCTTGCCGGTTTCCACCACAGCCACCGGGGTACCGATGGTCCATTCAGTAACCTTGGCACCCTTGGCCAGGGGTGAATTCCGGGCAACGACCTTGGCGGTGCCGGCTGTTTTACCGTTCATGGAGACAATGCCGGTGGCGAATCCGCCCTCCTGCGCCGGGAGAAGCTCCACATCCTTCAGGCTGACATAGCCGAAGGTGTCCTTCCAGAAGACATAGCAGAGGTCATCCTCCACTCCCAGGGCCATCATCATGGTCCCGACGTTCTGCTTCTTCGAATACCTTCTCAGGGGCTTCTTGTTCCCGTCCATCAGGTACGTGCCCTTTTTGTTGGTGATCAGCGCGATCCGGGGACCGTCGGCACCCGGGGTGGTCCAGGTCAGGGTACTGGTGGGAACACGGACTTCCTCGCCCTTCAGGGTGACCCGGGAAACCAGTGCACCGGCGTATTCCAGGCCTGCGGGAACCAGCTCCCCATCTGCCTGCGCCTGCAGCCAGGGGGTGGCGATCATCATACGCATGCCCCGGGAGGCACAGTAGGTGATATCCATCCAGTAGGCCATGCCACCGTATTCGCCGGTTTCAAAGAACCAGCGCATGCCGGGCAGATCTTCCGGCTCCTTTGCTTCAACAAAGGAACCGTCCGCCTGCTGGAAATAGATGTGGCCTTTGGTTTTGAAACGGTCCTTCCGTTCGTAGGTGGCGCCGGGCGCACTGTCGATCACATGCACCTTGGTGCCGTCTTCGCTGATGCCGTCCGCCATGGCGATATGGCCCAGGGCGACGCTGAAGGACAGCATGTCCCCGCGCTTGAGGCTGGTGGCAATGCCGTGCTCCGTTTCAATCAGGTCCGGATAGGTCTGGAAACCGTATTCACTGCCGGCCCGGACCAGCAGGCCTTCGTTATCCGTGCCCCGGCCTTCGATATACATTCCCGTATACTTCTCAGCCAGCTTATCCGGACAGATATCCTCGCCGGTCCTGCCCATACGCTGCAGGGCATGGCTCAGGGAGAAGATGGCGCAGCCGGCTTTTTCCAGGGAACGGCGATGCTTCTTCGAATAGATCTTGTCATGCCACCAGCCGTCCTTCTGGCTGTATACCACATCCAGCGATTCCTGCGCCGGCGCGATACCGGAAACAGGAATGGTGACGCTGACGCTTTCCGTATCCTTCTTGCCATAAACCAGGGTGGCAGTCAGGGTATAGGTGCCTTCCTTCCGGGGACGGAAGGAGGCGCTGTAATGTTCAGTCAGCTCTTTTTCCTTGGCTTCATAAACGGTCTCAGAGTCTGCTTTCAGAGAATACAGAACGCCCTGGGCACCTGCACGGTCCGGCTGGACAACCACATCCACATATTCCCCCATCTTCGGGTTCTCCGGAGAGAAGGTGATTGTCGCATCCGCTGAAGCGGAGGCCCCCAGCAAAGCCAGCAGCAGGGCTGCCAGACATAAAAACGTTTTACAGATCCTTTTCATTTCCATCCCTGCAAGTTTTTTATCCCGGACTTCGAAACCGGTGCAGTGAGCTAAACCCATAACATATCTATTATAGCAAAGAGGCCGTTTGAATACAAGCAAGGACGGCAATCATTGGAGATTGACTTCCCTCGGGGAATCCGATATGCTGAACTGGATCGGGAACTAAAAGGAGCTGAGCAGCATGGAAAAGAAGGCTTTTGTAAAAGGCGCTAATCCCTATATGCCCCTGTGGGAGCATGTGCCGGACGGGGAACCGCGGGTGTTTACCTATAAAGGGGAGACCCGGGTATATGTATACGGCTCCCATGATACGGAACGGACCGAGTACTGCGGTCGGGACTATGTGGTCTGGTCTACACCGGTTACGGACCTGACGGACTGGAAATGCCACGGAACCTGCTACCGGGCGGAAGATGACAGCATCCTGTACGCGCCGGACGTGGTGGAAAAGAACGGTACCTATTACATGTACGCGGCGGAGGAAAAAGGATCGCGCATCATGGTGGCCCGCTCCGACAAACCCTGGGGCCCCTTTACGGATCCGGTGCGGACGGAGCTGGGCTTTGACCCGGGAATCCTGGTGGATGACGACGGCCGGGTGTATGCCTACTGGGGATTCTGCAAGTCCTACTGCGCGGAACTGAATGAAGATATGGCGACGATTGTTCCGGGAACCCTGCGGGAAAACCCGATTCCGCACTGCCGGGCAGCCTGGTCGCCGGAGGACGGCGCCTTCGGCTGGGAAGCTTTCTTTGAAGCCTCCAGCCCGCGGAAGATTTTCGGGAAATATGTATATATTTACTCCCGGCGGGTGAATGAACCCATGCCGGAGCTGGGCATTTATGAAGACTGCAACGGTTTCCTCTCCTATATGTGGAGCGACTGGCCCCTGGGCGGCTGGCAATGGGGAGGGGACATCAGCTTCAACGGCGGTGAAATCCTGACGGACGCGGAAGGAAAGGGAACCATGACCTTCCGCTGGGGAAACAACCATGGTTCCCTTATGGAAGTGAACGGGCAATGGTATGTGTTCTATCACCGGCAGACGGGAAAGGACGAGTATTCCCGCCAGGCAATGCTGGAACCTGTGGATGTGGCACAGGGAAAGAACGGGAAGGTCTGGATCGGCAAGGTGGATTACCTGGACGGTGAGCCGGTGGCTTCCCGGCCTGTGGAAATGACGTCCCAGGGACCGCAGGTCAACGGAATCAATGCCCGGCAGTGGATCTCCGCTGGGTATGCCTGCCATCTCAGCGGCGGAAAGGAAAACGCATGGATCGAACCGGTGTATGAGCAGCGGGAAGACATTTCCGCCCCGGTGAAAAACATCACTGACGGAACCACAATTGGATTCCGCTACCTGCAGTTCGGCAACAACACCCCCGGGAGCCTGACAATCCTGATGAAGGCAGAAGGGAAGGGCACGGTAAGCGTGCGGCTGGATGAACCCGGCGGACGGGAGATTGCCCATGCCGATACCATGACCGGGGAGACGACGGTACCCCTGTCAGGCAGTGTAATCGGCAGGCATGCGGTCTACTTCAGATTCAGCCTGGAGGAAGGCAGGGCGGAGATGGACCGCTTTACCTTCAACGGCTAAGCATTGCTTGTCAAAAAACGGGCGGTATGTTATAATTCGCCCGTTGCCGTGGAGCGGTATCGAAGTGGTCATAACGGGGCTGACTCGAAATCAGTTTGTCGGTTTACCGGCACGTGG
>JBGUGL010000057.1:0-27765 GCA_045111455.1 Christensenellales bacterium | reverse complement strand
CCCCCGGTACCTTTCGGTATCACTGGTTTTCAAGACCAGCGCCTTCAACCGCTCGGCCATCGCTCCAGAGCTAACCAGCCCGATTATATTAACATGAGACCGAAAGCGCGTCAAGGACTTTTTGTTGCGGTACAGGAATGAATCGAATATAATATACCGGATTGGAGATGATACAATCATGGGAAATATTTTCTATTTCAACTGGGAAGTAGATCTGATTGAATGGCTGCAGAATGCCATCGGAAGCTTTGGGCAGACCGTTTCCAAGGCGGTGACTTTCATCGGCGGGGAGACTGTGACACTGCTGGTGCTGCTGGTCATGCTGTTCTGCTACAACAAAGAAGCGGGAAAACGCTGCGGATTTGCGATTGTGGCAGCCAACATGTGGTATCCGATGATCAAAAATGCTGTTCTGCGGCTGAGGCCCTATATGGCGCATCCGGAACGGATTGAAGCACTGGCTGTGGTGGAGGCGGACGCAGATCCGATGGATGTGCTCCAGCAGGGATATTCTTTCCCCAGCGGGCACAGCGCCACGGCAGTATCAGTGTATGGCAGTATTGCCCGGGAAATCCGGAAAAAGTGGATGTGGTGGCTGGCAGTTATCCTGCCGTTGCTGATCGGCCTGAGCCGGTTCGCGGTGGGTGTGCATTACCCTACGGACGTCCTGGCCGGCTGGGCTGTCGGCCTTGCGGCAGTTGTATTCAGTACAATCCTGCATAAGAAAGTGAAGCAGGAATGGGTCCGGAGCCTGATCCTCCTGGCAGTGACCCTGCCGGGCATCTTCTGGTGCACCAGCCGGGATTATTATACGTCCCTCGGCCTGCTGATCGGCATGGTGACGGTTTATCCTTATGAAAAAAAATATATCGGGTTCAGGGATACCAGAAACGTATGGGCAATGATCCTGCGGGTGCTGGGAGCCTTTGCGGTTTACGCGGTGCTCAACACTGTGCTGAAGCTGCCTTTTAACAAGGAATGGCTGAACAGCGGGGCACTGGCAGCAAACCTGATCCGTTCCGCCCGGTACGCGATTATCCTGTTTGTGATTGTCGGCGTTTATCCGCGGCTTTTCCCGGTTTTTGAGAAGGTGGGGAAGAAAGCCAATTCATAATTCAGAATTCATAATTCATAATTATGATGTGTGCGGGCAGATAAGCTTTACAATATTACAGTTGAGTAAAGAAAGAGGCACGGGGAATGGAACACCGGGTCGGACCGGAAGAGGCCGGAAAGAAAGTGGGAGAGATTCTGCGCCGGTTCATGGGCGTGAGCTATACAGCCATGAAGAGCGCCAAGTGGAATGACCGGATCCGGCTGAACGGTGAAACTGTCCATACCGGCGCAAAAGTCGCGGAAGGCGATATCATCAGCATCGAGTGGGAAAAGGATACTCCGGTGTATCAGCTGAAGCCCTTTGAACTCCCGCTGGAAATTCCATATACAGACGAATACCTGACGGCTGTGGTGAAGCCTGCCGGGATTGCCAGCCAGAGCAGCCGGAACCATCCGGACGACAGCCTGGAAAATGCGCTGTACGCATATTTCGGATGCCCGGCGGATTACGTTTACCGGCCTGTGAACCGGCTGGACAAGGGAACCGGCGGGCTGATGCTGGTTGCGCGGACTCCCCACGCGCAGCATCTGCTCCAGAAACAGCTGCATACAGTTGCTTTCCGACGCCGGTACCTGGCGTGGACAGACGGTATGCCGGAAGAGGAAAGCGGGATCCTGGACTATCCCATCGGCAAGGCGGAAGGGGCAACTGTCAGGAGAATTGTATGCCCGGAGGGGAAGCCTTCCAGGACCCGGTACCGGGTCCTGCGGTCCCAGGGAGACGGTGCCCTGGTTCTGCTGGAACTGGAGACAGGACGGACCCACCAGATCCGGGTGCACCTGAGTCATATCGGCTGTCCGGTGCGAGGCGATTTTTTATACGGCGAAGAGCGCCCGGAGGAATTCCCGGGATGCTTTGCACTGCACAGTGCCATGCTGGAGACGGTTCATCCGTTGACCGGGGAAACGATCCGCCTGACAAGCCTGCCGGAGTGGGCAAAGGATATCGATCCTTCTGTTCTTTTCATGGACTTTAATTGACAATTCATCATTCATAATCCATAATTCTCAATTACAGGATTCCTTGCTTCATACAGAATAACGTCTGAAGAAAGAATCTTTGATATGCGCGAAAGACAAGGGGATACAAGTATTATGACCATCATTGAACTGCTGGAAAGAAATGCCAGGGAATGGCCGAACGATACGGCTCTGGTGGAAATCAACCCGGATCAGCCGGAAACCCGCCGGGTGACCTGGCACGATTTTGAACTGGTTGAACCCAGCGTGAAACAAAAGCATTACCGCCGGGAAATCACCTGGGCGGTTTTTGATGAAAAGGCAAACCGGATAGCAAATATGCTCAGGAGCCATGGCATCGGCAAGGGCAAGAAGGTTGCCATCCTGCTGATGAACTGCATTGACTGGCTGCCGATCTATTTCGGTATCCTGAAGACAGGCGCGCTGGCGGTTCCCATGAATTTCCGTTATGCGGCCAATGAGATTGAATACTGCCTGAAACTGTCCGAAAGCAACATGATGATTTTCGGACCGGAGTTTATCGGCCGTGTGGAGGAAATCGCCGACAAGATTCCGCAGGTGTCCCTGGTATTCCTGGGCGCATCCTGCCCGAGTTTCGCGGATGACCTGACTGAACTGATCAACGAGAGCAGCTCCAGTTTCCCGCCCTGCGAACTGACCGAAGAGGATGACGCTGCCATCTATTTCTCTTCCGGCACCACAGGTTTTCCGAAAGCGATCCTGCACAAGCACCGCAGCCTGATTCATTCCGCAAGGGTGGAACAGGCGCATCACGGACAAACCAAGGATGACTGCTTCCTCTGCATCCCGCCGTTGTATCATACCGGCGCAAAGATGCACTGGTTCGGCAGCCTGATTTCCGGCGGAAAGGCTGTAATCCTGAAGGGCACCCGTCCGCAGACGATTCTGGAGGCGGTGAGCAGTGAACATTGTACGATTGTATGGCTGCTGGTACCGTGGGCACAGGATATCCTGACGGCCCTGGACAGCGGCGAGCTGAAGCTGTCCGATTACAAGCTGGATCAGTGGCGGCTGATGCACATCGGCGCGCAGCCGGTGCCCCAGAGCCTGATTCACCGCTGGCTGAAGTATTTCCCGGAACACGAATACGATACCAATTACGGCCTGAGCGAATCCATCGGCCCCGGTGCGGTGCACCTGGGAATTGAGAATGTGCGGAAGGTCGGCGCCATCGGCATTCCGGGATACGGCTGGGAAACGAAGATCATCCGTCCGGACGGACAGGAGGTTGCCCCGGGAGAGGTCGGGGAGCTGTGCCTGAAAGGCCCGGGTGTCATGGTATGCTATTACAACAATCCTGAGGCCACAGCGGAAACCCTTAAGGACGGGTGGCTTCTGACCGGGGATATGGCGCGCCAGGATGAGGAAGGATTCATCTACCTGGTGGACCGGAAGAAGGACGTAATCATCACCGGCGGCGAGAACCTGTATCCGGTGGAGATTGAGAACTTTATGGCAGCCTATCCGCCGATCAAGGACGTGGCTGTGATCGGCCTCCCGGATGCCCGGCTGGGTGAGATCGCGGCAGCGATTGTGGAGCTTGTACCCGGTGCGGAAGCAACGGTGGAGGATATCAACGAATTCTGCCTCGGAATGCCGCGCTACAAGCGGCCGCGGAAGATCATCCTGGCGCCGGTACCGCGGAATGCCACAGGCAAGATTGAAAAGCCGAAGCTGCGCCGGATGTACGGCGGGGAAGGGCTGGTTGATTCACAGAATCGCAGTTAAGCGATTCTGCGAATCAACAATGAAAAATGAAGAATGAAGAATGAAGAATTAATAGTTAAGGATGGCATATCATGAAGAAACTGTTAATCGGGAATGAAGCGGTGGCCTGGGGCCTGTACAACGGCGGCATCGGGCTGGTGAGCAGCTATCCGGGAACGCCCAGCACAGAGATTACGGAATTCCTGGCCAAGCATGACGACATCCACAGCGAGTGGGCACCGAACGAGAAGGTGGCCATGGAAGCTGCCTTCGGCGCGAGCCTGGCGGGCATGCGCAGCGTCTGTGCCATGAAACACGTGGGCCTGAACGTGGCTGCTGACCCGCTGTTCACCCTGAGCTATACGGGTGTCACCGGCGGCATGGTGGTGTGCGTGGCGGATGATCCGGCCATGCATTCCAGCCAGAACGAACAGGATTCCCGGCACTATGCCATTGCGGCGAAGGTGCCGATGCTGGAGCCTTCCGATTCCGCGGAAGCCTATGAATTCGCGAAGAGCGCTTTTGAACTGAGCGAGAAATATGATACGCCTGTACTTCTGCGGATGTGCACACGGATTGCCCACAGCCAGTGCGTCGTGGACATCGGGGAGCGGGAAGAGGTTCCGCTGAAGGACTACGTCAAGCAGCCTTCCAAGTACATCATGATGCCCGGCTATGCCAAACAGCGTCATCCCGTTGTGGAAGAACGCACGGAAAAACTGAGGGCACTGGCAGAAGACTGCATGTACAACCGGGCTGAGATGGCTGAGAACAGCGAGATCGGCATCATCACCAGCGGCTGCAGCTACCTGTATGTGAAGGAAGTATTCGGCGACGGTGTGAGCGTGCTGAAGATCGGTATGCCCAATCCGCTGCCGGAGAAGCTGATCCGGGATTTCGCCGCGAAGGTGAAGAAGCTCTATGTGATTGAGGAACTGGATCCGGTGATCGAGAACCATGTGAAAGCGCTGGGCATCGAAGTGACCGGAAAGAGCCTGTTCTCCGCCATCGGGGAATTCAGCCAGAAGACGATCCGGGATGCTTTCGTGAAGGAAGGATTCGCTGTGGCGGATATTCCGGAAGCGCAGGGTGAAGCTCCTGCGGTGCCCGGACGGCCTCCGATGATGTGCTCGGGCTGTCCGCACCGGGGAATGTATTACACCCTGGTAAAAAACAAGATTACCGTGCTGGGTGACATCGGCTGCTACACGCTGGGCGCGGTGGCACCGCTGAACGCACTGGATTCCACCCTGTGCATGGGCGCCAGTGTTTCCGGCATTCACGGATTCAACGCGGCCCGGGGCAAGGAAACGGAGAAGAAAACCGTGGCTGTGATCGGCGACAGCACCTTCATGCACAGCGGTATGACGGGACTTGTGAATATTGCCTACAATGCCACCAACTCCACAGTGATCATCCTGGACAACTCCATTACCGGTATGACCGGACACCAGCAGAATCCCACCACCGGATACAACATCAAGGGTGATCCGGCAGCCAAGGTAAACCTGGAAGCACTGTGCAGGGCACTGGGCATCAACCGGGTGCGGGTGGTGGATCCCTACGACCTGAAAGCCTGTGAAGAGGCAGTGCTGGAGGAACTGGCGGTTGAGGAACCGAGTGTTATCATTTCCCGCCGGCCCTGCGTGCTGCTGAAATATGTGAAGCCGAAGAAGCCCCTGCAGGTGGATGCCTCCAAGTGCCGGAGCTGCAGGAAGTGTATGAAGATGGGCTGCCCGTCTATCAGCTTTAAGGACGGAAAGGCCCGGATTGACAATACGCTGTGCGTAGGCTGCGGCGTTTGCGAACAGCTGTGCGCTTTCGGCGCCATCGGAGGGAACGAAGAATGAAAACTACGAGTGTAATGATCGTCGGTGTCGGCGGACAGGGAAGCCTGTTGGCCTCCAGGCTGCTGGGAACGCTGCTGACAGATGAAGGATATGATGTGAAGGTCAGCGAAGTGCACGGCATGAGCCAGCGCGGCGGCAGCGTCGTGACCTATGTGCGCTTCGGCGAAAAGGTGTACAGCCCCATCGTAACCGAAGGGGAATGCGATTTCATTATCAGCTTCGAAAAGCTGGAAGCGGCCCGGTACGCGGGATGCCTGCGCAAGGGCGGTAAGATCATTGTGAATACCCAGGAGATCGACCCCATGCCGGTAATCACCGGTGCGGCGGAATATCCCGTGAACGTACTGGAGGAACTGAAGGCAAAGGGCTTTGATATCGATGATTTTGACGCCCTGACGCCCGCCATGGACGCCGGCAGCGCCAAGGCTGTCAACATTGTCCTGATGGGACATTTCGCGAAGCATACCGAGATCCCGAAGGAACGGTGGATCAAAGCGCTGGAAAAGGTGGTCAAGCCGCAGTTCCTGGATATGAACCTGAAAGCATTTGACCTCGGATACAACGGTTAATACAACATTGCATTATTCAGACAAAAAGCAGCCCGGCATTCTGCCGGGCTGTATGCATTTAACCGGGAAGATTTCAGTAAACCAGCTGTATGGCGTTATGGATGTTTTTGATTTCAACGCTTTGCCTGCCTTCAGCAGCCTCGCCGTCCAGGGTCCAGGTCATATCAGGTGCGCCCTCAAAGGTAAATGAGGAAGCCCGGAGAAAGTGCAGGGAAGGATCATCGTAGTGATGGATCCGGAGGGCAGTGAGAATCCGGTTAAGAACCAGGAGGTCCTCAGGGAAGGGGATCAGCAGGGTTTCGAAGCGACCGTCATTCATGTCAACATCGCTGTCCTCCAGCTTCAGGACGCCGCCCAGGGAAGTGGAATTGCAGACAGCACCGAAAATGTAATCCTCTTCAAACACCTGCCCGTCAGCAGTGATCTTCATATGAATGGGCCGGATATCCGCCAGGGAACGGATTCCTTCCAGAATATAGGCGGCATGGCCCAGGACATTCTTGACATTCTGGGGTGTGGACCAGGAAACACTGGTAAAGGCGCCGAAGGAGGCGGTATAGCTGAAATACCGGTCAGGCGTGAAGAGACCGACATCCAGCATATGGGGAATGCCGGACACGATGGTACCGGCGGCAATGATCGGAGCGGTGGGTAAGCCAAGACCGTTGGCAAAGTCATTGGTACTGCCGCAGGGAATATAGCCCAGGGGCATCCTGTAACCGCCCAGCTGCATTCCGGTGATGACTTCGTTCAGGGTTCCGTCCCCGCCGCAGGCGACCACCAGATCCGCACCTTCCGCATGATCACGGATAAAGCGTGTGGCGTCGCCGCGTTTCTCTGTTACATAAACAGAACAAAAATACCCGGCCCGGTTGAAGACCGCGATGATTTCCGGCAGGAAACGCCTGGCCTGCCGGGTGCCGGCATTGGGATTGATGACCAGAAGAAGATGCTTCAGTGTACTGTTCATAATTCGCCATTCTTATTTTTCAGATCATAATCAGGAAAACTTCACATTGAAATTATAATCTATTTTGGGGCGGCAGACAAGAAACTCGGAAGGTTCTACCTGAGGTTGAACCGGAGAACTGCCCAGTGAGACCGGACTGGACGAAACAAGGAAGAAAGCATAAAGGATTGACAAGCATGAAGGATGGGACTAAATTTGTTTCGTCCGTTATTTGTTCGTACCGGAAGGAGAAGACACTTTGAGACACTGGATGAAATATATCAAGCCATATAAGGCCTGGTTCATTCTGGGACCGCTGTGCATGATCGTGGAGGTTATCGGCGAGGTGCTGATGCCCACGCTGCTGGCGGGCGTGATCAATGCCGGGAACCTGGGCACGCTGACGGTGGGATCCAGCATCGGGACTGCGGGACTGATGATCCTGATCGCACTTGTGATGATGGCCGGAGGCATCGGCGGATGCTATTTCAGTTCAAAGGCCAGTATTGCCTTTGCCGGAGACATCCGCAATGACCTGTATAAAAAAATACAGGGATTCTCTTTCGGCAATATCGACCGGTTTTCCACCGGCTCGCTGGTTACGCGGGTGACCAATGACGTGACCCAGATGCAGAATTTTGTGGCCATGCTGATGCGCATGGCCCTGCGGGCTCCGGGCATGATGATCGGCGGACTGATTATGGCAATCCGGCTCCGGCCCAGCCTGGCGACCATATTCCTGATCAGCATTCCGGTGCTGCTGGTGTTTGTGGGCAGCAACATCCTGACAGCCTTCCCCCGGTTCAAAAATGTGCAGGCCAGGGTGGACGGCCTGAATTCCACCGTGCAGGAGAACATTACCAACGTACGGGTGGTGAAATCCTTTGTGCGGGAACAGGACGAGAATGCGAAATTCCATAAGGCCAACGGCGACCTGAAGAATGCCCAGCTGCGGGCTATGCGGATTGTGATCCAGATGCAGCCGGTGACGACGCTGATCATGTATATCACCGTGATTGCAGTGGCCTGGCAGGGACATGCACTGGTACTGGGCGGAGAGATGCCTGTCGGTGACCTGTCTGCTTTTGTCAATTATGTTATCCAGATCCTGTCCTCCCTGATCATGGTTACGTTCCTGTTCATGATGTCCTCCCGTGCCATGGCAAGCGCCAAGCGTATCCGGGAGGTGCTGGAGGAGGAACCGGACCTGAATGATGAAGACGCGAAACAGAAAGACCTGACAGTGAAGGAAGGCCGGGTGGAGTTCCGGCACGTATCCTTCCGGTATTACAAGCACAGCGAAGACAGCGTGCTGGATGACATCAGCATGACGATTGAACCCGGCAGCGTGGTGGGCATCATCGGATCCACGGGCTGCGGCAAGAGTACGCTGGTCAGCATGATTCCGCGGCTGTATGACCCGGATGAGGGTGAAATCCTTGTGGACGGGGTGAATGTAAAAGACTACAGCCTTTACAACCTGCGCGAGGGCGTGGGCATGGTGCTGCAGAAGAATGTACTCTTCTCCGGCACAATTGCCGAGAACCTGCGCTGGGGCGACGAGAACGCGGCGGAGGAGGAAATGATTGCTGCGGCGACTTCCTCCCAGGCGGACAAGTTTATCTCCACCTTCGCGGACGGATATGACACCGAACTGGACAAGGGCGGCAACAACCTGTCCGGCGGCCAGAAGCAGCGCCTGTGTATCGCCCGGGCACTGCTGAAAAAACCGAAGATCCTGATCCTGGATGACTCCACTTCCGCTGTGGATACGGCGACGGAAGCCCAGATCCGCCATGCATTTACACACGAACTGGCGGGCAGTACAAAGATTATCATTGCGCAGCGGATTGCTTCCGTGATGGACGCGGATCAGATTATCGTGATGAATGAAGGCAAAATCACGGGTATCGGTACACATGACGAGTTGCTGGCTTCCAACACGGAATACAGGGAAATTGCCGAGAGCCAGCTCGGGAAGAAGGGGGCGTAAGGAATGGCCAGATCACTGGAGCGCCTCAGAAAACAATACGCTTCCCGGCCCGGGGATATGATGAAGCGGCAGGGCGGAGGACCGCGTGGAGGCCCGCCCGGACGCGGCATGACAGGCAAACCCAAGAATGCAGGCCAGACCATCAAACGCCTGCTGGGCTATGTGAGCCAGTACTGGTATAAGCTGGTGCTGGTGCTGGTATGCATGCTGGTGACCACTGTCACCAGCCTGTGCGGCGGCTATATGATGGCTCCGATTGTGGACCACCTGGCCCTGGCTGTGAATCCGGATACAGTGATCAGCATGAGTCCCTTTGAAAAGATCGCGGACAATGTGCTGAAGCAGATCACAGCAGGGGAGACGGTGCAGAACTGGATCGCGTCCGGAACCATTCAGGCGGTTTCTGCCTATGTGGCGGTTGCTTTGATCGTGCTGAGCATCATTTACCTGGTGGGTGTGGCCAGCACGTACCTGCAGGCCAGGCTGATGATGTCGGTTTCCCTGAAAGTGATCGAGAAGATCCGGAACGATCTTTTTGAAAAGATGCAGACCCTTCCGGTGCGCTATTATGACGGGCATCCGACGGGCGAGCTGATGAGCCGGTACACGAATGATATCGACAACATCGATGTGATGATCAACAATTCCCTGGTGGGACTGGTATCGGGCCTGATCACGCTGATCGGTACATTCATTTTCATGGTTACCACCAGCTGGGTGCTGACGCTGATTACCATCGCCTTTATTCCGGTTTTCCTTTTCGGCGGAATGATGATTGCCAAGAGAAGCGCCAAGTACTATGCCTGGCAGCAGGCGGCACTGGGTGCGGTAAACGGCTATATTGAAGAAACGGTTACCGGACAGAAGGTCATCAAGGTTTTCAACCACGAGAGCGAGTGTGTGGAGGAGTTCGGTCTGCTGAACAGCGACCTGAAGGAAAAGCAGTTCGGGGCCCAGTTCTGGGGCGGCATCATGTGGCCTGTAATGGGCAATGTGGGCCAGGTTACGTTTGCGGTGACCATCGGCGTGGGCGGCATCCTGATGTGCACGGGCGGATTTACTCCCGGCGCCCTGACGGTGTTCGCGGGATACAGCCGGCAGTTCTCCATGCCCATTAACCAGATGTCCCAGCAGGCGACCACGATCCTGGCTGCCCTGGCCGGCGCAGAGCGCGTGTTTGCCGTGATGGACGCGGAACCGGAAGCTCCGGACCGGGAAGGCGCAGAAGCTACCGAGATCCGCGGAGATGTGGTGGTGGAGCATGTGACCTTCGGTTATGTGCCGGAGAAGACGGTGCTGAAGGATATCACACTGTACGCCCATCCGGGCCAGAAGATTGCCTTTGTCGGTTCCACCGGCGCAGGAAAGACCACAGTGACAAACCTGCTGAACCGCTTCTATGACATTGAAGAGGGCAGCATTACCATTGACGGGAAGGATATCAGGGATTATCCGCGGGAGTGGCTGCGGAAGAACATTGCCATGGTTCTCCAGGATACCCACCTGTTTACGGGCACCGTAAGGGAAAACATCCGGTACGGACGCCTGGATGCCACGGACGAGGAAGTGGAAGCGGCAGCCAAGCTTGCCAGCGCCCACAGCTTCATCATGAGGCTGGAACACGGCTATGACACCATGCTGGAAGGGGACGGCGCAAACCTGAGCCAGGGACAGCGTCAGCTGCTGAATATCGCCCGGGCGGCAGTCAGCAAAGCTCCGATCCTGGTGCTGGACGAAGCCACCAGCAGCGTGGATACCCGGACGGAACGCCATATCGAACACGGTATGGACCGGCTGATGAAGAACCGGACCACTTTCGTTATTGCCCACCGGCTGAGCACAGTGCGAAACGCCAATGCCATCATGGTGCTTGAGAAGGGCGAGATCATCGAACGCGGGACCCATGACGACCTGCTGGAGATGAAGGGAAGGTATTACGAGCTGTATACAGGGAAGAAGGAGCTCGATTGAGGCAAAGTTCTGCTTAGCCTCAATCGAGAATGCTGCGATCGCCGTTACCAAAGCCCCGTTCGCTAACACTCCGGAGCTTTGACGGCTGTAGCATGGCATCTGTTACCCAAATCAAAGATTTGGACAGATGCTCAACAATTCAAAATGCATAATGGCGGAGAAAACAGCTTCCGGAATCGGAAACTGTTTTTTCTTTATTTGAAGAAGCAATGCTTTCAAAGGGACGGGTGGATCCTTGTTCGCTTTTAGACAGGATTGTAACACTTTTGGCATATAATCTTCATTGAAATATTCGGGTAAATGGCGTATAATCTCCGTATCCCAGGAGGGAATGTTCGTGTTTTTGGAGGCATCATGGAAGCGCTGCGCCGTAAGATCCAGGAAATGGGAAAAGGCATCGGGAAGGATATCGTAAAGGTTGATATGTTCCTGAACCACCGGATCGATACGGCGCTTTTGTTTCAGATGGGTGAAGCCTGGGCGGAGGAATTCCGCGGGGAGAATCCCGAACTGGTGCTGACAGTGGAAGCCAGCGGAATTGCCATGGCGGTAGCCGCGGCCCACGCGCTGGGCGACATTCCTGTTGTATTTGCCAAGAAGAGCGCCACAGTGGTGCAGAATGACGATATCGTTCAGGCACCGGTGTACTCCTTTACACACAAGACGGAAAACATGATCCGTATCGAAAAGCAGTATCTGCCGGAAGGCACACGGGTGCTGATTATCGACGATTTCCTGGCGGACGGACAGGCGGTTCGCGGACTGATGAATCTCTGCTGGCAGCAGGGCGCCCAGGTTGTGGGCGTGGGCATCGCGGTGGAGAAAGGCTTCCAGCCCGGCGGACAGCAGCTGCGCCAGGCCGGCGTACATCTTAAGTCTTTGGCAGTGGTCGAAGGGATCCGGGACGGCAACATCGTCCTCAGACCGGATGGCGACTGATCAATAGAGAAACTCATTTACTCCAACCAAGAGAGAAAGAGGAGGATCTGACCACATGAAGAAGATTATTGCTCTGGTTCTGGTTCTGGCTATGTGCCTGACCGCTTTTGCGGCCCTGGCCGACAGCGTTGCCAAGGAAGACATCAAGATCGGTGTTATCCTGCTGCACGACGAAGATTCCACCTACGACCTGAACTTCATCAACGGCGTGAAGGATGCCGCCGCTGCGCTGGGCCTGTCCGACGAACAGGTTATCATCAAGCGCAATATTCCCGAATCCAATGAATGCTATGAAGCCGCTCTGGACCTGGCCGATGAAGGCTGCCAGATCGTTTTCGCCGACAGCTTCGGCCATGAGACCTTCATGCTGCAGGCTGCCAAGGAACTGCCGAACGTGGACTTCTGCCACGCCACCGGTACCATGGCCCATACCGAGAAGCTGGACAACTTCCACAATGCTTTCGCCGCGATCTACGAAGGCCGTTACCTGGCGGGCGTTGCTGCCGGCCTGAAGCTGAACGAGATCAAGGAAGCCGGCAAGCTGAAGGGCGAAGTTCCCACCATGGGTTACGTCGGCGCCTTCACCTACGCTGAGGTTATGTCCGGCTACACCTCCTTCTATCTGGGCGCCAAGAGCGTATGCCCCGATGTTATCATGAAGGTTCAGTTCACCGGTTCCTGGTACGATGAGAAGGAAGAAAAGGCTGCTGCCGAAGCTCTGATCGCTGCTGGCGCTGACCTGATCTCCCAGCATGCTGACTCCATGGGCGCTCCCACTGCCTGCGAGAACGCCGGTATCCCGGACGTTTCCTACAACGGCTCCACCGTGGCCAGCTGCCCCAACACCTTCATCGTGGCCAGCCGCATTGACTGGGCTCCCTACTTCGAGTACATCGTGAACCAGAAGATCGCCGGTGAAGCGATTGCCACCGACTGGACCGGCACCATTGCCACCGGTTCCGTGAAACTGACCGATGTGAATGAACAGGCCGCTGCCGCCGGCACCGTTGAAAAGCTGGCTGAAGTGAAGGCCCAGTTTGAAGCCGGCACCCTGAAGGTGTTCGACACCGCCACCGAAGGCTTCATCCTCCAGAATGGCGCTCCCCTGACCGAGTACAACGCTGACGTTGATACTGATCCCGCCTACGAAAAGGATACCCAGGTGGTTTCCGACGGTTACTTCCATGAATCCGAATTCCGCAGCGCTCCCTACTTCGATGTTGAAATCGACGGTATCGAACTGCTGAACCGGAACTACGGTGACTGATCAACTGAACGAAGCTAAAAGGATAATAGTCCGGACTGCCGCCCATTAAGGGTGGCAGTCCGTATCCTTTTATGATAAAATAAAACGAATACTCTGTGGAGGACAGACCGTGGAAAAACAGCTTGCGCTTCAGATGCGGGGGATCACCAAACGCTTCGGCCCGGTGATCGCAAACAACCATGTGGATCTGGATGTTTACCAGGGAGAAATCCTGGCAGTTCTCGGTGAGAACGGCTGCGGCAAGACAACCCTGATGAACATGATTGCCGGTATCTATTTTCCGGATGAAGGACAGATCCTGATTGACGGGAAAGAAGTTGTGATCCGCTCCCCGAAGGATGCGTTTGAGCATAAGATCGGCATGATCCATCAGCATTTCAAACTGGTGGATCTGTTTACGGCTGCCGAAAATGTGGTGCTGGGTACTGAAACCGATGGGAAATACAACCTGAAGGCTGTCAATGCCCAGGTGGCTGAGATTGCGGAACGGTATGGCTTCCGGCTGGATCCTGCCAAGAAGATCTACGACATGTCTGTTTCCGAAAAACAGACGGTGGAAATTATCAAGGTGCTGTACCGCGGCGCGGATATCCTGATCCTGGATGAACCGACCGCCGTGCTGACGCCCCAGGAGATTACCCGGCTGTTTGACGTGCTTCGCCGGATGAAGGACGACGGCAAGAGTATCATTATCATTACCCATAAGCTTAACGAAGTCATGGAGGTCAGCGACCGGGTGGCGATCCTGCGCCGGGGTGAGCATATTGCCACCGTGAATACCGCAGAAACCACGGAAGCGGAGCTGACCGAGATGATGGTCGGCAAAAAAATAGACCTGAACATCCACCGCTCCGCCCCGGTGAATGCTGTTCCGCGCCTGATTGTTGAGGATCTGAACCTGTACAGCAGTGAAGGCATTCATGTGCTGAAGGATATTTCCTTCACAGCCAACGGCGGGGAAATCCTGGGCATTGCGGGCATTGCCGGAAGCGGCCAGCGGGAACTGCTGGAATCCATTTCCGGGCTGCAGCCGGTTTCAAGCGGTAAAATTACGTTCAACAATCCCAAAAAGAACCGGCCGGTCAGTTTCTTCCACAAGAGCATGAAACAGGTGCGGGAGCTGGCTGAAAAAGGCGCTTTCCACGACCGGAACATGAATGACGTGACGTTCCACGGCATGAGCAACAAGACAGTCCGGAAATGGGTGCAGAACGGTGATGTGCTGTTCCGGGAAGACGAAGTAATGAACCTGCGGGACAAGACTCCGCTGGAAATCCGCCAGCTGGGTGTCCACCTGAGCTTTGTTCCGGAGGACCGGCTGGGCATGGGCCTGGTGGGTAACATGGATATTACGGATAACATGATGCTGCGCAGCTACCGGAAGGGCAAACTCGGCTTCCTGAACCGGAAAAAGCCGAAGGCCCAGGCTGAAGAGATCATCCGGGAACTGGAAGTGTCCACACCCGGCGTTTCCACCCCGGTGCGCAGGCTGTCCGGCGGTAATGTGCAGAAGGTGCTGGTGGGCCGGGAAATCGCCTATACGCCCAAGGTGCTGATGGCCGCCTACCCGGTGCGCGGACTGGATATCAACTCCAGTTATACCATTTACAACCTGCTGAACCGGCAGAAGGAAAACGGGGTTGCGGTGATTTACGTCGGCGAGGACCTGGATGTGCTGCTGGAGCTGTGCGACCGGATTATGGTGATCAACGGCGGCGCCGTGACAGGTATCGTGGATGCCCGGACCACCACCAAAGAAGAAATCGGCCTGCTGATGACGAAGACGGATGAGCGGAAGGAGGAGGACGCGTGAATAAAGCAAAGAGAAACGATGTCCGGGAACCGCTGGTCCATCTGAGCAAACGGGCTTCCATTGATCCGCTGAAGGCCTGGGCAATCCGCCTGGCAGCAATTGCGCTGGGACTGATTATCTGCGGACTGGTGGCATTCCTGCTGATTGAAAAGCTGAACCAGAATCCCGGCAGGATCGGGGATTTTTATGAGGCGTTTATCAAAGGCTCCTTCTCCACAAACCGGAAACTGTGGAAATTCCTGAAGAATGTTGCCATCCTGCTGTGCGTTTCCCTGGCACTGACTCCGGCATTCCGGATGCGTTTCTGGAACATCGGCGGAGAGGGACAGACGCTGGTGAGCGTGCTGGGCGCCATCGCAGTGGACTTCTACCTGGGCGGAAAGGTTCCGGAGTGGCTGCTGTTGATCCTGATGCTCCTGGCGGCACTGCTGTCCGGCGCTGTCTGGGGTGTAATCCCTGCGATATTCCGGGCAAAGTGGGGGACAAATGAGACGCTGTTCACCCTGATGATGAACTATGTGGCAACCTTCCTGGTCGGATATTTCCTGGTCATCTGGGTGCCGAGCGGTTCCTCCTCCCTGGGCAAGCTGAAATACGGAAAACTGCCTGCTGTGGGACATGATTATCTGCTGATTATCCTGATTGTGCTGGCACTGACCATCGGCCTGTATATCTACCTGAACTATACCAAACACGGCTATGAGATCAACGTGGTGGGCGAGAGCGTCCGGACGGCACAGTACGTGGGCATCAACGAAAAAAAGGTCATTATCCGGACCATGATCCTGTCCGGCGCACTGTGCGGTCTGGCAGGGTATCTGATTGCGGCGGGCCTGGACCAGACGGTGACAACGGAGTCCGCCGGAGGACAGGGCTTTACGGGAATCATGGTGGCCTGGCTGGGCAAGTTCAATCCGCTGGCCATGATCCTGACTGCCGCCCTGATCCAGCTGCTGAACCAGGGCGCTGCCCAGATCAGCCAGGACTTTGACGTGTCCGGCGCTTTCCCGGACGTCATTGTCGGTATTATTCTCTTCTTCATTATCGGCAGTGAGTTTTTCATCAATTATGAAATTCATTTCCGCGGACATCAAAGCCATGCGGAGACCGGAAAGGGGGCCGTCAAATGAATATCTGGCTGAACTTTCTGATTGACTCCCTGGCGTTCGGCGCCACCTTTATGTACGGCTCCACCGGTGAAATCCTGACGGAAAAAGCCGGTCACCTGAACCTGGGCATTCCCGGTATCATGTGTATGGGCGGAGCCGGCGGCTGCCTGATCCTGAACATGATCGGCAAAAGCGGCCTTCCGCCGTTCCTGATTGTGATCCTGGGAATCCTGGGATCCCTGATGCTGTCCATGTTCTGCGGCCTGATTTACTCCTTCCTGACGGTAAGCCTGCGCGCGAACCAGAACGTAACCGGACTGGCCCTGACCACTTTCGGCGTTGGCCTGATGAAGGTGATCATGAGCAAGCTGGACGCCACAGTATATCTGATCGGGCCGAAGATGATGTACCGCTGGCCTTTCGCAGGACGGCAGGACAGCCTCCAGTGCCTGGGTGTACTGTTTTTCCTGGCGATCATTATTGCCGTGCTGGCCAGCTGGGTGCTGTTCCGCACCCGGATCGGGCTGCAGCTTCGCGCAGTGGGCGAAAACCCGGCCACAGCGGACGCAGTAGGCATCAACGTGACCCGTTACAAGTACCTGGCGACCTGCATCGGCAGCGGCATTGCCGGACTGGGCGGATTCTACTACATTATCGACTATATGGTCTCCCAGGAAGCTTACCTGAGCCTGGAAGCCTTTGGATGGCTGAGCATCGCGCTGGTGATTTTCGCCCTGTGGCGGCCGCACATGACGATTATCGGATCCACCGTATTCGGATTCCTGTTTTCCTGCTCCAGCTTTATCACGAATATTCCCGGGATCCAGGTGACCATGGCGGCGAAGCCGCTGCTGAAGATGCTGCCCTATGTGGTGACTGTCATCGTGCTGGTGATTTCCAGCATCCGGAACAAGCGGGAGAATCAGCCGCCGGCTTCACTCGGACTGAGCTATTTCCGCGAGGAAAGATAAAATCAATTCATAATTCACAATTCATAATTCATAATGTATACTGATTTTGCGAGGGCAGAAACGACAATGCTGCCGAAGGCAGATTAGGAGAACGTATGAAAATCAGAATGACTGCGGACAGTACCTGTGACCTGAGCCCGGAACTGATCCGGAAATATGATGTTGGGATTGTTCCGCTGAGCGTGATTATTGACGGTGAAGTCCATCACGACGGTGTGGACGTGACGCCCCGGGATGTTTTTAAGGCAGCCGAAGCCGGAAAGTCTGTCCGGACGGCAGCGGTGAATACTTACGAATACAGGGAATTTTTCAAGGAACAGCTGAAGAACTGTGATCAGCTGGTACACATCTGCATCAGCAGCGAGTTCTCCACCTGCTATAATGACGCGGTGGAAGCCAGCCGGGAAATGCCGAATGTATTTGTGGTGGACAGCCGCAATCTTTCCACGGGAAGCGGACTGCTGGTGCTGGAAGGCGCTGATCTGGCCGCGGAAGGGAAAGAAGGAGCGGAAATCGCTGAGACACTGCGTAAACGGACGGCACTGGTGGATTCCAGCTTTGTGGTCAGAACCATCGATTATCTGCGCCGGGGCGGCCGCTGCAGCGGACTGGAAGCCCTGGGGGCAAAACTGCTGCATATCCGTCCTTCCATTGTGGTCAGGGACGGGAAAATGCATCCGGGTGAAAAGTACAGGGGCCGGTATGAGCATTACCTGAAGCACTACATCCGTGATATCATGGAGCATGACAGCGATATTGATTTCAAACGGGTATTCATCACACATTCTCCCAGCGAGGAAGGCCTGGTCCGGTATGCCGTTGATATGGTCAAGAGCTACGGCCTGTTCCGGGAAGTGCTGGAAACCATGGCGGGCTGCACCATCTGCACCCACTGTGGTCCGGATACCCTGGGCCTGCTGTTCATGAGGAAGGAAAGCAAGGAAAATTGAGTTATGGAGAAGAATCCGAAGACAATCGCGGGAATCATCGGACTGGCAGTGATGCTTGTTCTGCTGATTGTCCTGGGAATCCGGATGTTTCCGACAATCGGGGAAGTGCAGCGGGAAATGAGCCTGACGCCCACGCCTCTGCCGCCGGTTCCCGATTCCGTGCGCGCAAAGAATATATCAACGGAAGTAACGCCTGAGCCTCCGCTGCACAACGGTTCCCAGGGTGAAAAGGTCTGGAAGCTCCAGGAGAAACTGAAGGAACTGGGCTTTTATGAGGGTGAAGTGGACGGTCAGTTCGGACCCGGCACCCGGGAAGCTGTAATTGCGTTCCAGAAGATGAACAACCTGGACGCGGACGGACTTGCGGGCGAAGAAACCCAGAGAGTGCTGTACAGCGAGGAAGCAGTGCCGAACTCATAAAGCAGCATCCGGAAATGAATATGGAAATGAGAAAACCCCGCCCTGATCAGACAGGACGGGGTTGTTTCAATACAGTCAGAATCCGCAGGACAGTTCCCGGTCATGCTCCGTATACGATAACGCAAGCAGAATCCAGAACATAGGCGTTATGATACAGACAGAGAAGGAAAAAATGGCCTGAACCGCATAGCAGAGCATTGCTGCAGAACAGGGAGACAGGAGCGGAAGAAAACCGTCCCGCCTGCGGAATACTGAAATCAGCAGGAGGGCCAGGAACAGAACCAGGCCGGGAATGCCGTGATCTGTCAGGTAGGATATATATATGTTGTGCGGATTGTCGAAGTTATTCGGGAACGGGACACCGTCCTGTTCCTCCGGAATGACCAGGCTGTTCTCTGACAGGAAACAGTTGAAACGTGCGGGGAAGGTGCCGGAACCGCCGCCGAGGAGCAGGCTTTGTCCGGCCAGGCGCAGACTGTACAGCCATACAGCAACACGGTCACTGCCAAAGGAAAGGCGGGCACGGCCGTGGAAAATTTCGTGCAGTTCCCAGATGCCGCCCTTTTGGCCGGGCCAGAACCAGACGACCAGGAGCACCGCAACAATCAGGAGGATCAGCAGGGGCAGGCGGAGCCGTTTCGGAAGGAAACGAAATATGGTCACCAGGAACAGTACCCCGAGAGAAATCATGCCGAACTGGACGCCCATGGTGATGATCAGGAAGAGGCAAACCAGCAGGGCGGCCAGGCAGACAAGCGCCATGGCAACGGCACCGGGAGCCGACCGGCGCCCGGATGAAGCCGGTTCGGAAGGCGAACCGCCGTTTCTGCCGCGTTTCACGATCAGAGGAAGACTGTAAAGGAAAAGGGCGGTAAGCAGAAGGAGATATCCGGTTCCCATATCGATATTGCCGATGGTTCCCTGGAATTCAGGATTCAGCTCATAGCTGTAGCCGGGCGGATAAAGCCCCAGTGCATTGATCCCGGACCGCTGCAGCAGGGCAATGACCGTGAAAAACGCAAGACCGGCAGCGGCGGAAAGAAGCACCGGCTTCAGGCTGACCCGGGAAAAGAAAAAACAGGCGAAGAGGGAAAAGTAACATAACTGGGTGAAAAAACCTTCCTGACGGACGGCTTCCCCATACCACCAGTCTGCCGGAGAGGAGCCGCCCGCAAGGCAGGAAAGGAGCATCCAGAGCAGGAGAACTCCACTGATTACCAGGGGCAGGAAAGTTCGGCGGGAAACTTTGTTCCTGCGGGGACCGAAAAACTGATCAAACAAAAAACACAGGAATGTAACGCCTGTAAGAACCAGCATACAGACCCATTTGCCATGGGTAAAATGCCTGTAGCTTCCGCCCTGGAGCAGGGGAAAGAGCCCCAGCCACAGGCAGGCGGAGAGCGTCATGCCATAACCGTGTTTCAGCTGATGGGTCCGCATGAATGACTCTCCTTTCCGTTGTTTTTCGGATGCCGGTATGGTAAAATCAACCTAAAGAAGTATACATCATCCGATCCTTTCCGCACAAGTGCGCGGGAGGGAAGTCGAAAGGAAGCGGATGCCATGAAAGTCGTTCTTCAAAACCTCACAAAACGTTTTCCGTCACGCAACAAGAAGGGTGCGGAAGTCATTGCGGTGAACAATTTCAATTTTGAGATTCCCGACGGCCAGCTGATCGGCCTGCTGGGCCCCAGCGGCTGCGGCAAGAGTACGACGCTGAACCTGATCAGCGGACTGGAAACGCCGACGGAAGGGAAGGTCTTCTTCGGAGACGAGGATGTGACCGACCTGCCGCCGGAAGCGCGGGGAGTGGGCCTGGTATTCCAGAATTATGCCCTGTATCCGCACCTGACGGTGGAGGAGAACATCATCTTTCCCCTGCAGAACCTGAAGGGAGCGCAGAAGATGACCCGGGAGGCCATGCACCAGAAGGCGGTGGAAACCGCAAAGCTGGTGCAGATCGACGGGCTTATGGAACGGAAGCCGAAGGAGCTCTCCGGCGGCCAGCAGCAGCGTGTAGCCATCGCACGGGCACTGGTGAAGATCCCGAAGGTCCTGCTGCTGGATGAACCGCTGAGCAACCTGGACGCCCGACTGCGGCTGCAGACCCGGGAGGAACTGCGGCGGATCCAGCGGGATACCGGAGTGACCACGATCTTCGTGACCCATGACCAGGAAGAGGCCATGAGCATCAGCGACCTGATCATCGTGATGAAGGACGGCGTGGTGCACCAGATCGGCAAGCCCCAGGACGTGTACGATGAGCCGGTGAACCTGTTCGTTGCCCAATTCCTGGGTACTCCGCAGATCAACGTGTTTGAGGGCGAAGTAAAGGACGGAAAACTGTATATCGGGGATGAAGCGGTACTGGATGTGCCCGGCCGGAAGGATATGCCCGTATGGGTGGGGATCCGGCCGGAGGGATTCATTCCCGATGATCAGGACGGCTCGTTTACATGCAAGCTGGACCGGGTGGAGGTCATGGGACGGGATGTGAGCGTGGTTTCCACGCATCCCCGGATGACGGGACGGAGCATCCGTTCCATCGTTTCATCGGAGAACCGCTTTGAGCCCGGACAGGAGAATGTCCGGTTCCGGCTGAAACCGCATAAGGTGTTCCTGTTTGACAAGGAGAGCGAGGAACGGGTATGAAACAGAAAAACAATCTGAAAGCCTGGCTGTACCTGCTGCCGGCCATCCTGTTTCTGGGCGTGTTCATGGTCTATCCGCTGATTGATGTGTGTTTCTATTCCCTGGAGGAAAATTATCACTCAATCTCCCAGACATACACAGGGATCGGCCTGGGCAATTTCGGGCACGTACTGAGCGATCCGTTTTTTATCCAGGCACTGAAGAACACGCTGATTCTGGTGGTAATTACGGTGCCGGTCAGCACGGGACTGTCCCTGCTGATTGCCCTGGGCCTCAGCTCCATCAAAAAACTGAAGAAAGCCTTCCAGACCATTTATTTCCTGCCATATGTGACCAACACCCTGGCAGTGGGCCTGGTGTTTATGATTCTGTTTGCCAAGACAGAATATACAGACGGTATGGTAAACGCGCTGATACAGGCGCTGGGTTATGAAACCGTGGATTTCATCAACGGGCCGTACTGGGCTAAAATGCTGGTGACCTGCCTGTATACGGTCTGGATCGTGATGCCTTTCAAAATCCTGATCCTGACCAGCGCACTGGCCAGCGTCAACCAGGACTATTACAAGGCTGCGAAGGTGGACGGCGCCAGCAGCGGGCGGATATTCCGGAAGATTACCCTGCCGATGATCAGTCCGACCGTATTCTACCTGATTATCACCGGGTTTATCGGAGCATTCAAAGCATACAGCGATGAAGTGGCACTGTTTGGCGTAAACCTGAATGAAGCGGGAATGAATACGATTGTAGGCTATGTATATGATATGCTGTACAGCGACAAGGGCGGATATCCCGGATACGCTGCTGCAGCGGCACTGGTTCTGTTTGCGATTGTGTTTACGATTACCTATATCAATCTGAAGTTCAGCAGAAACAAGGTTCAATACATGTGATTCAGAAACTGAATCATATGCATTGAACAATGAATAATTAACAATTAACAATGAACAATTAATGGTTTTGATCCTGCTGTACAATGTGCCAGAGGATGTGAAGATATGATTGAGAAGAAAAACGCTAAGGTATCGCGGGGCCTGATCTATCTGTTCCTTGTGATCTGGGCAGTAGTGGTTCTGTTTCCGTTTTACTGGATGGTACTGACCAGCGTTAAAAATACCGCGGCCTACAACAATGAGAAGATCCCGGAGTTCATTACCATGGAACCGACGGGAGAGAATTATGTCAAAGCGTTTACAGAGGTCAGCCTGGGACGGTATTTCATCAATACGCTGATTTTTACAGTGGCAACCACAGGACTGATGATGCTGGTGATCGTGCCGGCTGCCTTTGCTTTTGCCCGGCTGGAGTTCAAGGGAAAAAATCTGCTGTTTGCCCTGTTCCTGAGCCTGATGATGATTCCGACAGAACTGGTCATCATTACCAACTACGTGACCATTGTGAACTGGGAACTGCAGAAAGGGGACCTGACCTATCTGGGGCTGATTCTGCCCTCAGTGACCAGCGTATTTTATATCTACCTGCTGAAAGAAAACTTTGAGGCGATTCCGGATGAACTGTATAACGCCGCCAAGGTGGACGGGACCAGCGACCTGAAATACCTGCTGAAGGTGATGGTTCCGATCAGCCAGCCGACTATTGTCACGATTGTTATCCTGAAGGTTATTGAGTGCTGGAACAGCTATGTGTGGCCGAGACTGATCACCAAGGAATCGAAATACTACCTGGTGTCCAACGGAATTCAGGCGATCCGGGAAAGCGGTTTCGGACGCCAGGATATTCCGGCAATGATGGCGGCGGTTGTGGCGGTCAGCATCCCGCTGATCGTGCTGTTCCTTGTGTTCCGCGACAAAATCATGGCCGGCGTGTCACGTGGCGGCACAAAGGGATAAAGAGCATGCGCAGCATGATCTTTATCTGAATGAAGAATGAAAAATGAAGAATGAAGAATGATATAGTGTAAGACTCAACTGAAAAGGTGATGTTGTTTCTTCATGGGGGAAAGCGAAATGAAGAAGATTGTTAAAAAGGGGATTGCGGTCGGGCTGATGCTTGTCAGCATGCTGTTGCTTTTAAGCGGGTGCCATGGGCGGCTGGAAAGCCGGGAGGCGGATACAGCGGGCAGCACGGCTGTTCCGGAAGCGTTCGACGATGCAAAGCGGATCGAACTGGTGTTCTGGGCGAAGAATGATACCAACAAGGTCCAGACCGCAGTATATACAAAGGCGATTGAAGATTTTGAGAAAATGTATCCGAACGTCAGGATCAACCTGCGCCTCTACGCTGATTACGGACGTATCCTGGCGGACGTCATCACCAATATCGCCACAAAGACAACCCCCAATGTGTGTATTACATACCCTGACCATATAGCCACCTATATGACGGGGCAGAATGTGGTGCTGCAGCTGGACGACTGGATGAAAGACAGCCGCTTCGGGCTCGGCGGCAGCGAGGTTCGCTTTGATTCCCCGAAACAGGAGGAGATTGTACCGGAGTTCCTGGCAGAATGCATCCTTGAGGATCATTACTATGCCGTACCTTATATGCGGTCCACCGAAGCGCTTTATGTCAATCAGGACATGGTGGAGAAGCTGGGATATGAACTGCCGGAAACCGTGACCTGGGACTTCATCTGGGAAGTCAGCGAAAAGGCCATGGAGAAGAATGAGGACGGTACTTTCCGGATCAACGGCCAGAACGTAATGATTCCTTTTATCTACAAGAGCACGGACAATATGATGATCACCATGCTCAAACAGCTGGATGCTCCCTATTCCACGAAGGACGGGGAGGTGCAGATTTTCAATGATACGACCAAAGGGCTGCTGCAGGAGATCTTCACGCATGCGAAGAGCCGGGCATTCTCCACATTTGCCATCAGCAGTTATCCCGGCAACTTCCTGAATGCCGGGCAGTGTATTTTTGCGATAGACTCCACTGCCGGCGCCACCTGGATGGGCAGTGATGCCCCGATGCTGGATATTCATGAGGAACAGATTGTACCGTTCAATATCAAAGTGATGCCTGTTCCGCAGTTCAACCCGGACAATCCGAAGATGATCAGCCAGGGACCCAGCATCTGCGTCTTTAACAAGGATGATCCGCAGGTGGTGCTGGCCAGCTGGCTGTTTACCCAGTACCTGCTCAGCAACAAGGTCCAGCTTGGCTACGCGGAGACGGAAGGATATCTGCCGGTTACCCTGAAGGCGCAGAACAGCGAGGAGTACCGGGACTACCTGAACCGTAAAGGGGAGGATGCAGATCATTACGCGGTAAAGATTGAAGCCAGCGAACTGCTGCAGAAACACACGGAAGATACCTTTGTGACACCGGTATTCAACGGCAGCGCAAGCCTCCGTTCCGCTGCCGGACAGCTGATCGAAAGCACCAGCAAGCATGCCCGCCGGAAGGGAAAAATGAGCGACGAATATATTGAGAAGCTGTACGGGGAAGTCACCAGCCTGTTCCAACTGGATCAGATTGAAGTTAAGACGGGCAAGCGGGTGTCTTTCGGAGAACTGCCAGCTGAAGCCAAGGCGCTGCTGATTACCATTCCCTGTGTCTGGATTGTGATTATCGGATATTCCCTGTGGAAGGGGAGAAAGGACCGAAAGAAGAAGACTTAAAAATCCGACGGCTCCGTTGTATTTTTAGGCTTTTTGATGTATGATGTGACCAACAGGAGGAGAGAAAAACTCTCCGGCGACAAACGAAAGGAGAACAGTAATCATGAAGAAAATTATCAGCCTGGTTCTGGCACTTGCCCTTGCAATGTGTGCTACCCTGGTCCTGGCCGAAGAAGCAGCTCCCGAAGAAGAGGAAGGCGTTGAAGTGGCGCTGATGAGCCACGAAGAATACGCCCAGGCCGAGATCGATGCCCCGGTATATGTGGAAACCTACGTGCAGGCAACCCAGTCCTGGTGGCAGGACAAGATCACCGTGTATGCCCAGAGTGAAGACGGCGCTTATTTCATCTATGAGCTGGCCTGCACTGAGGAAGACGCTGCCAAGCTGGTTCCCGGAACCAAAATTGCGGTGACGGGCTTCAAGAGCGAATGGAGCGGCGAAGTTGAAATTACAGACGCCTCCTTTGAATTCATTGAGGGCGAACCCTTTGTGGCGGAAGCTGCCGATGTGACAGCGCTGCTTGGCACCGAGGAACTGATCGATCATCAGAACGAACTGGTGACCTTCAAGGGCATGACTGTTGAAGCATATGACGAGAGCGGTGCTGCCTTTGCCTACAAGGATGCGGAAGGAAAGACCGACGACCTGTATTTCAAGGCTTCCAAGGACGGAAAGACCTATGACTTCTGCGTGGAATTCTATCTCTGCGGCAAGGACACCGACGTGTACAAGGCTGTGGAAGCCCTGAATGTCGGCGATGTGATCGATATCGAAGGTTTCCTGTACTGGTACAACGGCGCGAATCCCCATGTCACAAGCGTGACCAAGGCCGAATAAAACACAGTGAAGCGAATATCAGCAGGCGGCAGGAAGGTAATCCTGCCGCCTGTTTTATGTGCCTGTTTTTCCGGGAATGAATAAAGCGGCCTCAATAGCTTTGAGACCGCTTTGCTGTGGACATAAGATTATCAGATTCCGGCGTCTTCCTTGTCGTCCGGAATGGCTTCCAGGGATTTCCGGATCGCCTCAATCCTGTCGATGGTGTCTGTTTTTCCGTAGAACAGGGTTACAGATTCGCTGCTGCTGATCATCAACATAATACCGGTATCGTTCTTTCCGCGAAGGACGCAGAGGGCACAGTCGCTCAGGAAGGTGTCTTTTCCAAGCTCGCGGTACGTGAACTGTTTGGCTCCTTCCATGGAGGTCTTGATGACATCATACATATCCTTGTAATACCTTCTGGTGAGGTCCTTGGCCAGGTAACGGGTGAATTCTCCGTACTGCGCTTCCATTTTGGAAAGCAGGTCTACGAAAATATCAGCTCCCCGCTCATGCTTGTTATCGAAGGAGAAGTAAACACCGCAGAGTTCTGTGCTGTTTTCATCCACCTGGCCGTCCGCACCGATGCTGTTCAGGAAGGAAAGACCGGCAGAATTCGGCGTATAACCGCCGACTTTCTTCAAGGGAGAAATATGCAATTCGGCAGCGCCTTTTTTCTGGTCCCCGAAAGCGACGGGAAGTTCATCCCAGGCTGACCAGTTGGCAAACAGCAGATCCTGCTCAGGCCAGTGATACATATAGTTGGTGTTGAATGTGCTGATATATTCGCGATCTTCCACGAAACCCGCTTCCGCCAGTTTTTTGTGGGCGGAAACGGCATCGGTGCCCCATTCCAGTCCCTGGAAAGTCAGTTCATCATCATACTTGCCGACTTTCTTTGTTACTGTAACATTCAGCTTGGCACTTTTTTTGCTGCCGTCATTAGAGGTTACGGTAATGGTGGCTTTGCCGCTGAGGAGAGCAACCAGCTGCCCGTCATTATCCACACGGATAATCTTCTCATCTGAACTGGACAGGGTATAGGTTTTGTCGCTGGCATTATCCGGGGTGATGTTGACCTGGGGCTTGAAAACATCACCAGCCATGACTTCCAGTTTTTTATCCTGGAAAGCGATACCTGTTACAGGAAGCAGGCCGGTCACTTTGATGTCGCCTGAAATTTCCGTGCCATCCGACAGGGTTGTGGAGCAGGTGATGACTGCACTGCCGGCGCCTGTACCCTTGATTGTTCCGTTGTTGCAGGTAGCAACTGATTCATCGGAGGAAGACCATGTGAATTTTCCGGCTGTCACGCCGTCAGCCAGGCCTGCCACGGCAGCATCCACTTTCTGGGTTGCACCCTTGGTAACTGTCACTTCGGCGGGGGACAGCTGTATGGCGGTCTTCAGCCTGGCTTTTTGTTCCGCTTTGATCAGGGAGGCTGCTTCAGCCAGCTCATCATCCGTTGCGGAAGCCAGGTCGATGGTGAGGACACGGTCCGCACTTTCGGCCAGGCCAATCACGCTGAACGAAACCAGCATCAGGCTCAGCAACAGGGCAAGAATTCTTCTGCTTGTCATATGAGGTAGCTCCTTTCCGTATGCGTATGGTTTCTGTATGTTGTATACATTATATGTATTGTAATCATACGGACAAATTACGTCAAGTTTGCAGGATGGGGTGGCTCAAATAGGACTCGAACCTATCCCGCAAGCTCAATGGTCGTATTGTTGCTACCCTGGAATGGTTGTACTTCTCGTTTCGGCAAGGAATCGCAACATAGGCCGAGTCAAAGGACTCGAACTTATCCACGCAACCTCAATCGTCGCGACTGCCCACTGGGCAGATCGCTCGTTTCGGTTGAGACAGCCGCCGACGAAATTTCTGCCACTGGCAGTCCTCGGCGGCTGTCCTCCGGGACCCGTCGTGCCATAGGTTCGAGTCCATTGAGCAAAACATAAAAAAACAGACCCATGAAGGGTCTGCTTTTTTATGTGGCTCAAATAGGACTCGAACCTATGACACTCCGGGTATGAACCGAATGCTCTAGCCAACTGAGCTATTGAGCCATGTGGTTGCG
>JBGUGL010000056.1:0-97117 GCA_045111455.1 Christensenellales bacterium | reverse complement strand
CAATCTGCTTTGTTTCCAAGCCGCAGGATGTCAGCATAACTCGCATAATAACAATGTCCTCCGTTAGTTTTGATGGTCGATTATTTCAAAAGATTCCTTCTTTCACCGCTTCAATGCTGCCCGATACAGCGTCACAGCATCCGTGCCGCATGTGCTTTCAAGCTGTCGGTATACTTCCGCCTGTTCCTGACAGGACTGAAAGCTTCTGGAGTTGCTGTCTGTCTTCCGGAGATAATACTCTGCCAGCCCTTCCGTCAGCATCCAGTTCCCGAATGACAAAAAAGCATCCTCATCCTTCAGCGCAATTCTCAGCAGGTAGATAATAAACTCATGGGATATAAATGCTTTTTCCGCTTCAGGATTGCGATCGATGCCGAACACATCCTGCGTATCTGTGATATCAATCGCTTCTGCGCCTCCTTCAACGGAGGAAACAAGGACAGCAGTAAAACCGGGTTCCGGCAAAGATACGCCGACAAGCGCCTCTGCCTTCGTTGAAAAATCGCTTTCTTCAAAAAGCTTGCGCATCGTATCAATGTATCCGGCGATTCTTTGCTTTTCCTCCGGCCAGATATTTTCCATGAAATCGTCATAGTACCTGATCATGACCCGGCATACACGAACGATGGAAGCAAGCGTATCATCCGGCAGTTCCAGATTGCCGGATTCGATCCAGGCGATCGTTTCCATATAGTATTGTTTCGCAGTCAATCCACTCCGTGCAGGCTCGCAGACCATGGGGCCGTACCAGTCACCGCAGTGTTCCCCTCCGCGGACTGTCAGGTGAAACTCATGATCCTTGATACATTTCATATCGGCAGAATCATACCTTCCGCGGTACTTTTCTCCGTAGGCATTGTCATAGCCACACTTTGCTACGGACAACATATGGAAAACATAGTTGATATCAGGATCAGCGGAAAACAGGATCTTGTTCATTTTCGCTTCCTTCCTCAGTCAGCGTTAGTCGGGAATTACAAAAGATATTTTCCGATTTAGACGCCTACTCCCGATTCGAGTATTTCTATTCGCGGAGCATTACAATCTATCTCCATCAGCGCTCCTGTGGGAAGTATGGTCATCGGGGTTCTGTGAATGTAATCCACATTTTCCAATATGACCAAATCAGGTCTGTTTACTTCCTTACATATAACCTTAAGCATTGTATCCTTACTGTCGTCATCCAATGGGCCTGTGATCACAGCTTTGGCCTTATCAAATATACCGGCTGCGGCAAAAGCACGGAGTTCATGTAATCCTGCTAATTTACTGCCGTAGATACTGCAGTGTTCCATCGCGATAATTGAGTCTTCCCAAACATCAGGTCCCGGGAAATACTTCGTTCCCATTATCTGCCAGAGAGGGCCTCCGCAGACCGGGATAACATGACCTCTGACTTTTCCGGATCCCTGCAATACCTTGTAGCCGGTTCCGGGTTCCCAGGGGATCACATCTCTCGGATCCTCGATCTCATCATTATCAGGGAAGCGTTCATGCTCTACTCCATCGATCGTATAGGTGGTATTCCAGTCAATTGGTGTGGTCTTTTCCGCCGCTTTGATCTCACCTATTACTTCATTCGAAAACAACGTCCGTCTGATCGCATCTTCCGTATACTCATCAAGTTTACCCGGCTGTGCTATGGGGGTCAGAACAGTGGGACCGTAATACGCCCGAACACCTGCATATGTAAAAACAGCCATCCATGTGGCAATATCAGAAAACCCCATAAATACCTTGGGATGATCATGAATGACCTGCGGATCGATATACGGAAGAACACGGTATGAATCATCTCCGCCCTGATTGCAGACAATGCCTTTGATGGAATCATCCTTCAAAGCCCACATCAGATCCTCTGCCCTTTTCTCGGGATGTTCATATAGGTAACTGCTCCCCTTAAGCGCATGGGGGGTCTCAACCACTTTTACGTTAAAGATCTTTTCGAATCTCCTTTTACCCAGAAGGTATCTGGGAAGCATATCCTCATCACCGGCACGGCCGCCTGAAATTGAAATAAATGCTACTTTATCACCCTCATTCAATTTCGCCGGAATGATCAGTTTCTTCATTTCGCTTCCTCCGTTAATTCCGATCTGGCTTAGCCAATTCTCCTGAAAGATATTCCTTCAAGACAGCATAATAAAACGCTTGTTCTACAGCTCGCATATAAGCTTCACCTTTAATGGTCTCTTCGTCAGGAATTCTGCATTTTTATCCATAACTGTTCCCGGATGCTGAAAAACATCAATGCCAACAGCAATCGGTTCATCCAATATATATAAATATCCTTTTTCTTTTCCGTTATGGCTTATAACACCATGATCGTCATAACTCAATCGGGTTGGCTTATGAGAAAACGCTTCAGCAAGTTCCCTCCACTGTGTAACAGTACTGCCCTCTTTCAACTCAGAAAACACCATGTTTGAACCATGATACCATATTCCGCTCGGATTTATCCTCAGCTCCATTTCACTGTGCTCCTGCAGTCATATATTTCAAAAGATATTCTGACAAGCCCATATTGTCTGCTGATCCCAATTTTAACATATCCCCCGGTTTTTTGGCAGTAAATTTTCGCCTGCTATCATTAACCCGACCTTTGCCTTAGGCTTGAACGTCATACTATATGTGGTATGGCTCAGTCGGTAGAGCACATCGCTCACATCGACGGGGCAAACGAAGTGAGCATCTCCTCTGTGGGAGTGCTGCAAGCAAGCGACCTGAGTTTGTTAGCGCGAAACGAGCGGCGAGCCCGCTCCAAGGGCGCGCCGCGACGATTGTGCGAACGGAACACTGGTTCGAGTCCAACTGTCGCCACCATTCAAGAGCTTTGAAAAATAAGCCTCTCATCTTTTTCGCCAATCTCGATCCTTTCCACTAGACAGAAAATGATCATACGCTTTTCTTCAATACTGACTTTGTCGTACCAGTTTGCCCCGGTCTGGAGTTGATGTGCCTGAACCTGCGCTTCCTGTTCAATGGCCTGACTTTCTTCCATTATATTCCAGGTTTCCTCCTCCAGTCCTGTTACCTGCTTGGAAGCATTCTGGAATTCTTTCTCTGCCTGCAGGTATGAGACCTTGTTCAGATCAGCGTGCCTGTCTGTCGCGGCCTTGAGAAGCTGTTCCTCTCCAGTAGGCGAAGTATGGAATTAGGAAAGCTCCAGATGAATAAAATTCGCACAATATCCTCGTTCATTGGTTGAATCACCTTGTTTTTCTTTGTTTTTCGATGTATATTTATATTTGTGATATTACATATTCATATGGTACAGGCATCATTATTGCCGATCAGTCTCCGCAAAAAGTCACCAAAGAAATTGTTGGCAACACTGATGTCAAGATTATGTTCCAGTTGGTTCAGGTGGAGGATAAGAACATCATCGCGGCCAGTAGCAATATGAGCAAAAACGACGAAGATCAGTTGTCCCGTTTGAACACCGGTGAAGCTTACGCATATTTCCGCGGCCTTGTCGAACCCGTTAGGATCATGACCGAAGACATTCGTGAAAAAGAAGGTATTCGTTTGGTTGTTCCGGATAGTGAATTGCAGCAACGAATGCATTACTGGGATGATAAGCAAGAATTATTGAAACCATATAGCGACTGTTCCATCTGTTCAGTTTGCGAGAAGTGCGATTTTACTCTTCGCGATGATGCAAAATACTATGTGGATCAGCTTTTCATTACTGATATGCCACAGCTAAAGGATAAGAACGCACTGTTTGCAAAGGTTGTTAATATGCGCAAACGGTTGCTGGATTTAAATACAGAATATACCGGAAAACGATTTGAACAGTTGTTATATTGTGTATGTGTCAGATACATTCGAAAAGCATCGCTAGAGACACCAGCAATATTATCTATTTCCGAAAAAGAACGTGTTCTCGCAAAAGTATTCTGATCATGGTTAGAAGTCCTAGCGGCAAGAATGATGGTCTATCCCGACAGACCACTATATCCTCCGGTTTTTGGGCAGAAAATTTTCGCCGCCGGCATTCATCAGCAGAAGAATGCCGGCGGCACTTTTTCATCTCAATGCATTCCACAATTCAGAAACCTGGAACTGTATTTCGAAAAGCACTGCCACCCGATGAAACAGTGTCGTATTAACTGATGAAAACGAAGCAGACAGCTGCACGGCAGCAGAAAGGATAACCATAATGGAAAACGGAATCATGGCAAAAGAGGCAGAGATTAAGAGAGCCCATGGCAGGCGGGAGCTGAGCATGGAAGAGCTGGATGCAGTCTGCGGCGGCGGTCTCTTTGACGGCATCAGAAAACTTGCAGAAAAGTTGGGCAAAACCATCAAAGATATATTTGACTGATCGCAGAAAAAGGCGAAGATCTCCGCTTTGGCAAATAAAGTGCATTCCGCGGTCCATCCCGATGCCACAGGCTGACGATGACATCTCCTGCGGTTGCACGTATAAACAAACGTCAGCGCCGATCCAGGCGCTGAAAACCAGAAACAAAACGCAGGAGGATTGTTGTCATGAGTAAGAACGATAGAGTTGAACTGAGCCTGGAAGCGCTGGAAGCAGTGAATGGCGGCGGTTTCCTGGATGATGCCTGGGAGTTTGGCAAAGGCTTATGGAAGAAAACCAAAGACGTTTTCATCAGGCTGAAGGACCGGGGCTGATCCGGCCCGTCCGGTACAATGTACACCACCGCAATCCCTCTTCCGAAAGGTTGAGGGATTTCTTTTCCTGAATTTGTGGCAATCGAAGCATAATGCACTGACAATTCACTCTTTATCCAGAGAAATGATTATGATGTATTATGTGACGATAACTGCGATTTGCCGACCGGTCAGGTCCGGAGTTACAGCCGATTCAGTATATCCTCTTCCGTATAGTTCTTTGATTCGAGAATGATACTCCTGTCCGGGAAAACTTCTTTGCAGATCCGTAATTCCAGGTCCTGCCGATGAATGAAATGGCGGATCAGGTCCTCTTCCCCCTTCAGGCCGCGGGATCTGGCATAGGGACAGTCGTTAAAGAATCCTGTCATCATCGGGAACCAAAGTTCATTTCCCTGTTCGTCCGATCTTTCTTTCCGGATGGTTTCCAGGTTCCCACGGATATCCTTTGCCTGCAGATAGACAATGCGGTATTCTTTCCCGCCCAGCGCTTCCCGGACCTGCCTGTAAAATGCCAGGATCTCTTCATCCCCTGCCTGCCGGAACAGGATCATATCCTCCACGGTGTTCTGGAACAGAGAGCACTCAAAGATCATACAATCTGAGTTCCATTTCCTGTAACGCCCGAGCACAATCGACTGAAACGCATCGAAAGGAAGCCGGTTGTTATATATTTCATACTGTTCAAGATCCCGGTAGAAATCCCGGTTCTCCGTGATGATCTTCGTATAGCAGATCACCTTCCTGCATCCTTCAGAATATGTTTTTCCCTCAATCTGCGTGCGCAGCTCCGGATACTTTTCCAGGATCCTGCGATACTGACCGTCCTCAACATATGCACACCAGGAGAGCTCCACCGGGGAGTATTCCCCTTCCCGGACGGCGGTACAGCCGGGATTCATATCAGAAAGCTTCTGAACCAGGGTGCTCTTGCCGCTCCCCTGTAATCCTTCAACAAAATAATTCATGCCTGGACTCTCCTTATCGTTTCAAAACCGCAAACTGATTTCCCGGAAGAACCGCTTCCGGTTTGTTGATCAGACAGATTATTGATCAGGCTTTCCTGAATATTGAAGGATCTTCCAGGCGAAGGTTTTCAATCCTTCCGCATTCCGTGCAGGCATCACAGATCACACCGGTTTTTTTCTTTTTTATTTTTGTCAGTTCTTCCGGCAGTGTAAAGATCACCGAATGAAAGCCAGCAGCCTCCAGCAATACGCCCTCAGCCAGTTCCCCGCCGCATTTGCTGCATTTCTTTTCCATGATATCTCCTCCTGTGTTTGTTATACTAATGGAACGACAGGGACTGTCCCTGCCGTTCCCGGTTACGGCGTTTTTCTATTCCGCAGCATCCGGATGAAGCCCAGGATGCTTCCAAGCGCCACACAGAGCATGCCCCATTTCAGGGTGTCTTTCTCCGTAAAAATGGAAAGCAGGATCAGGATCAGTCCCGCCACCCCCAGCCCGGCGCCGGCAATATTCAGCAACATATTCAAAGTCTTATTATTCATGGTTTTTGCTTCCTTTACCCTGTTATTCGTGCAGTTCCCGTTCTTTTTCAAGCGCTTCCTTTTTGCCGTGAATCCGCCCCAGGGCGTACATCAGGAGCGTGGAACACAGCAGGTTCACCCAGCCGGCACGGGCAACGGGATTGAATGAGTTGACCACGCCGATCACCAGGTTCGCGCCGCCGATGGCCAGCAGCACTTTGCTGATGCGGTCCAGATGGGAGATCCTGGAATCAATATCGGAGTACAGGTCAAAGACTCCGTCTTCTGTTTTCTTGCGGAAATAGATCCACATCATCATCCGTCCGACATATTCCGCGCCGGTTTCTTCCATGAAACGTACATACTGCTCGTCATAGGGATGCATTTCTGTCCGGACGGTATATGTTCCGGGTTCACACCTGACAAAGGTGTACCTGCAAAACCCGACGGATTCCAGTGCCCAGCCGCCGGCCGCCATTTCGTTCAGCCATTCCTCTTCCTTTTCAAACTGCCATACCCAGAACCATCTGGTTACTGTTTTCCTGTCCATCTCACAATTCCTCCCCCAGTATCATCTCGCCGTTCTGCGCCAGTTCCTTCAGGCGCTTTACTTCATTGATCAGGATTTCCCTTCCTTTGTCTGTCAGCAGGTATTCCTTCCGGCGGCTGTCCTCATCCACGGTTTTCAGGGCAATCCAGCCCTTATCGCAAAGCGTGTTCAGCGCACCGTACAGCGTTCCGGCGGCCAGCCTTACCCGCCCGCGGGACAGCTCCTCTGTCTGCTGCATAATTCCGTATCCATGCCTCGGCCTGTAAAGCGACAGCAGGATATAATACGTCGCTTCTGTCAATGCAGGAGTTCCCGGCATATGCTGTTCACCTCCATCGTTGTTCGATATATCGGTGTTCGATATATCGTGATATGATTATATCGAGTCCCGATATAGTTGTCAATAGCCAAAATAAAAAAAGTCAGGGCGGTATCCCTGACAGTCCCGGAGAAGGAGAAGGACGGTCCTTTTCGTTCCCCTTATATGCTGTTTGCAATCATCACCGCGATGTCAAATTTATCGAAGGAATGATTTGCCTCCTTAAGTCCCTCCGGCGAGTATACCGGCTGATCCACCACATCGCCGGTTACAAGAAAATCGTACAGTTCAAGCCCGTGATAGCTGCAGACAGCCTGTACGCCGGCCAGCTCCATTTCAACGGCAATGCAGCCGTCGGCTTTGCGCTGCCTGACCAATTCCCTTGTTTCCATGTATATGGCGTCTGTGGTCCATACCTTTCCCTTCACAAAGGGAAGATGATGCTTTGAAAAGAATTCAGCAAGGCAGTCCGCATTCGGGACGGATATATAATCAGCCGGCGGTGCATAGTGGTATGACAAGCCCTCATCACGGTATGCCGCAGTCGGGATAACATATTTCCCTGCCGTTGCTTCTTTATCCAGCGCCCCCGCGGATCCGAACAGGATAAACTTGTTTGCTCCGGTTTTCCAGTTGATCTCAATCACATCCGTACCCGCCATGGCTGAGCCGATTTCAGACAGGTAAAATACAACCTTCCTGTCCTCCTCCAGCGTCAGGAGATGGACCGGCCTTATGCGGTTCGCGGCGCTTATCTCCGCAATCTGTTCATGCGGATACCGTTCCAGAACGGCAGGATAGATCTCCCGGGAAAAAGTCGCGATAGCGGTATCGCAGATCTTCTTCTGTTCCCCGAAAATTGAAGCCGGGGAAATGATTGCCTCGCTGTCCGGATCAAAGGAGTGGATGATCATCCGGTTAACCTCCGTCAGAAAAAAATAATAAAAAACGGTTATTGCCTCAGCCGGTCAGCTTCCGGTTCAGTTGCCCGAAGCGCATCAGTATCATCCGCCAAACTGTGAAGCCACCGGTTTATCGTTCCCCGATTCACTTCACTTTTTCAATAATCAGCTCCGCCGACCCTTTTTCCAGGGAGTTATACTCATCATAATGGATATGATCCCCCGGCATTCCCTCCGCCAGGGCCTTCAGCTGGCCGGCAAGGGAAAGCAGGCCCTCCCTGTTAGCGGAGACAGTCACTTTACGGTCCCGGCCTGCGCTTACGAAGATCCTGAAACCGTCTGTCCATTCCATGTTCATCCTGATCTCCCCTTCCCTGTCAGAAACAATGATCCGGTTCCCGCTGTCAGGCCTACTGCCGCCTTCCCGCCAATAACGGCCTGGCGATGTGCACGTTGAAGAACTCAATCAGGGGGCCCATAAAGAATGCTGTAATGATTGTTCCGACACCTACGAATTCCGGCACCCTGCTCCAGGATCCGCCTCCGATCAGGAAAACCGCGGTACCCAGCACCACGCACACAATATCCGTTGCGATCCGGACATACTGGAATTTCCCCCATTTCCATTTGCCGGACATGGTAATCGCCACGGAATCATAGGTTGAAACGCCCAGATCGGCCGTCATGTACAGCGCGCTGCCGATGCAGATCACCACGATTCCGATGAGCAGGAACAGGATCCGCAGCCCGATGCCCGGCGCCGGAAACCATCCCTGAAGCGTTTCCAGGGAGAACTGGGTAATATATCCGAGCAGGAACAGGTTGATGAAAGTGGCGATGCCGATGTTATGCCGGTTGAAAACCAGGCTGAAAACCAGCAGTACGCCGTTGACGATCACATACAGCGTTCCGAAGGGAATCGGAATCAGCTGGTCCAGTCCGCTCATCAGGCTCTGAAAGGGATCCACGCCAAAGGCCGCCATCTTGAAAAAGCCCACAGCAATCGCGCAGATGATAACGCCGCACAATGACATGCCGATCCTGCGCGCCAGGATTTTATTCATATCCGTTCCCTGCCTCCTTCACCGGTATTATACTCCTTATTCCTGTCCAACATAAACACTCTAATCGGCAAATCCCGTTTTGCTTCTCAGTTTCCGTTCCGGCGACGGTCTTCCCGAGATCCGCCGCCGGCGCTGTTGCGCAATACAGGGAAATCGTTTATGATGGTCAATATCAGACAAGTGCACAAAAAGAAAGGAGTTGACCCCCGTTGAAGAAAGCCGTTGCACTGGCGCTTTCCATTGTCCTCATCCTCATTTCACTTTCATGCTTCGCGCATGCCGAAGAAGGACCTGAATTCGTCACCATCCGGGAATGGCTGGATGCAAAGGGAGAATGCGGCGATTGCATGGTGCTTCTGAAGATCACCCATATTCTCAATCCGGTTCTCGCCATTGCGGCAGATGAGACCGGCACCGTAAATCTCTTTTCGGGCAACGGTGAGGACAGCATGATCATCAACTTCATGAGCGACGAATGCCCTCCGGAAGGCGCAATCATGGTGATTGCAAATCCCAGGTTCAACGAGTTCGAGGATACAATTGAGATGGCTGACTGGACACTCCTGCGGATTATGATGGATCCGGCGCTTCTGGAAGCTGTGTAAGATTCAGGACCGCGATGACCTTCAGCATGGTATTTTCCTCCGGAAACTTCGATTTGCCATATGTTTCAGGAAGGAGATACCGAGCCGTTCCCTGTCTCCGCGAAATCTTTCCGTTACGGAATATCCACCGTCAGGATTCCTTCCCGGTCAAAGGGAAGGGCCGCCACGGTCTTCCCCCGGTGAAAGTGAAAGGAACCGCCGTGGTTCCGGGGATGGCTGTCCACCGGATTGATCATCAGGACATCGTCCGCCGCCAGGAACGCCTCGCCGAAGCAAAGCAGGTCCGCTTTTCCCGCGGAACGCTTCATGGCCAGTTCAATCTGCCCCATATTGAACGCGGTGTTCCGGTTTTCGCACCGGTATGAAACCAATCCGATTCGCATATTTCCCCTTATAAACAATTTACTCTTCAGTCACGGACTCCAGCAGGATCCGCTTTGCGAATCCTCCGCGTTTTTCCGCCTTCTGAATCCGGATTCGCTCAATCTCTTCCATGGAACTGCCGCGGGCCAGGGCAACGGCATGCATCACTTCCAGAAGGTCAGCCAGTTCCTCCATGGATTTGCTTTCCTGGTATTCCTGAAGCTCCTCGTCCAGTTTCCGGTCCAGCAGGAGAAGATAGTCCTCTTCCGGCAGCACGGAGCAGTCACATTGCTTTCCGGATTGCCTGATGATCTCCGGAATCCTGTCGCGGACCAGCTTATGATAGGTAACGGTTTTCATGTATTTCCTCCCGATATTCTGCCCGGCGCCGGTCACAGCGCAATCCCGTTTTGTTTGTTATACTCATCCCGGAGGGCGCTCAGGTGCTCAATGATGCGGGGATTCCATGGGATCAGCTGCGGGATCTTCCCGCAGGGAAACTCCGCGCATAACCCGCAGAACTGTACGCCGTGCTCCCTCGTGCAGGCATGTATCCTGCATCTTCCCGACTGTGCCCATTCGGGAACGCGGCCGTCCGCCTCGATACATCCCGGACATATGCCTTTCTTTTTCTTTTCACATCCTGTGCAGCATTCTCCGCAGGCGGTAATTACTGAAAAATCTGTCATGGAAATATCTCCTCCGGCATACATTTTCCGGGCTTCTGCTCACGATGAAGCCGGGTCTTCTCCCTGTAAAAATCAAAGTGACAGTTTTATGGAAAAGCCCTGGCCGGTGTTTCGATTCCAATCATAACATATTCCCGGGCATAATGGGTGGAAAATCGGCGCCGCGGCAGGTTTTTTATCCCGTTTGCACTTTTATCCCGGATCTGCTAAAGTAACAGCAGACGATTGGAGACAGGAACAGATAAAAAAGCAGGCGGATCGGTTTTATTTTGATGCATCCGCCCGCCGGACAGCAAAAAGGAGGAAAAAACATGAGAAAAATCATATCCCTGATCCTGGCCGCTGTGCTGGTCTTCACACTTTCCCCGGCCCTGGCAAAGACCGTTGAACCCGAAAGCACGGAAACCGACGGCCTGGCCGGAACCATGGTCTCCGCCACCGTCGGCGAATATGACGAACTGACAGGAACCTTTACGGTCATCCTCTATGATGACGACCGGTTCGATGTCGACCTGATTGAAAAACTGGAGGCCGGGGATACCGTCCTGGCCGGCGGAAGGCCGTATAAGGTCAGGGAAAAAACCGAAGAGGAAAGCGGCGATATCCTGATTGTTACGGAAGACGGGTATGAGATCGTATTCTTCCAGGTCGGCGACGAGGATATGATCGCCCAGAGCACGGACGATGACCGGCGGTATATGCACGCGTTCGGCATTCTACACCTTCCGGCAGCCGCCAATATCCGGTATGAGGACAATTCCGACCCGGATACGGAGGAAGCGGCTGTGACCGAAGGCCTTGAAAACATCCTGGCCGTCAAAGCCGAAAAAGAAAAGAACAGCAACGGATTTGACTTCTACGCCACCACCGTCACACTGAACGAAAACCTGGAAATCGAAGTGATTCACCAGGATTTTGACGTAGCCCAGTAACAGGAACCGGCAGCGTTCAGCGCGGCAGGGATTCCGCGCGGATCAGAAAATGCAGGTCATTACCGCGCCGGCAGGAAGAACCGCCGGGTAAAAGGCTCCGCTCATCTGCAGCGTCAGCCTTTTTTCCTTTGTGCCCGGATTCAGCAGTACGGCAGCGATTCATGATAAAAAAGCGCCTCCGAAGAGGCGCCTTCCTGAATGGCCGGCAAAATCAGTTGTTCCTGCCGATAACCTCAAGGGTGTTCAGGATTTCATTGAACCGTTTTCCAAAGCCGTCCGCGGCTTCAAAGGAGTATTGCATGCCGGCAACAATGCTGCCTTCGCCGGCCGGGATAATATACACCGCCTGCAGCAGGTCCGGCGTCTGGCCGTCCTTTGTGGCGGAAGCATCGATCCGTATGCAGCTGCCCGCTTTGGCAAGCGTGCACGGTTCCCTGACGATATCGTACGCCATTGAAAAGGTCTCGGCGAAGGAATCCGCCATCTTTTCGGCGCTTTCCGGTGAATATCCGATATCAAGGGAAGTTCCGGCATCATAGCGGGAAACAAAACGTTCGCTGCCCGAATCGTTGTGCCGTTCAAAGTTTTCATAGTCATAGTCAAGTTCGATTCCGAGGGAATCATTCCTGACATGCTCGTATTTGACGGTTTCCTGCATGCCCTCAAGCATGATTACGCCCTCAAAACGCTCGCCGTCCTGTCTCCGGGTTTCGTTCGTGACATCCGGCAATCCTTCTGGCTCCGCTTCGATGACAGGAACAGCAATCGGAACTTCAGTCTCTGCTTCGGAGACAGGGACAGCCGTCAGAACCTCAGGTTCCGCTGCCACGGTTGTGCTGTCCTGTGCGCTGCTGCAGCCGCTGAGAATCATCAGCAGCAGGGCCGCCAGTGCGATCATTGCCATCTTTCCGGTATGCTTCTTCATGTTCATTTACCTCCTTGCCATAAAAGATTCATACAGATTAACAGACGACGGCGCCTGCTGTTTTGTTCCGTTTTTTTTCAGGACAGGCCGGTGCCCCGTCTCCCCCGGTTCCTTCCGGCGCGGTTTGACATTGTCCGAATTGGCACATATAATATAATACAAATATACTTGCCGGGCTGTCTATATTTGCTGTTTCCTGTTTGAAACCGGACAGGAAAGCCCGGCAAACCGCCGGAATAACGTTTGCAGAAAAAAGAAGCATACCGGGGCTGTCCCCCGATCCAGGAAAGGGTTTACCCTGTTATTCTTTCATTCCCGGAGGAGCTGCTGAAATGAAGCGTCTCAAAACATCATGGATTGTCACGGCGAACGTGGCCCTGATGATCGCCATGCTGATCTTCGTCGCGCTGTATTCCAACTACCAAAAAAGGGAAAACTACCGGTACCAGGTGGAGCATTTTGTCAATTCCACCATTGCCATGGAACAGGTGACGGGAAACTACCTGGAGGGAGAACAGGGCATCTGTGACAACTGGGCACAGTATATTAACAGCCGGGACATGACCCTGGAGGAAGCGGCCGCGTATGTCCGGGCCACCCACGCCAATCCCTCCACGTCCGCCCACCTGATTGACACGGAAACCCTGTCAGGCTTTTCCACCCGTCCCAGGCTGAATACCGCGGATGATTACGCTGTTTCCTACAGGCGCATGGAGCTGCTCGGGGACGGCGCCTGGATTGCGGATCTCGGTACGGCCATCAACATCACCCGCACCTACACGAATCCCCTGAACGGGGAACAGTCCCTGGCCTTCTGCAACCGGATCACCGTACGGGACGCGGAAACCGGGGAGCGGAAGCAGGCCTACCTGCTGCGAATCGTTCCCACCTCCAGCCTGAAGGAAAAATGGATATTCCCCCAGGAAGAATATGAGCACGAGGATATTTCCATTATCGACACGGAAAGCAACTATGTCATCAAAGGATCTTCCTTTAAAAACACCAGCTTCTTCGAATTCTACAAATCCTACAACCAGCCCGGCATCACGGTGCAGCAGCAGCTGTTTGAGGAGATCCTGTCCGGAACGGGCTCCTTTACCATGCAGGATTCAAAGGGCCGGGAATGCATTGTCGCCTTTACTCCCGTTACCTCCACCAAGGGCTGGGTGCTGCTGAGTTCCGCGCCGGTCAGCGACCTGAGCTCGGCCACGGAGGACTGGCTCCTGATCGGGGTTATCAGCTTCGGCCTGCTGCTCTTGCTGGTGATGGACTACCTGTTTATGCATTCCATCAACAACAAACTCCGGGTCATGGCCCGGGAGGCGGAAGCCGCCAGCAAAGCCAAGACCGATTTCCTTTCCACCATGTCCCATGATATCCGCACGCCGATGAACGCCATCATCGGCCTGACCGCCATTACCGAAAAGAATCCGGGGGATAAGGAAGCGGTATCGGAAAACCTGCGGAAAATCAGCCTGGCCGGCAACCACCTGCTGACGCTGATCAACGATATCCTGGATATTTCCAAGGTGGAAAGCGGGAAACTCTCCCTGAATCCGCTGACCTTCTCCCTGGTGGAGACCGTGCAGAACCTGATGAACATCTCCCGGCCCATGATCAGGGAGAAAAACCTTGTATTCAATGTCCGGACCAACCACATTGAGCATGAATACCTTTACGCGGACCAGCTGCGGCTGAACCAGATTTATATCAATATCCTTTCCAACGCCATCAAGTACACCATGCCGGGCGGCAGCATATCCGTGGACCTGCGGGAGGAGAAGAGCGAAAAGGACGGCTGTGTGAAACTGGTCTACTGCGTGGCGGACACCGGCATCGGTATGACGCCGGAATTCCTGGAGCGGATGTACCAGCCCTTCTCCCGCCAGACGGACAGCCGGGTCAACAGCATCCAGGGCACCGGCCTCGGCCTGGCCATTACCCGGCAGATGGTGGAGCTGATGGACGGCACCATCGACTGCCGGAGTGAAGAGGGAAAAGGCACCACCTTCACCGTAGCTCTGGACCTGCCGATTGCGGAAAAGCACCTGGAGGAGATGCGTTTCGAAAACGTGGATATCCTGATCGCGGACGATGATCCGGTCCAGCTGGAAACCGCGGCGGATACGCTGGAATCCCTGGGCATCCATGCAGAGGCGGCGAAGAGCGGCGCGGAAGCGCTGGATATGATCTTAAAGAGGCATGAGGAAGGAAAGGATTACAGCGCGGTCATCCTGGACTGGAAGATGCCGGAGATGGACGGCATCGAAACAGTCCGGCGCATCCGGGCAGCCATCGATGCGCCTGTCCCGGTCCTGCTGACCTCCGCCTATGACTGGTCGGACGCGGAGGAGGCAGCGAAAGAAGCCGGGGTGAACGGGTTCATCAGCAAACCGCTGTTCCGGTCCGAACTGTATGAACGGATCAACGAGCTGCTCGGAACGGAAGGAACAGCCCTGGAGCAGGAGGATGACTGTTCCGACCTGGCCGGTATGCATATCCTGATCGCCGAGGACAACGACATCAACTGGGAGATCATCTCCGCCATGCTGGAGATGTACGGCATCACATCCGAACGGGCGGAGAACGGACGGATCTGCACAGAGAAGATGGCCGCCGCCGCGGAAGGATCCTATGACCTCATCTTCATGGATATCCAGATGCCCGAAATGAACGGCCTGGATGCCACGCGGAAAATCCGCGGAATGGAAAACAAATGGGCTGCCTCCATTCCCATCATCGCCATGACCGCCGACGCCTTCTCCGAAAACGTAACGGAGTGTCTGAAGGCCGGCATGAACGGACATATTGCCAAACCGATCGACCTGAAACTGGTGATCAGGGAAATTCGCAGAATCAAGGAGGAAAAGAGAAAATGAGAAAAATGCTTTGCGTCTTCCTGGCCATGGCGCTCGTTCTTGCGCCGGCGGCCTTCCTTTCCGGAGCCCGGGCGGATGCCGGAAGCTTTCAGCCGAAGCTGGACACCGGCACCAGCTGCGGGATCACGGTGGTCGGCAGCTATTCCAACTTTGAGGCGCTGGAGGCGGAGTTTGACAGTTTCAACGAGTTCTATCCCGACGTGGAGCTGAGCTACGTGAAACCGGACGACTACAACAACCTGCTGGGAACCATCCTGGAAAGCAGCAGCGCACCGAATATCTTCTTCTCCTATCCGTGGATGTACGGAGATGAAAAGTATCAGACGGTCGTCAGTCATATGGAGAATCTTTCAGACCCGGAACTGGGCCTGGACCTGGAATGCATCCGTCCCAGCCTGCTGAACCGCGATGCCGGCGGACAGCTGCTGATGGTGCCGGTCTTTGCCCGGAACTACGGCATGCTGGTAAACAATGACCTGTTCCGGAAGGAAGGGCTTCAGGTGCCCTCATCCTGGGAGGAGCTGCTGGCGGTCTGCGAGGCTTTCCTCGCGAAGGGATATGCCAGCCCCATGATGGGCTACAGTGCGGATTCCTCCGGCTGCCTGATGAACAACCTGGTGTATCCGGAAGTCGTGGCCGCCCTGGCCGGCGACCCTGAAGCGCTGAAAGCCGCGAACAGCATGGATCCTGCCGCGGGCGGGTGCATGCGCCGGGGCCTGGAACAGATGATGCAGCTGATCGAAAAAGGGTATATCAACCTGGAGGAATGCGGAAAGATCAGCGACAACTATACGCAGGTTATTCTCCGCTTCTTTGAGGGGGACGTTCCCATGATGATCTGCACGGGTGATACCGTGTCCGGAACAGCAAAGCGGGAAAGCCAGTCCGAGGCGTTTTCCAAAGCGCCTTTCACCTATTCCTTCACCCCCGTTCCCCTGTCGGAAGCCGGCGGATATTTTGTGGACAGTCCCTCGGTGGAATTTTCGGTCAACAAAGCCTGCGACAACCTGGACATGACAAACGAATTCATGCGTTTCCTGATTTCCCGGGAGGAACTGAACAGGATGGCCTCGGTGAAACGCCTGGTGACGCCCACAACGGACCTGTCCTTTGACTCCGTGTACGAGCCTTTCGGCCGGGTACCCGCGGAACGGGTCCTGTCCCCGGAAGTCATCGGCATTACGGATCCCCTGGCCAGGCAGGTGCGGAACGCGGCCTACCTGGTAGGCACCGGAGCCCTTACCGTTGACGAAGCCGTCAGCCAGTACGGATCCCTGGCACAGTAAAGTCCGGGTAAAACCGCAGGCAAAAAAACGGGCGGCCCTTTGAATCAAAGGGCCGCCTGATTTATTTGTCCAGGTCCCACCAGTCTCCGGCAAGGCCTTCCAGGATGCACCCGCAGGCCCAGGGCATCAGGGCAAACCACGTGCTTGCCGGGGAACCGTCCGGATAGGTTTCGGTCAGGAGCCCTTCGCTGTGGCAGAAGCGCTCACTCATCCAGCCGGTTTTCCCGTAGTCGTACTCCCTGTCCCGCGTGTTGCTGACCTGGCAGCTCCACAGGACCGTATCCTCCAGCCTGCTCCGGATATATTCGTCCCCCGTCTGCTCTGTATAGTACAGGAGTTCGTCAATCACGGAGCTGGACATCGGATGAATATGGGGATTGCATACGGAGGTAATGCTCCCGCCGCAGCTGGACCACCCAACCCGGCTCAGGGGCGGAACCTTGATCGGGGAGTTGTAGCAGAACTTGAATGTGAACTCATATTCCAGCGCATCCCTCATATGATCCAGGAGCTCCGGCTCCCGGGTGATTTCATGCAGCCAGCGGACGGCACGGATATAGGCCAGGATTCCTTCCGAATCTGTCTGCTTGTCAATATCCAGCGGTCCGCCGTAGCATTCCATGCGGGAAACGAACGCGCGGTAATAATACCGTTCGCTGTCCATCAGGTCCACGAGCCGGCCGGTTTCCCCGCTCAGCGCGCAGTACAGGGCCGCCGCTGCCAGGCACCATGCGCCGGAAAGGGAATCATAGCACAATCCCGCTCCGGTTTCCTCCGAAAAGATATACGGATATTCACCGTCTCCGTTCCGGCTTTGCTCCGTTACAAAAAGGACCTTCCGGGCATATTCCAGCCAGTCCCCGTGCTTTTCCCCGGAAAGCTGTTCCTCGAACAGATATGCCTTCAGGATCAGATAAACAGCCTGTCCGACCAGGTAGGCGGCATGGCCGGGTACGGGCTGTGTATCATACCACCATCCCCGGTTGCACCATGTGCCCTCAATTTCCGCCGTAAAGGGAAGGCCGTTCCGGGGATTGATGCTCGTCTGCACAATATGGCTGATGCATTGCAGCGCCTGGTTCCGCAGATCCTCCCGATGCAGGCGGAGGGATGCTTCCAGCATCGGAACAGCGGCCGCCAGGCCGTTTGTCCAGGAAATGGAGGGAAGCAGGCGCACCTCCTGACTGTCCGGTTTGTCGAACACGAACCCGGCATAGGCCCGGTACCGGGGCAGCCAGGCAGCGCTGCCGACGGCTTCCGCAATCGTCCTGACAGCGGATTCCGAAGGCTGGCACCGGCGCGGCGGCTCATGATACAGGCTGTAGACTTTCCGCAGGGCTGCGTTCAGCCCGGTTTCGCAGGCCGCCGGATAGGAAAACTCCGCCGCCGTGAAACAGACTTCCTCGCCCGGCGCCAGGCAGAAACGGTTGCCGGCCAGAGGCGCCCGCGGAGAATAATGGCGGGAATTCAGGAAAAACCAGGGCGCGTTTTCATAGCCCAGGGTGTAGCTGATTTCCCTCCGGTCCAGGTCACAGCCGAAGCCTGCATACTGCAGCCAGTCGCCGGACACGCCCGGAGCCCATGCGGTGATCCGGCCGTCCGCCCTGACAAAATAGGGCGATGCGCAAAGGCCGGTAATCCTTTCCCCGGTAAAGGCAAAAACCGCCGGATGGGACAGCCTGTCACTCCGGGTCATCCACCAGGAGGATGCGGGAAAATCCGGATTCCCCTTCCGCAGGCGGGGCGCCTTGCTGCCCGTCTGCAGCGGCGCCTCTCCCCGGTTCGTTCCGTACAGGAAGCCCGGCATAAAAAAGCGGGGAGCTTCCGCTTCAAAGCGAAGCGCCAGCCGGATGACACCGCTCCAGGATGCGCTTCCGTCATTGCGGATCATCACCCGGTGCAGGAACGGCGCCTCCGCGGATCCGTTCCCTTCCGTCACAGTGCAGTCAACTGCCAGGTGATGCGCTTCCGGAGAAAGGTATTCAGGATTGTCAGTGTCTGAACGTGCGGAAACTGTCAGCATTTGTTTCTCCTCCGTTTCATTTCCGGACCGTCCGGTGTTTCTGCTGGCCGATATTCACAAGAATGATGCCCGCGCTGACCAGCAGTATGGCCAGCAGGCCTGTCAGGGAAAAGGCTTCGCTGCCCTCCCCCAGGAAGAGTGCGGACAGCAGCACGCCCATCACGGGATTCATAAACCCGAGAATGGATACCCGGCTCACCGGATTATGTTTCAGCAGCACGCCCCAGAGGGTATAGGCCCCGGCGCTGATCAGGCCGAGATAAAGGAGATTGCCCCAGCAGGCCGCCGTCTCAAAGTGCAGCTGACCGCCCATCAGGGCGCCGATGGCAAACAGGATGACGCCGCCTGCCAGGAACTGGTATCCGCTGAGGGTCACGGGATTCTCGTCCCGGGAATAGATTTTGATCAGGCAGCCGGAAATGCCGTAGAACACGTCCGCCGCCAGCATGGCGCCCTCCCCGGCCAGCGTCATGGCCCCGCCGGAAACCAGGGCCTTCCATCCGCCCATGATCACAATGATCCCGGCAAAGCCAACCACGCAACCGGCAATCTTTTTCAGCGTCATCCGCTCAAAGCGGAACAGGAATGCCGCGAAAAGAATCGCGATAAAGTTGCCGGAGGCGTTGATAATGGAACCCCTGACCCCGGAGATATTGGCCAGCGCCATGAAGAAAAAATAATACTGTCCCACGGTCTGCACCAGCGCCAGGATGCCGACATGCTTCCAGGAGGCCCTGTGCGGAACCAGCCGCTTCCGGGCTAGGAGTGAGCCGAAAAGGATGGTCATCGCGCCGGCGATCATAAACCGGGCGCCGGCCAGCATGATCCGGGACGCGGTATCCTCCGGCCCGATTCCGAACAGCTGATAAGCGATTTTGATGGCCGGGGAAGCGCTTCCCCATAAAACGCAGCAGATGAATGCCGTCAGGAACAGCACCGGGAAACGGGTCCAGGTGCTTTCCCTCTGATCCTGTAATTGTCCGTTCATTTCCTTTTGATCCCTTTCCCGAACAGCTCAGTTCAGCTCATCCAGCAGGATGTAATAGCGGAGTTTCTCTTCATCCTTCGCAACCCCGGCCGCCCGGAACAGGTCATCCGGGTTGATATCCGGATAAACCTTCCCGTAATGCCCGTCGCTGTTGTGCTTCAGGCTCCGCCAGCCCAGGGCCAGGTCCATCCAGCGGTCGCCGGCGCCCACATTGCCCACGTCAATGAAGCCCGTAAACCGCTGTCCGTCCGTGAAAAGGTTCGGCAGGCAGAAATCCCCGTGGGTTACCGCGCGGTCCCGGGGCGGCAGGTGGCTTTTCAGCCAGTCCAGCAGGGCTTTCGGATCCTCAAATCCGCCCGGGCCGAAGGTTTCCGGTTCACAGTCCGAAGGATCAAAGTGCCCGGACAGGATCGCCGCTTCCGCATGGGAAAGGTTGTCCGCCACGGTCCTTTCAAAGGGGCAGTCCGCCGCCGGAATGGCCCACAGCGTATGCAGCGCCTCCGCCATGCAGTCCAGCAGCAGCACCGGACGGTTCATGACCTCGGGTTTGCAGAGCTCTTTTCCCCGGATCCGCGTCATCAGCAGCCAGTCCAGCCCGTCCCGCACCTCATGGGCCGCCACCCGGGGAACCGGCGCTTTTCCGGCAAGCCATTCCAGGATTTTCACGTCCGCTGTATCCCAGTCATCCGCGGGGCGGATCTTCAGCACATAATCGTCAAAAAGCAATACCCGGGCCCCGGATTTCCCGAGCCCGTCCGTTTTTCCGGCCCGGCTGCCGAGCACCGCAGCGATCGAAGCCGGGATCTCACGGATTGTTTCCGCAGGTTCCCTGTCCATATCTTTCAATCCTCTCCTGTCCCGAAGCAGAAAGATCTCATTTTCCCCGGTTCTTCCGGCACCTGAAAAAGATGAATTCAGGCCGGTGGATGGTTCCGCCGAACAGGGCGGGATACTGCTGACGCATCTCGTCCGAAATATGGGCCTCCTGGCATTCCTCAATCACAAGTCCCGCCCCGATCAGCGCGTTGATCAGGCTGGAAACCGTCCTGTGATAGCACTCATAGCCATTGACGACCCAGTCCACTTTCCGCTTTCCCTCCACGCAGTAATTCCGCAGGTTCGCGTACAGGCGTTCCCCCGTTTCCGTGCGGGTATACCGGTCGTAGGCGCCGTCCCATGCCGTCACGATCGGATGGGACATGCTGAAAACAAACTCCGCGTCATTCTTCATCAGATTGCTGATTTTCCGCATGAGCCCGGCGAAATCCTCAATGTAATCAAAAACCAGGGAGCTGGTCACCAGGTCAAAGGACCGGCCGATCGTTTCAATATCCTCCATGGCCATCCGCTGATAGGTGATATTCTCCGCGCTGTTATGCTCCCGGGCGTATTCCAGCATCTTCTCCGAGATATCGATTCCCAGCACGGAGGCCGCGCCCATGTCGGCATACTGCTTCGCATGCTGCCCCATGCCGCAGCCGATATCCAGGATCTCCTTTCCGTGCAGGTCCGGAAGCATGGCCAGCAGGATCGGCGTTTCAATACAGTCGTTGAAATTAACCTCCCTGTCCCGGCTGCTTCGGAAGTTCTCAAAAAAATCCTTGTTGTCATAGACGTTTTGCTTTGACATATCCTTATCCTCCGTAATGCAGATTGCAGGGACACATCCGGCCTGTTCTGTTTTCACCGGTCTTCGTAAATCATACCGGCATCCATCATAACATATCCTCCGGTTTTTTCCAGTCATTTTTTCGCACCGGCTTCAGGCCTTTCCGGGCAATATCCGCAGCCTGCGCAGGGGCTGAGCCCGGCGGCGGAGGCGGAACAAAACGGGGGTCTTCCTCGTCTGCATATATGTAAGGGGTTTTCACCCTGATTCCAATCGGAAGGAGAGAAACAATGAAAAGAAAAATCCCTGCCCTGTTACTGCTCCTGCTGGCCCTGATGACGGCTTTCCATGCTGTCTCTTCCGCTGACGAGCCCGGCTTCTTCGGCCGGATGGCCGAAGACGAATTCGCGGATGAGCGGCTTTCCATCCTCGATCAGGTAGCCGAAAAAGTATCGGCTTCCGCGACCGCGGACAACGGCATTGCCTTTGAGGTGGGCCAGGCTTTCTATACCGGCGACCTGGTATTTGTCGCCTATAAAATCGGCCCCTCCACAGACCTGATTCAGCTCCACGAAGGAGCTCCCGACGCGTCCATTCAATGGGACAATGAGGTGGAGAACTGGGTGGAGGGAGATGTCAAAGCCTACTCCCCGGATGTAAAGAAGGAGCATGACTGGCTGGACGGCAAAGGCCAGCGCTGGCTGGAATCCCCCGTCTGCACCATCCAGGACGGCATCACCCTGGAAGACGGCACCTTTGTTGCCTTCACCGGCGGCACGGAAATCCGTCAGGAAGACGGCTCCGTGCTCGGCTGGCGGGAATGCACCGTTCCGGCGGAAAAGGCCACGGGAACCCTGATCCTCACCGTAGGGGCTGACAGTATCATTTCTACCAGGTTCCAGGATTACAGCACCTTCAGGCTGAAGAACAGCGAGAAAACGCCCGTAACGGTCTCCCTCACCCTGAACCAGGTGGACGATCCCATGGCCCTGAAGGTGCTTTCCCCTGACAGGGACTCCGATATCAACGGCTGAAATGCTGCCGACAAAGCAAGAAAGATCCTGCCCCTGCGGCAGGATCTCTTTTTTACTGTGTATTAATGCCGGTTTTACCGGAAAAACCCAGCTTGCTGCCTTCCGGCCGCGGATATCCGGTCCGGTTGCCTTTCCGTAACCGTTCCCCCGCGGAATTCATAATAAGGCCTGCTTCCGATAAACCCGATCCGGCCGTCCTCCGCCAGGATCGTATCCTCCTCCGGGATGGCATAGACCGGTTTTGTTTCAGACAGCTTCAGGAGATAACGCCTGCTCCGTTCCGTGCGTTCCGAATCCCTGTTGGTATAATGGCACAGCAGGGACCAGCCGCCGAGCATGTTGAAACCCGTATGATCCTCCAGGCCGACTTCATTTTCATCGTCCGTGCTGCAGGAATCCAGGTCCCGGCCGAAAATGATGGCTCCGGCAGATCCGCCGTACACAATCCCGTCTTCCTTCTCCAGGTAATGCCGGATCCGTCCGAAGGCGCCGCAGGTTTTCAGGTCCTGCAGCAGTTTCCAGGTATTCCCGCCGCCGATATACAGGCAGGCATAATCCGTAAATACCCGGTCCATGAGCTCCCGGGGCGTTTTCACCATTTCAATGCCGGCTTTGTCCACGTCCGCCAGTTCGCCGGTCATGAATTCCAGGCAGCCGCGGTAAGCCGGGTCCGGCCAGGCAAAGGGGATATACAGGATTTTTTTGCGGGGATCAATGGCGCTGTTCAGCGCCTGCCTGGCGGATTCAACTGCTTTCCCATCCCCGCCTCCGTTCAGAATCAGTTTCAAAGCCAAACCCCTCCCGTCTTACCGGAAGCACCGGAATACCGCCGCGTCATGCGGGGGAAGGGTTGCGGAAATCCGGTCCGTCTTTCCGGTTTCCCTGCCGGTCCACAGTTCCCGGGCGCCGGATATCCCGGCCGCGTCCTGCTCCGGAAGGGAAACGGTGACGGTCCGCTCCCCGTCGCTGAGATTGAACAGCGCAAGGTAATAGCCGGTCCCGTCCCTGCGGGGCGCAATCCAGGCGCTTTCATCTTCAGTCGTATACAGCGGGTGCGCCGACCAGCTTTCCTTCTCAATGTCCAGCACGTCCCCGTTGGTCAGCAGCTTCAGGGTGAATTCGTCATTCTTCGTCATTTCCCCGCCGATCATCAGGGGGGAACGCATCATGCACCACAGGGTCATCATTGTCCGCTGCTCCGCCTCGGTAAACTGCGTCCATCCGTCCGGATCGCTGCACTGGCGCAGGGCGCCCACGGGCAGCATGTCCGCGTCCGGCCAGTGTCCGGGGCCGGCATGGATGCACCATTTCTCCGCCCGTTCAAACATGCCCTTCAGCAGTTCCCACCTGTCCCAGAAGTCATCCGTGATCCGCCACATATTCGCCCGGGTCTTCAGGTGCTCCGCCCTTTCCAGCGGCGCCGGGCCGGGACTCAGGCTCAGCACTATATCCCGCCCGCAGTTCCGGCACGCCGCGGAGATCAGTTCAATTTCCCGGGCACAGTGCGGATACTCCCGGGCAATATCGTCGCATTTCACAAAGTCCACGCCCCATTGGGCATAGAGACGGAAAATGCTGTCATAATACGCCTGCGCCTGGGGTGTTTCGCATCTCAGGCCATACATGTCCGGGTTCCAGGCACAGACGGAATGGGGATTGGCCGCCGTGTCGCAGGTGGCTTCGCTGCCTTCAATCGGGAGATGCAGGTGCGCCGCCGTCCGGGGCATGCCGCGCATGATATGGATACCGAATTTCAGCCCCATGGCGTGGATCTGATCCGCCAGCGGACGGAAGCCCTGTCCCCCGGCTGCACTGGGGAACCGGTTTTCCGCCGGGACCAGCCGGCCGTATTCATCCATCCGGAGTTCCGAAAAGGGATGGTACTCATGGCCGTCCGCCAGCGGAGCTGCCCACTGGATATCCACGACCACGTATTCCCAGCCGTACGGTTTCAGGTGTTTTGCCATATAATCTGCGTTCTGCAGGACCTGTTCCTCCGTTACAGCCGCGCCGTAGCAGTCCCAGCTGTTCCAGCCCATGGGCGGTGTATTGGCAATCATACTTCTCTGCTCCTTATATATCCTTTACGGAATGACGGAGCGGTTCCGTCCGTTCCCGTCTTCACTCCGCTTTCTTTACAGATATCATACCACCGGTCCGCGGGGACAGGCAACAATCCGCCGGGATCCTGCTTTTACTCTGCTTTTTCTGCAGCAGGCTGCCGCCATATGCCCCGGTTCCTGGTATAATCATTGGCAGTTTATGGAAACAGACAGGAAGGAATACATCATGGCGGATAACAAGCGGAATTACGGGCCGGCCCTGATTATCCTGGCCGGCTGCTTCTGGGGCAGCATGGGGATTTTTGTCCGGAGGCTCAGCGCCTTCGGTTTCAGCCCCATCCAGATCGTCTCGCTCCGGATCACGGTGGCGGCGCTGGCCTTCTGCCTGCTGCTGCTTTTCAAAGAGCGTTCCGGCTTCAGGATCCGGCTGAAGGATATTCCGCTTTTCCTGGGGCTTGGATTCGGAAGCATCCTGTTTTTCACCGTCTGCTATTTTTCCGCCATCACCATGATGCCGCTTTCCACTGCGGCCATCCTGCTTTATACTTCGCCCATCTGGATCATGCTGATGTCTGTGCTGTTTTTCCGTGAAAAGCTGAACAGGATCAAGCTGCTGGCCCTGGCCCTGGCTTTCGCCGGGTGCGTGCTGGTCTCCGGACTCTCCGGGGACGGCCTGACCCTGAAGGGCCTGCTGCTGGGCCTCGGTTCCGGCATCGGCTACGGGCTGTACAGCATCCTGGGCACCGTCGCCCTGCGGAAGTATTCCCCGTATACCGTGACCGCATATACCTTCGTATTTGCCGCCGCCGGCTCGTGGCTTGTCTGCTCCCCGGCGGATATGGTTTCAAAGTTCTCCGCCGCGGCCGATCTGCCGGGGCTGGTGTTATTCTGCATTCTCACCGGCCTGGTCACCGCCGTGGTTCCCTTCCTGGCCTATACCCTGGGACTGCGCACCGTGGAAGCCAGCAAAGCGGGCATCCTGGCAACCATAGAGCCCCTGGTGGCCACGCTTGTCGGGATCCTGGTCTTCTCCGAGCCGCTGACCTTCCTGTCCGGCCTCGGAATCGCGCTGATCCTGACGGCCGTCATTCTCCTGAACATGAAAACAGATCCCCGCCGGGATCTTAAACAGGAATAAACGCCGCCGCCACCGCCAGCACCACCGCCGGGAGCATATTTGCCACCCGGATTTTCTTTCCCCATACCAGGTTCAGCCCCACGCAGAAGATCAGGATGGACCCGATCATGGAAAGATAATCCATCGCCAGGTCTGTCATGACAGGCTTCAGCAGGGAGGCAAAGAGCGTAACCAGGCCCTCAAAAAGCAGCACCGGAATGGCGGAAAACCCGCAGCCCTTTCCCAGGGAACAGGTCATAACCATGATGATGATAAAGTCCAGGACCGCTTTTGTGGCAAGGATCGACCAGTCCCCGAGAATGCCGTCCTGGATGGCACCCACAATCGCCATGGCGCCGATACAGACCGTCAGGGAGGCTGTGACAAAGGCATTTACAAAATCCTTTTCCTTCGCGTTACCGGTCTTGACCTTCAGCCATTCCCCGAAGCGTTCAAACAGCCCTTCGATATTGATGACCTCCCCGATCAGCGTACCCAGGGCAAGGCAAACAGTCACGAGCATGGCCCGGCCGGATGTAATCACACCGTCCCGGACGCTGAGCATGCCCTGCATGGCCCCCGCGATACCGATGAACAGCACGCTGATGCCGCAGGCCGCGGTCAGGGACGTCTGATGGCGTTCCTGCAGCAGTTTTCCGAAGAAATGTCCGGCCACTCCTCCCAGGACTATGGCCAGTGTATTGATAATTGTTCCCAGTCCAAACACGGTATCACCTTCATATTGTCTGCTTTCCCGCCGTGTTTTCTGCGGGCCTGCGGGGGATGCCCGCGGGGCATCCTGCCAAATAATACCACTCCTGCCGGTATCCTGCACCCAGCAAATTTCATATCTTTTGTTCCCGCGGAAAACAAATTGCGGCGCGCTTTGTTTTTCTATGGTATAATCACCTTACAAAAAATGAAAAAAAGGGGGCCTGGCTGTATGTGGTACAACCCGCCGGACGGACAGCGCCGTGAAAGCTTTCACACCGGGAGCTGCCTGGACGCATATGATTTTCTCGGCGCCCATCCCGTAGAGGAGGACGGGGAGCTGAAATGGCATTTCTCCGTCTGGGCGCCCAATGCCCGGAGCGTTTCCCTGGTGGGAGGATTCTGCGGCTGGGACAGGGAAGCATATCCCATGGCCAAGCAGTATGACGGCATCTGGGAGCTGCGCCTGCCGGATTCGCTGTTCCGCCCCGAACGCGATCCGGAAAAATACAGTGACTCCGAAGCGGCGGACCTGCTCCGCACCTATAAATATGCCATCCTCTGCGCCGACGGGGAATGGCATATGCGGGCCGATCCCTACGGCTTTGAGATGGAACTGCGGCCCAGCAACGGCAGCCGGCTGCGGAACCTGTCGGAATACCAATGGAATGACAGGGAATGGATGGAGGCGCGGAAGGAAAAAGAGCCTGTCCGCGGGCCCATGAACATTTATGAAATGCACCTGGGTACCTGGCGCCGGGGAGAGAACGGACGCATCCTGAATTACGCCGAAATTGCCGATCAGCTGGTTCCCTACCTGCAGGACATGGGCTACACCCATGTGGAATTCATGCCGGTGATGGAGCACCCCTTTGACGGTTCCTGGGGCTACCAGGTTATCGGCTATTACGCGCCCACCTCCCGCTACGGAACTCCCGACCAGCTCCGGTACCTGGTGGATAAACTGCACCAGGCGGGCATCGGGGTGATCCTGGATTGGGTTCCCGCCCACTTCCCCAAGGACGAGGCCGGACTGCGCCTGTTTGACGGCACTCCCTGCTATGAGCACGCTGATTCCCGCCGGGCGGAAATGCCCCAGTGGGGAACCCTGCTGTTCGATTACGCCCGGGGGGAGGCGTCCAGCTTCCTGCTGTCCAACGCCCTGTTCTGGCTCCGGGAATACCATGCGGACGGCCTGCGCTGCGACGCGGTCAGTTGCATGCTTTACCTGGATTTCGGCAAGGAACCGGGCCAGTGGGTGCCCAATCAGTACGGCGGGCATGAAAACCTGGACGCGGTACGCTTCCTCCGGACGCTGAACGAGGCGGTGAACCGGGAATGTCCCGGCGCCGTTACCGTGGCGGAGGAATCCACCGCCTATCCCCGGGTCACCCATCCCATCGCCGATGACGGCCTGGGTTTCAGCTTCAAATGGAACATGGGCTGGATGAACGACATCCTTTCCTACATTGAGCTCGACCCGATTTACCGGCAGTACCACCACGAAAAAATCACCTTTTCCATGATGTACGCCTTCAGCGAAAACTATGTGCTGCCCTTCTCCCATGACGAAGTGGTCCACTGCAAGCATTCCATGATCGACAAGCAGCCCGGCGACCTGTGGCAGAAGTTCGCGGGCCTGCGAGCCCTGTACGGGTATTACATGGTGCACCCCGGCAAAAAGCTGCTGTTCATGGGCGGGGAGTTCGGCCAGTTCGTGGAATGGCGGGACTATGAGCAGCTGGACTGGTTCCTGCTGGGCTACGAGCGGCATCCCGACCTGCAGAAATATGTGAAGGCGCTGAACCGCCTGTACCGCAGCGAACCGGCCCTGCACCGCATCGACGACAGCTGGGACGGTTTCAAATGGCTGAACGTGAACGACAAACAGCGCAGCGCGATCGCCGTCATGCGGTCCGACGGGGAGGGCGGCGCCATCGCCTGCGCGGTGAACTTCACACCCCAGCCCTACCTGAACTACCGGATCGGCCTGCCCTTTGACTGCGAGCTGACGGAAATCCTCAACTCCGACAGGGCGGAATTCGGCGGAAGCAATCTGTACAACGGCCTGGATATCCGCGCGGAGGAAATCCCCCAGGAGGAGCATCCCTACTCCTGTGAAATCGTCCTCCCGCCGCTGGCCGCAGTCTTCTTCAGGGTCCGGAAAGTACCGGAAGCATAAGGCATATAAAGAGCACAGCCGGAAGCATTGACTGCTTCCGGCTGTTTTATGCTTTCAACGGGTATACAGCGATACGCCTTTATTTTCTGCACAGGCAGTGCAGGACGGTTCCGTCCTCCGGTTTGTAAATCCTTCCCTTTTCATAGAGGATGACCTCCAGGCCCGCCCGGTCCGCGAACCCGATCAGTTCCGGCGCCTCAAAGGCTTCCCAGTAGATATGGGCGTTGGCATAGGGATAGAATTTCCGTCCCTGCAGGCAGTCCGGATGATGTTCCTCCAGGTAACGGTAGTCATGGGCTGAAAAGCTGACCAGGCCGCCTTTTTTCAGAACCCGCTTCCATTCCGCCATACATTCCAGCTTATAATCCTCTCCGTACAGCAGGCCGAAGGTCTGGGCCCAGACAAGCACCACATCAAAGGATTCATCCGGAAAAGGCAGCTTTTTCCCGTCGTACTCAATAAACGGAACGGTATATCCCCTGGCGGCGGCCAGCTGGGTGACCTTCGCAATCACTTCCCCGGAAATATCAACGCCGGTCACGTCAAACCCCATGTCTGAAAGCACAAAGGCCTCCCGGCCCAGGCCGCAGCCGATGTCCAGGATCTTCGCGCCTTCGGGAAAAAACCGGATCACGGACTGCTCCCACTCCTTCAGTGTGGGATTCCATTCCAGCATTTCGTCCACATGTTTCTTTTCCTCGTACCACTGTGAAACAATGTCAGCCATAATCAGTTCTTCCCCCGCTTTTCCGTTTGCCGTTTTTTCCATTATACCATGGTTTTCGGCATTCCGGAATCCCCGTTTCTTTTCACAGGCCGACGCGGAATATCCTCCCTGCGCGGGCAGCGGAGGAATTTTTTTCCGCGGATGTTGTATAATGCCTTTATCTGCGCGTCTAAACAGGTGAAAGGGGGCATGAAACGCCATGGAAACGGTAAAGGGCCCTTGCCGTTCGGCTGAAGAGGAAATCACGTTCCTGGTGGAAAAGCACCAGCTTGCCCTGCTGCGCCTGTGTTTTGCCTATCTGCACGACCGGGCGCTGGCGGAGGACGCCGTCCAGGAAACCTTCCTGAAAGCGTACCGCAGGCTGGACCAGTTCCGGGGAAACGCCAATGTAAAAACCTGGCTTTCAGCCATAGCGATCAACTGCTGCAGGGATATGAGCCGCGGAAGCTGGTTCAGGCATATTGACCGGTCCATCTCCATTGACCGGCTGCCGGAACGTTCCGTGGAAGGAATACCCGAATATGACGCTGTGTCTGTGGAAGTCATGCGGCTTCCCATTCGTCTGCGGGAAGTTGTCCTGCTTTACTATTTTGAAGATATGAATACCCAAGAAATTGCGGAAACCCTCCGGATTTCCCAGCAGGCGGTCTCAGGCCGCCTGGTACGGGCCCGGACGAAGCTCCGCAAAGCGCTGAGTGAAGTTGAAAGGAGTGAGCGGAATGGATGAAAAGCGTGAAATGCAGAAAATACTGAATCATTCCCTTTCCGGCCTGAAGGAAAACCCGTTCCTGGCTCAGCGTGTCATTGCGCAAGCGAAAGGAGAAAAACCTGTGGTTAAAAAAATATCTGCATCCATGATTCTTGTGATTGTTATCCTCTGTCTTACGCTGACCGCCATTGCGGCAGGCATCATCTACAACCAGGAATGGTACTGGAACAACCGGAACAGCCCTGAAAAAGAAGACAAACCGGAAGTATACGGCGAACTGATGGAAAACATGGAGGAAAACCCCGCCCAGCAGGCCGATGACGACAGCCTGGTGCAGGTGGCCGTCCGGGAAGTGTCCTGGGCGCCCGGTGCGGACGTGGTGACCGTATCCCTCAGCGCTGCGCCGAAGGATCCCGCCCGGTATGAACTGTACAGCCGGTGGAGCCTGGATGAGGATGGTGCCGGTTTTGATGAGGATGCCGTTGACGTGACGGAAGACGGAGAGGACCGTGCCGTACACTGGCTGTGGCGGAGGGACATCGGCCTGGGTGAATCCCGGGGATACGGCCAGATTCCCGGTTTCGGCCCGGTGGCCGCCATGATGGATGACAGCAGCAAACAGATGATCATGCTGGACCCTGTTGAAGTTTTCCTGGTCTGCCCCGCCGAAACCGGCAGCGAAGAAAACGTTATTCCGCTGAACGGCAGCACGGATATGTACAGAACCGCCCCCGAAGGGGACGTCTGGTACTGGGCGGAATTTGACCTGGCCTGGCTCAGGCAGGACATGGAAAAAGCCTTCGGCAAAGAGGGCGCTGAAACGCGCTGGGAAGAAATCTGCAAAGACGGAATGAAGTGCCGGCTGGTATACAGGATTGTGAAATACCTGGAGAACGATGAGCTTGAATACGGTGAAAACCGTTCTGTTGAATTCACCGTCCGGCCCAAAAACCCGTAAAAGGCCGTAAGGAAGGGAAGCCTGAATCTCAGGCTTCCCTTTTTCATGCTTTCCTTTCGCGTGATCGCTTCTTTCAGCTCATTCCGGACCCTCTTCGTCCTTTTTCCCCGCATTCCGGTGATAAATCAGGAGGCAGGCGATCCCCGCAACCAGGTACATCGCAAAACCCGCTATGCTTTCCGTGGTGATTTCCGTTTTCCCCACCAGGTATTTGATCACAACCCAGGCCACAATCAGCACGATGATTTCAACCGGGATCAGCCATTTTTTATTCATGAACATACCTCCGCGCCGGCTTTCTTCCGGACAGGATCATTTTTCTGTATAACGGCAGCTGTTTTTCCTCTGCCGGTATCATACCACGAATCCCGGAAAACCGGAACCTCCGGAATGCATCGCCTGTGTTTCTTCCGTCGCAGGCTGCGAAATTCAGAGCTCCTTGGACATGAACAGCAGCAGGTCGTCATCATTGCAGCAGAGGGCATACTGTTCCAACTGTTTTCCCTGGTACCACACCCCGGTGCCGTCGGGAATGTATCCCCGTTTCACATATATCCGCTGGGCGGGACCGTAGCCGGAATGGACGCCCACCGCCAGGTACACATGATCCGCGATCTTCGCCGCTTCCTGTTCCGCCGCGTCCAGCAGCCTGCTTCCGATACCCCGTTTATGGATATGGAAAAACACCGTCAGATCCACGATTTCCGGCCATCCGTTCCCCACCCAGGGTCCTTCCCTCGGCGTCAGGACCAGGGTGCAGATGCCGGCCACACTGCCTTCATACTCGGCAATAAACACCAGCCGCCGGCCTTCCTCCTGGTCCCGGTAGTATTCCTCATATGTGCTGAGTTCCGGATGCCATCCGTAGGAAAGATAGGTATCATAGAAAATCCGCGCGTCCTCCGGCACCATGCTGCGGATCCTGACTTTTTCATCCTCATAATACACTTTCATATGCTCTTCCCCGCTTTCTCATCTGTTTCCGAACAGCGCCCGGTATGCCAGCAGCTTCCGCTCCGCCGCCTGGTCCGCGCCGCAGCGCTTCACCACTTCCTCCGCGGTCTTCCGGGCCAGGTCATATTCCTCCCGGGTGATGCTTCCCGCGGTCAGGGCTTCCTCCAGTTCATCCCCGTCCACGATCCGGGGCGTTCCGTCTTCCAGGATGACCACGTCCAGCAGCAGGTCGTAAAACGCCCCGTCCCCGTTTTCCCGCACCTCGTTGCGCAGGGTGATGTCTATATACTGCTGGAACAGGCAGCCGTCCCGGAACATGGCGGTCAGCGCGTAATGACCGTCTTCCGGCAGGAGCTCCAGCCACTCATATCCGTTATCCGCGATACACAGCGGGCCATCGGGCGTATTCACCATTTCCGGTTCCCGCAGCCCGGTGAATGTGATCAGGCCGATGCCGCCCCGGAAATCCCCGTCCCGGTGATACAGGCAGGCGAAATCCCGCTGGGAATCGGTATACCATTCCCGCCTGTCCAGATGCTTCTTCCGGATTCCTGCCATGCCGTTCCTCTTTTCCGGACCGGGAAAAGTATTCTCCCGTTCCTTTTCCGGGCTGCGCTGCCCCGTGCGTATCACAGATAAGATATCAAAAAACCGGCCGAAAAGGAAGCGGCCGGAATATAAACTCCTATTTTGCGGAATCCGTCCTTTATTCCCCGGATCATATCCGCTATGATGAACCTGTGCCCGGGCGGAAACCCCTTCCCGGGCGGAAACTGATGACTGACGAGGAGCTAAACCGAGAAATGAACGACACAGCCGGCAGCCGGCAGCTGACTTTTTCCTACAACCGCTTTGCGGATCTGTATTATTACTTGCTGGCCCATATGCCCATCAACTGCGCGGCGGATGTTTCCGACCCGGAGTATACGGCCGAAATGGCCGGAAAACTGGGAATCTTCCCGGGAATTCCGCCGAAACTGACAGAATATTACGAGGACAATTTTGACCGCCTGATGATCACCTCCTTTGTTCCTCTGGCGGTGAATAACACCCGCCAGTTCAGGGAGGCGCTGGCATCCGGCGGCATGCTGACGGACCGGGACATGGAAGCGTTCGCGGAGCCCATGATCGGCATCTGCGAACGGGTGTCCGAAAAGTTCTACGCCTGGTGGACGGAGCATCATGAGGAAACGGCGCCCCTGACGGAGAAGGTATACGACCGTTTCCGGGCGCTGGTGGACCGGTTCGGCTGCTTCTTTGACAGCCTGGCGCTGAAGCCTTCCGTGCTCTTTTCCTACAGCCTGCGGAAGAACGGACGGGCATTTTTCCAGCCCGGGAACCTGGTTGTTTATCTGACCTTTCCGGAAAAACCGGAGGACATTACGGGCTGCTTCCTGCAGTTTCTGCATGAATGCACCCATTCCGTCACGGACCCGATGCTGAACCGCCGGATCCTCATGGCGGACGGCTCCCATGATCTTTCGGAATACCAGGTGCTGCTTTTTGATGAATACCTGATCCGGGCGCTGTATCCGGAGTTGTCCGAAACCTACCGGACCTGGATCGGCGGGGAATACCTGGAGGAAGCCCGCCGGGTTCTCGGGGAAGCAGGGGAAGCAAGGCTCAGGGGACGCCTGGGCGCCATGCTTCCCCGGGAATAACCGGGCATTACTGTTCCCGGTAGGCTGCCATCATGGATTTGAACAGGTCGGCCGTGGACGGCGGCGTAAACGTAACGGCATTGGCTCCGGCCAGGATCGTTTCGAGGATGGTTTCCCCAGTGGGACCGCCGCTGGCGATGATCGGCACCTCCGGCCACTGTTCCCGGATGGCTGCCACCGTCTCCGCCGTCTGCCTGCCGCAGGCGACGTTCAGGATGCCCGCGCCGGCGTTCAGCCGCTCTTCAATATCGGTATCCGCATTGGCCACGGTGATAATCACCGGAATATCGATGGCCGCCGCAACGGCTGCCAGGTTCGGGTTGGAAATAGGCGCGTTCATGACGACGCCCATGGCGCCCTGGCTTTCCGCGTCCTTCGCCAGGGTGATTGTGCGCAGGCCCTTCGTTGTTCCGCCGCCCACGCCGCAGAACACGGGAATGTAGGATGCTTTGATGATGGCGTCGCTGATGGCCTGCTGGGGCGTAAAAGGATACACGGCAAAAACCGCGTCCGCGTCACAGTTCCGGATAATTGCCAGGTCTGTGGTAAACACCAGGGTCTTGATCCGGCGTCCGTTTACAATAATGCCGCTGGCGGTATAAGCCTCTTCGGGCATCCGCAGGATGTGGCGAAGGGTACTGTTGATCTGGGGGATATAGTTTCTCTCCATAATCTTTCCTTTCTGCTCATAACAGGTTTCCGGGGAACGGCGGGGAGCAGTCCTTTCCGTCCCCTGTATATTCAGACGACGGTGAAGGGGTGTTTTGTTCCCTTTTGTCCCGCGGCGCGGCCGGTCCGCGCTTTTATTCTGCCGGTTATTCGGGTATAATAAAGGTGTTGCGGGAAAACACCATACAGAGGCACGGAGGAACGCCATGCAGGATAAAACAGGACTTTTGAAGGACCGGCTCCGCCGGGCGGATGCCGTCATGATCGGCGCAGGCGCAGGTCTGTCCACCGCTGCGGGGTTCATCTATACCGACGAACGCTTTGACCGTTTTTTCAGCGATTTCAACCGGAAATACGGTTTCCGGGACATGTATTCCGGGGGATTCTATCCCTACGGTACGCCGGAGGAATTCTGGGCATACTGGAGCCGGTATATCTGGATTAACCGGTATATGGACGCGCCGGGTTCTGTCTACGGCGATCTGTACCGGCTGGTGAAGGACCGGGATTATTTTGTCCTGACCACCAACGTGGACCATTGCTTCCAGAAGGCCGGATTTGACAAAAAACGGCTGTTCTATACCCAGGGGGATTACGGGCTGTTCCAGTGCACAAAGCCCTGCTGCCAAAGCACCTGGGATAATGAGTCCATGATCCGGGAAATGGTGCTTTCCCAGGGGTTCACCGTCGGGGAACACGACGCGCTGACCCTGCCGGAGGGCAAAGACGCCGCCATGGCTGTACCGTCGGAACTGCTGCCGGTGTGCCCCAACTGCGGCCGTCCCCTGACCATGAACCTCCGCTCCGACGACAGATTCGTGGAGGATGAGGGCTGGCACACAGCCGCTGCGGCATATGAAGCCTGGCTCACGGCCCGCCAGGACCGGAAAGTGGTTTTCCTGGAAATCGGCGTGGGCTACAACACGCCGGGGATTATCAAATATCCCTTCTGGCAGCAGGTATACCGGAACCCAAACGCCTTCTATGCCTGCCTGAACCCGAAAGAGGATCCGGTGCCGGAAGAAATCCGGGACCGATCCGTAATCATCGGCGGCGATTCCGCGCAGGTCATCCGTGACCTGCTGCTGCCGGAATAAGGAAGCAACAAAAAAGCGCCTCCGAAAAGGCGCTCCTGAAAACAGAATATCCGTACTGTTCAGATTTCCGGTAAACTGTCATACCATTTTTCCGCCGTCCACTGCCACGGCAATCTGCCATTCATCCTCATACACGGCAGTACCGACAAAATTGGTATAAACCACATCATAGGGCTTATTGTATTTATCCAGCAGAGCAATGGCCGGCGCCAGCTTTTCCGCCATGTGCGCGGCGGTATCGCATTTGAAGAACGTGATCACCGGCTCATGGTTTTTGCAGGGTTCCGGCTCGGGAAGGTTGGCCTTGAACCAATCGTCAATGGAGACAAACAGCTTTTCCTCCTCCGGGGTCAGCTTCCCGTCCCGGATCAGGTTCCAGCAGAGGCTGAAAACCCCCTTGGGGTATTTGGTGATATAGGAGTCTTCCCTTCCCTGGATACGCATATATCGGTACATGGCTTGCTTTCCTTTCCGGAGCCCTCCCGGGTTTTTTTCATTTTACCGGTTTCGCTGCAATGAACCGCAGGATTTCATCGAATATGGCGGGATCCCGGGCGGTCATGCGGCTGACGGGCTTCCGTTATTCTTCCTCAGTCAGCGGAAGGTGTTTCCGGGAAAACCTGTTCCGCTTCAATTCCCATGGGCAGCATCATCAGCTGCAGCGCCTCCGGGGAGGCCGTCTGCTCCGCGGTAAGGCCGATAAAGGTGCCGACGGCGCCGTGGTACCCGAAGGATACCAGTATCGGTATGCCTTTTTCAAACACATAGAGATAATACCGGGCCTTTTCCTCTTCCAGCTCAGGCTTTTCCAGCCTTGCCTGAATGGCGCTGGCAACGGACAGGAAGTCCACGCCCCTTTGCGCGTTGAAATAGTTGCTGATGACGGCCAGGCTTTCCATTCGTATCCGGATCTGATTCTGCAGCACGGGGGAAAGGGCATCAAACTGTTCCCTGTCTGAATCCTTCATCTGTGCCATCAGCCAGCCCTGGGGATCTGTCTGGTTCAGGCGGTATACCGCAACCGGCGTATGGTAATCCCCGGTATTGAAGGTGCTGTCAACCAGTTCCAGGCTGTTTTCACTGTACAGGAACATATTCAGGTATTCCCTGCTGCGCACCATTTCATCCATAACGCCTGCAACCTCCAGCCCGATTGCATGGTAATCCGGGCCTTCCGCGGTGCCGGCGGCCGCAGGCAGGATCATGCACAGAAGAAGCAGGACTGCCGTCACTGCCCGGTAAAAATTCCGTTTTCCGGTCATCATCATTGATTCTCCTCCATATCCGAAATAACAGCCGGCGAACCGGAACGGCCGGCCGGAAGAAATCCGGGCGCCGTCTTTCGCCGCCATGCTCCGATTATACCGGAAAAGCCGGGCGATCTCAATCCTCGGGAAAGCGGCAGGGCTCATTCAGCCCGCCGGCGCCTTGACAGGAAAGCCCGTCTGCCGATATGATGGGAAAAAGAAACCCCGGGACCCCGGAACCGTTCCGTAAACAGCGAGGTATCAGAATGAACAGGCAGTATGAAAAAATGGCGAAGGTCTTTAAGGCGCTGTCCGACCCGAAGCGGATCAAGATCGTGGACCTGCTCTCCTGCGGGGAAATGTGCGGGTGCGTGCTGCTGAAGTGCTTTGAGGTCACGCAGCCCACGCTGGCCCATGACATGAAGGTGCTGAGCGAGGCTGGCATCGTGAAAAGCCGGCGGGACGGAAAGAAGACCATGTATTCCCTGGACTGGAAATCCCTGGAGGGCATGAATATCCGGATCCAGGACCTGCTTTCCCAGGACCCGCGGAAGGAATAAAAAACGAATGTTTCCCTTCTTTGCAGAACAGTATACAGGATCCATTATTCTTATAGAAATATAGAAATTTTTCTATTGATTTTCCCTCCTCCGGTGCATAGAATATGCCTTGGAGCAATCCCTGAAATCAGAAGGAGGATTCAACCGTTATGAGGAAATTAACTGCTCTTTTCCTTTCCCTGGTACTTCTTGTATCCGTGTCTCTTTCCCTTGCCGAAGGCGAAATCCTGATGGGCCAGGTGGATTACCCGGCGCACGGCGACCGGAGCTTTGCCGCGATTACCGTGGCGCTGCAGGATGATGTGATCGTGGCCGCTAAAATCGACGAATTCCAGTTCATGGGCGACCGGGAAGACCTGAAGGCCGTCGGTGTGCCCAACAGCGACGCCGCTTTCGGCGAAGCCTATCCCGAAGGCCAGGTGCTGGGTTCCAAGCGGGCCAACAGCGACCTGTACAGCCTGAACATGCAGCGTGCCGGGTCCACCGTGCAGATCGCCGCGAACTTCAACGCCATTGAAGCCTTTGTGAAGGGCAAGACCGTGGCGGAGCTGGAAGAAATCGTGAACGGCTATACCGACGAAACCAAAGCCGGCTTTGTGGACGCCGTCTCCGGCGCCACCACCGCCGACAGCTGGGGCTACGCAAAGGGAATTCTGGCCGCCGCCAAAGCCGCCAAGGCTTCCACCGGCACCTACACCGTATACAACAAAACCGGCGAGAAGGTTACCGAACTGTACCTGATCGACAACCTGACCGGCGAAAAGGGAACCAACTATGCCGTCAACGGCTTCGAGCCCGATGCCAAGTGGGTCATCACCCGGACCGTGTCCGCGGAGGAAATTGCCGCCGGCTACAGCATGACGGTTTCCTTCAAAACCGAGGGCGGTTATGAAGCCCAGTACCCGACCCTGCATATTGAGGAGGCTCCCGTGACGCTGCTGGCGGCGGATGCCGTAACCGGCGCGACACCCATCAGCTTCTTTGCCCCGGCGGAATAATTATCTGAATATATCAAAAGATGGACAGAAACCTGTCCATCTTTTTTATTGCCCCGATTTTCCGGTTATACCGGCGGTTTTTTCAGGATTCATTGACCAGTTTACCGGTCATGTGGTCGACGGTCAGCTCCAGGCACTGAACCCGGGGCAGGGCATTCTCCAGTTCTTTCCGGATGTATTCCTCGTCATCCGTAAACTTCCGGCACAGGCGGGTGCAGATTTCCCGGGCCTTCCCTTCATCCGTAACCGGGGTGATCCGCCCGAAAATGACAACGCTGCTGACATTCAGCGCCCATTCGCCTTCCCGCCTGAAGCCCTCGTCAAAAACGCAGTAGCTGACCTTGCTGTTTTTCGCCAGAGCGTCAATCTTGTGACCGGTTTTTGCGCCATGGAAATACAGTTTTCCGTCCTCCGGGCTGTACCAGTGGTTCATGGGTATTCCGTAGGGATAGCCGTCCTCTCCCAGCATGGAAAGCACACCCCGCTTTTCCTCCTGAAGGATCCGGATGCATTCCTCTTCGCTCAACTGCTGCTTAAACCGTCTCATGGGCCGGAACATCATGCATTCCTCCTGTCTGTTTTTTCATAGGCAAGCCGGGGATAATCATCCTCTTCCACATGGATCGTCCCGCAGTGGACAAAGCCCAGTTTCCCCAGCAGGTTCTGCATCACCCGGTTGTCCCCGTGTGTATCGATCCGCAGGTGGCCGCACTGTTCAAAAGCCCAGTTGATACAGAACGCGCCGACACCCTTGGTCTCCCCGTCGCCGGCGATGCGGTGCACCACACCGTAAGGGCTGTCATCCAGCCACTTCCCGCCGGTAATATTCCGGTAGGTGGGCTCGATATCCCGGCCGAAGGTAAAAAAGAACGTACCGGCCACCCGGCCGCCGCTGACGCACACATAGCTGTTCCCCCGGGCAATGTCCTGCCGGATCAGGGCTTCCGGCGGCCAGTTGGTGGGACCCCACTGGTTCGGATTGCCGTGGTCCGCCATAAACCGGCGGGCACAGGCATAGATCTCCATGATCCTGCCTAAATCCTGCTCTGTCGCTTTCCTGATTTCCACTGTTCCGTTCTCCTTCCGCGCCTGCCGTTTCCCTGACCGTCCCGCAGTTTCCATCCGTGGAAGCCGGGGAACAGCTATTTCAATATACACCTGATTTTTCCTGTTTCCAATCTTTTTCTCCTGCCGGAGCCGTCGGGCGGATTCCGCTCCTGTTGCGGTTCTGCGGGGCGGATGATACAATGACAGCAACGGAAAGAATTCATTGCCCCCTTTGCTTACTGCCCGAACGGAGAAAGGCCGCCCATGAACCAGAATGAAAGACGCTCCTGGCTGATCCGCGCTTTGCTGGAAGAAATGCCGCAATACCAGTATCCTGTATTTCCCTATACGGCGGAACGCCAGTGGCGGCTGCTGCGCAGCCTGATGAATGTCCGCCCGCCCCGGCCGGTTTCAAAAGAGTTCCTGGAAATCCAGGACGCTTTTCTCACGGAAATGACCGACCGCAAAGGCATCACAGACGCGGATACCCTGCCCGCCTGCCCCCGGAACGGGAAAATCGTCCTCTGGCAGGGGGACATCACCACCCTGCGGTGCGACGCCATTGTCAACGCCGCCAACAGCGGGCTGCTTGGATGCTTTTCACCCTGCCACAGCTGCATTGACAACATCATCCATACCATGAGCGGCGTCCAGCTGCGGCTGGCCTGCCATGAACTGATGCAGGCCCAGGGCCATGAGGAACCTGCCGGGCAGGCAAAAATCACCCCCGGTTTCAACCTGCCGGCGAAATATGTGCTGCACACTGTCGGCCCCATCATCCATGACGAGGTCACCCCGGAGGCGGAAGCGCTGCTGGCCTCCTGCTACCGCTCCTGCCTGGCCCTGGCGGAGCAAAAAGAACTGAGCAGCATTGCCTTCTGCTGCATTTCCACCGGCGTATACAGTTTTCCCCGGGAACGGGCGGCGGAAATCGCCGTGGGTACCGTGGAGGAATACCTGCAGAAGAGAACCCGCATCCGGCGGGTGATTTTCAACGTCTTCACGGACGCCGACCTGGAGATTTACAGGAAATTGTTATCATGATTATCAACACAGGACAGCGCACGGATATTCCGGCCTTCTTTTCCCGATGGTTTGTGAACCGTCTGAAGGCCGGGTTTGTGCTGGTGCGCAATCCCTATGACCCGCGCTCCGTTACCCGGTACCGCCTGGACCCGGAGGTGGTGGACCTGATCGGCTTCTGCACGAAGAATCCGGCCCCCATGCTGCCGCATATGGACCTGCTCAGGCCCTTCGGCCAGTACTGGTACGTGACCGTCACCCCCTACGGAAAGGATATTGAACCCCATGTTCCCCCCAAGCTGCAGGTACTGGAAAGCTTCCGGCGCCTGTCCGATGCAGTGGGAGCGGACCGTGTCGGCTGGCGGTACGATCCCATTCTCCTCAATGAAAGCTGGCCCGTGGAGCGGCATATCAAAGCCTTTGAATATATGGCAAAAGCCCTGTCCGGATATACCCGGACGGCCGTGATCAGCTTTATCGATCTCTATGAAAAAACAAAACGGAATTATCCGGAAGCCCGCACCGTGGCCCGGGAGGACAGGCTGGTTCTCGGCAAGGCCATTGTTGACATCGCCCGGCAGTACGGCATGACGGTCCGTCCCTGCGCGGAGGGCGATGAACTGGCCCCCTTCGGGGCGGACTGCAGCGGCTGCATGACCGTCGCCATGTATGAACAGGCCCTGGGCCGGCGGCTGAAGGTTCCCCGGACACAGTCCGCCCGGAAGGAATGCGCCTGCTGGCTGGGCGGGGATATCGGCGCGTACAATACCTGCGGCCATCTGTGCCGGTACTGCTACGCGAATTATGACGCGGATACCGTCCGCCGGAACCTGGCAGCCCATGATCCGGAATCCCCGCTGCTGATCGGCCGGCCGGAGCCGGAAGACCGGATTCATGAAGCAAAGCAGGAAAGCTGGATTGATCCGCAGATCGGGATGCTCCTGTAACCGCTGTTCCGGCTTTTCCCGGGCGGAAATAAAAAAGGGACCGCCCTTCCCCATGGAGACAGGGAAGGGCGGTTTATGGGGGTAAAGAGGTTGTCTCTGGATGGCGTTTCAACAGGCAGAACCTGCACATGACCGTTCATACGGCAGGCTCCGCTTTTTCCGGCTTCCGGCGCCGGTGTTTTTTTATTATACAGAGACATTCCTTTTTCTTCTGTGACGATATCACATATCCGCAGATTCAGGAGGCTGCTTTCTCCAGCTTACCGACATCCGTCAGCAGGATGCTGCCCCGGTGATTTTCAATCATTCCCTCGTCTTCAAACTTTTTCAGCAGCCGTCCCACCGTCTCCCGGGCGGAATTGACCTCCAGGGCCAGCTGTTCCTGGGTAATCCGGATGGAGGGATCCCCGGTTTTCCGGTACATCCGCAGCAGGCAGGAGGCCAGCCGCCGGTCCAGCCGGATAAACAGGATCTCCTGCATGGAAGTCATCACCATGGAAAACCGCGTGGTGGCCAGCTCATACGCGAAGCAGCGGACATGGACGTTTTCGTCACAAAGCCTGCCGAACAGTTCCACCGGAACGATCAGGATATCCGAAGGTTCCACCGCTACCATAAAGGATTCAAACCTGATATAGGCCAGCACGCAGGAAGCGGAAAGAATGCAGTTGTCCGCCTCCACCACGTGGAACAGCGTCACTTCCCTGCCTTCATCCGAAAGAATGTAGGCCCGGGTTTCCCCGCGGAGGACATGGATCATTCCCACGCACTCCACCGTCGGGCCGTAAAGCACTTCTCCCTGCTCATAGTGGCGGACGTATGCCTCTGTCTCCACCCGCTTCTTTTCTTCTTCTGTAAGAAATTCCCAGTACGGGAGTGTTTTCAGCATATCATTCATTTTTCCTCCGGCCGTTGAAAACGGTCCTATCGCTGACACGCGACCCGGTTCGGTTCTGTATGAGCTTCCATTTTTTTCCTTTTGTTTCTGCGAACTGATTATACAGCAATCTCCGGAAAAAGTCTAATCCGGCACGAAAGGCATCAACCGATATCTTCTGTCTGGCGCCGCCTGTCCATGCCGCTGTTCCGGTAAAACTCCGCTTTATCCGTATACATATTCCGGTCCGATTCATGGAGGGTATCCTCCAGTTTCCGGTCTGCCTTTCGCATGGCAAATCCGGCCGACACGCTGATTCCCAGGTTCTCGATTTCTTTCCTGACGCGCTGCAGCGCCTGCTGCACAGCCTCCTCATCCCGGCGCAGGAACAGGATGATAAATTCGTCGCCGCCCACACGGTATGTAAAGGTGTTCCGGTCGCTGATTTCATTCAGCTGTGCACCGATAGCCGCCAGCGCCCGGTCTCCCTCGGCATGACCCCGGGTATCGTTCAGTTTTTTCAGGCCATTCATATCCAGGGACGCCACCGCAGTCACGTCCCGCTCCAGGTATTCGACATCATCATAGAAAGCGAAGCGGTTCCGCAGGGATGTCAGCGGATCCAGGTAATTGTCATGGGAACGCAGGAACATGAACAGGAAAATGCTGGAGATCATCATGGCCTCGTTCAGGTGAACCCGGCCGAACAGCGCGTCCACCACCGAAGACAGCATACAGCCGAATACGCAGATGATCAGGATCCATCTTTCCGTTTTATTTCCCTCATAGAAACGCTTCCAGATCATGATCAGGGTCTGCAGCATATACAGGAAACCCACGACAAAAACGATATAGCCCAGGGGACCGCGGACAAAATCATAGTTCTCGTCAAACGTAAACGCCAGCGGAGAGAAGAAGGCCGAGAGGTTCACAACCAGGTTGATATACCAGAGGATCCAGATTTTCCACGTCCGGCGTTCCGGCGGAAACACCACCAGCAGCATGCCGATCGCAGCGGTGGGACGCAGCACATAGCCTGCCACGGAGAAGAGCGTACGCCAGAACCGCAGGTCAGGATAATTCGCACAGTAGGATTCCAGCACATCCTCCAGCACCAGCAGGAAGCAGCAGATCAGCGTCATCCAGTAGAAACGCAGCTCCGCATCCCGGACCTTCTGCTGCGCATGCAGCTTCAGGGCCACAAGGATGACCAGGAATACTGTAATAAAGTGAACGCTCACCAGAGATGAAAGCATAGTCCCAATCTCTCACTTTCTGAAACTGATGTCTTCCCGAAGGAAAAACCTCCTTCGTCCGACGTTCCGGGAAAGAGGCTGCTTATGGCCTTCCCTCCCGGCGGTCCCTGCTGTATACGATGCTAATCCTTCAAGTTATCTCTAAGTCAAGTTTTTTTCGGGATCTTTTCATGAAGAGTACACCAAAGAAGTCTGCCTGTCAAAGGCTGCTTATTCCGGTTCAGTCCATGCTCCGGACGCTCCGGAACACTTCCCGCTTCTCTCCCTGGTAATCGCCGGTTCCCTCGAAAACCGGCTCAAAACCGCTTTTGAGCAGGACCCGCTTTGAGGCTGTGTTTTCTGCCAGGCAGATGCCGTGCACCTCCCGGATGCCGATCCGCCCCGCCAGGGATGGCAGGAATGCCTGCACAGCTTCCGTGGCATAACCTTTCCCGGTATATTTCTTCGCAATATGGTAGCCGATCTCCCAGCTCCCGTCCCCCAGGGGAACCAGCTGGACGTAACCGATGTTTTCCCCGCCGGCCTTTGTCAACACGGGATAGGCCAGCGGGCCCTCCGTTCCGCCGTACCGGGAAATCAGGAAATCCAGGGCTTCCCGGGCTTCCTCCACCGTTTCAAACACCTCGTCCGGCACAAATCTCCGGTTATCCTCATCCAGGGAATTCTCATGGACTTCCCGGGCCATATCCGGGGAAAACTCCGTGATGACCAGCCGCTCTGTTTCAATCCTCATGGTATACCGCCTTTGCTCCGCGCAGTTCGCAATAATCATGAATAGTGTATTCCATACGCATCCGGGAGAATCCTGTAAACAAAAGGGACCGGGGAAAGGTTTTCTTTCCCCGGTCCGCGGTTCATACTTTCTTCACTTTTAATTGGCGCCTTTGATCAGCCGGACAGGAATCCGGACCCCCAGGCGGGCATTGATGGGCGGAAGCCCCTTCTCAATCTGCATCGGCAGGGAGGCAGCCTTTTCCACCGCCGCGGCATCCACCGGGAAAACATACTCCACCCATTCGGCCATGGAAAAATCGTGGTAATCAGTGCGGCCTTCCGTGCTCCAGTACAGGACGCGGCACTCGTTATTAAGCGCTTCACCCGCATAGGGAAGGTCGTCGCCTTCCGCGTCATACAGGCAGAGACCGGAATCATACAGGGGGTAGGCTCTGTCCTCGCTGTAGATATACCGGTTATCCGGGAAATGCAGCTGGACATGGGCCCATCCGTCCACAATCTTCACCCCGGAGAGAGTTACCGATTCAAACAGGGGGATTTCCAGGCTGCCGGCGGTATCGATCACCTGCATATCCTCCGGCAGGCCGCTTTCCGCAAAAGTCCTTTCGTCCGGTTCCACATAAGGCCTGCGCACAATAACGTCTTCAGGCATGTCGGCCATCCGGACCTCGCTGCTCCGCTCCCGCAGGTACGGGAACAGTTCCACTGTATGCTGTTCATCCCGGCCATACAGGTCCACCATCAGTGTCAGGAATTCATCTTCAGTACGTTCCTGGCCGGTATACTGCGCATACTCCGCGGAGTAAACCTTCCGTTCCGCTTCGTTGTAATCATCCGCCCCGCTGTGGCTCTCGAATCTCGTGTAGTTGGAGTATACCCGCGGATAAATTGAGGTTCTCCCTTCAAACAGCCGGTCACCCTCCAGGTCCTCCATCGTATAGCTGATAAGCACCTCGGAATCATTGACAGCGGCGGAAAGCACCTCCATCCGGATTCCGTGGTCCTCGCAGCTCAGGTCCACCGGCATGAGCTTCAGCGCGACTTCCGGCCAGAGTTTGTACAGCCAGCTGTTAAAACTTTCACTGACAGCGCCTGCCACCGCGGTGGCCACACAGGCCGTCACCAGGATCATCGCCAGGACAAACGCGAAAGAAATCTTCTTTTTCATAACAATGCCTCCCTGATTCACCCGCTGCCGGACAGCATTGCTGTTCCGCGCAGACCAGGTAATATTCGAAAGTTCGGCATTTACACGGCTTCTGAGCTCTTTATCATTCATCGTAATACCACCCCTCCAGACGCTGATGTAGAAGCTGGTTGGCTTTGCTGATCTGCCGCTTGGCGGTTGCAAGGGACATCCCGGCTGCCTCGGCCGTCTCCTTCAGGGACAGCCCTTCGTAATATCGAAGAAGTACGACCAGCCGTTCCTTCTCAGGAAGCGACATGATCGCCCGGGAAACCTCACCGTCCGGATAAGCTGCATCCTGAGCCTGTTCCGGAAGATCTTCCGGAGTCAGGGAACGGTTCATGTGCCGGAACCATCCCGTACGCTGATAATCCCGGCATACATTGACAGCGATGTGCATCAGCCACGTTTTCTGACTGCTCTCATTCCTGAATGTGTCCAGCGCTTTCCAGGCCTTCACAAAGGTGTCCTGCGCGGCATCCTCCGCCTGGAAACGGTCTCTTAACTGCAGGGTGCAAAAACGCTTGATCTCATCGCCGTACAGTTCCATCAGGCTCTCCAGTATTTCCGAACGACCGGTGTCTGTCATGCAACCTTGCCTCCTTTCACCCGTATAGACGAAGAGTCCGGAAAAAACGGCTCATCTTTTTTAAGACTTTTTTCGGCTATGTATAACACAGCCCGGCGGAAGAGTCAAATCCCGTGCTGTCCCTCCCCTGCCGCCGGGAACAGGGACTGCCGGTTTATCGTTTTATTATTGAGCAGACAGGAAGGAGGAAGCGCATGAAAAAGATTGCCTGGCTGGCTCTCCTGGCGGCCCTGGCCCTGGGAGCCGGATGCCTGTTTACCGCATCCGCCGAAGAGTTCAGAAGCGGGGATTTTGCCTATATCCTTCTGGAGGACGGCACCGCCGGGATCACGCAGTATAAAGGATGGGATGCCGCCGTTGTGATTCCGGAAAGCCTGGACGGATATCCCGTGACATCCATCGGGGAATTCGCCTTTGACAGGCTCTATTCCGGCCTGGCTTCCGTCACCATCCCGCAGGGGGTTGTCTCCATCGGGGATTACGCTTTTTCTGACTGCGGATACCTGGCTTCCGTTTCCATGCCGGACAGCGTGAAAACCATCGGCGTCCGGGCATTCCGAAACTGTTCCTCCCTGACAGCCCTGGCCCTTCCGGACGGCCTGGAGGAAATCGGGGACGAGGCGTTTGCCGGCTGCAGCGGCCTGACAGCTGTCACTATCCCGGACAGCGTGAAAATGATCGGTATCAACCCCTTCCAGGGAGAAAGCCTGGAAACGCTGGCCGTGTCTCCCGATCATCCCTGGCTGGCCGTGTCCGACGGCGTTCTTTTCACCCGGGCGGACAAACGGCTGGTCTGCTGTACCCGGGCCCAGGCCCGGAGCGTGTATGAGGTTCCGCAGGGAACCCTGTCCATCGGGGACAAGGCCTTCCGGAACTGTGCCTGGCTGGCAGCCGTCACAATCCCGGACAGCGTGACAGCCATCGGAGAAGAAGCATTTTTCCGCTGTCCCGACCTGGCCACCGTCAGGATTCCGGGCAGCGTAATCTCCGCCGGGGATGACCTGTTTGACCGCCGGCATGATAACCTGACCATCATCGTGGATCGCAATTCGTATATGGAGCGCTACTGCCGGCAGCATGAAATTACCTTTATCTATGCTGAACCCGGGGACTGACCGGATCCGGGAACGTGCGCAAAAGCCGGGGAATTTATCCCCGGCTTTTCCTGTACTGTTCTCAGTCTCCTGCCAGGATCCTGTCCGCGACCTGATCCGCAGGCAGGGTCCCGGTATCCAGCTGATTCTCCATTTCCGCGAAATGGGACAGCGACGCCAGGCTGACTTCCAGCCAGCGGTCCGTCCGCCATTCGCAGGCACGGTCGTTCTTCCAGCGCCTGATGAGGCTTTCCCGGCTGCAGGCCAGCGTCACGTACTGAACCTCCGCTCCCAGCGCCGCGATCCCTGCCAGGATCCTGTCCAGCACCTGCCGGTCATCCATCAGCCATACCAGCACCACCAGGCTGCATTCGGAGCATTTCAGGTAGTTGCCGGTCATGTGCAGGATGTTGTCAACCGCCATTTCCCTGGTTTCCCGGTTTCCGACAAAGGGATGGAGATCCATGCACCAGTCCCCGTCAATAAACGCTGTTCCGGGATGCTTCTCCGCGATCAGCTTCCCCACCGTGGTTTTCCCCACGCCCATGGGGCCGTTGAGGATGATCACCTTCATATTGTTCTTCCGTCCTTTTCCGTTCTCCGTCCGGATGTGAATCAGAAAATCTCCCGGAACATGGCAGCGGTTTCCGCTTCCAGCTCCGCCTGCTCGCAGGCCCGGACTTCCTCTTCGGGGCCGACGGTAACTGTTTCCCGCAGCAAGGCCAGCAAATCAGCAGCCTTCTTACCGAAAGCGTTCAGCCAGTTCCCCGCGTTCCCCGTTTTGCTTTCAATCCTGTATTCCATCCTGCGCACCTGTCCTTTCGTCCTGTTCTCTCCCTGTTCAAGGACAGTGTACCCCGGATCATGGAGCAATTTTGCACCATTTTAAGTAATTATGACAAAAACTTCATATTTTTGTAATTTTTATTCCCGGTCTTCAATCAGGTCCGGCACCTCATGCAGGTCACGGATCACCCGGTCAATCCGGTATTCGCCGGGAGCCTCCAGGCCTTCCGGATTATACCAGCAGGTCCGGATCCCAGCATTGTTCCCGCCCCGGATATCGCTGGTCAGGGAATCCCCCACAATGACCGTTTCCGAAAGTCTGCAGGGGCCGATCTTTTCAAAAACCGCATCAAAGAAGGCCTTGTTCGGCTTTTCCGCGCCGATGGCTTCCGAGAGGAAGATGCCGTCCATCAGGTCCCCCAGGCCGGAAAGCCTCAGCTTTTTCGTCTGGGCAACCACCGTGCCGTTGGAAACCGCATATTGCCTCACCCTGCCCCGCAGCGCTTTGACAATGCTGAGACTGTCATCCCGGAAAACAATGGTGTCCCCCAGGCGGACCTGGTACCTCCGGTTGAATTCCTCCGCCAGTTCCACGGGAACGCCGGTCTCCCGGAAAAACTGCCGGAAGCGCCCGACGAGCACCTGGGGCTTGGTGATCTCATTCCTTTCAAGCCTTTGCCAGAAGCCTTCGTTGATCCGGGAATATCTCTGCACCATCCCGTCCGTGCATTCCCCCAGGTCAAACTCCCGGAACAGCGTTTTGACAGCTGCACTTTCCGCTGCCCTGAAATCCAGCAGGGTACCGTCCACATCCCAGAGAATTGTGCTGATCTTCACGCCCGGATCCTTTCCTGCCGCGGCCGCACGGCAAAACAGTTTCCTCATTCATAAGCCATTTCCGGCGGTCCGTCAAGCTTTTTTTCCGGCGGTTGTTCTGGTATAATCAGCCTTACATACAGAAAAGGCAGGAGGAGAAGCAGTGATCAGGCAGGTCAGGCAGTACGGGATTTTTCTTGCGGGACTGTTCGTTGTCTCCCTGGGCGTCGCGTTTTCCGCCAAGGCCGGACTGGGCACCTCGCCCGTTGCTTCCGTGCCCTATTCGGTGTCGCTGGCCAACCGGTCCCTCACCTTCGGCCAGTGGCTGATTCTCCTGAGCCTCCTCCAGATCACCCTGCAGGTGATCCTGCTGCGGAAGCGCTGCAAGCCCTTTGAGATCGCGGTGCAGCTGGCGGTGGCCTTTGTGTACGGAAACCTGACGGATTTCTCCTGCGGGCTGCTCAGCGGCGTGAATCCGGTTTCCTATCCGGCCCGGTTTACCCTGATGCTTCTGGGCTGCGCCATCGTGGGCCTGGGTATCTGGATCCAGTACAAGGGCGGCGTGGCCATGATGCCGGGCGAAGCTTTGAACCGGGCCGTAAGCCAGGTGACCCGAAAGCGGTTTGAAGATGTGAAGATTGTCATGGACGTGCTGTATATCCTCGTCGCTGCCGTCATCTGCCTGGTTTTTGCCGGAAGGCTGGAAGGCGTCCGGGAAGGCAGCATCGTTGCAGCGCTGCTGATCGGCAATATGATCCGGCTGTATAACAGGATCTTTGACAGGCTCGTGCAGGCGCCTGCGGAAAAGAGGGAAGCATGACACCGAACCAAAGGAACTGGGCACAGGCCCGGGACCGGCTGGCAGCCGCCGCCGCGTCCCTGGGATATCCGGAGGAGCTGGCAGCCCTGCTGGCAAAGCAGCTGAAAAGCCCCGGAGCCATGGAACGGATGACGGCATACCTGTACCGTGCACGCCCGGCCAGCCTGGAGATGATCGTGGATGAAATGCTCGCCATCTGCGCGGATATCGACGCCTGGCGGGAAAAGAAGGAAGGGCAGGAAGCCCAGGCCGGATACAGCGCCTGGCTGAACAGCGAGACGCGCCGGCGGAATGAGGAAGAACAGGAATGACTGCCATTGTCTTTGGAAATGAAGCTGCACCGGATGTACTGGTCCAACCGGTGGACAGCCACGACCTCGGATTCATCGAAGATGAGGTGAAGGAGATCCGCCGGCTGGCGGGAGAGGATTTCTGTCTCCTGGCTGTAAGGACCGACGACTGGAACCGGGATCTTTCCCCCTGGCAGGCACCGGCCGTGTTCGGAACGGAAAGCTTCGGCGGCCGCGCTGACCGGACCCTGGAGGAGATCCTGAAGCTGTGCGGGAATGAAGGCCGGAGATACTTTATCGGCGGCTATTCCCTGGCCGGGCTGTTTGCCCTGTGGGCCGCCGTTCGGACGGACCGGTTTGCCGGCGTTGCCGCGGCATCGCCCTCCGTATGGTTTCCGGGCTTTGTTGAATACCTGCGGGGGCATGAAATCCAATGTCCGTCGGTATACCTGAGCCTGGGGGACCGGGAGGAGAAAACCCGCAATCCCGTCATGGCTGCCGTGGGCGGCTGCATCCGGGAAACAGAGGAGCTCCTGAAAGCCCGGGGCGTCCGGACCCTGCTGGAGTGGAATCCCGGGAATCACTTCCGAGACGCCGGCCTCCGCACCGCCAAAGCCTTTGCCTGGATCCTTCAGCAGGAATAACAGACAGAAAAATCCCGCCGGTTCACCGCAGAACCGGCGGGATTCCTTATGATCAGGATTATTCTTCCGCAGGCTGTTCCGCTTCCCCGTCCTGTCCGTCCGGTTCCGCCTCAGCCCGGCATTCCTTCCGGTAGATCATCATGCCCTGGCCGTAGGGATCGTCCACCGCGCCGATTTCCTCCTGGAAAAAGCTGTATCCGTTCTTTTCAAGCACCCTGATGGAAGCGTCGTTTCCGCGCATCACGCGGCCGTACAGGACGCTTTTGCCCAGTTTCCGGAACGCAAGATCAGTCATTGCTTCCACCAGTTCCGTGGCGTAGCCGTTTCCGCTGAAAGCTTCGCTGATCACATAACCAATCTCCACCTCGTCCGGCTTGCCTTCCACTTCATTGATTCCCGTATCACCGATCAGTTCGCCGGTGAGCCTGGATTCAACCGCCAGCACATAGGGCAGGCGGTCATGGTCCACACAGCCCGCGTAGAAATTAATCGCGTTTTCCGCTTCCCGGATATCCGCATAGCGTTCATTGGGAATCCATTCCCCCACCGGGTTCTCCTGATGGATTTCATACAGGCGCTGCGCATCCTCAGGGCAGAACTTCCGGACCTTCAGGTTCACGGTCTCAAACAGATATTCCATGTTTCATTCTCCCGTATCTCTGTTTCTTCCGGAAGCTCTCCGCGAAGGTCCCGGCCTCAGCTGTTTACTATCATACCATGAAACCGGGGTATTCGGTCAATCTGCACAAAAAAAGAACGCCCGCAGCCGGATTCCGGCCGCGGGCGCTGCAGTCAGCCAAGGGTATTGACTTTTTTGTTGATATCGCTGATCTGCTTCTTCATCCTCGAATACTGGGTAATCCAGATGATCGCGTAGACCAGCAGGAAAAAACCGAAATAGAGCAGTACGCCGCCCACGGTGTGCTTCATCCACTGCAGCAGGTAAGCAATGGGCAGCACCGCCAGGGAGATGGCCGCCAGGTGGATAACGGTCATTTTTGTCAGGCTCCAGTCCGTTTCCCAGATGACGGAGGCAGCCGCGAAAGCCGCGCCGTACAGCATGGAGCAGAGGGCCTGGATCAGCACGGCGCCGATCTCCGAGCCGCAGTCCTCAATCAGGGCGGGAACCACCGCATAGTAATGCCCGTCCCCCTTGTTCAGGGAAATGATAATGGTAATCACCGTGCTGATGGCCAGCCCCAGGGGCATTCCCGCCAGGGCCCGCCTTCCGGCTTTTTTCCAGAGCTGCTTATTCATATACCAAGAACCTCCTTGATCTTATTCACATATCTTCTTGAAACATAGGCGCTGCTGCCGTCCGACAGCGTTACGCAGATCGTTCCCGTAAAACTCAGGTCAAAACTCCTGGCCTTTTTCAGGTTAATGATCTCGGAGTTGGAGATCCGGACAAAATGCCGCTGTTTCAGCCTTTCCTCCGCTTCATACAGCCGGAGCCGGAGCACATACTCTCCCTCCGGCAGTACCGCGAACACCTTCCCGTTTGCCGCGTAGATCCGCAGGATATCCTTTTCATCCAGCACAGTGACGGTATCCTCCCGGAAGCCGGCAATCAGCTTCGGTTCCGAAGCGGAAAGCATATCGGCCAGCGCCCGGACCTCTTCGGTCACTTCGCTGGTCAGAATAATCACCTTGGGTTCTGCCGCTGTCCTGTCGAGTTTCACTTCAACCTGCACGTTTTTCTCTCCTTTTCCCCGGGTGATTGCATTATAGAGGAAAGCCGCCGGGATTTCCACCGGTTTTCCATAAGTGGTCGTTCCGGAACCACAGGCAGTTTACCCCGGATCCGGGCCGTCTGGCAGGCAAAGAAAAAAATGAGCGCGCCGCGCTCATTTTCCCGGACCGGAAACCCACTTTACGCCATGCTCTCGATGGTGAATACGACGGTTTCGCCGCAGTCCGTGCACTGGTAAGGGCCGTTCCGCAGGTTGCCGCCCCGCCGGAAGGCATAGACAAAGGGATAGATGGCGTTCATGGCCACCATGCACACGTTGCCGCTGTGCTCCTTGTCCAGCATGCTTCCCTCGAAACAGATCACGTCCCCGGGTTTGTATTTGGGGCATTTGCTTTCAATCACGGTTACCTTTACCTTGTTGTCCGTGTACGTCATTTGTTTTTTCCTTTCAGATCAGAATATTTCCGCCGCGTGTTCTGCGGTCTGTTTTCGTTTGGCCAGGGTATTTTCAAACAGCCGGCCGGCTGTCGGGGGAAACTCCTCATAGATGACCTTCGTGCCTTCTTCCGTAATACCGCCCTTCGTGGCCACCCTGGCCACCACGTCACCGAAAGACATCCCGTTTTTCAGCATCAGTTCCCCGGTGGCCGTCATGGTTTTCAGCACCATCCGGATCACCTGCTCCTCCGGAATCTCCGTATGCTTCTTCGCAATCCGGCAAATCACGTCAAAAACAGAAGCGATGAAACCCGGCATGCAGCTGACCAGTTCCGAGCCCATTCCCATCTCTTTCTCGGGAAGTTCAATCACTTCCCCCAGGCAGCTGAGCAGTTCCCTCAGTTGCTGCCTGTCCTCCTCCGTCGCCCGCCGGTTGAAGCAGGCCAGGGTCTGGGAACGGTTGATCTCCGCGGTGACGGATGGAATAATCTTGGCGATCCGTCTGTCCGCGATCTTCTCCAGCTGCGCAAAGGATATGCTGCCGTTCAGGGACACCAGCAGGGATTCAGGCTTCAGCGCCGGACAGATCTCCTCCAGGATGTCCTTCATATCCCCGGGCTTCACGCAGAGAAAAACCACGTCCGCCTGCGCAGCCGCCTCGCTGTTGCTCCCGCAGCCGTTCACTCCGGCCTGCAGGGAATGCAGCTTTTCTTTTGTCCTGCTGGATACGAAGATGGATCCGTCCTCCGGTTTTCCCGCCGCGGCAAACTTTTCCGTCAGCATCCGGCCCATGCTTCCGTATCCGATAATTCCGATATTCATCCGCCTATCCTCCTGTCCGGTAAATTTCTTCAGGCTCCGGTTTCCTCCCCGAGCAGTTCCCGCAGGTCCCGGATCTTCAGGTAAGGCGTCTCCACGTCGGAGGCGGGATTGGCCGCGATCAGGATGGGCAGGATCCCCAGGGCTGCCGCCCCTTCCAGGTTGGCAGGGCTGTCGTCAATAAAAACCGTCTGTTCCGCCAGGCAGCCGCCCTTTTTCAGGGCATCCAGGTACATGCGGCGATCCGGCTTGAAGGTTCCCACAAAACAGCTGTAAGTTGCAAAGGAGAAATACCGGGATACCCCGATATAATCCAGCTGCCGCTCAATACTGGGCCAGGTATCGGAGATGATACCCAGCCGGTGGGTTTTGCTGAGGGTTTCCAGCACTTCCTGAAGGCCGGGATACGGAACATAGTTTTCCATATTGCAGGCCCGGTCCCGGGCAATCTGCTCCAGCTGCGTGCCGGAAAAGCCCAGCGCCAGCTCATCGGAAATAATGGAGTAATACCGGCAGAACTGTTCACACTCCGCCTCCACGGTGGTAACCAGGTGGTTCTGCGCCAGGAAATCCAGGCCGACCTTCCGGGCGCGGCTGATTTCCTCCCCGCTCCTGGCCTTCAGCCTGCTGCCGGCTTCTGCCAGGAACCGGTTTGTGAACATCCAGTCCCCGGAAGCCGGCCTGTCCAGGGTATATCCCACGTCGAAAAAGATCACTTTTTTATTCTGCAGCTGCCGGATCATCGGCTCACCTCCCTGCTTTCCTTTCTTTTGTGCAGATTCAGCGTTTTCATGGCTTTACTGCTCCTTTCGCGAAACAATCATCAGATGCTCGGAATGCGTCAGGTAGTCTTCCTTTTCGCAGAACCGCAGGGCATATTCATACCAGGCTTCCCGGATCTTTTTCGGGCGCTGCTGCAGGACATTCCGGTAAGGCGCAAGGATGCCCTCCTGGCCGAAGACGGTTTCCGTCCGCAGCCCGGGCACGGATGCCAGGAGCGCTTTCGCGTCCCGGACGGTGGTCAGGTAGGCATAGGTGAACGCCCTGAACGCCAGGCCTTCATCCTTCGCGCAGATATCAAACAGGATCTGCTCATCCGGATCCAGGATGGTTTCCGGTATTTCCCGCAACCCGTAAATCACGCCGCCGAACATGAGGATAAAGCTGCTGAAGAGGCATCCGCCCGGCTTCAGCACCCGTTTCGCCTCCCCGATAGCCCGCCGCCTGTTTTCCTCATTCATCAGGTGATAGAGAGGGCCCATCAGGAAAACCGCGTCAAAGGAATTGTCCCCGAAACGGGAAAGATCCAGGGCGTCCCCCTGCAGGGCCGTAATCTTCACGCCGTACTGCCGGGCTTTTTTCTTCGCGAAACGGACATTCCCGTCACTCAGGTCCAGCAGGGTCAGGGTGTGGCCCTGCCGCGCGTAATGGATGGAATAGTGGCCCGGACCGCCGCCGATATCCAGGATGGCGCTGCCGGGATGCAGGTAACGGTCCATCATCCGGGTCGTAATATACTTCTCGAACGGATGGTTTTTCTGCAGCCGGTTCCATTCCTTCAGGGGATCCAGGTTGTAGTTTTTCCGGATGGCTTCTGTTTCTTCCCGCATTTCACGTTCCCTCCCTGGCGATATAATAATAAAACCGCTTATCCTCTTCTTCAGGGATAAGCGGCTTGTTCACCGGCGGTGAATATATTACAGCTTCTCCCTGAGCGGCGTATAATCGTATGCAAAAACAAAGCGGACAGGCTTAACAGCGTTCGCAGGCATGCAATGATTCCATCCGTACCGTTTCATGGGAACAGCTCCTTTCTGAATAATTGCGATGACTATACTACGAAAGCAGGGCCGCGTCAAGGCTTTTCTGCCCGGTTTGCCTGCCTGCCGGTTCCGTCTTTTTTTGCGCGGCGGTTTCTGCTATAATCGGGAAGATCTTTGCACCAGACTGTTTAAATCTTTCAGGAACAACCGGAGAAACCATATGGATCACAAAGCAAACGACCGCGGATCAATCCTGACGCTCATTGCTTCCATGCTGATATTCGGAACCATCGGCGTCTTCCGGAGATACATCCCGGTGTCCTCTGCCTTCCTGGCTTTTTCCCGCGGCATTCTCGGCGGGCTGTGCATCCTGGTCTTCACCCGGATGAAGCATAAAAACGCCGGGGAGAAGCTGCCTCCCCGGGTGCTGCCGGTCCTGGTCCTGTCCGGCATGCTCATCGGCATCAACTGGATCCTGCTTTTTGAAGCCTACAATCATACCACCGTGGCCGTTGCCACACTCTGCTACTATATGCAGCCCACCATCGTCATGCTCCTGTCCCCGGTGATTTTCCGGGAAAAGCTCACCGGAAAGAAAGCCGTCTGCGCCGCTGTGGCCATCCTGGGCATGGTCCTGGTTTCCGGCGTCATCGGCGGAAGCAGCGCCGGAAACAGCAGCCTGAAGGGCGTACTGCTTGGCCTGGGGGCCGCGCTGTTCTATTCCGCTGTTGTTATTATGAACAAAAAAATCCGGGGCGTTGACGCCTACCGGAAAACCACTGTCCAGATGCTGTCCGCCGGCATGGTGATGGTGCCCTACCTGCTCCTCACCGGCGGATTCAGCACGGAAGGCCTTACCCCCGCTGCCGTCATCCTGCTCCTGGCTGTGGGCATTGTGCACACCGGCATCGCCTACGTCCTGTACTTCGGCAGCATGGACGGGCTGCGGGTGCAGACCGTAGCCATCCTGAGCTACATAGATCCTGTTTCCGCGCTGCTGTTTTCCGCCTTCCTGCTCCGGGAGCCCGTCACCCTCCTGAACATCATCGGCGCAGTGATGATCATCGGATCCGCTGTCGCCAGCGAGCTTCATAAACCTGAAACCCTGTAAAAAACAGGTTTGGCCGGGGGAACCGTCCCCCGGCCACTTTCTTTCTTATCCTTTGACAGCCCCGGCCATCATGCCTTTGACCAGCTTGTCCTGGAAGATGATGAACACGATCACCGTGGGCAGCGCTGACAACGTCAGCACCGTCAGGATCAGCGGGGTATCCTGCGAATGTTCTCCCTTGAAGGCGCCCAGCGCCAGCGGCAGCGTCTTCACCCGGATATCATTCAGGAAGGTATTGGCGAAGGCGAATTCATTCCACATGCCCACCGCGTTATAGATCGCCAGGGTGGACAGGCCCGCCTTGGACAGGGGCAGGATTATCCGGGAGAACATGTTGTATTTGTTGCATCCGTCGATTCTCGCCGCCTCCTCCATTTCCGACGGGATCGTCATCATGAAGCCCGTCAGGATAAAGACAGACATGGGCAGCGCAAAGGCCACATACGGGCCCAGCAGGGAAAACAGGTTGTTGATCAGTCCCATCTGGTTGGTCATCTGGTATACCGGGATCAGCGTTACGTGCATGGGGACGGACATCATGGCCACGATACCGGCATACAGCAGGCCGCGGAGCTTAAACTTCATCCGGGCCAGCGGATAGGCGGCAAAGGCGGAGATAATCAGCATCAGCACCAGGGAGACGCTCACAATCAGCAGGGACCGGAAGAAATAGCCGAAGAACCCGTTCATGATGACGTCCGGGTAATTCCGGAAATACCACGGATCCGGGAAGTGCAGGACGCCCTGGCGGCCCATCATCTTTTTGTCCCGGAAGGAGTTGATCACCATGAAAACAAACGGTCCCACCGTGACAACCACCCAGACCGCCGCCAGGAAAATCGCGATGCCCCAGGCGATGCGGCTCTTCATTTTCTCCCGCTGAGGATTAATGATCTTGCTCATATCAGTAATCCTCCTTTACAACAAATACCTTCTGGAACAGCAGCGCGATGACGGTGATCAGGATAAACATGCCGCCTGCGATCGCCGATCCGTAGCCCATATTGAACTTCTGGAAGGACGTCTTGTACATATACGTCGCCATCAGTTCCGTGCCGTGGTTCGGGCCGCCCTGGGTCATATTCCAGATCAGGTCGAAATACTTCAGGGAGCCGATCAGGGACATGGTGCACGCGGTTTTGAAAATCGGTCCCAGCAGCGGAATGGCCACTTTGAAAATGTACTGCCGCCGGTTGGCGCCGTCGATCACCGCCGCCTCATACAGGGAAGTGTCAATGTTGGAATACCCTGCGATGAAATACACCATATAGAAAGGCGTATACTGCCAGGCCACCACCCCGATCACGGCATACAGCGCGTGCGGGTTTTTCCCCAGCAGGTCTACCATGGTCCGTTTCCCGTTGACCAGGGTGGCAATTCCGGAGATCAGGCCTCCGTTGGTCGCCAGCAGGTAATAGAACAGGAAACCCACCGCCACGGAGCTCATCAGGTACGGAAGGAACCAGAGAATCTTGAAGATATTCGCCTTTTTCCCACTGGCATCCAGGAAGGTGGCCAGCGCCATGCCCAGGGGAATCTGGATCAGGATGGAACATACCATCAGAATGACATTATGAAGGAATGAATTCCAGAACTGTTCATCCTGAAGCAGCATTATCCAGTTTTCCCAGCCGACGTTGATCTTTTCAGCCGTATAGAATCCGTTCCACTTCAGCCGGCTGATCAGGAAAGTGTCAATGATCGGATAGATCATATAGACGATCAGCAGCGCGACAGCCGGGAAAAGGAAGATCGTCGCCGCCACCGCGGTGCTGCGCGCATCCCTTTTCGCCATGCCCTGCAACTTAGCCATTCCGATTTCCTCCTTCGGGGAGCGTGGTTTGTAACCAGATTGATCAAGGAATACCCGCAGGAGAAATTCCTGCGGGTATTCCGTTATCATTCAGCCGTTTGCTCAATTATTCCGCACGGGCAGCTGCCATGGCGGCATCCTGGGCCTGGCCGACTTCTTCAGGGGTCTTTTCCAGTCCGAACAGGGCGCCCATCATATCCTTATGAACTTCCGTCACGGAAGCCGGCAGATACTGGTCATACCACAGCTGGACGTTGGAAGCGCCGAAGAACACGTCGATAACGACCTTGTTGTTCGGATCGTCAACATTCTCGTAACCCTTGATGGAGGGGGTGTTGCCGCCTTCAACCTGGATTGCGTTGTAGGTTTCGTCGTTGTAGTACTGGGTGGCCAGTACATAGCAGGCCTTCAGCTTTTCTTCGTCAACCTGGGTATGCTCGGCATCCAGCCAGCAGTTGAAGGAGAAGCCGTTGCCGATGGCGGTGCCGATTTCAACGTTCTGGGGAACGCCGGCAGCCTGTGCTTCTTCGTCCACCGGGAAGCGGAAAACGCCCAGGTTCTCATTGTAGAACTCTTCGTCGTCGTTCTTGATGCCGGCAACCTGCCAGGAACCGTGCAGCATCATCGCGGCGGCACCCTGGATCAGCAGGGCACGGTCATCGTTGTTGTCGGGAGCCATGGAGTTGAATCCCTCATTGAAGTATCCCTTTTTGACCCAATCCTGGATCTTCTCACCGGCATAGATGAAAGCGGGAGAAGTGAAGGAGCCGGTGCCGTCATAGGCGGCGTCGAATTCGGCGTTGCCGGAATGACGGGCCACCAGGTACATATAGTACATGGAACCGGTCCAGCGGGGCAGGTTCGCCAGGGAGAAGGGATAGTAGCCTGCTTCCTTGATCTTGTCGCAGGCGGCTTCCAGCTCAGTGATCGTCTGGGGAACCGCGATTCCGAGTTCTTCGAAGATGGCCTTGTTGTAGAAGATGTCACAGCCGGACAGGCCGCCGAAGGGGATGGCCAGGATCTTGCCGTCGAAGGTGGACTGGGCCACAGCGGCATCGATGAAGTCCGGATGGTCGTAGTTGTTGAACAGCTCGGTGATGTCATTCACGCAGCCGGACTTGTAGTATTCGGCCATGGGGCCGCCGCCCCAGTGGATGTACATGTCGGGCTGGCCTTCCTTCGCAGAGAAGCCCACCTGCAGGTCCTGCTTGTAGGTATCATTCTGCTTGTGGATCTGCTCAACCTGGATGTTCGGATAGTCCGCCATGAAGCGGGCAACCGCGTCTTCCTGCGCCCTCTTGCCAACGCCTTCAGTGGCGATGTCCCAGAGCAGGATCTTCAGGGGTTCCTTGGTCAGTTCGGGAATGTTCTTGGCACCTTCCGCCAGGGCAGAAACAGCGGACAGAACCATCAGAACTGCCAAAACAAATGCCAGCAACTTCTTCATATCGAATCCTCCTATTTGCTTTTTGACGGATATTAGCCTTCCGTCCTGTATACAATTATCATATCGTATGGATACACTGTCTGCAAGGTTGAAAATTTATATACCTGTTTTTTCATCGTTTGCAATCGTTTGCGATTTGACAGCTCCGGGATTGGCCGGGGGGGACGGTTCCGGTGGCCAAGGCTGTTTACTCTTCATTTATTCCCTGTCCGTCCATTGCCGGATCTCCGCCAGGCGCTTTTCTGCCTCCTGCCGCCCGATCCGGTAAACCCGCTCCAGTTCCTCCGGGTTCTTTTCCCTGTGCCCGATATTCAGGGGTTCCGGCGGACGGATCACCAGGGCTGCTTCCGCCGCTTCCCGGCTGTCAATCTCCTCCATCTGCCGGTTGTACATCTCATGCCGGCGCGCCATAGCTTCCGTGATCTTCGGGTACCGCCGCAGGAAAAGCTTCATTCCGAAGCCTGCCGCGGGCTGCTTCCGGTAACCTTTGGGCTGTGTCAGGATGATCACGTTCCGGCTGTATCCCAGTTCCTCCATATGCCGGTAAGGCACTGCGTCGCTGATACCGCCGTCCAGGTACCTGCGCTCCCCGATCCGCACCGGGCGGGAAACCACGGGCATGGAAGCGGATGCCCGGAACCAGAGCATATCCTCCGCCCCGCCGTCAGCGCACAGGTGGAATACACATTCCCCGGTCTCCGCATCCGTCGCCCCGGCATAGAATGCCATGGGATTCCGGGCAAAGGCCTCCCGGTCGAAGGGATCCAGTACCTCCGGAAGCTCCCGGTAGCAGAAGTCCGCCCCGTACAGATCCCCGGTCAGAATCAGGGACCGCAGGCTGCAGTACCGGGGATCCCCGCAGTATTTTTTGTTGTAGCGCACAGCCCGGCCGGCCTGGCCGGACTTGAAATTGCAGCCGAAAACCGCCCCGGCGGAAATGCCGGCGGCGCCGTCAAAGGTGATGCCGTTTTCCATCAGGACGTCCAGTATGCCGCAGGTGAACATGCCCCGCATGGCCCCGCCTTCCATGACCAGCGCCGTTTTCATTTCTTTTCCCCCTGTATGCGGTTTCCTTTGTACATCGGTTCCCATCATACCACGGAACCCGGGAAACCGGAACACGGGCGGCCGGATGTTTTTCCCCTGTGTCCCGGAAACACCGCTTTTGTCCGGTCTTTTTTTCTGGTATAATCGGCAGGAAATCCGTCAGTGAGGTACAGCATGAAATCCGCAATTGTCAGAAAAGCCTTCCTGAAGTCCCTTCCCGTCATGGCCGGCTATATTGTACTGGGAACGGGCTTCGGGATCCTGCTCCGGAATGCCGGATACGGCCTGGCATGGTCTGCCGCCATGGCCATCACCATATATGCCGGGTCCATGCAGTTCGTGGGCGTCGGCCTGCTTGCCGGAGGGGCCGGCATCCTGGCCACCGCTCTCACCACCCTGATGGTGAATGCCCGGCACCTGTTCTACAGCATCTCCATGTTTGACCGGTACAAAAACGCCGGAAAATACAAGCCCTACCTGATCTTTGCCCTGACGGACGAAACCTATTCCCTGCTCTGTGACGGTGAAGTCCCGGATCCGGAAAACGCGGACCTGTACCGTTTCCTGGTTTCCCTGTTCAACCATCTGTACTGGATTACAGGCTGTGTCCTGGGCAGCCTGCTGGGAGCGGTACTTCCCTTCTCCACCGTTGGGATTGAATTCTCCATGACCGCCCTGTTCATCGCGTCCTTCACGGAGCAGTGGCTCCGGACCCGGGAGCATCTCCCGGCAGTCACGGGACTGCTTTCCACCCTGCTGTGCCTGCTGCTGTTCGGTCCGGAGCGTTTCCTGATTCCGGCCATGCTGCTGATTACCCTGGTGCTTACCGTACTGAAGGGCAGACTGGGGAGGAAAAACGTATGAACACACATGCCGCGCTGCTGGTAATCGTCATGGCCGCAGTCACCGTACTGCTGCGTTTCCTGCCGTTCCTGCTGTTCCGGAAACAGACCCCGCCCTATATCGCTTACCTGGGAGAAGTGCTGCCGGCAGCCATTATCGGAATGCTGGTGGTTTTCTGCCTGAAGGACACCGCGGTGACCCAGGCGCCCTTCGGCGCCCCGGAGCTGATCGCCGGCCTGGCGGTCGTCGGCCTGCAGGCCTGGAAACGGAATTCCCTGGCAAGCATTCTCGGCGGAACCGCGTTGTATATGGTGCTGGTCCAGGCAGTTTTCTGATCTGCTATCATGAATCAAAAATAACTTCAGGGAGGTTCCATCATGTTTCAGCTGAACACCCCGACCGTTACCCCCATTAACGACCACGTCTGGTGGCTGGATGACCAGGCGGCATCCTGCTATGTGGTGGCCGGTACAAAACTGGCCGCGGTAATCGACACCTCCATCGGCATGAGCAATATCCGGGCTGCCGCGGAATCCGTCACTTCCCTGCCCCTGATCTGCATCAACACCCACGGGCACGGGGACCATATGGGCGGCAACTGGGCTTTCGACAAGGCGTACATTCATCCGGCAGACCTGCCGCTGGCGCAGAAGACCATCAACCGGCCGGAACTGCAGAACGCCATCCGGACGTTCGGCCTCAGCTTCCCGCCCTTTGAGCCGATCACGGACGGACAGGTTTTTGACCTGGGCGGCGTGGAGCTGGAAGCGATCCACCTGCCGGGCCATACAGCGGGAGAAATCGTCCTGCTGGACCGGAAGGACCGGATCCTGTTCTCCGGGGACGGCATCGTGCAGCACCTGTGGATGCAGCTGGAGGAATCCCTGCCCATAAAAACACAGATCGAAAGCATGGAAAAGCTGCTGCCCCTGCGGGATCAGTTCGATACTATTCTCCACGGCCATTGCCGGAAGCCTGAAGGCGCCGAGCTGTTTGACACATTGCTGGCAGCCCTGCGGGACCTGGATGCCGGCAACACCGCCGGGGATATTGATTATGAATGGCACGGCTTTGTGAGCAAAGCGCATCCCTTCCAGCCCGAAGACCGGCGGATCGTATACAAATAACCGGTCCCCTGATTCTCCCCGGCTGTCCGTTTCCGGACAGCCTTTTTGTATGCGCCGGCGGAACGGTTACATCGGGATATACTGCCTTTATACCTTGTGAAACGGAAAAGCGGTAGTATAATGAAAGGACGGAGAACTACATACTTTTTTTCTTCATTGATAAAGGAGGAGATACAGATGAAGAAATGGATTGCTGCCCTGCTTTCCGTGATGATGCTCATGAGCCTCATGAACATTGCCGCGGCACAGGAACCCCTGACCGCAACGGTTGCCGGTTTTGAGGGAGACGTTACTGTTACTGTGGAACTGAACGATGAAGGCAAAATCGTCTCCATCACCGCGGACGGTTCCACCCAGACGCCCGAAGTGGGCGGCGCTGCCGCTGAAACCCTGAACGGAGGCGCCCTGGCAGCCCTGGCCGGCACAAAGCTGGCGGATGTGGACGTGAGCGCCATCGACACCGTGTCCGGCGCCACAGTTACTTCCACAGCCATCAAAACTGCCATTGAAATGCTCAAGGCCCGGGAGAGCGGTGAGGCCGCCGCGGCCGTGAAGGACGGCACCTATACCGTAACTGTGCCGGGATATTCAGTAACCGAGCAGATGACCCTGGATATCACCTTCGCAGACGGAAAACTGGCGGACATCAAAACCGTCGTCGCAGGCAACACCCCGGCTATTTTTGCCACAGTGGAAAACAACCTTTATCCCCGGCTGATTGCCAACCAGTCCCTGGAGACCGATGCGGTTTCCGGCGCCACCGTCGCCTCCAACGCTGTGAAGCAGGCCCTGGCCATGGCCATTGAGCAGGCCGGCGGCAGCACGGCCGACTGGCATGCCCCCGTGGCGAAATCCACCGAAACCGTCGAGCTGGACGGCTATGACGTGATCGTGGTGGGCCTGGGCGGCGCCGGCATGACGGCATACCTCTCCGCCGCGGAGAAAGGCGCCGCCGTCTTCGGTATCGAGAAAGCCGCCAAGATCGGCGGCAACTCCACCAACACCGCCGGTCCCATGGCCATCAACCCGCCCTCCCGCGTGGAAGCCAACGGCGGACAGATTGTTCCCCCGGAAGACCTGCTGAAGGACTGGGCGGAATACACCACCATCGACGGACAGCAGGACGCGAAGCTGGATGTGGTGGAGAAGTTCATCGCCGAATCCGGCGAGACCCTGGACTGGATGGAGAAGTACTCCTTTGAGTTTGCTCCCACCATGTCCGCATTCTTCCATCCCGCCGGCTGGCAGGTCTGGGCCACCTATGGCGCCAAGAACGGCGGCACCAAGGATGAAGGCTATGTGCAGGCCATGGAAACGGCCAAGGCCATGAACGAAAAGAACGACTATATGCTGGAGCTGACCGCCACCGACCTGATCATGGAAGACGGCAAGGTTGCCGGCGTGACGGCGGTTGCCTGGGACGGCACCACCTACAACATCCGCGGCAAGTCCGTGGTCCTGGCCACCGGCGGCTTCGTCGGCGACAAGGAACTGTCTGACCAGTACATCCACGGCCTGTGGAAGACCGAAGCCATGACCCAGTGCGACGGCGCAGGCATCAAAATGGCCCAGAAGGCCGTCAACGCGAACCTCTACAACCTGGACGTGGTGCCCGTATCCCACATTGCCCAGGTGTACAACATCATCCGCAACAACGACCTGACCCCGGACCAGAAGGCGGTCCTGACCTCCCTGGCCCTGGACAGCAAGTACCCCGTCATCGGCGAGAACGGCAAAAAAGTGAACGATCAGCTTGGCATGTTCTTCTCCTTTGACGTCTGGGCAGCCGGTCCCACCTATTACATCATCTATACGGAAGATGACATCAATGCCTTCAAAACCACCGGCCTGGCGAACGCCAACGTTCCCATGTTCCTGCCTCAGGGCGGAACGGTGGAAGCCGGAAAGCCCGTGGAGGACCTGGATACCATCCTGGAAGTCGGCGAACAGTACGGCGATGTCTACCGGGCTGACAGCCTGAAGGAACTGGCAGAGAAGATCAGCGTCCCCAACCTGGCGGAGCTCATCGAGGACAACGGCAAGGCCTATTATGCTGTCCGCGGCGCCTCCTATGTCTACTCCACCTGCGGCGGCCTGGAAGTGGACACCAACATCAACGTTGTGGACGTGGACGGCAACCCCGTCCCCGGTCTCTATGCCACCGGCAATGATTCCATCGGCGTTCTCCTGGCCTCTGAAAAGGCCTATGTCACCTACGGCGGCGCTGCCGCCGGCTGGGCGCTGACCAGCGGCCGGCTCGCAGGTGCGAATGCCGCAGCCTTCGCGAAAGGCGAATAATCATCCCTAAAGTGCGGAAGGCAGAGGAGCAATCCTCTGCCTTCTTTTTTGATTCATGCAATGCTTTTATTTCAGGACCGGTTTCCAGTCGTCCGCCGCATCCAGGTAAAGCTCCGTATACGTTCCTTCCGACAGGATCCGCATCAGGCCGTCCATATGCCAGATCCAGTTGGACTGAAGCACTTCCTCCTTCTCCATCCAGAAGACCCGGCCCTCCGCGGAAGATGCCAGCTCACCGGAAAACCGGTCCGTTTTAAACAGGAAAACCACATACCGGGAGCCGTCTTCGTTGATCCATTCCTTGACACCGCAGAGCTTCGGCGCTTCGATGTCAAGGCCCGTTTCCTCCTTCATCTCCCGGATCACGGAGTCCACAACGGGTTCATGTTCCTCCACATGGCCGCCGGGAAAAGTGATTCCGCCGGCATCCCTGCCGACCTTTTCCTCCACCAGCACCCTGGTGCCATCTTGGATCATACACATATTGGTGAGGGTTACCCGTTCCGTCCGTTCCATCACTGCCGCTCCGTTCCGTTTTCTGTTTACCGGGAATAAATGCCGGTCAGTACTTCCCGCTGGAATGATTCCTTCATGGGCAGATCCGGATACAGGTCCGCCCGTTCCGCCGCCTTCCGGTTGTCATAGGGAACGGAAAGAACCGTCATCCGCAGCGGACCTGCTTCCTTCTCCCCTTCCAGCAGCAGGGCATGGGCCCGGGTCAGGCTGAGATTGTCGCCGACGCTGCCGGTGTTCATGGCATATCCGCCCTCCAGGGGACGGATAAAGGGCCGGTGGCTGTCCGCGCAGATCAGGCCCTGGGCTTCCGGCCTGCCGTCATGGAACTGAAAGCCTGCCCGGAGTTTTTCATCCGGATCAAAGCTCAGGTACAGCGGATCCAGGAAACGGCCGTGCACCAGGCGGAACCGCATGCCGCTGATGGTCAGCTCGTCCTCCAGGGGCAGGGATTCCAGCCAGTCAAAGCGTTCCCGGCCGATCTGCCGGGTATAGAAGGTGTCCTTATCCCGCTCCCCGGCCAGTCCGCGGTCCCAGTTGCCGGCGATCCAGTGCTGGCAGTGGGTCCGGACCCAGTCGCAGGTCCGGTCGCTTTCCGGGCCTTTGCCGATGGCATCCCCCAGGAACCAGGTCTCGTCCGGGCAGATCCGGTCCAGCTCCTGCTCCATGGCCTCAGTGGCCACCATATTTCCGTGAAGGTCTCCCAGAAGGACCACTTTCATTCCCGTCACCCCGTTATCCACAGATTCGTTCTGTTCCATCATATCGGGAAAAGCCCGGCCTGGCAAGATAAAAACGGGCGGTTTCCCGCCCGTTGGACAATTCTCCTTTGCCGCATCTCAGTCCAGGTCCAGCTTGTCCCGCAGGTACGCCGCCGCTTCCCGGACCACTTCCTCCGAATAGGCCGGTTTCAGCCCCATCCAGGCAATCGCGCCGTGGTAATCCATGGAGCCGCCCACTTCGCCCAGCTTCCGGAACAGGGCCGCGCCCCGGGCTTTATCCTTCCGGAACTCAGCGGCCAGGTAAAGGGCGGACAGGTCGCTCAGGGAGTAGGAAATCACATACCGCACAAAGCGGAAAACGGTTGCGTTGCTGTACAGCATGCTTCCCCGGGCCATCAGGTCCCGGTGCACATACTCCACTCCGGGATGGTATGCTTCCAGCAATTCATTGAACCTGTCGATCCGTTCCTGCACCGTGGCTTCCGGCTGCGTATACAGGAAGGTTTCAAACTCGTGGAACATGCAGTAATCGGCGATCTCCAGCAGAAATTCGGAAAGATGCCCCGTAATATACTTCTCCGCGTCCCCGCCGAAAAACAGCGGGGCGTACTCATAGGAAAACAGTTCCATACTCTTGGAAGGCAGTTCCGACAGGTCCTGCACCTGCTCATACAGTTTCGTGAGCCCATATTTTTCCATGGAAAGCCGGTGCTGCAGCGCGTGGCCGCACTCATGCAGGAAAACGCTCACGCTGTCCGCGTCTCCCAGGAAGTTCCCGAAGATGAACGGGGTCCGCTGATCATAAATCTGGGTGGTAAAGCCGATACCGGTCACCTTGGTGTCCGACATCCCGATATTGATATACCCGTGCTCATTCATCCCGCGATAAATCTCACCGAACCGGGGATCCATGTCCTCAAACATTTCCCGGGCTTTTTCCCGTACAAAAGCCTCATCCCCCAGGGGCTTCGCGTTCCCGTCCGGGAAATACTTCCCGGTGTCTTCCGAGGTGTACCGGTCCAGGTGCAGCCGCTGCCGCGTTTTTTCGTTCATCTTTGCCACCAGGGGAAGAATATGCTTCCGCACATTGGCGCAGAATTCCGCCAGTTCCTTCTCCCCGTAGGCAAACCGCTCCTTATCCACATTGCAGTATTCCAGGTAATTGCTGAATCCGTTGGCCCGGGCCAGCTCGTTCCGCACCTGCACCAGCCGGTCCAGGTATTCGCCCACAGGTCCGCCCTGTTCCGCCATTCCCTTCGCCCTGGCATAATACGCGGCTTTGGCGGCCGCATCGTCCTCCGAAGCCTGCAGCGTTCCGATCCGGGAAGCTGAAAGCTGCTCTCCCTGATATTCAAATTTCAGGTTTGAAATATACTGATGGCATTCCGCCAGCAGTTCCTGCTCCCGGCGGATATACTCCTCCCCGGCGGTATGCAGGGCTCCCTGCCTCCTGATGGATTCCGGCAGGAAAGTTCCGTATTTTTCCTCAAAGCGGTTCCGGAAAGGGCCGTCGAATAATGCCTCGCAGACAGCGGAACCGTCAAAGCACTCACTCTGCCCGATGCAGTATGCCATCTCCCGGCTTTTCTCCTCATCCGTACCGTCCAGGTAACCCCGGATCACCGCCACAGCGGTCATGGTTTCGCAGTGCTCAAACTCTTTCTGGAATTCCAGCAGCACGGCCTCCGCCTGCTCATAGCTTTCCGCGTTCCGGATGGCTGTAATTGCCTGTTCCTTCTCCTGCTCCAGGTGTCCGTAATCCGGCCGTTCGTACTGAATTCTGTCAAAATCTGTCATTCCCGCACTGTCCTTTTCTGTTTTTTTCCTGGATCCTTTTCCCCGGCCCTCATGCCGTCACAGCTCAAACCGGTAAACCATCACCTGCCGGAATCCCCGCTCAAACATATCGTGATCCTCCGGGATCTCAGCGGTTTCCAGGTACCGGCCGCCCGCCAGTTCGCAGGTTCGCGCCGAAGCCCGGTTGGACGGATCGCAGGTGATGATCACATACTCCAGGCCATGCTTCCGGGCCTGCCGGAACAGCAGTTCGCAGGCCTTTGCTGCGTAACGGTTTCCCCGGTAGGCTTCCTCAATTTCATAGCCGATATTGCCGCCGATATACAGCCTGCTGTTATGCCCGATCCGCAGATCGCATTCGCCGATCCTTGTCCCGTCCGGCAGGCAGATATCAAAATAATAGGCAGGCACCCAGCCTTTCTCCGGCTGTGCCTCGCAGGTCCGGGTCAGCCGGAGCATGACTTCCCCGGTTTTCAGGTCCTCCGTCGGAAAGAAAAATGCCATCGGATATTCCTCCCGTCTCATCGGGCCGGCCGGACCATGGTCCGGCCCTCCGACCGCTCAAACCCGTAGTGCTCATACAGGCCGTGGGCGTCCCGGGTGAACAGGAAACCCCGCAGGCCGGCATATTCCGGCAGGGATACAATATGGGATACCAGCGCCTTGCCCAGGCCTTTTCCCCGGTACGCATCATCAATGACCACGTCGCACAGGTAATAGGTGGTGGCCCGATCCGTGATCACCCGGGCAAACCCGGCCAGCTTCCGCCCTTCCGCCAGGCGGATGCCGTAGCACACGGAATTCCGCATGGATTTTTCAACCTGCTCCCTGGAGCGTTTATTGGCCCAGTAAGTTGTCTTCAGAAGCTCAAAGGCCTCATCCGCGCTGATCTGTTCCATGCCTTCCACAAAACTGTATTCCATATCCGTCCCTCTTTCCTGTTATTCCTGACGGGGCCGGAGGAGAACCGGCTCCGATTGTACCAAAGAATGAACCTGTCCGTCAAAAACCTTTCCGTCCCTTTCCTTTTCCCCCGGAAGAATGGTATAATGCGGCTTGTTTTCCGGCAGACGGAAACCCGAAAGGATTTATGCCTATGCGATATAAAATTGCCGTGGCCGAAGATATTGAGCTCCTGCTGCAGAGCAGGGCGGACACCCTCAGGGCCGTCAACGGCCTTCCCGGAGATTACCGGTTCAGCGATGTATTCACGGACGCCAGCCGGGAGTTTTTCCTGGAGGGCGACCAGACCACCATGCTGGCCCTGGACGAAGGCCGGGTCGCCGGCTGCGCCACCATGTGCTATTACAGCCTGATGCCCACCTTTTCCCATCCCTCCGGCCGGCGGGCTCACCTGATGAACGTGTATACGGATCCTTCCCGGCGCAGGGAAGGCATCGCTTATCACATGGTCTCCGTCCTGATTGACGAGGCCTGGCGCCGGAATGTGACCGAGATCAGCCTGGACGCCACCGAGGCCGGGCGGCCCCTGTACCGAAAGCTGGGCTTTACCGATTCCGCCGAATGCATGGTGCTGGTCCGGCCGGAACAGGAAGCCTGATTTATCTCCGGATTTCCCGGATCATGGAATACTCGTTCAGCAGAGTTCCGTCCTTCAGGCGGATGCCGTTGGGCCTGACGCCGGTGATGCGGAATCCCGTTTTTTCATAGAGGGCCCGGGCCCGGGTATTCCCTTCCACAAAATCCAGCTCCAGCTGGATGATGTTTTCATTCTCCTCCGCGATGCGGATCAGCTCCTGCATCATCCGGGTTCCGATGCCCTGGCCCCAGTATTCCTTCAGCAGGGCGATGGCCACGGACGCCCGGTGCCTGACCTTGATGCTTTTGCTCCACATGATCTGGGCGGTTCCGGCAACCTTTCCCTCCACCACGCACACCAGGAAAGCTTCGCTGTCGGAGGCATTGGCCCTGTCAAACAGCGCCTTCTCCCCCTCCGGTGTGTACTTTCCGCACTCTTCCGGATAGCGGATAATGAATTCCGTCTCCCCCGCGGAAACATACAGGTAATCCAGCACGCCCCGGATATCTTCGTCCCCGGCGCTGCGGATCACGGCCTTCCGGCCGTCCTTCATGGTGTACTCAATGTCCCGGATGATCATCCTGATTCCTCCCTTTACAGTGATATAAAAAAGCCGCTTTCCCGGTTCAGGGATAAGCGGCCTTTTGATCTGCGGATATATTATACCGGCTGCTCATCCCTGGTATGCTTCAGGACGGATACGACAACAACGCGGACATGCTTTTCAATGTTCGCGTGCAGTCGGGACAGGGATCCGGTCCTGGTCATGGAAAGAGCTCCTTTCAGAACAGTACGTTCAAAATATTGCGATGACTATACTACGGCTCCTTTGCCCGTGTCAACCCTTTTACGTCCATTTTCCGGTTTTTACATAGCTGTCCGCCCGGGCATGGGCCGCGGTGACGATTTTCTCATCAAAGCCCATCAGCTTCAGGAGATGGATGGCGTTCCGGGTTTCCGCCCACCTGTCATTTTTGCAAAGAAAACTTTGCAAAAACGCTTGACAAGTAAACTTGGCATGTATATACTGACAGTGTGCCAAGTAAACTTGGCACGGAAGGAGAATGAATGATGAATAAAGAAGAAATCCTCGCGAAGAGCAAACAGGAAAACCGGGGAATGGATTATGTAAACCTGGAGGTTTCCAGGAACAGCATGCAGTTCGGCTGGGTTGTCATTGTCATCCTGCTTGCGGCGGCCATGGTAGTCAACGCCGTCACCCAGGAAAGGGCCAGCTATGAAATCGGCTTCGCCATCCTGGCCGGCAGCGCAGCCGTCTTCGGATACAAGTACCTGAAGCTGCGCAAAAAACATGAGCTGGTTTTCACCGTCCTCTACGGCCTGGGCGCCCTGGCAAACCTGGTCGGGTGGATCCTGCAGCTGACAAAGTGAGGAGGCGGCCTATGAACGATCAACTGGTCCTGAAAAACAGGCTGAAGGAAATCCGCACGGAGAAAAACCTCTCCCAGGCGGAACTGGCGGAAATGGTGGGCGTATCCCGCAACACCATCAGTTCCATTGAAACAGGCCAGTTCAGCCCCACCGCGAAACTGGCCCTGATCCTGTGCATCGCGCTGGACAAACATTTTGAGGAAGTGTTCTATTTCTGATCAAACCCCGGGGACGCAGTCCGTCCCCGGTTTTTTTGCTTGAAACCGGCAGCCGGATCATGGATAATGGAGAAAACACCGCCATACAAAAACCGCCGCCGGAAACACCGGGCGGTCCCTGGATCCGGACGCCTGAACTTCCTGCAGACAGCAGAAGACCGCCGCGTTTCATTCGCGGCGGTCCTTTTCATTGGTTCTTTCCGTCTCTCCTGTCAGTCTGCCTCAGCGTCACTCTGCGGGGCAGGCTGCGGATCGGGAAATGCAGGCATCGCTGATCATGACTGTTCCGTTGTCAGCAGCCCGCAGGCTCACATCCCGGCTGCCGTCCTGTTCATACCGGGCAAAGGCAGCAATCTTCCGGGTTTCCGGTGCGGAATGCAGGGCTTCCGCCTCGCTTCCCCCTATATTGAAAATATGCATTGCAACCACGATCAGGAACAGGACGTAACCGATTCTCTTCAGGATAATATTCTCGTAAGTTTCCATTGATTCATCCCTCCTCGATAACGAGAATAGCAGATGAATCTTTCTTTCAGGTGACTTTCACCTTACGGTTTTGTAAGGCTGCACATCAGTGGATCCGGATTCCCGGCAGTACGGCATCCACATCCACAAACCCGATGTCCTCATTGTACCGGTCAATGTAAACGGGCACCGTATCCGACTTCAGCAGTTTGGAAATATCCGTGTACAGATACCGGCTGCGGTATATATGCACCACCCCGGAAGGATCGGTATAGGCACATTCCAGCATCCGGGGAACCCCGCTGACGGTATTCACATTTTTCTGGAGAACCATGCCCAGGATCTGCGCCTGCACGCAGTTTCCGCTCTCCCAGGCAATCCGGAGCCGGTGCCGCCGGCGGAGATCCAGGCCCAGCAGGATCAGGCCTGCCAGCAGGAAAATACCGCTCATGCTCCAGAAAACGGCAAAGAAGACAGCAGGATCCGCGTTGCCCCGCCATTTTACATTCTTTGCCTGCGACAGGACCAGGGTCACCAGGCCGAAAATCATTCCCATGGGAATAAAGACAAAGCCAACGATCCCCGTAGCAGTCCATCCCCATTTCTTTTTCATCCGTCATTCCTCCCCGTGTTTTTCCGCGGACATGATTATACGCTTCCCTTGTTCCCTTTGTACAGGGACTTTTCTTTGCCGTCCCTGTTCAAAACTGCTACAATAAATCAGTCCTTTTCCCCATGTTTCACCGGAAAAGGAAAAAATATTGCAGAAAAAGTTTATGATTCCCTCTTCCTTACGTCTAATCATGGTGAAGGGATGGTTGTGAACGAATGCAGGGATTCTGGGAAACGGATAATCAACGCGAAGAGCAGCTGGACCGGCTGGTCCTGCTGTATGAAAAGGAAATAACGAAGCTGTGTTTCATCTACCTCCGGGACATGGAACTGGCCCGGGATGCGGTGCAGGAAACATTCCTGAAGGCATACCGGAATCTCGGTTCCTATCGCGGCGCAGCCTCTGAAAAAACCTGGCTCACCAGCATCGCGATCAACACCTGCAAGGATGTTCGCCGGACCGCCTGGTTCCGGTACATGCGCACAGCCGTCTCTCCCGACTCCCTTCCCCTGTCCGTCCCGCCTCCCGATGAAACGCGTATGGACCTGATGGCCGCCATCATGAGGCTTCCGCTGAAAAACCGGGAAGTGATCCTGCTTAAATACCGGCAAGGCCTGAACAATGAGGAAATTGCCGGGCTGCTCCATCTGACGCCCATGGCAGTCTCCCGGCGGATGCACAAAGCATATGAACGGCTGAAAACCTTTCTGGAAGAAGGAGAATCATCAGATGAATCATGAAAAACGGGATCAGATGATCCGTGATACCCTTGATCAGTGCCTTTCCGGCATTGACAGCCTGCCCTCCCAAAGGCAGGAAATCCTGCGGAAAGTACGGCAGAAGCCTGCTCCTGAGAAACCTTTCCGTTTCCGTGTGCCTGCTTTGGCAGCAGCCCTGGTGATCCTGGTGTGCGCCAGCGCGCTGGTATTCAGGGGACAGCCTGTATTCACCAACCGGCCCGATCCCCTTCATCCCGTGGATCTGTACACCTCCCGGCCCGCAGCTGTTTCCCTTTCAGAGGGGGCCGGAACGCAGGCAGGATCTGTGCAGCGGATTCCCCAGGCCCTGCTGGACAACTGGTCCCAGCTGAAAGTGCTGGAGAAGGATTTCACTTTTATTGATCCTGCTGCACAAAGCAATGATACAGTCTATATTGACGGCTATTACTACGATGGGGAAACCCTGATCCTCCTGACGGTTGAAAACAGTTCTGTGGCAGAATACTCACCGGTTGATCAGAAGCCCGCCGGCGCACTCCTGCAGGAATACACCCGTCCCGAGGACCTGGAAAAACTGTCCAGGCGAAATCCTGCTGTGCAGGCACAGTGGGAGGAAAGCCTGCGGAGCAAAACTCCCGCCGGTATGTCACTGAAAATCAGCCAGCCGGGCCTGGACCTGCTGGATGCAGATCACCATAATATCCGTTTCCCTGAAGGAGCTTCTGAAGTCGGTTACCTGAATGCCGCCTATCGGGAGGACGGCGCCCATGTGACCTGCATCCGCTATACGGAGCCTTTGCCGGAATCACTGCGGAACCGGGACACTATTGACATCAGCCTGCCCGTAACTGCCTGGAATAACGATATCTGGACCGATGGGGAGAAGGTTTACATCCGGGCCGCCATCGATACCGCACCGAGCGCTTCCCCGAAGTACTGCTCCGCCCGGATTTCCAGAAGCCGCGCAGAGAAAAAAATATATACCGGACAGGGCACCTTCCGGGGCGAAACCCTGACCGTACGGGCTGAAGCCGGCAAAGCCTCTTTCCGGCTGACTTTCTCAGGCATCAATGAGGAAGATCCTGTTGCGCATATGATCCTTCCGGATCATACTCGCCTGGAAATCCTGGTACAGGACAATAATGGAAACAATCTCTGGTATATGGATGACGCTGCGGGAGTCGTCGTTTATGCGGACGATGAAACAGATAAAACATATAATTCCTTCAGTGTGCCGGAAACCTTATTCCTCCCTGAAAAATCCGGTCTGGCGGAATTCCCGTCTTCCCTGTATCTGTACCTCATTGAAACCCCGGATACGGATGTGTCCCGGGATGAAAATGCCGGGCCCCGGAAGATTGAACCCGGAGTGAAGCCTGTCGCCGTGCTGATCCCGGAAATACAGGAATATTCAGAGCTCCGGGACGTAAACCTGTTCAGCGAATTCGAGCACCGCTGGGGATGGCCGGGAAAACTGGCGGATGACGTCACCATGGCCGATGATCCTTCCCGGGGAAAAGGGCTGACCCCTTACATCCACAGCTACTACTATGACGGGGAAACACTGTATGTCGCCCTCGCCAGTCCCACAACCACCCGGATTGAGGAATTTGACCCGGCAAAGATGGAACACAGCCGGATGAAACGTGAAGAAGACATGCCGGATCTGGAATGGAGCCGCAGCACGGATCCCGGCCTGGAGGAACGGTGGGAGCAGAGCCTCCAAAGCGGAACACCTATGGGTCTGGCCGTATACGGATGGTCCGCAGATCCGTACCTGTGGGATAAGGTGCCTGAAGAAGCCAATGAAGCAGACGATAACTTGTCCAGGTCAGCCTGGGGCACCGGATACGTGAGCGAAACCGGGCATAATTATGATATCCTGTTTTTCATCGGCCAGGAACCGCTGCCGGACCGGCTGCGGGGCGCGGACCGTTTCACCGCCACCTTCAGGGCAATTCCGGAAATCACGTATTATTACTTTGACGGTGAATACGTCAACACATACTACGAGGATTACGAAATCGATCCTTACGGCAACCTCGAAATCCTTGACGAGGCATATGACCGTTCTGTTTATTATTCCGCTCCCATCGTCAGCCGGCAGGCGGACAGGCGCTGGTACGCCGGGGAAGCAACCTTTGAGGGACAGGAAATAGATATCCGGGGCATGGTTTCCAAAGCCTCCGCCCGGATCACGCTGTCGCCCAAAGAGCCGCAGCAGGCCGACGCCGGATTCTTCATCCCCAAAGATAACCGGGTCATCCTCATCGTGCAGGATGAAAACGGAAACCGCCTGTTCTATGACCAGATTGAAGGTCCTGCTGACGGATCTGATCCCCAGTGGACTTTCGAACTCCCCCGGACCCTGCCCTGTGACCCGAAAACCGGCATTGAGGATTTCCCGTCAGCCCTGCGGGTGTATATGGAAATCTATCCTGTTTCCGTGAAACAGACAGGTCCCGCCTGGGAACTCATTGAAAGTGTGTTTGGTACAATGACCCTGCCGAAGATCAGTCCGGACACCGAGCCCCTGGCTGTGCTGACCCCGACGGAGCCCTGATTCTGCGCATATGAAAGCGCCGCCCTTCCTTCCGGAAGGAGCGGCGCTCTTTTATACTCCTTTTCAGCCGTCCAGCTCAATGGAATCGGACACGTAGTATACATATCCGTTCTCGCTGCAGAACCGGTCGATCTGCCCGATCAGCTCCTCATCCACGGTGTACTCCAGCAGGTAGATCTTCGCTCCCAGGGCGCCGTAGCGGTTCACATAGGACACAAAGTATTCATGGTCCTCCGGCTCCGCCGTGCCGAATTTATCCTCGTCCCAGAGAATGGAGGAAAATACGGATTCCTGGTTGATGCCGGTGATGACCCGGTCCCAGGTTCCCTTCTGTTCGCACCAGGCATCCAGGAAGGTATCGCCGCCGTTAATGATGACATCCTTCCCCGTCTGCACCAGGGCCTGCATGATGGTTCCCAGCCCGTCCAGGATCTCCGCCCGGGGATAGATATAATACACGTCGCAGTTGTCCACGAAGAAGCCGTCCACCTGCTTCTCCAGCAGGCCGGGCACGATCTCCTTCAGGATCAGGTCCTGCCAGCGCTGCTGGGACACGTCCATCCAGACTTCCTCGTCCCAGTGCTCATAAGCGCCCAGGGACAGATCCTCATATTTGTCATAGTAATCCCGGAAATCTTCCAGGGATCCGATGTTGATATACGTAAACAGCCTGTGGCCCTTGGCACGGAAGGCTGCGATCTCCTCCGCCGAATAGTACTGGGCATCCACCACCACGGTCTCATAGTCCGCAAACTGCTCCAGGTTGCTGGTAATACTCAGGAAAACCCCGTAGGGATGGGCAAAGGCCGGGGCCGTTTCCGCTCCGGCGCAGCAGGCAGGCAGTACTGCCAGGATAAACGCGCAGAGAAAGAGAAAAATCCTGGGGAATATGATGTTTTTCATGACATGCTCCTTTTTCCGGGATTGGTATTTGGGCTGCTCCCTGCCCGGAACTCCCGGAATATATTCTCCGCGGGCAGCGTGCTTCCCTGCTGTGCCGGCCCGTGAAATTTCCTTGACTTAGAGTAAACTTCAGGGTTTAAGATGAGGACAAAGAAAACCGTCTTGTTCTGAAATACTGCAGCAGGGAGGAACAGAAAATGTCCCAGCATGTCCTGATTACCGGCACCGGCCGTCCCTATGCCCTGGGTTTCAACCTGGTCAGGCGTTACCTGGAAAACGGGGATACCGTGCTTGCCTCCATCCGCCGTCCTTCCGAAGCCCTGGAAGCGCTCCGGCAGGAATATCCCGGCCGCATGCATATCCTCACCATGGATATCTCCTCCACGGAATCCGTCAATGCGGCCGCCCGGGAGGCGGAAAACCTGGTCCCCTGCCTGGACCTGATCATCAACAACGCCACCACCGCCTCCGCGGACACCATGAAGGAACTGCCGGATTTCGACCTGGACCTGGTGGCCCCCGCGGTCAACGTAGGCGCGGTGGGGCCCATCCGGGTGCTGAAAGCCTTTCTGCCCCTGCTGAAGAAAAGCAGCATGGACGCCCTGGTGGTGAACGTCTCCTCCGAGGCGGGGAGCATCGGCAAATGCTACCGCACCTTCTACCTGGATTACGGCACGGAAAAGGCAGCCCTGAACATGCTCACCATGACCATGCACAATTACTTCAAAGACGACCCGGACCTGAACATCATCTGTATCCACCCCGGATGGATCCGCACCAATCCGGGCAACAACGAAGCCCCGCTGGATCCCTATGAGCACGCGGAAACCCTGCGCCTGCTGTTTGAAACCAAACGGCATGACAAGGAAGGCCCCGTGTTCATTACCCATACGGGAGAACCCTATCCATGGTAAAACATCGCATATGCATATCTGAAAAGGAGGAATCTTTTATGGAATTTCAGGAACTGATCCGCGCCCGCAGGAGCGTCAGGAGCTACCGGGCAGGCATCTGCCATGAGGACCTGGAAAAAATCCTGCGGCAGGCCCAGCAGGCGCCCTCCTGGAAGAACCAGCAGACGTCCCGCTGCTACGCGGTGGAAACGCCGGAAAAGCTGGAAGCCTTCCGGGAAGCCGTGCTTCCTTCCTTCAACCAGCACAGTTCCGCCGGGGCCGCCCTCATTGTCACTACCTATGTGAAGAACGTGGTGGGCTTCAGCGACAGCGGCGAACCCGCCAATGAAATCGGCAACGGCTGGGGCGCCTATGATCTGGGCCTCCATGACGCCTATCTGACACTGGCCGCCTCCGATGCCGGATACGATACCCTGATCATGGGCCTGCGGGATACAGATGCCATCCGCGCCGCCCTGGGCATCCCCGAAAACGAGGAGGTTATGTCCGTCATTGCCATCGGAAAACGCGCCGCGGATCCCTCCGCGCCGCGCAGGAAAGAGCTGGACGAGGTCGTGAAATTCTTCTGATCCCCGCCGCCCGGCTGTTCACTTTTCCGCAAAAGAAGGTGTCAGTCCGCCAGGGACTTCCTGACCATGATGATGTCCTCCGTCCGGTATGCTTCCCGGAACCCGCAGGAAAGGAACAGGTTCACCCCGGGATTGCCAATGGCAATGTCGTCATACAGTTCCGGGATGCCTGCTGCCTTCGCAGCGGCGCACAGCAGCGCCAGGCCGGCTTTTCCGTAGCCCCTGCCGCGGCATTTGGCTGAGATGATGACATCCGTGATATAGATCTGCCGCTCTCCGTCATAATGGTACGCGGCCTCTCCCACAAAGGCGCGGCTTTCCCCTGTGGTGATATACCGGTAAAAACGCCGGTCCGGGTTCGCGATCCAGAAATCATACCAGTCTTCCCAGTCCTCCCGGGGAAACGGAATCGTCCCGCCCCAGGCGGCGTTATAGCTCATGGTTTCAGGGTCCGCCAGCATAGCCTCACGGAACCAGAGATCCCCGATCTGCGGTTTATAAAAAGAAACAGCTGTTTTGTTTTTCATCATGTATATCCTTCCATCCGCAGACCGCGGGCGGTTAATTGCTTTGGTGATATGCGCCGGTTTGTTGTACTCTCTTTTTTCCGAAATTGAGCATACAGCATCCCGGCGCCGGATACAAGCCTGCCTGGCAGGTTTTTTTCTGTTTCTTTTCAGCGGAAAAATAACCCCGCTTATTTCTCCCCTTCCGTCCTGTTTTCTTCCCGGTTCGGATGGTATCCTTTTCTCACAGCCGGGGGAACAGAATAATCTATTCCCGGCTGGACAGAAAGGGAGGAATCAACTGATGATCTGGACAAATATGGGCCCCCGTGGCCGCAGATTCAGGAACAGGGAATTCCGTCCCGGCATCATGATCGGTCTTCTGTCTTTGTTCTTTGGCGGATGGATCGTCATCGCTGTGCTGGGTGGAATCCTCGGCGCAGGTGTCATGACAGTCAGCGCCGTCATCCATATCCTTGCAAGCTTTTTCCGCGGCGTCTTCAGCCATGTATTCTCCTCCGGCGGCCTGTTCCTGGGAGTGGTTCTTGGTCTCTGCCTGTACTACAGCAGGAGAAAGAACGCCCGCATGGAGGAAGAGGAAGAGACAGCTGCCGATGAAGCAGACGCCGATGCCGACATCGTCGTCAATCACTTCATGTTCCATGACTGATTTTTACGGATCCGGTTCTTCACTCCTCCGCCGGATCTGACGGCAAAGGGCCGGCCCGCTTATGCGGACCGGCCCCATTTTTGTTATTCAGCTTCCCTGCATGCTCCCGTCCGGTAATATCCCCAGTAGAACACCGAGTCCCGGGGCTTCAGCAGGATCAGTACGGAATTGATGATATCCGATCCGGCGATAATGGCGTTGGCCCAGGCAATATATTCCAGATACTGACGCGCAGGCCCGGAAACCCAGAGCAGCGCCATGGCCGGCACAAAGGTCAGCGTAATCAGCGGCAGGCTCATAAACACCCAGAACCGGCCCTTGCGCATCTTCGCATCGCTCTGAAGCCAGAAGTAAATGCCCGAATGGGTCATGTACAGTTCCCCGATCCGGTACACCACCAGGATATGGAGCAGCTCATGCACCAGGAACACCGCCACCGGAAGCAGGTACCGCATCAGGAGGCTGATCTCCCCGCATCTGCAGGTCAGAAACGCCAGGACAGTCAGGACCGCCATCAGGCTGTAGGTGAAAACCATATAGTACTGCCTGAACCAGTCATTGCGGATGAAAGGCCGGTATCCCGTCAGGTCCCCTTTTGCCGGGGGCATGGTTTTGACCCAGTGGATCATGCTTCTTTTCCTCCCGTCAGCCGAAAATGCCCATGGACATATCCACCAGGCCGTGCAGCACCGCGCTGCCGAAGATATTCCCGTACCGGCGGTATACCCAGGTGCAGACCAGGTGCCAGACAAACTGCATGGGCGCGTTCGAGATAAAGGTAGGCCAGTATTCCGCCAGGCTCATGCCCCGCATGGTCATCTGGAAGGGCAGGTGCATCAGCACAAACAGCACGCCGCCCGCAAGGATCACCAGCCATTCCTTCTTCAGGGCCGGGAACAGCCGGGGCTGGATAAACCCGCGGAAGGCAATCTCCTCGCACAGGCCGATAATAATGAAATACCGGAATATATTACCCAGGATCCTGCCCGCCGGCAGCAGCTGCGCGTCGGAGACAATCCCGGGAATAATCGTCCAGGCCGCCAGGAACACCAGCCCGATGGCCGCTCCCATGAGCAGGGAGGGCTTCAGGTTCCGCAGGGTAATACCCACACGGGATAGGTGTTTCACGCACAACAGCACGGGAATCAGCGCAAGGATCACGTTTCCCGCGTCAATCAGGTACCGCCCGAGCCGGGCCATCTCCATGCCCATCCAGTAATAAGCAGCCATGAACAGCACATAGTAGACCAGCGCCATAACCGTATCCTTCAGGGAATAGCCTTCCATCTGTTCACGGTATACAGGATCGATTGCCAGAAATGATTTTTTTGACATTTTTCTGTCTCCCCGTCGTTATTCCGGGCCCCCGGAGCGTATTCGCAGGCTATTATACAGCAATATAAACGCCCAAAAAACAAAAAACATTCCGAATGCAAAAAAAATGTGATCTGAAACGGCCTTTTCAGACGTCTAATATACAGAGCACAAAATAAGGAGCGTTTTCACCATGACCACCAAGCAGCTGAAAGAAATAGCCCGCAGCGACCTGCAGAAGATCGGTGTGGATATTGAGCAGATCAGGTCCATTTTCTTTTCGGAGAATCCGGGCATGAACAAAGCCGGATCATATTACTACGCTGATTCCCGGGGGTTCTACTGCACCGGCGTCGGGGACCGGGGCAGGATCATCCCCGAAAAGAAATTCCGGAGCCTGGAGGATACCCTGTTCGATATCTACTGGTATATCACCTTTCTGGTATCCACCGACTATGCCGTCCGGAACAAAATCCCCGGCCAGGACTGGCGCCGCCCCATGTTTTCCAAGCGGCTGGAGCTGCTGAAAACCCTGGGCGATCCCTATTACCTGCGGGGAATGAAGGAAATTGAAGTTATCCTGGCCAACAGTCCCTACCGGGACACCCAACCCCTGAAACAGTAAAAACTCAGCCGATTTTCCGGGACACAAGGCCGTCCCGGTCTTTTTCTGCCCTGAGCACAAAATTGAACCGGTCCCGGTCAATGCACATCCAGAAATCCTTCTCCGGGAAAACATCCTGTTGAGCCGGATCAAAGAAATGGCTTCCGCCTCCGGTGCGGAGGCCTTTCAGTTTACCGTCGATATCCGGGACTTCCTCCCCGGTCAGCAGCCCCTTCAGGTACAGGGCGCATAATTCATCCTCCTCCGCCGGGGCCAGGCCTGCCTTGCCCATGGCCACCAGGGAGACCTTTCCGGGATTCCTTTCCCGGATATATGCCGCAATGGCTTTCGCATTGACAAAGCTGCCGGTAATGATTTCCTCCGCCCGGACGGCGTTTTTCACGCCCTGGGTACCGGCGCTGGTGGTATGGATCACCCGCTTGCCCCGGATCAGGTCCGGATCTATGGAAGAGGGAGCATTTCCCAGGTCACACCCTTCAATCCTGCGGCCCTGCCGTTCTCCCGCCAGGATGCAGCCGGGATCCTTTTCCCGCCAGGCAAAGGTCTCCTCAATACTTCCCGCCGGGCGCACCTCCCGCGCTCCCAGGGCATACAGCCAGCATTCCATGGAAAAAGCCCGGAACACGTCGATGATCACCGCCAGGCCCTCCGCCTGCTTCGCCCCTTCGATCAGATGAAAGATCTTTACGTCCACGGCAGTCCTGCCTCCCTTCCCGTCTATCATATCATCCGGAAAGAAAAAAGCACAGCCCTTCTGCAACCCCCATACGGCAAAGGTGAATTCCAGGATCATACTGCCCCGCCTACCGGAGTGCCGGTATTCGAGAATGTATAACCGGACAATTATGCACTTTTATACACGACTTATTCATTTTTTGCGATCTTTGATTTTGTAAACGATAACATGCCAAAACGACTGTTGCAATCGGTTTCAGAATGTGCTATATAACACTTACAGCGTATTTTGATATAGTCCTGATTTGAATACCGGATTCATTCCGGAATATTTATATCTTTCTGCGGAGGAACAGTATCATGGCAAGAAGAGTCGTATTCGGCACCCTCGTAATCCTCTCTGTACTCACCATTACCGTACTGCTCTTCCAGCATCTTATGCTTGCTTAAGTATTTCAAACCTTTCCTTCAGGATCTGACGGGCACACGCTTCAGCGTCTGCCCGGTTTTTTTGCCTCACCAGCAGGTAATATCCCGCATTGAAGCAGTCACGCGCCGCTTCCATGTCGCCCATTTCATACAGATACCGGGCTTCATACAGCTGCAGCTCGCCCTGCATATTGGAATTCCGGTGGTCATAGAGCAGGCTGATCGTCTGTTCCAGGATTACCATATTGTTCCCGATATCATCCGGGAAGAATTCACAGATATTGAAAGTAACCAGTGCGAACAGGTTGATATCAAACCGGAGGTTCCGGTTGGCAATATAGCGGTTCTGGGTCAGTCGCAGCCGGACGCACTCATAGAGGTATTCAAGATACTTCCTGCCTTCTTCCCGCTTGCCGCTCCTGCACAGGTCCACGGATTTCACCAGCAGCAGGTTCAGGTCCGTCACAGAAAGCATCGGCGTAGGCTTCATATCCGCGTCCGGAACACCTGATACCGCCAGGCCTTCAGTTGCATAGGCAATGGACTTATCATAATCATGGAGCACATTGGAATAATACAGGGAAAATGCGTGCTTGATGCACTGGAGCGGCGCACCGCTGGAAAAGCCCGGCAGCGTTTCATATTCTTTCGCCAGCTCAAACAGCCGTTCATCATCACAGGAATTGATGACTTCATGAAGCGTTTCGATTTTGCTGTGTGTATCAAAATCATTATGCTCGATGATCAAAGCATATGCGTCAAACAGGTTGATCCCCATCTTGTTGGAGAAAGCGGAAATCATATAAAGTGTCGGAATCTGCTTGTTTTTCTCAATCTGGCTGACATAAACCCGGGTGCAGATTCCTTCCGCCAGCTGTTCCTGGGAAAGCCCACCTTTGTTCCGGTAATAGCGCAGGACATCACCGAAGCCTACAAATGGCATGTTTGCTGGATTTTCCATATGATGCCTCCGGTTGTAAACTATAGTTTTCTTGAAGTCCCCGCCTCATTGGATATACTATATCCTTGCAAAGGAATCCACGAAACTGAAACGATAGTAAGATGTTACACCATTTGCAGACAGGATTCCAGTACAAATGCGGTTTTTATCAAAATAAATCAGGAGGGGCAGCCCGCTATGAAAACCAAATTCACCACAGTCAAAAAAGTTCTGTCTTTCATCGCTCTCATCGCTGTCCTTCTGGGACTTACCGTATTCGGTTTTCACTTTTCCTGCCGCATGAAGGCAGAAGGCAACAACCGCAACGGCTATGCCAGGGTGAACATTGTCAACACAATGAACTTCCAGGCATAACTTTATTCCGCATCATCACAGGCCTGTCCGGCAGATCCGCCGGCAGGCCTGTTTTTTATGTCTCTCCCCGCACAAACTCCTTCACCAGTTTCATGACTTTTTCCAGTTCCCTGATATCCTTCATCACATGCCCTGTTTCCAGGGAATGGTTGGCGCCTTCGGTTTCATAGAGAGGGATGCCCTGCTGTCTGCATTTCTCCCGGATCACGGCCGTATCCGCCCAGGGATCCGCTGTGCCGTGGAAAGCAATGGCTTCCTTTCCCGCATACCGGAAGGTGGTTTCCACCGGGGTGAAAAGAACCTGGCGGCAGGTAAGGCTGTGCTCCTTTGCATATCGGGGGCCCACCACTGTACCCACACTCTTGCCGACGAAAAGGATATTGTCACAGGTGTTCCAGTCGATATCCTTCAGGATTTCCTCCGCCTGTTCCAGGGCAATCCGGATGCACAGGGCTTCCTTCTCCGGGTCTCCCCGCACACCGGAAGGGAAACCGGTATAAGAAACAGGGATGACTTCCCATCCCTGTTTTTCCAGGAGCTTTCTGATGTAGTACAAAAGGGGCTTATCACAGGTATACCCGATACCCGGGAATAAGCAGGCGATGTTTTTCATGTCCTTCGGTCCTTCGAATGATTCTTCAGTCCCATTCCTCCCGGAAACCCCGTTCATCCGGTTCCGGAGGGATTGTTCTGCTGTCCGTGTGCTCGATCCGGATAAAGCGGCCTCTTTCAATGGCCCGGATCACCTGGTCGATCTGGTCCTCTGTTCCCTGGATTTCCATGGTTACGGTACCGTTCCAGTCGTTCCGGACCCAGCCGGTGCAGCTGTACATCTCCGCCGCCCTCGCTGCCCGATACCGGAAGCCGACGCCCTGGACACGGCCGGAAAACAGGATGTGTTTCCGGACCATTATCCCAGTTCCTGCAGCATCTGCGCCGGGTTGTCCGCGGCCTTTACCTTGCCGAAAGCTTTGGTGATGATGCCGTCCTCGATCAGGTAGGTAGTGCGCACAACGCCCATGGTGGGCTTGCCGTAGTTCATCTTTTCCTTCCAGACGTCATAGGTCCGGATAACTTCCAGGTCCGGGTCGGACAGCAGGGTAAAGGGCAGGCCGTATTTCTCCTCAAACTTTTTGTGGCTGGCCACGGTATCTTTGCTGATGCCGATGATCACCGCATCCTTCTCCCGGAACTGGGGATACAGTTCCGCAAAGCCGCAGGCCTGTTTGGAGCAGCCGGAGGTCATGTCCTTTGAATAGAAGTACAGGATCACCTTCTGCCCTTTATAGTCCGAAAGGGAATGCATTTTCCCGTTCTGGTCCGGCAGGGTGAAATCCGGGGCGGCGCTTCCGATTTCCAGCATCTTTTATTCCCCCTTCGTCCTGTTTATTCCAGGGTGATCTCTTCCCCGGCCGGGACGATCATCCGGTTCGGGACATCGAACAGTTCCGCCCTCTCCTGGCTGAACAGGGCGCCGGGCGCCATGTGGTAAGGGATGCTATGCCGGGCGTTTACCAGTTTCGCGCAGGCAGCGGCTTCCTCCATATCCATATTGTATATTCCGTCGCAGACAAAGAAGGCATAATGGAGATCCCTGTCCGCCAGCTCCGACATCTGCTCCGTAGTGGAGGTATCGCCGGTGGCATATACGCTGACTCCGCCGGAAAGGGTGATCACCCAGCCCACGCATGATTTGATATCATGGTTCCGGTTGTTGCCTGCCTGGACAGCTTCAACGGTGGCATAGCCCAGGTCAAAGGTTTTGTATTCCCCGTCCACCAGGGCTTCCTTCCAGGTAATAACCTGGCAGCCCTCGTTCTGTTCTTTGATCAGGTTTACAGCGGTATGGTCGGAATGCCCGTGGGTGATCAGGATCAGGTCCGCGGGAAGGTCATACCCTTCTCCCGCAAAGGGATCCACATAGATTACTTTTCCTTCCCCGGTGGTGATCCGGAGGCTGCCATGCCCCTGGTACAGGAGCTTATGCTCCGGGGCTTTTTCCGCCAGGGCGGAAGATACGGTCAGGGAGAACAGGGCGATGATCAGGATAATGCACAGCAACATTTTCATCAGGTAATCCTCCTTATCTGCGTCTTTCCTTCATCCATGTTTGCTGTCAGCGGAAGAAATCCTCCGGTTTCATTTCCCGGAACATAAAAGCCTGGTGGTTCATATCCACGGCCAGAATCATACTGGTCATGCTGCTGACGGAAACCATATACCACCGGTCCCCGTACCGGGCCACGGTGGGCATGCACATAATCGTTCCGTCCCCGATAAAGGCCATAGCCACCACGTTGACCACTTCGTCCGCCCCGTACTGGGCTGTCTGCTTTTTGAGGTTTTCCTGGTTTATTTCAAGGGAGAACTTGTTATCCGTTACCGAATCCGGCGTCAGGAAAACGATATCCGACATTCCGGTCAGCGCTTCAAGCCTGCCGTTGTCAAACTTCTGCAGGAAGGCTTCCACATCCCCGTCTTCCCGCAGGGGAATTGATTGCCCCTCCGGATAATCCTCGCCGAGGATATATGCTTCCAGGGAATTGTATATCATTCTGACTTCATTGGAACGGAGGGAATGAAGCGTTGCGGAAACCAGAAAGTCATTGGTGGCGGGTATCCTGGCGGAAACTGTCGGAATATACGCCTTCAGCCTTTGGATGTTCTTCTCCACCGAATAATGGCTGGCCAGGGTTTCCCAGGCATAGGCGCTCAGCATCTGTTCAAAGTCCAGGTTCTTCAGGCCGTTCATATAGCAGGTGACCGCGTCTTCCGGGGTATCGAAGCCGGGACCCTCATAGCGGATGGCGGAGGTTTCGACAACCTCCTCCGCAAAGGCGCAGAAGGCGGTCAGCAGGATGGCCAGGGCCAGGAAAACGGATATGAGTTTTTTCATGCGAGGTATCTCCTTTGCTATATATTTTTTATGACTTAATCTGGTAATTTGAAATCGAAGTAAATATCTTCCGGTGCTGGTTCCTTCATTGCGATTCGGAATCGATGAGCACCGTTCTCTTCTCTTTTTGATCCTTCAATGTATTCCATCTTTCCGGAACCGATATAAGTAAACGGCAGGGTAATCCCATCTTCATCATCCATCTTTCGCACAAAGACCTGAGCCATGCGGCTGTTTTTCAGGTTGTTCAATTCGCTGTCGCTGACGTTTGCCACTGTCTCCCATCTGAAAGTACGCTGATCAATATACCCGTCCTCATACTTCAAAGCATCTTTGATGCTGTTTGCCTTAACAATTGTCACATATATATAGACGACTCCATCGTAGATCTTTGTTCCCAGCATAATATCCTGCGGATTATTCAACAACAGTTGCTGCACCTGTGTCTTTCTGTAACTTGTCCATAGATGAAACAGTTCCTTGGTATCAGCCCCGTAGAAATCCACATCATATTTTCCAAGGCCATATTCAATCAGGTCATTCATGTAGTCATCGAATTCCACATCTGTTTTGATATCGTTCAGGATCAGTTTCCCTTCCTCGACAACAAAGAATCCCGATCGCAGCATATAAGTCAATGCGTGATCGAATACTTCCTGTCGATAATGGGCTATGTTGCTTATCACATGCTCCTGCACATCCTGAACATCTGCACTCCATGCATGTTCAATAAGACTTTGAATCATCAGATATTCATACGGACGAACAATCGGAAGCATATCCGATACATATCGAATAAAGTCCTCCTGCTTTTCGTCAAATGCAGGCAGATCTTGCTCACCAATAGCCCGAAGGAAACCATAATAAGAAGCATTCTTCTTGTTGTTGATTTTAGATTGTATGAACTTGATCAGATCAGGTGCATAATCATTATTCAGATAGTCCACATGCTGCGGATATCTTGCTGCACTGATATACTTTTTAAAATTCAGATAATCCTGCCCCAGGTATTTCTTGGTATTAAAGTTGACTTCATCAATAAAAGACAATATCTCTTTTTTACTCAAATCATCCAGATGAATCTCAACCCCGTATTCAGCCAGGCCAACGCTCCGGAAATCTTCCTTTACCAATGCTGCTACCAGTTTCTTTTCCAGTACAAAGTTTTCGCTCAGACCACCCAGGGCAAATGCGATCTGAACGCTTCTCTTGTAGTCATTACCAATAAAATCCAATACGGTAACAAACTTCTTGCCTTCATAATTCCGCAATCCGCGTCCCAGCTGCTGGATAAAGATCGTCTGTGAGTCTGTAGGCCGCAAAAACAACACCATGTTAACGCCCGGAATATCGACACCTTCGTTCAGGATATCCACCGTAAACAGGATTTTCAGATCTGAACTGTCATCCTGCAAATCTTTGTATGCCCTGACACGTTCTCCGACTGAGTTTTTCCCCGTCAGGTATCTGGTTCCATTAGGATAATAATCTTCCATAGCCTGAGCCATCCGGATAGCATGGGAAATATCCCGACAGAATGCCAAGGCTTTCAGTTTCTGACCCGATTCACGATGTGCTTCAATTTGCTGATAAATAAAATCACAATGTTTGTCGTCTGAAAACTGCTCAACAAATTGATGCCCTTTTCCTTCTTTTATGCCATATTCAATCAGTTCATCCCGGATCCCGTAATACTTAAACGGCACCACCAGTCCGTTGATAATCGCATCCCGCAGCCGGAGTTCATACGGAACATTTTCATCAAAAAGTGAGAATACATCATCCCCGTCCATGCGTTCAGGGGTTGCTGTAATTCCCAACAAAAACTGAGGCTGGAAACGGTTCAGGATCTTCTGGTAAGTATCTGCGGTTGCGTGATGGCATTCATCAATAATGATATAGTCCCATGTATGTGGATCGAAATTGTCCACATTGTTTGCCATGGTCACATTAGTGGAGAAAACAAAATCTGCATCCGTTTCTTTGTATTCCCCATTATAGATACCGTAGCTTCTGTCACTCCCGAAAACCTTCTGGAATGTTTCAAAGGATTTTGTCAGGATTGATCCTTCATGAACTATATACAATAATCTTTTGGCATCAAAGTTTAATGCATCAAATGCCGCAAGAAAGGTTTTTCCAGATCCGGCCGAAGCAACCACCAACGCCTTTTCAGCGCCGATTGCCCTGATCCGGTTTAATTCCTTCAGGGCCTTCCGCTGCATATAATTCGGTTTGATTTCAGAATTGGCAATATCATAATCCATATCCCATCTTTCAATGGAATAGTATAGACGTGTACGATATTCATTTATCAAATCCTGAGTCAGAGGATTTGTTTTGTTCCAAAGCGCATCAAATTCTTTTCTGGCAGATTCAAATGTCAAATTGTCCCGATGATCAATAACAGAGACATCCCATTCGATGTTTTTCAGCAAAGCATAAATGGTAATGTTTGAAGATCCGACCAGTAACTCGCAATGATCTTCAAATTCAAACAGATATCCCTTCGAATGGAAGCCGACTGGATTTCCGTTCTGGTCGTGGAAGCACTCCCTGTCCAGATGGCAGGAAAAGTTTGCATATTCATACTGAAGGCGTAAAAAGAACTGTAAAGAATCAACGTCTGTAAAATTCTGATATGTTGATGTTATTAATCTTCCGGTGACGCCCCGAGACAGCGCCGCTTCAATATTAGGTGCCAGCAGTTTCAGACCGGGTTTTTTGATAAAACTCACAGAAAAAGAGAAGGACCGGCATAAGTCCAGATTCTGCTTCAGTTTATCTATGAATTTTACTTCACTGTAGTTTGTGAAGAACTCGGTCTGCATTGATCAGTCCTTCTTTCATTAATTCAGTACTGTTATGTCTCTCAACTAGTATAGCATTATCCAAAGCAGCAAACAATGATTCCGGTTAGAGTACAATTCCTTCCTTCACCGCATCCTCTACATCCATAACCTTAAACCCGGCTTCTTCCGCCATCCGGGCAAAGATGCCCTGTCCGGGGATCAGAGTGCCGGAGAAGGTGCCGTCATAGATCTGCTTTACGCCGCAGCTGGGGCTGCGGGACTGGAGGATGATCAGGTCGGGTTTTTCCCGGTTGGCAATATCCAGGGCTTTCTGTGCTCCCCTGCGGAAGGCCTCGTCCACGGATTCGCCGTTGCGGTTGGTGACGGTGCCCTTTACAATCTCCGCCGGGGTGCGGGGCACGGGCAGGCCGCCCAGGACTTCCGGGCAGACGGGGATGACGGTATGGGATTCCAGGAGGCGCAGCAGGGCTTCGCTTTTGTTGTTCCCGCCGTTATACTTGACGTTTTCGCCCAGGAGGCAGGCGCTGACCATAATCTTCATACTTTTTCCTTCTTCGGTTTTGCCGCCTTCGGTTTGCCGGCGGTCATGCTGTAACTCATATCCACCAGGGCGATGATGTCTTCCTTCTGTGCGGTGCCGTCCAGCAGGATGGTGATCCATTTATCCTTGTTCATGTGGTATGCCGGGAAAAAGCCCGGCTTCTGCCGGAGGGGGCCGGCGATGATGGGATCGCATTTGACGTTCAGGATGTCGGTGTTTCCGGCTTTGCGGATACCCAGGGTCCTGTAGGGGATATTCATGGAAATGGCAAACCATTTCCGGCTGACGATGTGCCGGAAGACGCAGGAGACGTCGTCCCGGGGAAAGGGATAATCCGGTTCCACGCTGTGGGCGTCAAAAATGTAGTCGATCAGTTCCTGTTTTGTCATGATTACTTCCTGATATACTGCTCATCTTTTCCCAGATCTTCGCTGACAAAGCGTTCCACGGTCATGCGGAGATCATACTTTTCCCGCAGGGCAGCCAGCTGCGCCATCATGGGGGAAGCGTGATGGGCGTCAATGGCGGCCTGGTCCGTCCAGCTTTCCACCAGCAGGATTGTTTCCGGGTCATCCAGGGGCTGGAAGTATTCATACCGGAGATTCCCGGGTTCCCTGCGGATGGCCTCCGCTATTCCGGAGGATTCCATTTCCGCGGCAAACTGCCGCGCTTTGCCGCAGGTGGATGTGTAGAAAAGATGAAGGGTAATCATAAGGGCCTCCTGTTGAAATGTCCGGATGCCGGAGCGGGATCAGGATTCTTCCCGGCAGGCATTATGGGTGGATTCCAGGATTTCGTTGGCGGCGGTGCGGCGGATGATGTTCCGGACCAGGGTATCCAGTTCCGAGCCTTCGGTGTAGTCTGCCGGGGCGAAGAAGCGGATGCGGTTGTCCCGCATCATCTTTTTCACTTTGTCCTTGTTCCGGGTATGGGGATCGTAAACGCCGATGGAATAGCCGCCGTTGGTGTTCACCAGCTTCATGCAGGGAATGTCCGTATCGCTGTCGCCGATGTAGATCATGTCCCGGAAGGGAACCCGGATTTTGTCCGGGGGAAAATAATCGTTGACGGCGGGATCGTTGACATCCAGGGTCCCCTTCTCAATGCGGAAAAGGAACTGGGTCTTGTTGGTGTAATTGACCGCCTGGGCAGGCCACACCGCCACGCCCCGGTCGTTATAGCAGAAGGCGCTGGCGTAGATGCGTTCAAAGGCGCCCTCCCTTGCCATCTTTGTGCCCTCGATCATCTCCTTCAGGCCGGAGGAGATGATGTAATGCTCCACGATGACGTTTTCTTCCTCTCCGTACTTCCGGATCCGTTCAAACCAGGTTTCCACCCCGGGATAGACCTGGACCCGGGCGCCGTAGTCCATGAGGGCCTTTCTGTTCAGAACCAGGTTTCCCTCCGCCTCCCGGACCATCTTGTACATATAGGCCAGGTTGGAATCCATGCCCTGCTCATGGGCCAGTGAATCGGTTTCCTCCCAGAAGCGCTTCACGTCATACCCTACGGACTGGATATAGCCCTGGGCCTGCATATCGTCCGGGGACAGGGTATGGTCAAAGTCATAGCAGACGGCGATGACGGGGCGGGATTCCTTCTGTTTGCGCTGGTAGTTCATATGGCCTCCGGCAGTCAGTCAGTCGAATTATGACTTCTGTTTGTTTTCATTGAGCTTTTTGCACACTTCCGCCAGGAACAGGCAGATCGCGCCGTACAGCAGATAGGGAATCAAAACCCCCAGGAAGGCCTGTAAAGAAAAGTGTGTTTCTGTGAAACCGAAAGAAGATATATTGGTTGTGGTGACGGAGCTCATGACAGCCACAATTAATCCGCCGATCCAGATCACAAATGCCACTGCCATAAGAACAAACGAAGGCCAGTCTTTGATTTTTTTCTCCGGGAATACCTGCTTTAACAGCTCGTCCTGTGTCTTTTCCTGCATATTGATCTCTCCTTCTTTTTCAGCGCTCAGGGCGCGGGGGATTTTCGGGGCTGGCGCAATCGGCTTTGATGACATGGTCCTCGTCCTTAATGGGGCCGAAGTTGCCGGTGTGCCATTTGCGGAGCAGGTACTTCGCCTGCTTTTCATCCGCTTCCGCGGGGATAATGAGCTTCGTGTCGCCGCTGCACTCCCCGGAATAGCCATTGTCGCCCACAAAGACTTCGTCATTCAGGGTCTCCAGGCAGATGGTGTCCAGGGCGGTGCACTTGCCGAAGGCGCTCAGTTCCATCTTCTCAATGCTGCCGCGGATATGGGCTTCGGTCAGGTTCACGCATTCCATGAAGGCGGCTTCCTTAATCACCTTCGCGTCGGCGATGAAGGTCTTCAGGCCGCAGCCATGGAAGGCCTGGGCGCCGATGAAGTCCAGGGTGTTTCCGTACCAGACGGTCTCCAGGGCCGGGCAGCCGTCGAAGCAGTAGTTGTCAATGGCTTTGATCGGGTTCAGGAAGAGGGCCTCCTTCAGGTTCGTGCAGAACATGAAGGTGGCGCGGCCGGTGGTTTCCAGAGGCGCGTAGCATACCACGCTTTCCAGCTGCTGGCAGTAGGAGAAGGCGGAATCCCCGATTGCAGTGACTGTTTCCGGGATCACCAGGGTGCGGACATGGGTCCACTCGGTCTGGTTGTTGAGGATCTCCGTGTTCGTGTAGTCCCGCATCCGGTCCCCGAACTGGCTGGAAATGGCTTTTACTTCCACCCCGCCGATGGTCTTCGGGATCACCAGGGTTTCACTGCTGCCGGTATACAGCTCCACCGTGCCGGTTTCAGGATTGAAGAGGAAGTCCTCCTCGCTGTTGGGGGTATCCGGCATGGCCAGGAAGCCGCCGGCCTCCCCTTCCCGGAGGATCGGGCTGTACCAGGGAGCGCCGGTCATTTCCGTGAGGGCGGCAATGAGATCGTCGGAAGCGTCCGCGGCGGCGGTCAGGGCGGAGGCTTTCACTCCCGCGAAGCAGTCTTTGCCCAGGGGGATATTGGGTACTGTGATCTGTTCAATCGCGGTATCCGCGAAAGCCCGTTCTCCCAGGGAGGTCACACCTTCGCCCAGGGCCAGGGTCTCCACCGGGGAACCCTCCGCGAAGGCCGCGGGGACATCGCCCTTCTCAATGATGAGTTCCTTCAGGTTCGGCAGGTTTGCGAAAGCGCCTTCGGGCAGGAGGGCGGCATCGCACTTCACGGTGACTTTTTCCAGGCCTGTCAGGCCGCTGAGGGCGTCCTTTCCGACGGATACCAGGCTGTCCGGCAGGGTAAGCTCCTTCAGGTCCGCGCAGTCCTGCAGGGCGCCGTCCCCCAGGGCGGTAACGGAATCGAAGAGGTCAATCATCTCCAGGCCGGATTCCCGGAAAGCATTGTCGCCGATGGCGGTGAGGGTGCCGCTGCGGTTGACCCGGAAAAGCTTCAGCTCCTTATTGCCGCGGAACACGTCTGCGCCTACGGCAGTAACGGGCACCACGGTGCCGTCATCCTCCGTAATGGTCCAGAAGGGAGTCAGGGCTGTCTGGCTGCCGTTATATTCAGTCATGGCATAGGTGCCGTCCGCCTGTTTCCCATGATTGTACCTGCCCTGCGGATACTCCACATCTTCCGGGTTGGCCCGCCAGACGGCGATATCCGGGTTGAACTGCACCAGGATTTCCCTGGCAGCCTCCTCCTGCGCCTTGCTGGCATTCATGTTCAGGTCCACGTCTTCCAGGGTGGCCCGGGATTCCTCAAAAGCGTCCGGAGCAATCTCCGGCAGGGTGAAGCGGTCGAAGAGAATGTAACTGACAGCCGCTTTGGCAAAGGCCCGGGAACCGATGCTTTCGATTGCGCTGCCGAAATAAATGTCCGAAATATTTGTCTGGGCAAAGGCTTCCCTGCCGATGGTCTTCAGGGACGCCGGGAAAAATACCTCCCCGCCGAGGCCCGAGAGGGAGAAGGCTTCCTCCCCGATGGTTTCCAGGCCGCTGCCCCAGGAGATGTTATACAGCGTCGTCCGGGAGAACGCCTTTGCACCGATGGTTTTCAGGCTGTCCGGCAGGGAAAGCACCGTCAGGGTATGGCATTTTTCAAAAGCGGAATCCCCGATGGTTTCAATGCCCTCGGGAAGGTATACGGCAAAAACCTTGACGCCCGCGAAGGCTTCCGGCCCGATGGCTTTCACCGGCACGCCGCCGATTGCCGCGGGAACGTCCACCCGGACCGCGTCCGCCAGGTATTTCGTGATGGTGCCTGTGGCGGCGTCGAATTCAAAGTCACTTTCAGGGGTTACATATTCCGGGATCACCGCGTTCTTTCCGCTCTTCTCCAGCTTCTGGGAATCGGAAATAACCGCGGCATACTCGTCATACAGGTCGTCCGGCACATAGATGGTACTGGTTTCCGACCGCCAGAGGGAGAAGCTTTGGGGCATCACCGGCACAGGACCGGTGAAGGTCACAGAGATATCCTCATCGGAAGAGAAGCAGCCGCTGCCCACATAGAAGACCGTGGGGGGAACCACAATCTCCTTTACCCCGGGTGTCATGAGGAAATTGTTGGGGCCCAGCACCTGCAGGCCTTCCGGCAGGACAGCCTTTTCCAGGTTCGGCAGGTTGTTGATCACACCGATGTCGATATATTTCACGGTTTCCGGGAAGGTGATCCCGGTCACGGCGTCCCGGACCTTTGAGAAAATGTTTCCCGTCACCCGGGTAACGATATGGCCGTCCACCGTTTCGGGAATGACAATATCCCCGCCTTCCCCGGTGTATTCCTTCAGGGAATTGTTCCCGTCCCAGGTGTCGTAGACAAATTCGTCTTCCGCGCCCGCGGCGCAGGCCGCGAACAGCAGCAGGACCGCTGCCAGGACTGCCAGGATCTTCTTCATGTGAATTCGCTCCCTCCGGTCGTTTCTTCTGCTTTTGCCTTTTCGTCTAAAATACACTAATTTGCATTGTTTTTCAATCTCCGGAAGGGGTTTTGCGCATTCCTGTCAATTATGATATGCAAAAAGCAGGGGCGCTGCCCCTGCCGCTGTGTCCGGTTGATTCAGTTTTTCTTCGCGCAGTGGATCCGGATGGCTTCATTGGTGAAGGCGCCGGTGCCTTTCCCGCCGACCCGGTCGATGCTGCCTGCCAGCTCCCCGCCGGCGGCATACATCTGTCCCAGGCCGAAGAGAACCTGGTCGGAGCAGGTGTAGAAGTGCTCCGTGATGAAGGCCTGCAGCTTCCCGATGAGGGCCTGGACCTTTTCGGAGGCGGGATCCGTGTCTTTTTCCTTCCCGATCTCCGCGAAGATATCCAGCATCCGGCGGTTGATATCCGCGGTTTCCTCCTCCGTGCGGCCTGCCGCCTTCTGCTCATATTCCCGGTATTCCGGGGTTTTGCCCCACTCGGCCTTGGCCTTCCGGGCATACTCCTCCAGCTTTGTCCTGTCAAAAGCTTTGAAATCCATTTTTGCTTTTCCTCCTTTATCCTGTATTCCGCGGGCCAGGGAAATCAGGTTCTCCAGGTGCTCCTTCTTCAGCCGCAGCAGTTCAATCTGCTGGGCAATGGCTTTTTCCCGGTCAAAGCCCGGGCTTTGGATGATCTCCCGGATCTCCTTCAGCGGGAATTCCAGTTCCCGGAACAGGAGGATCTGCTGCAGGGTTTCCAGGGCCGCATCGTCATACAGCCGGTATCCCGCTTCGGTATACTGCGCCGGCCGCAGCAGGCCGATGTTGTCATAGTACTGCAGGGTGCGTATACTCACGCCTGTCAGTTTGCTCACCTCATGCACCGTTTTCATGGAATTCCTCCCTTCCTTCCCGCGGCAGGAACAGGATAAGGTATGACGTAACGTCAGGGTCAAGACTTTTTTATCATATTCTTTCGGGCATTGAAAATCAAGGATTATGCCCCGGGGCAGGAATATCCCGCGTTATTTTTCCATTTCCGCCCTGTTCTTTTATCTTCGTCCGGTGTATCCTTTCACCGTACCAAAAAGAGAGCGGCCCGGAAGGGGCCGCCGGAAGAACAGGAGTGAACGGAATGTACATGTACCGGGTCGAAACCTTTTCGATGAAGAAGGTCGAGGAGGAAATGAACAACATGTCCCTGGAGGGCTGGCGGGTCATCGCGGTATGCCCGAACCAGACCACCGGCTTCGGCCTCATCGTGACCTTTGAAAAGGAAATAAAGTAAAACGGGCATAAAGGAGCTCCCTTCACGCGGAAGGGAGCTCTTTTTTTCTTATGTTATTTCTTTTTCACGTTGAGCAGGTATCCCGCGCCGGCGCCCACCAGGCCCCCGATGATGTGGGACAGGTTGGACACATTGTCCCGGACGGTGACTCCGTCCCAGATCTGCTGGCCCAGGTAGATCACCGCCACCAGGATAAAGGTCAGGGGAATCTCCCCCTCTTTGAAACCGGTGAAGGATGTCAGCAGGATGAAGGCGAAAACCACGCCGCTGGCGCCAAGCAGGAGGCTTCTGGTGGAAAAGAGGTTATGCACCAGGCCGGTAATGAGGGCCGTCACCAGGATGACCAGCAGCAGTTCCTTCCAGCCGTACTTTTCCTCCAGCATGGGACCCAGCAGGAGGATATAGGCCATATTGTTCACCAGGTGGGCCAGGCCGGCATGGCCCAGTACATGGGTGAAGAGCCGGACATAGGTCAGGGGATCCGCCCAGGAAGAAGCATAGGTGGCGAAAAACCGGGCCGTGCTTTTTTCCCCGGTCAGGTGGCCCAGGAGCGTCACAAGGGCGCAGGCCAGGGCGAAGCCCAGCACCAGCGGGGCGTTGAAGGTAATTCTCAGTTTCTTTTTCATCGTTCTCTCCTGCGGCGTATTATCCGATCCCGTCCATGGCCAGCTGCTCCGGCCGCCGGTTTTCCCCGCGGCAGTAGGCATAATACCAGCACTCATAGGGACAGGTGCACTGTTCCCCGCATTCCTGCACGGGTTCTTCCTTTTCCTTCTGCATGCGGTTCAGGTCCCAGATGTGCTCGTTCACCCAGGGAGCGTAAGCCTTGGCCTGCTCCGTGACCTCCTCCGGGAGGAAGGGATTTTCCTCATCCGGGCCGTGAAGCACAATAAAGATCCGGCCGATCCGGACCCCGCAGCGGTTCATGATGTAATACTGGAAGCCTGCATCCTTAATGAACTGCTCATGGACCTGCCCGGTGTTCTTCACCTCATAGAAGTCATAGCCGGTTTCCGTTTTCCGGAGGATATCCGCCGCGCAGTAATTGTTATAGTTAATGAAGGCCGCCTCGCAGATCACCGGGGTCCCCAGGCGAAGGTGCAGGGCGGTCTTCTCCGCCATTTTCCTTTTATCCGGAATGCGGGTGCCGGGACGGTATACGGTCATCTCCTCATAGGGACCGAACATCCCCATGGCCCGGTCGCCGAAGTCGTTCCCGGCGTCCAGCCGGGCCTGCGTTTCCGGCGGCACAATGCGCAGGTCCGGCCTGTGCTTGTCCAGCCAGAGCATCTTCCGGCATTGCATGCCCCGCATGAAATCTGTTTTGGTGATACCCATGAAAAACCCTTCGGGCTCCTTTCCGGCCGGAAATCAGAATTCCTCGGGAGCGCACTCGTGCTTCGGGGTGCCGTCCCGGTAGGTCTGCTCAAAGGGATCAGGCCTCTCTTCGCCTTCCTCGTCCGGAATCACGTCGGTCCACTCTTTTTCAAGCTTGTCAATTTTCCGTTCGCTCACGGTTCGCGCCTCCTTTGCCGGTCTATGATTACTGACTGTGACGGGAATGCTCTCTCTATCCAGATTATACCATTTCAGGTCCGGAACGGCAAGGCTGCCTGCAGAGGTATGAAATACCGGTCTGTGCCGGCTTTGACGAATGTTATAGTTTTTCTGGCCAAAGGAAACGAGATCTCTCCATGCGCTCACCTTCGGTGCGCTTAGACAATATGTAATGACCTCCATTTTGTAGGTTCGTGGATTTACCTGTATACTACAAATGGATGAACAAAAGTGGTAACAGGG
>JBGUGL010000055.1:0-35330 GCA_045111455.1 Christensenellales bacterium | reverse complement strand
CCGGGTCGCAATCTGGCCTTTATGCAGGTCGTGCACTTTGTGGTCTCCGGCCACCCCGTTCTTCCGAACGCTGATTATATTATATTCAAAGATCAAAGAAAGTCAAACTATGGATTGACCGGTTCACTCCGCTATCCGGCAACTGTATGCTTCTTATCTCTCTTGGTTCGTTTTCCTGCAAATTTCTGGATAATTCATTGTTTTTCTAAGGTTTTTCATTTGTAGATATCCTGCTCAAATTTTCGGAAATATAATGACGCTTGTGCGATTGAACAATCAAAATAAAACCTGTATGGTACATTATGCCCGTCATTCAGGAGGGAAGGGAATAAAAAAACTGCCAGTCCCTTCGGAACATACGTATATACATGCGCAAGTATCCTGAACGGGCTTGCAGAAAACTGAAACGACACTCATAACGCAGAAGGAGGAATCATAATGAATAGCGAAAAGAAAGAACTCAACTCCAGCGAAATGGATCAGGTCAATGGCGGACAGTTCGTGAGCAAAGTTCACAATATTAATAAGAGAATAGGGAAAAAGTTAAGCGAAAACAAAACCAAGGAAGAAAAGGAACAAGAGGTCGTAACAGCGATGGAGGAGGCCGGCACCGGCTTGATCGTTAAGAAAGTTGTCAATTGGATCAGCGATCTTTTCTCCGGGAACAATTAAGGACGGTTCAGACGGAAAGTATGGGGGAACCATGGCGGACATGGATGAACCGATTCCTCAGGAACTCTCTGCTGCCGGCGGATCATTACCGCCGGCTTTTTCTTTTGCCCTTGCTTCAAAAACTGTGAATCGTAACAAAAAAGAGGCAAATTGCCTCTTGTTTTGATCAAAATAGTGAACAGATGCCACGGGAAAACCATAAAATATTTATCTTTGCTGGAAAGTAGTAAATTGGTAGTAAAACCAATTACTACCGGCACGACTTGCCGCGATAAGTGCGCTTCCGGTCGCATAAAACCCTATTGATAGGAAGTGTTGCCGTGGCAGATAAATAAAATCTTCGTCATTGGTCAGTAAAGCCTCCTCCGGCTGCGAAAAACAACGTTTTATTTGGTTTCCGGGAATGCTGCAGCTGGTTTTTTAATATGTTGCCAAAGCATTCATCATTCACCCGTTTCAGTTGTTTCCTGTAAATCCGCCGCTCTTCAGGGTCTGAATAAAGACCGTCATGTTCTTCTCAGTTTCTTCCGGATATATGTATCCGCAGTTCCCGGCAACCGAATCCGCTGCCTGATGCCACAGTCCCATGACCGCATCATATGCGTCCCATATCTGTTCATATTCCGCTGCAGGATAAGTCCTTCTGTAGAGAAGTAACAGCTCCTTCCCCAGCAGTTTCTCCATATTACTGTCCAGGATACCCAGATCCACCGGTTTCCCATGTTCCTGGTAAATATACCAGCGGATCATTCTGTTCAGCAGGTCCCGGACAGGGTTGTTCAGATAAAACATGGCAGCCGGCAGTTCTTTCCGCAGAGTGTATTCCGAGAAAGTCTTCAGAACCCAGAAAAACTCATTGCATGTCCCCAGGAATTCCTCTTCCGTTGGCGTGCCGGCAAACAGGGTTTGCGTTTCTTCCAGCCGTTCTGTCTGCGGAAGCATATTGTCTTTATCCAGGAGCATCTTGAAAGTGTCCCCGATCCAGACATTGTCGTATGTCTTTTCCCGATTATAACGCGCCATGAATGTGTTCCTGTCCGTTATGTTGATGACAATGGTATTTCCGTCCCTGAATACCATCAGATGTGCTTTCGTATCCGGAAACATTTCCGGATAGTTTTTGTCCCCGCGGTATAAAAGGATCCTGTCACCAAAGGCAGTTTCGAAAGCGTTATCTTCAAATGGTTCAGTATCATTCACGATAAAATAGAACTCACAGGAATGAATGTATTCCCGCCCCGGCAGGAGATTCGTTTGAACAACTGCCCTTACATTCTCATCCTGCATCGCTGCAGACAGAACCTGATCAATGACTTCCTTTTCCTGTCTCATTCATCTCCTCCGTTTTCGAAGCAAAAAGATCTTTCTGTTCCCTGTATGTATGCTCAATCTTCTTATATCCATAGAATGTATTAAATCACATCCCAAATAATTCAGCAGTTTTTTTCATTCTGTCAGCTATTGGAACTCCAAAGGGGCATCTGGATTCACATTGCTTGCAGCCGATACATCCAGAAGCCGTATTGCCAAGCAGCATATAATGATTTTTCACCGATTCCGGCACCTCTGACTGCATAGTGGCCAGGTCATAATACTTATTGATCATGGCAATATCAAGCTTGGCAACACATGGTTTACAGTGACCGCAGTATGTACACTCGCCTCTGTAGGAATGTAATGGTGCTCCGCTGAGTACAGATGCATAATCTTTTTCTTCATCTGTTGCAGTTTCATAAGATACAGCCTCGTCAACCTGCTCTTTTGTATCGTATCCGCACAGAACAGATGCTACACCCGGACGTGTTAAAGCATAATGAATACACTGATCAGGCGTTAGTCTGACACCGAATGGAGATCTCTTTTCATCAAAGAGGCGTCCTCCTGCAAAGCCTTTCATAACAGTAATTCCCACATTATATTCTTCGCAGAGCTTATATAAATCTGCTCTCTCTGAATTAATTCCTGCAAGCTGATTATCATATTGATAGCCTTCCTCCAGCAGTTCCCCCAGATCCTGACCTGAAGGAAGCATATCAAAAGCAGGATTAATACTGAACAAAAGCATTTCTATAAGGCCTGACTTTACTGCCAGAGCTGCAGTCTTTGGATCATGAGAACTCATTCCTATATGATGGATTACATTCTTTTCCTTCATCTCCAGAACATACTTTAAAAAGTCTGAATCCTGAAGATCATTCCAGTCTTCTGCAGTATCCACAAAATGAATCATTCCGATATCAATATAATCTGTCTGAAGTCTTGCAAGAAGATCCTCAAAGGCAGGCTTGACATGCTTCATATCTCTGGTACGAACATACTGGCCGTTCTGCCATGTGGATCCAAAGTGTCCCTGCACATACCACTTCTCTCTGTTCCCTTTCATTGCCTTTCCGATAATATCCCTGGATTTTGGATCGGGCATCCAGCAATCAATAATATTGATGCCTTTCCCGCTTGCGTATTTCATTAATTCAATTGATTCTTCTTCCGGGTGACGTTCCAACCATTCTCCGCCAAAGCCAATTTCACTTACCTTTAATCCTGTTCTTCCAAGTACTTTATAATTCATTTTTACGCCGCCTCCTCATTTTCCCGTATGGGATGCAATATTGGGTTCAATAAACAAATACGGCCTTCAGCTGGAAAGGTGTCGCTCCCGTTCACAGAATCATTTCGTAATAAAGATAATCCCCGGTAAATGCGCTTTCCGTTTCGTTCGGTTTTCTGTCGCACAGGATAAAGCCCACGGATTCATAGTTCCTTGGAGCAATCAGGTGGCTGTTTGTGCAGACGATAATCCGTTTCAGCCCCCCGTAGGTTCTGATCCTCCGGATGGCTTCCTCCAGCTGCAGCCGGCCGTATCCACGGCCTTTGTACTGTTCGCGGATCCCGTTATGGCCGATCTCGACATATTCAGGCCTGTTGCGCGGATCCCACGTCACAAACCCGATGGGTTTTCCGTCCAGGCAGGAAACCAGGCCGTATTTGTCGGCAATATCGGGATTGTCATAAAAGAAGTCATCCGATTCCTTCCAATTCATATCCCAGATCTGTTGATTTCTGGCATCGAAGGAATAAGCATCCTGCAGGATATCGTACATGGTACCCCTCGGAAAGTCGGAAAACTTTCTGAACTCAATCATAGTGCCTTCCCTTTGAATACCTTTACGGTTTTCCATTATCAGATAATCGGAGGTTTACAGCGATATGGATTGGCCTGATCTGTGCCATGCAGCGTCCTCTGAAAATATATAGGATCGTTTCCGAATGAAAGCGGCTGACCCGGCATCACCTCTGCTGACGGGTTTATCTGTATGTTGACATTGTACTTTAAGTTTTATACAAGTCAATATTTTCTTAAACCGGCGCAATTACCGTCAGAATTATGAAGTACTGAACGGTATATTTCACATAGCCATATATTACGTGTTGACCTGATCCCGGGACATCCTTCCCCCGTTTTCTCCTTATACTCGCAAACGGCATAAATATCATTCGACTGTGATTGTCCTGTGTTGCCGTGCTGTGATATAATTTGAATTAACCATTCTGGCCCCTGTGATTAACTGAAAAAAGGAGCATGACCAAATGAAGAAGATGCTATCGGCTGATGAACCCGAATCCGTAGTTGGCGGTACAGATGAAAACGAAAGGCCATCCCTTCCTTATCTTGAAATGACGACCAACACATTATTCTGCTGGGACTGCCATAGCAAGAGCGGGGCTTATGCGCGGGAAGGGCACGGTACGCCTTGTCCCTGTTGCGGTTCCACCAGAACTGTAATACTTCCAAAGTGATCAATAGGGGTTGATGCACCAATTCCCTTTGAATATCCAGGATAAATAACCCGGGGCAATGCAATCTGTTGACAAAACCGGATCAGTCCGTCTATAATCTGCTCAGCAGAGATCCTGACAACAGCAGGCAATCCTGCATTACGAGGTGTGTTTGGAGACTGTTCTGTAACGGGGAACATGGCTAATGAGATAAAGCGGTGACATGACCGCTTGTTTGCTGATGCCATGGCGCGGTACAGGCAGAGTCCGGGCACTTTTTTGTTTGCTTTTTTCGGTGCTCCCTGCCGCATTCTCCGGTTCTTGTTCATGTCACATCAAAATGAACAAGAGGGATCACCATGACACAGGATATGCTTTCACTCGGTTTTGACCACATCATTGAACAATTGCAGGAAATGGCTGTCTCACAGTCTGCACGCCGGATTCTGGGGAATACGGAACCCATCCTGAACGAGAGCCTCTGCCATGCGCGGATGGAGGAAACCACCGCCGCCCGGTTCGTGATGGAAAATACAGGGACTCCGCCCCTGACGGAGACAGAAACCACTCAGGCCGGCCTGGCCGCGGCATTGCAGGGCGGTATGCTGTCTCCCGCGGATCTCAGCTCCGTCGCGCGTTTCTGCGCTGCCGTCCGGCGCCTGCGCCGCTACCTGCAGGGAGCGGCTCCTTACAGTGTCGCTGTCGCTTCCTGGCATACAGAACTTCCGGAGCTGGATTCCCTGGAAGAGGACATCAGCCGCTCCGTCCGGGAGGATGCTGTACTGGATGATGCCTCTCCGGTCCTGCGCGATCTGCGCCGCCGGAGGGAACATACAGAGCAGGGAATTCGTGAAAAACTGAACCAGCTCATCTTTCATCACAAAAAAGAACTGGCTGATACATACATCACGCAACGGGGCGGAACCTATGTGCTTCCTGTTCAGAAGCGCTTCCAGGGCCAGTTTCCCGGCCGTGCAGTGGAAATTTCCGGAAAGGGTTCCACTGTGTTTATGGAGCCTTCCGTCGTCCGGTCCCTGCGTCAGGAACTGGATCAGCTGCTGATCGATATTGATACGGAAGAGCGCCGCATCCTCTGGGAACTCAGCGACCGAGTCGCTGCTGATGCACAGCAGCTGGAAGACGCGGTCCGTGTCATGACAGACCTGGATGTACTCTTTGCCCGGGCAAAGCTGAGTCTGGAGATGAATGCCCGCCCGGCGGAAATCACAGCAGAACGGAGGATTCGCCTGGTGGATGCACGGCATCCCCTGCTGAGTCCGGAAACCTGCGTACCGCTCAGTCTGGATTTATCCCTGCCAGATGCCGGCATTGCGGTCACCGGACCGAACACCGGCGGAAAAACCGTCTGTCTCAAAGCCGTCGGTCTGCTGACCCTGATGGTCCAGAGCGGACTGCATATTCCCTGCGGGGACGGAACCGTTATTGGGATGATGGACCGGGTGCTTTGCGATATCGGTGACAGTCAGAGCATCAGCCAGAATCTGTCCACTTTCTCCGGCCATATGACCAATGTGATCCGTATCCTTCAGGAATGCAGCCGCGACAGCCTGGTTCTGCTCGACGAACTCGGCAGCGGTACGGACCCCGCGGAAGGTTCCGGTCTCGCCGCAGCCATCCTGGAAGAGCTGCTCCGCCGCAGCTGCTTCTTTATGGTCACTACGCATGACCCGCAGATCAAGCAATGGGCGGAACAGACTGAACACGTGATGTCCGCCCGGATGGCTTTTGATCAGGCCACCCTGCAGCCCCTTTACCGTCTGGAGCTCGGAAAAAGCGGCAAAAGCTGCGCCATAGAAATCGCCCGGCGTCTGGGAATGGATGAAGGACTTCTGATCCGGGCACGTCAGGTAACAGATCTGGGAGTAAGCAGCAGGTCGGAAGGGCGGCGCCGCCCGATGCCTGTCCCCTCCACTCGCCTGCAGCGCCGTATCATCCGGAAAGAAGGCAGTTTTGAGCGTTTCACCATGGGAGACAGCGTTCTGCTGCTGCCGGGCAAAAAAAACGCCATCGTTTACCGGCCGGCCGATGAAGATGGCAATGTCATTATCCAGCTTCACGGGCGGAAGCTTGCAGTCCGCCATAACCGTCTGAAACTTCTCGTTCCGGCTTCAGAGCTGTACCCGCCGGATTATGATTTCTCGATCGTTTTTGATACCGTTGCCAACCGGAAAGCCGCCCACACCATGGACCGGAAATACGATCCTGATGCGGTCATAATTCTGAAAGAAGGAAAACAACCTGATAAACAGGGAAAGGATTGATGAATACCATGAACAGAGCAGATCGATACAAACAGTATTTTACCGGGGATTACCTGATGGGTCCCAATTCATTCCGCCTGCTGGATGAGCTGATCCGCAGGAACCCTTATGAAGTGTGCTATGACCGTACGCTGGACCTGGGGTGCGGTATGGCCCTGACCTCCGTTTTCCTGGCCAGGGAAACCTCCGCGAAATCCGTATACGCTTTCGACCTTTGGGTAAACGCAACGGATAACCTGAAGAGAATCCGGAAGCTTTCCCTGGAAGACCGGATTATCCCGATCCACGGTGACGCGCTGGATATGCCCTTCCCGCAGGACTGGTTTGATGCCATCGTCAGTGTGGATTCCTATCATTATTTCGGATGTAAAGAAGGGGTCTTTGCCGACAGGATCCTGCCGTTTGTCCGCCGGGGCGGTTCTGTTATGATTGTCGTTCCCGGACTCAGGGAAGAACCCCGGGGAGAAATGCGCATGCTCTTTGAAACCTGGGCGGAAGGTGACGATTCCCTGTGCTTCAAAACGCTCAGCTGGTGGAAAGAACTGCTGGAAAAGGAATGCGGAAACCGGTGTGATATTTCTGTTCTTGAGGCTGAATGCTGTGCCGAAGCCTGGGAAGACTGGTTCAGCACCGGCCATGAATACGGAATCCGGGACAGGAAATTCCTGTCCCGGGGGTTGGATCAGATCCTGAATTTTTCTCTCATTTACGTCCGCAGGAAATAAACAGCAGCAAATTGTCTTCCGTCCGCCGCGTTTTACAGATTTCTACACTGTCTTCTGGCGGTAAAACGGATCCCAGCGTCCGGAAAGATAATGCCGGGCAAAGAGCACAAACAGTACCAGGTTGTGGCTGATCATGCATCCCCAGGCTGCCACAAGGCCCAGGCCGAAATAACGGATGCAGATAAAGGTGCCGACAATCCGGACCGCCCACATACCGGCAACGTTATATACAAAGGGTGCCACCGTCCTGCCGACGCCCTGCATCAGGCCTTCCACGACAATGGGAATCCCATAGAAGGGCTCCGACACGGCTACCATGCGCAGCACGGTGGTACCCAGCCGGACGACGTTTTCATCGCTGCTGAAGATCCGCACCAGCGGCTCTGCGAACAGGAAGAGCAGGCTGCCGGAGGCGATCATCAGGACGAGTTCCAGCTGAATCACCGTGCTGCCCAGGCGCTTCAGGCGGTCATGGTTCCCTGCCCCGTAAGCATTTCCGCTGAGAGTGGCCGCCGCGGTCTGCATGCCGTAGCCGGGAATATAAAACAGACTTTCCACCGTGTTGGCCACGGTATGCGCAGCCGTGGAAACACCGCCCAGGCTGTTGATCATCGATGCGAAAACCACATAGCCCAGTGTCGTGGCCAGCCTCTGTCCCAGATTCGGCAGTGCCACCCGGCCGCAGGCCCGGAGCACTTCCCGGTCCGGTCGGAATGAACATCCCCGCGGCGAAACCGCCGGATGCCGCCAGAGGGCGATGCTCAGTGCGATCCCGCCATAGACAAAGGCTGCCGCACTGGCCCAGGCCGCACCTTCCACCCCCAGGCCTGCGCCGGGAATCCTGACTGTGAAGCCGGGAAGTGAAAATGTGCGGGCCGGATAAATCAGGAAAAAATTCAGCGCTACATTCAGTCCGTTAACCACCAGGCCCACCCTCATGGGCGTTCGGGAATCCCCGGCGGAGCGGAGAACCATTCCGAACAGAATGGAAGCAGTGCGGAACAACATGGGCAGATAGAGAATCCTGAAATACCGGGAAGCTATGTCCCGGATCCCGGGGTCCACCTGCATCCATACCGGGACCTGTCCGGCAGCCGCCATGGTCAAAGCTGTCAGCAGGGTGCCGAGTATCAGCGCCGCCAGGCACGCCTGAGCGCCGGCCTGTCGTGCCCTGTCCGGATGACCGGCTCCGAACTGCCGGGCGATAAAGGCCAGGAACCCGACACCAATGGCGGATACCACACTGCCGATCATCCAGTTCACCGTTGATGTGGCGCCCACGGCCGCTGTTGCCGCAGTGCCCAGGGAACCCACCATGGCAGTATCGATATACTGTACCGCTGTCTGGGTCAGCTGTTCCAGCATGGTCGGCCAGGCGAGGGTAAAAATGGCCGCAAGCATGGTTCGGTCAAACCTGCTTTTCCACCGCATGCCGTTCCTCACCTTCCGCATATTTCTTTCCGCCGGCATTCAGAATGCTGTTCATTCTGTTTCCGTCTCTCACCCGAATCATTTTTTCCCTGTCCTGATATAATCAATCAGTTTTTCCAGGTCATCAAAATCGTCATAATCTCCCATAATCCCTTCCCGATGATAGACAATTCCGGCCTGTTCGTTTCTTTCCAGGCAATCCAGCAGTTCCTCCATGCCGTATCTGCGTGCGAATTCTGCAAATGCCCGGGCTTTAATCTTCTCAGCGTACAGTCCTTTGCGGCAGTCAGCAGGTTTGCACTCATAGCAGCCGCTCAGTCCTTTATCTATACCGCATCTGCGAACCTCGCACCATTCCGCGTCCTTGCACCAGGAGAGTTCCATAAACCCGTCTCTTCTGCATCCCTTACAGGTGACGTTCTCTGAACACAGGCAGCAGGCCAGTCCGCAGCGGGCGATTCCAAGTTCACGTTTCATAATATAACTCCGTTCTTTCTTTCCAGTCTTTTCAGCGGATTTATTCTGCCGCACGGACATATAACGGCAAAGAGAGCTGTCGGGTCATCATTGTCCTTATTTTCCGCATCGGTCCTTTTTCCAATCCGCTGCTGTATAAGTCCTGCCATAGCGTACCATAGAAAGCAATTCCGGGCAAATAAAAATCCGGCCGTTCTCACAGCCGGAGTCAAATTCGCTGTTCCCTGGCATTTGCTTAACCCGGGATAATTTGTGCCCGGAAAAACTCTTTCTTTTCATCGGTATCCAGTACCCTTACCGGTTTGATTGTACTGACAGACGTTCCGCTGGCTTTTTCCTTGTTTCTGATCCACGCTGCATTGGCACCCGGCTCAAGATTCACAATTTTCACCTTGCCCAGCACGCCGCGGTCGGTAAAATGTTCATAGCGCACATTGATCCCGCGGAGTACCTGATCCGCATACTGATCATATGCTGTAAGGTCCCTGCCTTCATCATTCTCGAGCATCAGCAGGTAGTGGCAGGGCTGCGAGGTAATTACACTGTCCACTGTCCAGTTGAGGATCCTGCAGCCCGCTTCCTCCGCGATCCTGTCAACAGCAGCCTGCATATGCTCCTCCGTCGTCTTTTCTCCGGCAAGGTTGAGCAGTTGTCCTTTTCTGTACGCGAACTGAATGTACGGGCATTCGCCAAGGTAATCCACCACTTTGATCACATCCCCGCACCTGTACCTGTACAGGCCCGACTGGGTAGTAATAATAATCTCATATTCCTTTCCCCTCTCAAGTTCATCAAGGCAGAGTATCCTGCTCTCATCCTCTGTCGGAATGAATTCATAGAAGCAGCTCTCAACCAGCATCAGCTGTTTTGCTGAATTCAGTTCATCAACAGCCGCGAACAATCCCTCACTCGCTCCGTATATGGAAAAATCATAAGCAATATTGCCGGTCATGGACCTGGAAAGTTTGTAGAACTGCTCGAACGTCGACGTGCCTATCCCGCAGATCACGGACATATTCGGCCATATGCGCGGAACAATGGTTTCATCAAAACCTTTTTCAAACTCGCGCCTGAGTTCCTCCGCCCTCACAGGATCCGGCCTGATCTTTGCCCTGAGCATCTTCATCACTTCAGGCGTCGCCTTCGCAATATCGCTGACCGTTCCCTTTTCAATGTCATCCACAATCGTTTCCCAATGCATTTTCAGGTAAATCATCAGGTCCGTGAACATCTTCAGGAATACCGAAAACGCATACATGGTGTTTCTGTCCTGCAGGGCGAATCTTGTGTTGACATACCTGAACTCTGCCTCATACTGTGTAAACAGTCTCCTGTACGGATTGCTCAGGATATACGGGTACAGAAACCCGAGCTGACGTGCGGCCACATCCGCCACATTGCTGCTGAGGACTCCGTTTGGCAGGTAATCGCATATGGCATGATTGGTATACAGGCCCCTGCCCGGCCTGAGGCGTCTGCCGTAATTCCTGCGTAAGTACCTGTCCGCGCACGCCATCATCCTCGTAACGGTATGCTTCGTATAGACATTGATCTGCGGCTGGGTCAGAGGCAGGTACTTGCGTCCTCCGACTGTGCCTGAGCTCTGCGCATAGCCGACCACCTTGCGGGATGTAATCAGATTCGTCTCCCCGTGGAAGACCATTCTGTCTATGTACCCTTCATAGGCATGATAATCAGTCACCGGAACCATGCGGCGGTAATCATCAACCGTCCTGATATCTTTAAAACGGTATTTCCTTCCGTATTCCGTATCTTTGTTCCTGTTCAGTATGCTGAACAGGAGCTTTTCATTCCTGTCCCTCGCGTTTGCAGCATTCCGGTGCATGGAGCGGATATCAAGATACCCTTTTTTGATCATTGCGCCGACAATCACTTTTGTCAGTATGTCCCGTCTGTCCATAAAATTGCTCCTCATCGATTCATAAATGGATTGCCTGCTGCTTTCAGGCTGCAATTGCTGCCGGCAGGAATGAATTCAGTATACATTGCAAATTTCATATTTCAATCCCATGTTTGCATTTTGTACTGATTATTTTGCACTGTTCACAGAAATCAGCATTCTCATGCATCCGTCTCAGCCGGAAATGCGGTCTTCCCTTCACCGCGGGCACAGCAACCGGCTTCCGGAGAAAAGAAAAAAGGCCCCGTCACCGCCGCAGCGATGGCTCAGCCTTTTCCGGTTCTGTCGGGTTTCTTTCTTAAATGCAACCCTTATAGCCGTGTGATTTCATCCGCTATAACCTGGACAGATTTGTTGCTGGTATCTATTTTGATTGTATCAAGTGTCCGATACAAAGGAATTCTCGCTATGCTTCTTTCCAGAACATCCGCCGTACGAATCCCCTTTTCCACATCTTCAGATAATCTTTTTCTCAGATTCATCTCATCCGTAATGAGTGAAATGCATTTCACTTCGCAGTTTCCTGTATCCAGTTTATCCATGATGCCGTCAATGATCTGCTGCTGATGCATCACCCAGCAGAAAATAATGTTCTCATAAACTGAACAATGCAGAAAATTGTTGAGGAGATAACAGATATTATCCGTCACCATCGCTTTTGTTTCAGCAGTTACCTGAAACGGACTTGCGTCCCAGCACCAGTCTCCGTCAAGAAACACACTGCTCGGCAAGACCCGCTTCAGTCTCTGGCTCACTGCGGTCTTGCCGACGCCCATTGTTCCGCCGATTAAGTACAGTCTCTTCATCGTCATTTCACCATAAAAACAGCCTGGCCGTCTTCCTGATATCCGCACCGTTCATACAGTTTTTTTGCAGTCGGGTTATTCACATTCACGTAGAGTCGGATCCCCGTTGCAGCCAGTTCATCTTTCAGATCGTCTGCCTTCTGCATCAAGGCTTTTGCCAGGCCTCTGCCGCGGAATCCGGGCTCAACCCACAGTTCGTCGATATAAACATGTCCGTGCCCGTTCCATCTGCTTCCGGCCTTGGGAATATACACCAGGGAAATCCATCCCACATATCGGCCGGCGATCTTGACTGCATAAAGATACAGATTGGGATTTGACAGCTCTTTTTTCATCTGTTCGGAAACCGGTGTTTGTGAAGGTGCTCTTTCGGCCCCGGTTTCCCGCCAGAATACCATATCGTCAAACAGCGGATAATTGGTGGTATCTATCTTCTCTATGCAGTAATCCGGCGTTTCCCGGACGGATTCTTCCTTTTCGGACCGGAACTGTTCCTTTTCAGCCTGGTTCTTCGGATTCTTATTCATCGTTCCTCCCTGATAATTCCTGTGTCTTTCTCCGCCTTACCGCAGGATTTTTTCAATCTTCTCCGCAAACAGATCCGCCAGGATCTGGCAACCCCTGTCCGTCGGATGCAGTCCGTCATATGTCAGCGCTGCCGCCTCCGGCGGATAAGGATATTCATCTTTGCCCGGATGGAATGGGTGCCCGATATAATCCGGATACGGCAGGTCCGCATATGTCCCACCCTGCCTGACACGCTTGAAACGGACCAGTTTGTCCTGGGTAAACCCGGACAGGTCGTGGCAGTTGACCGTAGCTGCGCCTTCATATTCGCAGCATCGGAGTATCGCCTCCGCCACATCTGACAGTTTCTGTCCGTGTTCCGGCGCGTAACTGCCCGGAGCGTTGTTTTCCGGATCCCACAGGTAGACAAAATCTGCCCGCTCCACCGGATTGCCGACAATGATTACCCCTTCCGGATTCGCCTCCCGGATATGATCAAGGAGAATCCCCAGGTGTCCGAGAATCGTTCCCTTTCTGCGGTGCCTGAAGTCATCGTCATCTCCCAGCGGAAATCCGGCATGCCAGTCGTTTGTGCCAAGCAAAACAGTGTACAGATCCGCAGGCGGAACAGGCTGGTCAATCCAGTCGCAGAAAGTGGATCCGTTAATGCCGATATTCGTAAGCTCCAGAGCGGGAATCCTGTCCGCGATCCTGGTCAGATACCCGCGGCTGACCCTGTATGCCGTTTCATCCGGATGGTCATTCAGATAAGTGAATGAATCTCCTATTGCAACCCAGCGAATCGTCTGTTTCTTCCTTTTCATTGCAATATACAGTCCTTCTTAATAGTCATCCAGGAAGCTGTGTTCCTCTCCTTTCCGCTTGTATCCCAGGATCTTGTCCAGGTTTACACAGCGGGCGGTGTTATAGAGGTTTGCTTCCACATCCGGATTGGTTTCATGCAGCTTCCGGATCAGCTGTTTGGTTTCCATCCGTTTGGATACAGGTGCCCCGTCATCCCGGCAGGAGGAACAGGTGTCCGTAAAGTGGCACGCGCACTGGATAAAATGCAGCCCGTGATAATCCCGCCAGGCTTTGATATCCTCCTCCCGGATCAGGGACATGGGGCGGATCAGCTCCATCCCCTCAAAATTCTGGCTGTGCACCTTCGGCATCATGGTCTGGAACTGCCCGCTCCACAGCATCCCCATGAGAATGGTTTCAATCACATCGTCATAATGATGTCCCAGGGCGATTTTATTGCAGCCCAGTTCCTGTGCCCGGCGGTACAAGTGCCCCCGCCGCATGCGGGCGCACAGATAGCAGGGAGACTTCGGAATCCCGTCAACAATATCGAATATATCTGTTTCGAAAATGGTCACAGGGATCCCCAGGGCTGCGGCATTTGTCTCAATCATAAGCCGGTTCAGTTCGTTATACCCCGGATCCATCACCAGGAACTTCAGTTCAAAGGGAAACTTCCGGTGCCTCTGCAGTTCCTGGAAAAGCTTTGCCATGAGCATGGAATCCTTCCCGCCGGAAATGCATACCGCTACCCGGTCGCCCGGTTGCAGCAGTTGGTATTCCTTCACCGCCCGGGTGAAGGGCGTCATCAGTTTCTCATGAAAACGGCGCACTCTGCGCAGTGCGTTCTCAATCTCTGCCGAACGGTCCGCGGGTGTCAGGTTCTTCCTCAGCCAGGCACCGTAGCCGCTTTTCAGGCTGTAAGCCTGATATCCGAAGCCCTGCAGGGTTTCCGCCAGCGGAAGGCTCTGGGTGCCGTGCATGCAAAAGAGGATCAGCCGGCGGTCCTTTGCCAGTTTGCCCTGCTCCGCCTGTTCCAGCAGGTCCGGAATATGCACAGCCCCCGGGATGGTTCCGTATTGCATGGAGATTTCATCCCGCGTATCGATGAGGAGGCGTGCGCCTTCCGGTATATCTGCCAGTTCCTCCAGGCTGATTTCTGTCTTTTCTGTCATTTCCGGCTCCTGTCATTGTTCATCCGGCGGATTATACGGACAGTCTCCCGTATCCCGCATGGAACAGTATATGCGCCGGCCGAAGCTTTCGCAAGAACTGTCCGGCAATAAAACAGCGCTCCCGGTCTTCATTCGGCCGGAAGCGCATTGTGAATTGTTTTTCAGTATCGGTTCAGCAGTATTGGGCTGCCCAGTCCTTCAGTTCGTCAGCAGTTGTATTGGCCGGGAACCGTCTGCCGGGCAATACTTCCGCCCTGCTGATCTCCGCTGCGCGGGCAGGGGCTTCTGCGCCCATTCCGCTGCTGCCGGATGTGGCGAACAGGATGATTTTCTTGCCCGTAAAATCATATGCAGCCAGGAAGCTGTCGACAATGGAAGGCTCACGGTACCACCAGACGGGGAATCCGACAAAGACAATGTCCGCGTCTGCCACCGGTGCGTCCAGATCCGCCAGGGCCGGACGGCAGTCTTTGTCCTGCATCTCAATCGTGGACCGGGACTGTTTGTCTCTCCAGTCCAGGTCAGCCCGGGTATAGGCTTCTGCCGGCCTGATTTCATACACAGGCGCGTGGATTGCCTCCGCGAGACGTTTGGCCAGGCCGGCTGTTACACCGCTGGCGGAGAAATAAGTCACAAGAGCATTCATAGTCTGTTCCTCCTCATGATCTTTCATGGAGCCTTTCAGGTTTTCACGGTGGCAATGTATTCAGCATCTTCCGGTATGCCCAAACCGGGATCGTCAGTCACCACAGCCGGCTTTTTCCCCTGTTCCTCCAGCCCTGTTACAAAATGGCACAGGGCAATTCCCACATCAATCTTCTGCAGGTCTCCCGTCTTTTCTCCGGTATAGCCTTTGTCCCGTTTTTCATAAAAGTGGTATCCGTGATCCATAACGATAATCCGCCAGGGCTGCTTGTTAACCGCAGACGGTGCCCACCGGACCATCTCGATCAGATCAGCGATCTCCGCCTGCTTTTCCGGGGACAGTCCGGTACCCCAGTCTCCCTCAAAGAAGATCTTTTCCGCCGGCATCCGGTTATCGGCTCCTACCGCTTTCCGCATCATGGTTTCCCTGAAGCCCCGTTTTTTCGCGGGATAGCCCAGCGGGGAAACACAGGGCATCATTTCTCCTTCTTTCAGCCCTGCAGCACGCTCGAACACTTCCCTTTTCATTGTACCGCCGATCCAGGTCGTACCGATGCCCAGTGACCAGGCATACAGTACCAGCTTCTCAAAAGAATACCCGAACGCCTCCTCCGCATGGGGAGCTTTGCTGACTATTCCCGCAGCATACAGTGTCTCCCCGTTCAGCACAGGGCTGGACAGTCCGTTCTGATCCGCATCGAGCAGCACAAACCGGACCGGTACGCCAAAGGGGTTCTCAATATCCCGGATATACTGTTCGATCTTCTCCAGGTCCTCCGTGCTGACAGGCGTCCCTTCAAAGGTGCGGACGCTTTTTCTTCCCATAATGGTTTGCAGCAGTTCAGTCATCCCGTATTCTCCCTTCCGGATAATCCCTGTCTTTACAGCAGTGCCTTCACGCAGGCTTCCACATCAGCCATGTCAGCGGTCGGCTCGAAGCGTGCGGCCACGTTTCCTTCACGGTCAATAATGAATTTGGTGAAATTCCATTTGATATCCGGTTTCTTGTCCCAGTCCGGATCAGCCTGGGCAAACATCTGCTCCAGCAGCGCCTTGTACTGGTGCTCCTCAAAACCGGCAAACCCTTTCCGGGATTTCAGATACGTATACAGCGGCAGTTCCTGCGGACCGTTTACATCCGCTTTCTTCATCTGCGGGAAGGTAGTGTTGAAGTGCATCGTGCAGAACTCGTGAATCTCGTCATCCGTTCCCGGCGCCTGTCCGCCGAACTGGTTGCAGGGAATATCCAGTATTTCCAGTCCCCGGTCATGATAATCCCTGTACATCTGTTCAATCGGGGCGTACTGGGGCGTAAATCCGCAGCCGGTAGCGGTATTTACCACCATGATAACCTTCCCCCTGTAATCTGCCAGGGAGAGTTCTTCGCCTTTTCCTGTGGAGACTGTGTAATCGTAGATCATTGCCCTGCCATTCTTTCTTTTATATGTTGTTTCAGCCTATGACCGATTTTGCGAAGGCAGCCGCTGCCGCCAGGTCATTTGCGTCCGGCTTGCCCTTATGAACGCCTTTGAATTCACCCTTGCAGTGGAATTCCCTTTCGTCCATCCGGATGCCGGCCTTGTCAGCCTCCGCCTTGACTTTTTTATAGGTGGAATTCAGCATTGCCGCTGATCCGAAATTCACAATTCGTCCGATTTTTGCCTTGTCCAGGGAACGGATAAAACTCCGCACCTCCGGATCAATGCTGAAAGCATAATATGAATTGCCGAGGAAAAGAATGTCCACAGGTTCCGTCACGGGTGTACTGATGGGGAGTGCCTCCGCTCCCACCGCCTGGGCTACCGCTTCCGCCAGACGTTTGGTGTTTCCTGTCTTTGTATAATACCTGACTGCGATTTTCATTCTTCCGCACCGTCCTTTCTCTTTCTGTTTGATGCGATTATATTTTATCAAATGTTTTATGGCGTGTCAACCCTCTGCCGAAAAAAGGATATATTGCAGAAGAAGCGGGCTCGCTTTTGCCCGCTTCTCCCTCATCAGCAGTTTAGTAGGTAATCCACCCCGTAAAATTACAGCATTCGCATCCGTCGCCCATACAGCAGCCGCATATTGTCCGTTTTCCTTTCTCCCCGGACATCACCCGGCTTCTGATTCCCGGAAGCTTCTGTCCGCAGACAGGCGCCTTCTCCGAGAACAGGTATGCCTGCAATTCCTGGGATGCAATTCCGTCCTCTGTAATACCGGCCTGTTTCTGGAACAGCTTTATCCGTTCCTCGACTATGTCGTTATATACATTCGTCAGTTCAGCTCCGTTGCGGATATATCCCAGATCCTGCAGACGCTTTTTCAGCGCCGCAACATCTTCGCCCTTATCCCCCTTTTGCAGAACGCGGTAATCCAGCAGGGATGGATCTGCCTCCCGCAGCATGATCAGGAAACAGGATTTGCAGTATCCGGTTTTGTCACGGAATGAAACCCGGCACCATTCCACATCCTCCTGTAAAACCAGCAGGCAGGTGCCGTTGGGTATCTCATCTGTCACCCGGCCTTTCTCACCGGCAGCCGCCCGCATCTTCAGGGGGCCCTTCTTTGTCGCTACTTTGGCAACAGTGCCGGATCCCTCCGCCAGGGCGGCACACAGTACCGCCAGAAGCATAACAAAAGCAGCCAGGGAAAGCAGCCTTTTCATCGCCAGTCCTCCAGGTTCAGTTACCATTTCATTTCCGCATCCACCAGATGCAGGTAGGACGCTCCGTTTTCAACATACAATTCCAGGCGTCCCGTCACAATAATATCAGTGGTTTCCTCCGGATAATCCTCCGGCCATTTATAACTGCCTGCCCGGACAAATTCAAGGCCCTGGGCACAGCAGGCTGTCGCGTCCGGGATTACACAGGCGTGATAGACGGTTCCGGTTTCCGTATCTTCAAATGTGCTGTAATAGCCAGCCACCCTGATTACCTTGTTCAGGAAAGGGCCGGGATCATACATCATATTGTAAACCTGTGAATACACAACAGTTCCGCTCATGACGGACAGATCCAGGTCAACCGGTACTGCTGTTTCCGTTGCCACCGGCGCTTTTTCCGTCTCTGCCGGTCCTGCCGTAACGGCCTCTGCAGCCGAAGTCTCCTGATCAGCGCAGGCACAGGCGCAGAATATCATGGTGACGGAAAGAACGAAAAGGGCGATTTTCCATACGTTTTTCTTCATTTTGCGATACCTCCCCTGATTTTTGCCGCCAGGCTGAAAATAAGAAACGCGGCAATGTCTGCAGCCACAATAGTGGATCCCACCGGAGTATCACCCAGAACGGAAATAAGGATACCCAGCAAGGCGCAGACAACCGACAGAACAGCCGAACAGACAGTCACTCCCTTAAAACTCCGGAACAGCCGCATGGCGCTCATGGCCGGGAATATGATCAGCGCTGAAATCAGCAGCGAACCTACCAGGTTCATCGCCAACACAATGATCACCGCGATTACCACAGCAATCAGCAGGTTGTACGCCTCCGCCCTGGTTCCGGAGGCTCTTGCGAAATCCTCGTCAAAGGTAACCGCGAAAATCTTGTTATAAAACAGCACAAAGATGATTACCACAGCAATGGAAAGTCCCGTACACAGCCACACCTCCGTTTTCGTCAGCGTCAGGATGGAAGCAGAACCGAACAGTGTGGTGCAGACGTCGCCGGACAGGTTGGCTGAAGCGGAGAAAAGGCTCAGAAGCAGATAGCCAACAGCCAGCGTGCCGACCGAAATCATCGCAACAGCAGCATCTCCTTTGATTTTTGTGTGCTGTCCTGTACGCAGAAGCAGTATGGCAGACACGACAGTAAACGGGAGTACGAACAGCATATCGTTTGTCAGGTGCAGAACTCCTGCAATTGCCATAGCCCCGAAGGCCACATGGGAAAGGCCGTCACCGATATGTGAAAAGCGTTTCAGTACCAGCGTTACCCCCAGCAGGGAGGAGCAGAGCGCGATCAGCACACCCACAATCAGGGCATAACGCACAAGAGGAAAATTCAGGTACATTCCCAGCATTTCAATCATGCCTCATTCCCTCCTTCCTGCATAAGGAAACGTTTTGACAGGGCGCTTTCCTTATATTCATCCACCGTGCCGAAGAAAATATCATTGCCGACGTGAAGGATATGGGAAGCACAGCGGACTGCCGCTTCTATATCGTGGGAGATCATGATAATAGTTACGCCTTCCCGGTTCAGGTGGTGAATCAGGTCATACATCTCTGCTGTCACCCGCGGATCCAGTCCGGAAACCGGTTCATCCAGCAGAAGAATCTTCTGGGTGGCGCACAGGGCCCTGGCCAGCAGCACACGCTGCTGCTGACCGCCTGAAAGCTCCCTGTAGCAGCGCCGCGCAAGGGGCAGGATCCTCATCCGTTCCATGTTTTCCCGGGCCAGTTCCTTGTCCTCCCTGCTGTAAAACGGTCGTCTGCCGGCACGTCCCTGGCAGCCGGACAGGACAATTTCCTGCACCGTTGCAGGGAAATCCCTCTGTACCACAGTCTGCTGGGGCAGATACCCGATCTCGTTTTCCCTCAGTCCCTCACCCCATATTATTTCCCCGTTTGCAGGCTTAATCAGGCCCAGAATGGTTTTCATCAGGGTGCTCTTCCCGGATCCGTTTTCACCGACAATACAGAGGTAATCCCCTGCATTGACCGAAAAATCCAGCCCTTTCAGTACAATGTGACCCTCATATCCCAGTGCCAGTCTGCTGCATATCAGCTGTGCCATCTTTTTTTCCTCCGGAGTATGGGGGAACAGGAGATTATCTCCTGTTCCCCTTGAAATACCGTCAGTTCAGTGCTTCCTTCAGCACATTCAGGTTTGCTTCCATCACGGAAAGATAAGTCTTTCCGGACTGAATATCCTGTAATGTGATTCCCTGCATGGAATCAAGTGCAAGGATTTTCTGGTCTTTGGCGGCTGTGCTCTGCACAACCGTTTCCGCAATCTTTGTCTGGGGATTCTCAATGGTCAGCACAGCGGGAAGCGCCAGTTCATCTACCTTCTGTGCAAGGAAGATGACCGTCGCAAAGCTGGCTTCGCTTTCAGCGGAGCAACCGGAGAATGCCGCATAATAAGTCAGGCCGTAATCATCCGCAAGGTACCGGAAGGGAAACCGGTCACCGAAGAGAATCGTCCTGTACGCTGCTTTGCTGATCATCTCATCATACTGCGCGTCCAGACTGTCGAGCTTTTCAGCATACGCAGCCGTGTTTTCACGGTAGGCGTCTGCGGAATCAGGATCAATTTCCGCAAGCGTTTCCGCAATCACTCCGGTCAGTTTTTTCGCGTTGCGCAGGGAAAGCCAGACATGTTCATCAGCTTCATCTTCATGTTCATGGTCGTGCTCATGTTCATGATCTTCGTCATGATCTTCATGATCATGTTCCTCGTCATGGTCATGCTCTTCATCCCCGTGCTCTTCCCCGTCATGGTCCTCGTCATGACCATGATCATGTTCATGTTCCATGCCTTCCACGATCTCTTCCATCTTGATCCCGTCGCCCATGGCTTCCACGAGATTGATGGCTTTCAGGTTGGGATTCACCGCTGCTTTCAGCACATCCTCCACCCATTCATCGCTTTCCCCGCCCACATAAATGAACAGATCGGCCGTGGAGATTTTCATGATGTCCTGGGCTGTCGGCTGATAGCTGTGAAGGTCGACGCCCTTGTCCAGAAGAAGTGTAAGATCGATATGCTCTGTTTCTGCGCCTGCTGCTTCCCTGACCCAGTCATAGATCGGGAAAATGGTAGTGACTATATTTACTTTCTTCGTTTCCGCCATACATGCGTTCATTGCAGTGCAGGAAAAAAGCAGCATAACAGACAGAATAAATACAAATACTTTTTTCATGGAATAATCCTCCGAATATCATTCAATTATCTGAAAAACGGGTACAAAAAACAGAGAATCATGCGCAAAAACCGCGTCTGACGGACAGACGCATCCCGCGCAGTATTCCCTGCGAATCTGATTCAGTTAATCGTTCAGACGGATTTTCCAGCTCACCGGTGTTCCGGCCCGGAAAAGGCCAAGGCTTTTCTCCCCCCGCCGGGCCTGCAGGCCGGACAACAGGGCATAAAAAGCCTGCAGAATCAAAACAATCAGTCCAAGGGTGCGGAGCAGGCGGATATTGACCGCAATCATCCGGCAGACCGGGCAGTCCTCTCCGCAGCAGTCATGGTCTGCTTCATGGGCTATAAACGCTATGGAAACGGATAGCATAATCACCAGGGCGGCGCAAAGCAGCAGGGCGCCGATGCGTTTCCGGTTCGTCATGCTCCGTTTCCTCCTTTTTCTTCATTGCCTGTGAACTTCAGCTTTTCCGGCAGTCCGGCCAAAGCCGTGCTATTATATGCACAGGAACAATCGCGTGTCAATTCTCTTTATTGATTATGATGATGGGTACCGATACCCAGCAGTTCAGCCATATTCCGCGGCGAAGTGGTGCCTGTGCCATTCAGGTTGCCGATTTTATTCAGGCGCTTGCCCATAAAGATCAGCGCTGATGTATGGCCGCCGTCCAGGTTGAACGCTGCTTTGCAGCCCCGGGCAGCCATCAGCTGCCCCAGCTGGTCCAGGGTCATTCCGGGAGCTTTTGAAAGCCGTCCTTCCGCCACCACGGCCAGATAATGGTTTTCCCCCAGGCAGCCGATGGCCGTCCGCGGTTCTTTTTTGTAATGGTATCCCACCGTCAGCATTCTGATCCGTCCGTCCTTTACCAGGATCGGTCCGAATGCCAGCACGTCCTTCGCGCCCAGTTCCAGCGCTTTGGCGGAGTCCAGGTCTCCCGCCTTGTCCACCCGGAATCCGCCGTCCTTATCCAGCAGCAGGGTATCCAGCGGCGGCAGCGAAGTGCCGGTGGTGGCGCCCGGTGATTCCCGGATGACCTCCCCGTCCCGGATGATCAGGCCTACTTTCATTTTGTAGTTGATCCGGTAGGGATAGTAATCCGCATTGATTCCCAGAACCAGGTTGTTTTCCGCTGCAATTTTCGCCGGGTCATTTCCCCGTCCGTTCCGGCTGCTGACCATATGAAGGGTTTCCCCTTCCGGTTTGCGGAGGATATCTGCCTCAAACCAGCTGAATTCCTTTGTTTTGTGTTTGGTGATTACAATCCGTTCTGTTGGGGAGATATAAGCCCACAGTCCCTGTTTGCTGTCTTCCAGCACATATTCACCTTCGGGAAGGAAGCCTTCCCCGTCCGTTTCCGGCAGGACGGACAGGTCAAACTCTCCATGGTCCTCCCATGCCGTCCGCCAGGAGTCATCCGCCGGAGACGGTTTCCTTGCTTCCTTCGTAGTTCCGTCCGTCAGTTGCCGGACCTCGTACAGGTATTCATCCGCCTGCTTCTTTTTTCTCCTGCAGTTCGGGTCATTCGCGCCTCCTGCGCACTGATCTGCAAACCCGGCCAGGAAACGCAGAACCTCCGTGTCCGACGCATAGTAGATGATCCCGTCGTCCTTCCTCTGTCTCAGCAGGGAAGCTACACGGGCTGTATTTTCACCGGTTGCCCATTTCTTTTTCAGGGTGGTTTCCGTACGGTTTTTTTCTTTCACTCCGGCAAACTCCAGGAAATCAACGTCCTGTATACCTGCTCTTTGCAGCGCCTCCCTGGCGTTCTTCTGTGCTCCGGCTCCCGCCTTCTGGAGAATCACCGCATGCGGATCGTTCAGGGTCCAGGAAGATACCGGGGCTTTTTCACAGTCCTCCGCCGTGGCAAACAGCAGCATATCGCCCTTTGCGAAGGATCCATGAAGCATGGTCCCTATCAGGACCAGGCAGGTCGTTATCTTCCGGATCGCGGTCCACAAGCGTCGCATACATCAGTCTCCTCAGGCATTGCAGGATAAGTTAAAATTCATCATAAAGCAGAAACCTGTGGGTGTCAAATGCAGCCACAGGTTTCCTCAATCCTTTTCCAGGCCTTAATCCGCCATGTTTTCCGTGTGCCCGATGCCGATGATGGATGTCACGGTCCGGACAAACTTCTTGTTCTTCCACGTGGCCAGCTTGTTGAGCATCCGTCCCCTGAAAACCAGCGCCATGGTGTTTCCGCCGTCCAGGTTCAGGGCCTGCTGCACGCCCCGCTCTTTCATCATCTCTGCCATCCGCTGCAGCATGGTTCCCTTGCTTTCCTTGTGCCTGCCCTGTACGGAAAGCAGCAGGTAATGACCGGGTTCAATCATTCCCAGCGCCTGCCGGGGTTCCGTACTCCTGAAGGCTTTGTACACCAGTTCATCTATTTCTCCGTCCCGGACCAGGATCGGTCCGAAACTGTACACGTTCACCGCGCCCTTCTCCAGCAGTTCCTCCGCTGTGATTTCATTGCACCCGTATACCGCCAGGCTGCCGTCCGGATACTGGGCCATCATATCCAGGTTCGGAAGATGCGTGCCTCTTTTCTGGTTTGATCTGCCGCTGATAATCTTTCCGTCCCGGATGATGATTCCCACCGTTTCCCTGCCGGCGATACGGGCCGCAAAGCAGTCATCTGAAAAACCCAGTACACAGCCTGCCTGCCTGGCAATCACATACGGATACTGGAATTGTTTTCCCGGACGCTCCGGGTCGGTCTGCACAGCATAAAAGCTTTCCCCGTCCCTGGTCCGGATCTCTGTCTCAAACCATTCCAGCGGAATGGAAGAATCTTCATGGGTGGTTATAATAACCTGAAGCGTCCGGGACAGGTAAATCCACAGTCCTTCCCCGTCATTTTCATATACATACTCGCCCGATTCCTTCAGGAATCCTTCCCCGTCCCGTTCCGGCCAGTCCGGTTCGGATTTCGGTGCGGGAGTAGCCAGCGGGGGCAGCGTATCATAGGGCTTTTTTACCGCTGTATCTGAAAAGATTGCTTCCCACGTTGTTTCATCCACGGTTCCGGTTTCCGGCAGGTTGTTCAGCCGCTGGAAAACCCGGATTGTCTCTTCTGTTTTCTCCGTATACTGATTGGTCACTTTCTTTTCCGTGATGTACCGGAGCTCCTGCAGCCGCCGTTTCATCTCCACGACCTTTTTCCCTTTGTCGCCGACAGAAAGCAGGTCTTCCGCCGTCGATACCGTGCACAGCAGGCACAGCAGCAGGGCTGTTATAAGCGCCAGTCTTTTCTTTATCATCTTTCCGCCTCCGTACTTCACCGTTTTTCCTCCCGGGTATGGGAGCTGCGGTTGATCCTGCGGGAAAACAGGAAGCTGATCAGGCTTTTCTCATAGGGAATAAACCGGCCGTCGTCGATCATCTGCAGGATTTCTTCCTGTTCAGCCCACCGGGCAGCCTGCACCTCTTCCGGCTGCAGGCGCAGGGTGTCCGGGTCAACGTTTCTCGTCAGGACATAATAATCGTCAAACCCGTTCCCGAAGTATACCGTCAGGGCCGGGCGCACACCTGCCAGGTCGATGGAGAGTCCCAGTTCCTCCAGCGTCTCCCGCTCGGCCGCAGACCGGCTGCTGTCGCCGGCCACAGCGCTTCCGCCCACCGAGATATCCCACATGTCGGACCAGCCCTGCTTAAAGGGCTGCCGCTGCTGGATCAGCATCCGCCCTGCCTCGTCGAACACACATACATGGATCACCAGGCGGTAATATCCTTCCGGCACAGCTTCGCCCCGCACCATGGTTTTTCCCGTTTTTACCCGGTCTGCGGTATACAGATCAAACAGCTCCATGTTTATCTCCTCCGTTTTCTGTCCATTAGCATACCATGAACAGCCTGAACCGGCAATAAAAGATACCGGCTGGTTCCGGCCGGTATCTTCTGTTGTTTTGCGCTGTCCGTTCCGTTATTTCTTCCCGGATTTCCGCAGCGCCATGGCACTTATGCCAATCATGCCCAGCAGGGCCATTCCCAGCCAGAGCAGCAGCGGGGAGGAATCCCCGGTCTTCGGAACAGGATGAGGCTTCGGCGTGTTTGTGGGTTCCGGTGTTTTCGTCGGTTCCGGCGTGTTGGATCCGTTTCCCTGATAATTGTTGTTGAAGGTCACCCGGCTCTCTTCACCGCCCCGGATGCTTCCTTCGGCGCCTTCCGCAGAGCCCTGGGAAAAGCCCTCCGGCATGCTTCCTGCCGGCTGTTCTGCCGCATAGGCTGTTCCGTCCGGCAGTCCGCTGATCACGGCAGTTTTTCCGCCCTCGATCAGCAGGGTAACCCGGCCGTTACTGTCCGTCACAGAAGTCCCGGCAGGCTTTGCTCCTGCAGCCCGCCTCCCGGCGTTCTGCAGGAGGCCTCCGGGTATTTCCTGGCTCCGGGTCTGCATTTCCGGATAAACCGGCCGCCCGGCCATCGGTCTCCCCTCGCGGTCCTTCAGCGTCACCGTCACCGGAAATACCGGCCTGAGCCAGAAGAAATGAGGCCTGTATCCGCCGGTATTTACCGTAATGGCCAGGGAGCCGTCCGGGATCTCTTTTATACGGTTGGTAATCACCACAGGCTCCGGCTCGCCCGAAAGAATCGGATCGCCGCCCTGTACTTTTCCTGTTCCTCCGCAGTTCGCACAGGGATCGTCGCTGGTGCTGTAATACGCGAATGCGGTGTAGTTCATCAAATCACCCGTGCCGGCAGGTGTTACTCCCTCCGGCAGAATATATACTGCTTCAACCCAGGCTGATCCGGGAACAATAAAGGAGCTGTCCATTTCCATACTGTCCAGCGCGGAAACCGAAACATTCTGTCCCGCCGGGATGACCGTGCTGCCGTCCGGAAGCGTTATTCCGTCAGTGCCGTTGAATTTTGCTCCTGTCCCGCTGCAGTATCCGCATACCTGACCGGAATGTTCCGGATCGTATCCGCTTCCTCCGCAATGGCTGCAGATATCCATATGTTCTCCGGTAAATACACCGGGCAATGCGAACGGTTCTCCGATATACTTTCTGTTCCAGAGGTCCACACGTATGGCATATACTCCTGATGCGTTTCCGGACCCGCTGCACGCGGGGCACGGAACCGTTCCGTAGGTAATTGTCTGTCCGGGCAGCGCCGCGACAATTGAACCGTCCTCCTTTGCCGCGGCCTTTACCTCCAGCGGTATGGTGCCCTGCATATATTCCACCGTCGGATCGTTGCCCTGCACTTCACTGATCCGGAAGGTAACCCCCGGCAGGTCACGTTCGGTCAGGGTGATCTCCGGCGTGAAGGTGACGTTTCCGTCCGCGTCGTTCTTTCCGCGGGCGATGGGGGCCGAGCCGGCCGCGGCGCCGCTCCGCCGCACCTCGAAGGAGAATTCGTCCGGCTGCAGCGTCCGTCCCACCAGCTCCTTGTGCGCCGTCAGGGTGATGTTTTTTTGCAGGCGGTAGGTGTTCGTGAACACCAGCGGGGTCGATGTGACCTTCACGGTGCCGTCCATGTTGTCCGTGATCGTCACCGTCACGTCCTTCCGTTCCGTGTCGTAGATGACGTTCTTGAAGGTCACGGTCCCGTCCGGGTTGGCCTGCGCGCCGGCGGGCAGGGCTTCCTCCGCCCTGTAATGCAGGACCTTCGTCCCGCCGTATTCATACATGGTATACGTGCTGCGATCGTCATACGTCGCTCGGAACGTGAACATTGCGAGGCCGGTCTTCGTGCCGTCGTCCTCGGTGACCGTGCCCCGGCTCTCGCCGGTCTTCACCGTGGCGATGACCTGCCCGTAGCTGTCGTTTTCGTAGCCGTAGTCGCTGAATTGATTGTAGTCGCTCAGGTTGAAGGCGAATTCCTTTGCCTTCTGCTCCCGGCCCCGCAGGCGCTTCGTTCCGGTGATCGTGATGGATGTCGTAGCTTTGTACGTGTTGCGGAAGGAAAACGGTGACGTCCGCCCCGTCCAGATGGTGCCGGTCACCTGGTCATGATACTGGTTCGTGGTCCAGCCCGCGCCCGCGGTTTCCGTCACCGTGCAGGACGTGTCGTCGGGAATGCCGATGATCACCATGGCCTGCCCCGGCGGCAGCGTGAATGTGTCGCCGTTGCGGACCGTTCCGCTGCCGATCTGCGCTGTGCCTTCCGGCAGGGTGGTGTACCCTGTGTACTGCGGCGCCTTGTCGTACAGGACGTATTCGTATTCCCCGCCCACGGTCGCGCCGTCTTTTGTCATGTCCAGCGTAAAGGTGAACGACGGCACCGCCGTGTTCCCGTCCTTTGGCCTGCACTCGTCGGTCAGGATGCAGTAGATCATGGCATAGCCAAAGGCCGGTTTTTTGAAGTTCCGGAAGGTCGTGAGGTCCTCCGGGTCGTACTCCGCCGTCACCGTGACCCCCGCCGGGGCCGCTTCCGTCTGCGCGAACCAGCCTTCCGGCACGCTGTGTTCTTCCAGGACATACTGGTATTCAAATCCGCCCGGCTCATAGCGGTCCAGGTCTTTGAATGTGTAGATCCACCGGCCTGAGCCATCCGGTGTGACCTGGATCTGGCGCGTACCGTTCTCCGGCCCGGTGCTGGTGATCCGCCGGTACGCGATCCAGATGTTGCTGACCGTCGGTTCCGCCGGCGTTCCGTCCGGGTTCAGCCACAGCTTTTCACCCGTGAGGGTGAAGGTTTCCTTTTTGTGCGTGTTGACGATCTCCCAGGAACGTCCGGCCTCCCTGTACACCCCCGTGGTGTACCCGGGCACCGGGTCCTCCGTCACCGTATAGGTGTACGCGTTCCCGTTGCTGTCTGTGTCCGGTGCGTTCAGGAACACGCCCTTCCAGCCGCCCTCCGCGGTCAGGGTGAGATCCCGGTCGATCTTCGGGGAATCCGGGTCGGAGGTCCGCCCCTTCAGGTGCACCGTCACGCTGTCTGGGCGCAGCCCGTCGCGGTTCTCCATATATTGGCCGTTGACACTTTCCCCGTCGTTCCAGGTCTTCCGCACCGAAACCACGCTGGGCACGATGCCCACCCGGGAATACGCGCTCTCCAGCCGTGCCCTGGGCTGGGCCTGTTCGCTATTCCCGGACTTGACGAAGGGGATATACACGGTTGTCGCCGCATTGTAGGCATACATGTTGTTGGCGGGGTCCGCCGCACCGGTCCAGTCGATATCGTCCGTGGACGCAGCGTTGTCCTTCTTGTGGTCGTAGGCACCCTTCGCGTTCCATGTGCCGTCATTGCCGTTGTCCGTCGGCGCAGCCATATTCAGGTAGACGGAGAGCTTCTCCCCCGGGTCCAGGACATAGGATGCTGCGATGTCCGCCTGGTTATAGCGCTCGGCGTTCACTGCGATGGCGGTCACTTTTCCCTTCAGTGCGTCCGGCACAGTCCAGACACCGTTTTCCAGGCTGCCGGTCACTTCGGTCCAGATATCCGTGTCAGTCAGCCTGTAGGCGCTGCCCCAGGCGCCGCTGTCAAAGTTGACCCATCCCCGCACGTTTGTGTCGATGTTGTTGTCAAACACCAGTCCGGACGTTGTGCTGTAGTACAGTCTTCCCATGCACCTGTCCCCGTACAGTTCGGACAGGTCAACGGACTCCAGCGTTCCCTTCCACTGGCCCTTGCCGTTCCAGGCGCCGCTCCAGGCCTTTTTCCCGTTCACATCGTCCTGGTCGTACCCTTCGTGCGGCACGTACTCTTCGAGGGCGTCGTAGATCAGGATGCCCGTTGTCTTTGCGTCCTGCTTCGAGGCAACGGTCAGCCGGTAGGTGTATTTGCCGCCCTCGGTTACGGTGACCTGGTTCTCATTCCGGGTGCCCCTGCCCCAGGAGTCGCCCTGGTCCGCCCGGGCGTCCTTCCGGAATTCCACCTGCTCCGAGAGGTCAGCGTCCCGTATGCTCTCCGAGACGCGCAGGTACACGAACCGTTCCTCATCGCTGTCCGGGTCCAGGTCACTCATCCATCCGCGGATCTGCGAGTCGGAAATGCTGTAGAGGTAGGTGTTGGGGGTACCCGGCCATACGTCCGGATATCCGACGGTCTGGTAATAATTCTGATCCGTCAGGTTCCCCAGCCGGCCCGGGTTGCCCGATTCAAACGCCGCGTGGTAGACCGCGTACCCGTTCCGGACTTTGTTGTAGTCCGACCACGGCACATACATATCCATGGAGATCTGGATTTTGTCCCCCCAGCAGTGGTTGGCCTGCGAATTATAGCTGGATAATTGTTTGGGATCCGGCGTCAGCGTCGCCTTCACCGTCACCAGGGTCCGCCCGCTGTTTCGGAAGTTTTCCGTCACCTTCACGTCGGTGACCCGGTCGCCGCTCCGCATCTGGATCGTCGACGTGTTCGGCACGAAGTGTTCCGGAAGCAGCAGGTACCAGGTCCCGGAGGTCTCCGGAGTGATGGCGCCCATCGCCACCGCTTCGTTGTATTTGGTCCCGTCCGTCACGTTGGCCTGTTCGTACACCGCCGCAAAGAGCGTCACCACGACGCGGCGGTTCACCGGATCGTTCGAGGTTCTGGTGTACGTGTAATCCCCGGTCGAGGGCATGGATCCGTAGACCTTGTAGCCGGCCTCCGTCAGCGTGGACAGGCTGCTGTCGCTGCTCTCGGTTGTGTAGTCGTCGTTGGCCTCCAGCCACGCGGTCTGCTCCGGCAGCACCTCGTCCTGCCGCTCCGCGCTCTGGTAGAAGGTCGTTACCTGCCGTGCTTCGTTCTTCAGGACGACGTTCGTGTAGCCCTGAAGGCGCTCTTCCGCCAGCTCCATCACATGCGCGGACGGTAGGATCGTCACCTTCGGCCACACCGCCAGCTTGCAGGCGGCCTGGTTGGTCGCGACCACTGTCCGGTAGCCGGTTACGTTCGCGTCCGCCGGGAAGGTGATCTTCTTCGTCCCGCTGCGTACTTCCACCGTCTGGTACAGCTCCCAGCTCCCGCTCTTGTTCTTCTCGATCCAGACCTCCACGTCCGGTTTCGGCAGGCGGTTGTCGGGCCTGTAGCCGAATTCGGAACCAGGGAGCTGGTACGTATCCGACGTCTGGCGCCCGTAGGAGAACATCTCCGGCGCCGCGATGGTGATGCTGTCGAAGTAGTAGTCCCCTGCCCCGAGGTTCCCGCCGTTGCTGATGTTCGCCACGGAAACCGTATCGTCCGTGGTCTCCATCCGGTAGGTCCAGTTCAGGTAATGGGAGGGATCCTCTTCCCAGCCTTCCGGCATGTCCGGCACCTCGCTCGTCGGGCCCGCGGTGTACGAATAGCCGTACCCCACGATAAGCACCTCGAAGTCCAGCGTCACGCTCTTTCCGTTGCGCAGCGCGCCGACGGCCATCTCGTAGGTCTTGTCCTTTTTGTGGCTCTGGGAGCTGGTGCTCCCGTCCGGCCGGTCCTTCACCGGGGTATTGTGCGTATGGCTGGGCTGCGAGCCCGAATACTTGTACACGCCGAACGTTCCCGCAGGATACTCCCATCCCGCGTGCAGATAGTTCGCCGACGCCGTCGCCCCGGCCCGGGAGACTTCCCTCGGGTCGCCGGCCTGCTCCGGGTCGGCTTCCGTCAGCGTCCACTGCGACGCGGCGCGGATCGTATAGGTTTTGTTGTTCTGCATCTGGTCCGTGGGATACGCCGTCCAGATTTCCCGTGCCCGGTAGTCGTTCCATCCCCGGCCGTCATAGTTATACCGGACCGTCTGCCGCCTGTAGTGTTCCCCAGCCTGTTCCCCGGAGGTCTCCGTGCCGACCGTCCCGCCGCTGATCACGCCGCCCTCGCTCAGGATGATGCCCGGGATCGAGACCCCGTTTCCTTCCGCCACCCCGGCCCACACGTCCATGTCCAGGCTGAAGTACTGCGTGCCCTCATACAGCGGCCAGGTGGTCCAGCGCACAAACACATACTTGTTCGCCGTTTCCGGGCCGCCGGGCAGGTTCTCCTTCGCGCCCGCCGGAACGCTTTCCGGCGTCGAGTACACCTGGGCGGACATGCCCGCGCCTGGATCACTCAGTTTTTCCCTCGTATCGATGACCGCCGTCAGCTCCTGGGTGCTCATGGTATCCTTCGCGCCTCCGCGGGTCGTGACCTCCACCGTGGCCTTCAGCGGATCGCTGGGCAGCATGTCCACGATCTTCGAAACCTGGATCCCGGTGATCGTACACTCGAAATTAATCTGCGCCGCGGCGTTGATAGTCGCGTCGTTGACAATGGCGTACTGCCCGTTCTCCGCTTCCTCCCAATGCCACAAGGAATTCTCGCTGGGTGCGTTCGGAACGGAGAAGGTCATTCCGCCGTATCCCGTCGACTGGACCTGTCCGCCGGCATAGTACGTGTCCCGTTGGTGCCAGATCTGCCGTGGGAACAGGATCCGGACGGAACCCGGTTCATGCGGTTCCTGTCCTGTCAGGACGGCGTCGATCTGGAACTGCATGCTGATTTCCGAATCGTCGCTGTGCTTTCGGATGAACAGCCGGTTCGCCTGCCCGTCTTCCACGTCGTCCCGCGTCACCCATTTGATATTCGCACTCCGGATCTGGTGCGGTTCGCTGTCCGCCAGGGCAGCTGGCAGCATCGAACCGGCTGCAGCGGAAAAAAGCAGCGCCAGCGTAACAAGCAGGATGATCAGCGGTCGTCTTACGTTCGCAGTCATGGTTGCATCTCTCCGTCATTTATAATGTAACTATTTTCTGTTTTTGTCGCTCTGCAAATGTAACTGTAATGCAGTACGTACTTATTCGCATAATAATATCATACTATATACGGATGCTACAATCTGTATTTACAACCAATTGTTACATTTTTGCGTTGTTTTCATTACAATTTTCATTTCAGTTTAATTTCTAATGTAACTCTCCTTTCGTCTCTGTCTGTAAACGTTTTCCGTATTTTCCCGGCAGCAAAAAAACCGGCTGCAGTCAGCCGGTTTGCATTTTGGCAGGATATTTTTTTTATATTATTCCTTCAAAAACAAAATCCTTTGCTTCAACAGCTGCTTTTACTGCTTCCGCATCCAGATCCCCGGACAGTGTCAGCACTGCGGTGCCGGCGTCATGGCTCACAGCCGCCTCTTCCACAAAGGGCAGGGCTTCCAGCGCTTTCTTCACGGTTGCCTCGCAGTGTCCGCACATCATACCTTTGATTTTCACCGTCTTTGTCATGTTTCCGTTCCTCTCTTTCTTTTGTTTTTCGCGGATCTTTGCAGTGATATCCGCGGGTATATTTGCCGCTTTCAGCGGTTTATCCTTTGCCGGATCCCTCAGTCTGAACAGGTTCAGGCGCAGGGCGTTCATACAGACCGTGAAGCTGGACAGGCTCATGGCTGCTGCTCCGATCATGGGATTCATCTTCCAGCCGAACAGGCCCGCCGCCAGCGGAATGCAGACCAGGTTGTAAAAGAACGCCCAGAACAGGTTTTCATGGATGTTTCTCAGCGTTGCCCGGCTCAGCCGGATGGCGGCGGCCGCGTCCGTCAGGGCTGAATTCATCAGCACGATATCCGCACTGTCAATCGCCACGTCTGTTCCGGCCCCGATGGCGATTCCGGTATCTGCCCGGGTCAGGGCCGGTGCGTCGTTGATTCCGTCGCCCGCCATGGCAACCCGGCCGTATTCCTGCAGTTTCCGGATCACCTCTTCCTTGCCCTCCGGCAGGACCCCGGCCACCCATTCATCCACACCGGCCTGCTTCGCAATGGCGGCCGCTGTCCTTTCGTTATCGCCGGTCAGCATCACCACCCTCAGGCCCAGGTTCCGCAGCTGCCGGATTCCCTCCCGGGAATCTTCCCTGATCCTGTCAGCCACAGCAATTGCACCCAGCAGTTTTCCGTTTTCCTCAAAGAACAGCGGGGTTTTGCCCTGTCCTGCCAGCATCGCAGCCTGCCGGCGCATCATTTCCGGTATCGGAACCAGGCTGCTGATATAGGTTTCGCTTCCGCCGTGATAACGGTTTCCGCCCGCCGTTCCCTCCAGTCCGTTCCCCGGCAGCGCTTTGAATTCCGCAACGCTCTCCGGCTTCAGGTTTCTCTCCTCCGCCGCCCGCAGGACAGCCTTGGCCAGCGGGTGTTCGCTCCCCTGCTCCAGGGCAGCCGCCTTGGCAAGCAGTTCTGTCTCTGTCCGTCCTTCCGCCGGGATCAGGTCCGTCACTCCCGGTTCCCCGGAGGTAATCGTTCCGGTCTTGTCCAGCGCGATAATCTGCGCCTTTCCGGCTGTTTCCAGGGCTTCACCGGTCTTGAACAGAATACCGTTCTTTGCGCCCAGGCCGTTACCCACCATAATCGCCACCGGCGTCGCCAGGCCCAGTGCGCAGGGGCAGGAAATCACCAGCACGGAAATCCCCCGGGCAACCGCATCCCCGGCTGAAGCGCCGGCGATCAGCCAGCCCGCGGTCACCGTCAGTGCAATTCCGATCACGGCAGGCACAAAGATTCCCGACACTTTATCCGCAATCCGGGCAATCGGCGCCTTGGTGGCCGCTGCGTCTGAAACCATCCGGATAATCTGGCTCAGGGTGGTGTCCTCGCCCACCCGTGTTGCCCGGCAGGTCAGAAATCCGGACTGGTTGATGGTCGCTGCACTGACCTGATCTCCTTCCGCCTTGTCCACCGGAATCGATTCACCGGTCAGGGCTGATTCGTTCACTGCGCCTGTACCGGAAAGAACAATTCCGTCCACAGGGATGCTTTCTCCCGGCCGCACCACGAACAAATCCCCGGTCTGTACCTCGGTAACAGCCACTTCTGTTTCCTGCCCGTCCCGGAGGACCACCGCTGTCTGCGGTGCCAGCTTCAGCAGGCTCTTCAGCGCGTTCGTTGTCTTTCCCTTGGACCGGGCCTCCAGCATTTTTCCCACGGTAATCAGGGCCGGGATCATCGCGGCGGATTCAAAATACAGCTGACGGTGGTACAGGTCCGTCAGTTCGCTGTTTGCTGCACCGCCTGTAATCATGCCGCACATCCGGTAAAAAACCGACAGGCTCCACAGAAACGATACCGATGATCCCAGCGCAACCAGGGTGTCCATGTTCGGAGCCCCGTGCAGAACCGACCTGAACCCGCTGGTGAAGAATTTTCCGTTGATAATCATTACAGCCAGTGCCAGCAGCATCTGGGTCAGTGTCAGCGCCAGGTGGTTATGGACCAGGCCGGCCGGCAGCGGTGCCCCGGCCATATGATGGCCCATGGTGATATACATCAGCACCGCCAGGAAGCCCACTGAAAGAAGCAGCCGACGCTTCAGTTTCGGGGTTTCCCGGTCCTGCAGCGCCTCCTCCTGCGCTGCCAGGTAATCCGTCCGGGACGCGTCCGTATTCTTTTCTTTCGGACTGGCGCCGTATCCGGCTTTCTCCACTGCCCGGATGATATCCGCCTGTGAAGCGGTTCCCTCCACGCCCATGGAATTGGTCAGCAGGCTGACGGAAACGGCGGAAACGCCCTGAACGCCGGCAACGGCCTTCTCTACCCTGGCCTGACAGGCCGCGCAGCTCATGCCTGTCACAATATACTGTTCCATTGATTTCCCTCTTTTGTTATTTCATGAGCTTCTGTGTCACTCTCACAAGCTCGTCGATTGCTTCATCCTTTCCCGCGCGGATATCCTCCGCCACACAGCTTCGGATATGGCAGGCCAGCAGTTCCCGGTTAAAGCTGTTCAGCGCCGCGCTGACAGCGGAAACCTGGATCAGGATATCCGGGCAGTAGGCATCCTCCTCCACCATCTTCTGAATGCCCCGGATCTGTCCCTCCGCCAGTTTCAGCCGTCTGAGCAGGGTGTTCTGCTCTTCCGGCGTACGTTTCTTTTTCCTTTCTCCGCAATGCGGACAGGCTTTTTCCGTACTCATGCCTTTCCACCTCTTTCCACAGGATCGCATACCCCCAAGGGGTATCTTGATCATATACCCTCCCGGGGTATTTGTCAAGCTGTTCTTTTCCTGCCCTTTCCTTGACCGGGCAAAGGGATTGTGCTACGATCTGAAACTGATGTAAGGAAAGGAGTTTTGAAGATGAAAGACCGTAAAATCTTTTGCCTGAACAACATTGCTAAGATCGGAACCGACGGTTTCCGTTCCGGATACACCCTGATCGATTCCATGGATGAAGCGGCCGGCGTCCTGGTCCGTTCCGCCGACATGAAGGAAATGTCCTTCCCCGCAGGGCTTCGTGCTATTGCCCGCGCCGGCGCCGGTGTCAACAACATCCCGCTGGACCGCTGTGCGGAAGAAGGTATTGTGGTTTTCAACACCCCCGGTGCCAATGCCAACTCCGTCAAGGAGCTGGTGCTCTGCGGCATGCTTCTCGCCTCCCGCGATATTGCC
>JBGUGL010000054.1:0-6709 GCA_045111455.1 Christensenellales bacterium | reverse complement strand
GCTCAGCGGGGATTCGATGTCCGGCTTGACATACAGTTTTTCAGTTACAGCTGTCCCCATACACACGCATACGATGAGGATCAGCGCGACGAGTAGTTTTAACCCGCGTTTCATGTTTTTTTCCTCCCGAAGTAACTGTCGTATATGGTTTTATGTCACTCACTGCAAGTGCATTATAGAACAGGTATATTGCATTTGTCTATGAAAATTTGGCCGGCGGCAGCAAACAATGAAAATCATGCCTGCTTTTGCGGCATCAAAAAAACGAGCGCCCGTCCGGCGCTCAGTTTGCTGATGTATTTATTTCCCGCTGTTCTGTGCCGCGGCTGCCCGTTCAGCCTGGTCGTTGAATGAGATCTCCAGCTGCTGGAATCCGGAGTTCCCTTCTGCCTCATTCAGCCGGTCAAAGTACTGCTCCCGCGTCTGGGCCAGTACTTTTTTGTATTCAGCGTTTCCGTTCGTATCCAGCGTCTCCAGGAACAGGTGCTCCCTCGATGCCAGTTCCGGATGAATACGGACCAGTGCTGCCATACCGGTATTGGAACAGACGCCGGCAATCCGTTTGTATTCAGCCATCAGGTTTGAAAACACCGCATCTGCCAGCATCGAACACTCACCGGCGCTCATACGGGCAAAATGGTTTCGTGTCATTTCGTTGATCAGGTCCGTCACCACATGAACCTTCGGTTCAATCACTGAGGCGGTTTTCTCGCTTCCCTCCGTGAAAGCCTTTTCAGCGTCATCCAGGACTTCCTGAATCAGGCTTTGAAGGACCGCAAGCTCTTTCCGGCAGGTATCCGAAAAGCGGGTATTGTTTTCAGACAGCTGTGCCGCGATATCCGCAACGTTAACCGCCCGGTCCCCCAACCGTTCAAATTCTGTCGACAGCTTGTAATACTGGCTCACAACCGAGGTATGGGATTCATCCTGCAGATGCGGAAGCAGTTCAACCAGGTAACGGCTCAGATGGTCTGTCAGCCTGTCCACCTGCTGTTCGTCCGCGGCAATTTCGTTTTTCCTTTGCGTGCTGAACTCTTCCATCTGCTTCTGCGCTCTCGAGAGATTCTCCCGGGAAATATGCAGCATCTTCAGCAGCACGTCATAGCAGCTTTGCAGCGCCAGGGCCGGTGTGGCGAAGAAAACGGGATTCAGGGCCTTGATCAGCTCGCTGTGCGGGTCTTTCTCTTCCTTCTTCTTTCCCACAATCCGGTCGCTCATTCTTTCAAAGACCCGGATCATGGGCAGGAGGCAGATGGCGCAGACCAGGTTGAATACGGTGTTGGTATTGGCAATCATACCGGAGTTCACCGTGGCGTCCCACAATCCGTTCAGCAGGCCGATCCGGTGGATGATCGCAATCACCGCCAGCACCATAATGGATTTGCCCAGGTTGTACAGGATATTGACGATGGCCACCCGCCGGGATTCCCTGTTGGCGCCGATATAAATCACAATGGCTGTCGTCACGCAGTCACCCAGGTATATACCGACAATCACCGGGTATATGGCTTTGAAGGACAGGAAACCGCTGGCGGAAAAAGCCTGCAGGATACCCACAGCAGCGGATGAGCTTTGCAGGACAAACGCCACCGCCGCGCCGGTCAGGTAGCCCAGGAAGGGATTGTCACCCAGCCCGGAAAACATCTGTTCCACCATGCCGGACCGCTGCAGGGCATTCACCGCGCTGGTCATATTCAGCAGGCCGGAAAACAGGATGCCGAATCCGATGGCAATATTGCCGATGGACCTGGAATTCTTCAGGATTCCGGTCATGATCAGCAGGATTCCGATAATCAGCGCAATGGGTGCCAGTGTGGAAGGCTGGAAAAAGCGCAGGAAAGATGTTTCCGATCCGTTGATGTCCAGCAGCCGGATAATCTGTCCGGTGACCGTTGTGCCCACATTGGCCCCCACAATAATGCCCAGGGACTGGCGCAGGGACAGGATACCGGCGCCCACCAGGCCTGAGGTAATAACGATGGTTGCCGTGGAAGACTGGATCAGTGCTGTAATGGCAATACCAAGGATAAAAGCTTTGAACGCGTTGTCTGTCACTTTCTGCATGACATTCTTCAGCGTTCCGGAAGAGTTTTCCTTCAGCGAATCTCCCATCAGCCGCATGCCGTAAAGGAACATGGACAGGCCGCCGAGCAAAGACAGGATATCAAAGATATTCATAGGGCCTCCGCAGTATACCGGAACAGATACGTTGCCGTATATCATTCAAAATCCGAGCATAGAAGAGAATACCATAACCAGCATAAAATATAAATAAAAATGACAAAATCCCTTTGTTCAGAAGGTGTTTTTTCCGGATGCTCGCATTTCCGGTCCGGGCATGTTATGATGTTGCAGGCACCCAACAACAGATCATAAGGAAGGATTACAGAAATGAAAGACCTGTCTCTTTACACGGATTTTATCACCGGGGAAACAAAAACACTCCTGAATATAGATTCCCCCACCGGTTATACGGAAAACGCCGCTGCCTGGGTAAAGAATGAATTCACCAGGCTGGGCTTCAATGTGGAGTTTACGCGCAAGGGAGGCGTTCTGGTCTCCCTGGGCGGACCTGTGCAGGATAACAACGGCCTGCTGCTCGAGGCTCATGTGGATACGCTGGGCGGCATGGTTGCGGAGGTCAAGGCCAGCGGCCGCCTCCGGCTGACCAACCTCGGCGGAATGAACCCCAACAATGCCGAAACTGAGATCGTCCGCATCGTCACAAAATCCGGCAAAATCTATGAGGGCACATTCCAGCTGTGCAATGCCTCCCTGCATGTCAATAAGGAATATAACGATACCAAGCGCACCTGGGACACCTGTGAGGTTGTGCTCGATGAGGATGTCAAGACGAAGGAGGACACCGAAAAACTCGGAATCTCCGTCGGCGATATCGCCTGTTTTGAGCCCAATGTCCGGATAACCGAATCCGGGTATATCAAATCCCGCTTCCTGGATGACAAGCTCAGCGTCGGCATTCTCCTGGGCCTGGCAAAATACATCCGGGAGGAGCAGGTTACCCCTAAGCGCGCGCTCTATGCACATATCACGGTATACGAAGAGGTCGGCCACGGCGGTGCCGGCAATGTGCCTTCCGACTGTTCCGAAGCCGTTTCCGTGGATATGGGCTGCGTCGGTCAGGGACTCCAGTGCACGGAAAAGCAGGTATCTATCTGCGCCAAGGACAGTGGCGGTCCCTACAGCTATCCCGTTGTTACCGGCTTGATTGAAGCAGCAAAAAGAAGCGGAGCAGACTATGCCGTCGATATTTATCCGAGTTACGGCAGTGACGTGGAGGCAACCCTCAGCGCCGGAAACGATCTCCGTCACGGCCTGATCGGCGCCGGTGTCTATGCCTCCCACGGTTATGAACGCAGCCACCGGCTCGGGGCGGAAAACACCCTCCGCCTGCTGATTGCCTACGCGCTTGAAAGCTGATTGCCGGTAATGTCAAAAGGAAAGCAGGCACCTGATGTGCCTGCTTTCCTTTTGGGGGTCACACCGGAATGCCGTACCCCTTTCACTATTCAGTATGCTTTACTTATCAGCCTTTTTTCCGTCCTTCAGCAGTCCGCATACCAGGAACCCGATACCGGCGGCCAGCGCGACGATGGCGGCGATCAGCAGATTCGGTCCCACATAGTTCAGTCCGTCCCGGAACAGCTCGGCGCTCCAGGAAGAAACGTTGCTCATGAAAATGGCGGCGGCCACGTACCGGGCACCGGCCAGGATTGCAGCGATCAGGCAGAAAACAGCTCCAACAATTTTATTGTTCATTTTCGTATCCTCCTTGCCCTTTGGGCATCTTTTTCTTGTTTCGGTCCGGCTTTTCTGCCGGCCATATCTGTATACGGACAATTTCCCGTGGTGGCAGTGTTTTTTATTTCCCGGCTTTTTTCATATTCTGCACAAATCCGCAGACCAGGAAGCAAATCCCGGCGGCCAGCGCGACGATGGCGGCGATCAGCAGATTCGGTCCCACATAGTTCAGGCCGTCCCGGAACAGTTCGGCACTCCATGAAGAAACGTTGCTCATGAAAATGGCGGCGGCCACGTACCGGGCACCGGCCAGAATTGCAGCGATCAGGCAGAAAATTGCTCCTGTAATCTTGTTGTTCATTTTCGTATCCTCCTTGCCCTTTGGGCGTCTCTCTTTTGTTTCCCGGTTTTCCGCCGGGCACATATAGATACGCCTGTTAAAGAAGGATGGCAGCAGATTTTTTATAAATTGGGATAAAAAGGCAGAAAGCTTGTATTTTAAGGGGCTCATGCCAACAGACTCAATGGGTTTCCGACAATCGAACCTATGTTCCGCATGCTCAATCGGCGCGACTGTCCACTGGACAGATCGCTTGTTTCGCATGAGATTACCTCTGACGAAACTTCCGCCACCGGCGGTCGTCAGAGGTAATCCCCCCACGATCGTGGGGCCCCGTAGTCATAGGTTCTGTTATTCTCACCAAAGCAAAAAGGCCAATCCTTTCGGATGGCCTTTTTGTTTGGTGGGATTAGTAGGACTCGAACCTATGACCCCCACGATGTCAACGTGGTGCTCTAACCAACTGAGCTATAATCCCATGCGGTGACGCAAGCGGTATTATAACAGGCTTTAGAGCGAATTGCAAGAGTTTTTTATTCCTCGTTTTTTGGAGCACTATGCACTTTACACGCAGTTTTGTCTCACAAAATGTCACATAGATCATAGGTCAAGCCCAACAAAATCAAGGCTTAGACAGCCGTTTTTGTGTCACACGTTTTGTCACATGCCATTATTCTCTCAAGAACACTACGACAGTTAAGTATGCCATCTCTTCTGCGTTTTGCATAAACCTTATTCACCATACGTTGATCAACATGCCCCAACATGTCTGCCGTAAGCTTGGGAGAAAGACCCGCTTCACAACATTCTGTTGCAAAGTTCGTCCTGAAATCATAAGGAACAAATCCTTTGATCCCAAGCTGCTGAAATGCTTCGGTATATGTCTTAACGTATGTAGAGCGAGGGCACGGACTCATTGGATCTTTACCGTGAACTACAAACCCTGATTTGTCCTTGACCTGGCTCAATACACTGATCACATCTGGCACCAGATTGATTTCTCGAACAGATAGCTCCGTCTTACCACCTTCCTGTATTACTGGCTTTGTTTTTGTCGGATATGTCACAGTGCGGATCATATCGCAATAACCGTCTTCCAAATGAACGCATTCCCATTTGAGACCAAGGATGTTTGATATCTATTCTGCCATAACTGATCGTATTATCGCTGCTTTGGAAGAAGGTAACATTCCGTGGAACAAGCCGTGGATCGGTGGTAACTCTGGTTGCATCAGCTACAGCACTGGTCGACCGTACTCTTTGCTGAACCATCTTCTTCTGGGTGGACAGTCTGGCGAATATATCACTTTCAAACAAGCCACGCTCGCTGGCGGTCATATCCGCAAAGGCGAAAAGAGCAAGTTTGTTGTGTTCTGGAAACCGTTTGAAACAGTCAACAATGAGACCGGAGAAACTGAACAGCACTTCTATCTCCGGTATTACAACGTGTTCCATCTGGATCAGGTTGAAGGCATCAGGCCCAGATGGGCTGTTTCTGTTCGTCCTGCAACAGATCTGGAACCGGATGCAACAGCAGATGCCATTATTCGTGACTACAAGGATCGTTCAGGTATCACTCTGCGGATCACAGAATCGGATCGTGCTTACTATCAGCCATCTACTGACACCGTTGTCGTTCCGCAGTTAAGCCAATACCAGAAACAGGAAGAGTTCTACAGTACGCTTTTCCATGAGCTCACACACAGTACAGGCCATCACAGCCGCCTTGACCGTATCTCTGATACTGCCGCCTTCGGATCTCACGAATACAGCAAAGAAGAGCTTTGTGCCGAGCTTGGAGCTGCGTTTCTCGTTAACCACTGTGGTCTGGAGTCCAAATCCAGTTTCCGCAACAGTGCCGGATACATCCAGGGCTGGTTGAAAGCCCTGAAGAACGACAAACGCCTGATCGTTTCCGCTGCTGGAGCTGCGGAGAAGGCCGTGAACCTGATCCTGAACCGGAAGGAGGGTGATCCCGATGTCGGAAACCCGGAATGAAGTGTCCAAGATGAATATCCGTGGCGAACTCAACCTGCTCTACTCGATGAGCAGATTGATCGTCTCCATCCTTGATGCCGCTGAAGACAACTGGGTCGCTCGTGAAACTCTGCGCTCAGTTGCTGAAAGTGTTTTGAACCAGGCGGCCTATCTCTATGGCAAGGTCAGCGAATACACTGAAGACCTACATGAAAAGACATGAAGGGTTTGATATAGTATTCATAGAAATAACATATTAGTATCTTTATAATGAGAATGTCTCGAAAGCAGCATAAGAAAGGAACTTGACAATGAAAAAGACAGTATCAATTATCTTGGTTGCGTTGATGGTTTTTATCTACGTTAGCGCAGTCGCTGAGGACAGTACTTTACCAGAGACAGACTTAAAGACTTTGCTTGTTGGTTCATGGACGAAAGTTAGACTTAACAATGCTACTGAAGACCCATCATGTTGGGAAAACATACCAACTTTTTCATGCTCGAAAGATGGCCAGTTCTTTTTTCATTATTATGGAGTGAATGGCTTAGACAATATGTAATGACCTCCATTTTGTAGGTTCGTGGATTTACCTGTATACTACAAATGGATGAACAAAAGTGGTAACAGGG
>JBGUGL010000053.1:0-122041 GCA_045111455.1 Christensenellales bacterium | reverse complement strand
TCCTTGATAGCCAAATGATAGCAAAAGTTCGGCAAGCCCATAGGATAAGGATAATAGGTATCAGGAAAAATCAAATGATATCAAATCTCCCAAACAAAAGCGTTTAGAATTAAGTTTCATTTTGCGAGTGGGAGTAATGGCATTTTATTCCTGATTATTTCCAGTGTTATACAGTACCCTCAATTGCTTCATTTTGCAGGCATTCTACAGAGTGTCCTGCTTTTTTGTTATCACGTGATGCACAACAATTCCCATATATACCAAATAATGATCTCATTGAATAGCATTCAAACAAATACACGCACATTCCTATATCGTGTCGAATTATTTGAATTTTTTCGACACATTATAAAATTGACATCCAGTACAATCTTTGATATGATTTATATAAGACAAAGCTGCTATCAGCTGGCACTGATAGCAGCTTGGGAGGAAACCGGTGGTTCCCCCAGCGCTTTTCACAAGCATCTTTATGCTACTACTTCTTCAGCGTCTTGTCAATTTCCGCCGGGGAAAGGAAGTAGCGTACATGGCATTTTCTGATAGTGTTATCGCCGCCGCATGGCAACGCGCTGGTGGAAGGTGCGAATGCGGTCGTAATTCGTGTGGTCATGGTCCTTGGCGTTGCAATAAAGCGCTTAATTGGAACGCTCGCGGCAATGACTATGCGGCCGGTGGTTGGGAGGCTCATCACAAGACGGCTGCTGCCTCTGGCGGAACCGACACATTATCCAATTGTGAGATTCTTTGCATCGCCTGTCATAAGAATACCCGTACTTATGGCAAGTAACATCTGCACGGGGAGCAGACTGGCATCTGCTCCCCTCACAACTCATTTAAGCTTACGAGGTGAAGCAATATGTTTAATCCTCTAATTCCTTTTAATGATTTGCCTCCAATCTCGGCGCTTGAAGTATCACCTTCGCCATCTATAAACAAACTTGCTGAAAGCACTCGCGTCGTTATTGAAATATTGAACTACGCAGTGAAGACGTTGCCTGATCCCAATATTCTTTTGGACACGCTTGCGCTACAAGAAGCACGGGCAAGCAGCAATGTTGAGAATATCGTAACAACAAATGACGATCTGTATCGCGGCGTGGTTTTTGAAGACTATACGGCGGAAGCTAAAGAAGTTAGCAGATATAAAGAAGCTCTTTTCGCCGGTTACACTCGTATGCAGGAAAAAGGCCTGATCTCTATGAGCGATATTGAAGCAGTCAATCGTCCTGTCAATATGAAGCAGCCCGGTATAAGAACCAATCTCCCCAACTTTGGAGACTTGACACGAATTGCAAACAAAAAACCGACAGGCGAAACCGAGATTATATATACGCCGCCGCACGGCAAGGAGCTGCTTCAAGCGCTACTGATTGATATGCTTGATTTCATTTATAATGATGATACTTATGAACTCCATCCTCTCATAAAAATCGCATTGGCCCATTATCAATTCGAAAGCATTCATCCGTTCCGAGATGGAAACGGAAGAACTGGACGCATATTGAACATCCTGTTTCTTTGCCAGAAAGGTTATTTAAGCTATCCCATTCTGTATGCCAGTTCCTACATAATCAAGAATAAAAACGCCTATTACGACATACTCCGCACCACGAAAGAAACACAATCCTACAACGAGATCATAGAATACATGCTTCATTCTTTCAAAGAAACAGCAGAACGAACATTAAAGATTGTGGAAAACATTCGAGGCATGCTGACACAATACACCGATAAGGATTATCTGCTTTCCTTGAAAGGCCAATACGAACCGCTAAGAAATACGGTGAACGTAATCTTCAAAAAGGTGTATGTTCGGGTAGCGGATTTAGTAGATATTGGCATTCATCGTCAGACCGCGGCTGCTTACCTGGATCAGTTTGTAGATCAGGGATTGCTGAGCAAAGAAAAAGTTGGCCGGGATAACATCTACAAAAATGTCAGACTGCTGGAACTCTTTGATAACGATAGTGAGGAAGAACAATGAATAATAATGTGTTGACGGCTGATGTGAACAGCAAAGTAAATCTGGTAAAAAGCATCGCTAACAAAACTCGCGGGCCCTACACACCGGAAAAATACGGCAGCGTGATCATTCCCATGGCCATCATCCGCCGATTTGACTGTATTCTGGCCGATAAAAACAAGGCAATAGCCAAGATTATTGAAGCGGCTTCCAAGGTGAAAGGGATGACCGCTGATAAGATCGAGGAAATGGTGAAGCGTCAATGCGGCGTTCCTTTCTATAACGCTAAGTGCGTTTCTCTGGAGGATCTGGTTGGCGACAGCGACAATCTCAACTCCAATTTTCTGGAGTTTATCAAAGCATATTCCCCCAGTGTTCAATCCATTCTTCAGGGCTTGAAATTCCGTGAAGAAGTGGAATTTATGATCAAGAAGGGAATTCTCTTTGAGGTAGTTAAAGCATTCTCAGAGGTAGACTTCCATCCTTCCACTACCAGTCCTATAGCAATGGGCTATATTTTTGAAGAGATCATCCGCACATATAAATCCAATGCCGAAGCCGGTGATCACTATACTCCCCGCGAAGTGATCGAGCTTTGCATTGATCTGATGATCAGCGAAAATGTGGATAGCCTGACAAAAGAAGGGAAGATCATCCGCGTATATGACAGCTGCTGCGGAACGGGCGGTATGCTGACCACCATGAAGCGCAAGCTGACCGATCCCGAAGAAGGGCTCGGTATTCCCGCGAGCAACATCCGTCTGTATGGACAGGACGTAAATCCAGAAGCCTATGCAGTATGCTGTGCCGAGATGCTGATGCTGGACGAAAACCCGGCAAACATCCGTGAGGGCAACACGTTGACGGAAGACAGATTCCCGGGAGAAAAGTTTGATCTGCTGATTACCAATCCACCCTTTGGCGTGGAATGGAAAACCGAAAAGAGTACGGTTGAAAAGGAGCTAAAGCAGCCCAATAATCGCTTTGTGGCTGGTACGCCTCGTGTAAGTGATGGCCAATTGCTGTTCCTGCAGAACCTCTTGGCGAAGGCGGAGGACGACGCCCGCATTGCCATTATTCTGAATGGCTCTCCACTGTTTTCCGGCGATGCTGGCAGCGGCGAAAGCGATATCCGCGGCTATGTGCTGCGCAATCATTTACTGGAAGCCATTATCGCCCTGCCGGATCAGATGTTTTATAACACGGGCATTTATACCTATGTCTGGATTCTGAGCAAGAAGCCTAATCCCAAGCGGGAGCAAAAAATCCAGTTGATCGACGCTACGGCGTGTTATATGCCGCAAACGCCCAAATCCCTCGGTAACAAGCGAAAGTTCATTGATGACGTAAACCGCCGTCTGATCGTAGCGGAGTATAATGCTTTCCATCCATCCGACATCAGCAGGATATTTGATGCTGATGATTTCGGATACACCAAAGTGACGGTGGAGTGTCCGCAATATGATGAGGATGGAAAGATCGTTCTCAAACGAGGAATTGTCCAGGCCGACCCAAAGCGCAGGGATACGGAAAACATTCCATTGAAGCGAAATGTGGATGAGTATATTCAAACGGAAGTGCTGCCCTATGTGCCGGATGCTTACGCAGACCGTAGCAAGGACAAGATCGGCTATGAGATTCCCTTCACTCGGTACTTCTATAAGTATGTTCCGCCTCGCAAGAGTGATGACATTCTTCAAGAGATTTTGGAGAATGAGGAAGCTTTACAACAGGCGCTAAAGGCGGTGCTAAAATGAGAACGATGAAAGACAGTGGAATTGAGTGGATTGGAGATCTTCCCCAGAAATGGACAACCAAAAAATTAAAATATTGTGTTGATCTACGGCTGGAAAAAACAGCCGATAAAACATCCTTCGCTCCCTACATAGGTCTCGAACATGTTTCTTCATTTACAGGAACTCTTTGCAAAGACTATGAGGCCATAACAGATTTCAATGGAGATACACTAGATTTCCATGAAGGGGATGTCTTGTTTGGGAAACTGAGGCCATACCTTGTAAAAGCATATCGAGCTAAGGACGGCGGGCGCTGCTCAACCGAGTTTTGGGTGATGAATCCAACTGAAATTGAAGGGAAGTATCTTCTGTATTATGTGCTTTCACATGGCTTTATTTCCGATGTTGATCATTCCACGTTTGGGGTAAAAATGCCTCGCGCTGAATGGAACTATGCTGGAAATGAGAAAATTCCTTTTCCCCCGAAGGAAGAGCAATTACGAATTGCCTCATATCTCAATACTAAATGTACCGAGATTGATGGGTTAATTGCCGCAAAAGAAAAAAACAATACGCTTCTAAAAGAACGCCGCCAAAGCATCATTTATGAAGCTGTCACAAAAGGACTTGATCCGAATGTTCCTTTGAAAGACAGCGGAATTGAGTGGCTTGGACAAATTCCCGAAAGATGGAATATTTATCGTCTGAAGTTTTTATTATCTCACGGGAAAGACGCAATGAAAGCCGGGCCTTTTGGAAGCAGCTTAACTGCATCTGATATGCAGGGCAGTGATGTTAAAGTTTTTAATCAGCGTTCCGTGCTGGACAATGATTTTGAAGAAGGAGATGAATATGTTTCTATTGAAAAAGGCATAGAATTGAAGGGCTTTATGGTAAACGAAGGAGATATTCTCATTACAACCCGAGGAACCATTGGAAAGACTGCGATCGTACCGATTGGGAAGCAAGGCATACTTCATCCCTGCTTAATTAAAATGGTGATTGATGAAAGTGTGTTCTTAAAACCTTTGTTGTGCAGGATATTCAATGAGACAAATTTGCTTACCGAGCAATTGCGTCTGGCAAGTAACGCGACGACAATAGACGTGATCTATACTCAAAACCTCCTAAATCTGTTTATTCCAGTTCCCCCTATTGATGAGCAAAGACAAATTGAACAGCATTTGGAAGGAAGGTGTTCAGAAATTGATAAGATGATTTCATTGAATGATTCTTCAATACAAAAACTGAAAGAGTACCGTCAAAGCCTGATTTATGAAGCTGTGACAGGAAAAAAGGAAGTATGATGATGAAAGACGGAAAGATTGAATATCTGCAAATGATTCAAGAATCAATATCAAGGATGTCTACTAATGCCGCTATATTTAAAGGATTTGCTGCCACGATTGTTGCCGGGGTCGCCGCATTGACCTATACGGATATTAATTCCTGGGTTTTGGGATTGTCATTTTTACCTGTTCTCGCTTTTGCCATCTTAGATGTTTACTATTTAACACTTGAAAGAAGATTTCGATTTCTTTTTAATCAGGTCAGAAACGATAATCATGAAATCGATTTCTCGATGCAATCAACAAAAGATTCAAAAGAAAAGCAACAGGCAAAAGCAACTGTATGGGATTGTCTAAAATCACCAAGCATCTATCTGTTTTACCCTTTATTGACAGCGATTCTTATTGTGGTTTTTATTCTTCAATTAAAAGGAGCACTATAATATGCCCAAACGTCAAGTATTTTTCAGCTTTCGCTATATATATGATGCTTGGAGAGCAAGCCAAGTGCGTAATATGGGGAAAGTATCAGATGACTCTACTTTCTCTGATAATGATTGGGAAGAAGTTAAAGAAAAAAGTGATTCAACCATTGAAAAATGGATAAAAAATCAAATGAAAATGCGCTCATGTGTTATTGTCTTGATTGGTGAGCATACGCAGGGAAGAAAATGGATCAATTTTGAGATCGAGAATGCGTGGAAAGAAGGAAAAGGAATTGTTGGAATATATATACATGGGTTGAAAGATTCATGCGGAGAACAATCCGAAAAAGGCGATAATCCATTTGAAGACTTCTGTATTGATAAGACATTTAATTATATTGTACACCATCAAGCACCTGCTGATAGTAATGAAATAAACCTCTCAAAAGTAATAAGTGCATACGATACACCATATGTAACAAGCAAAAATGTATATGATTATATAGACGAACACATAACTGACTGGATTGAAGAGGCAATTGAAATTCGGAACAAATATCCTAAATAATCATTATACAATTCCCCACCATTGAGGGTGCCAGACCTCATTGGATAAAGGAGGAATCAACATGGCTGAAAGTATCTTGCGCGAAAACCCATTCCGGGACGAAATCTATGACTACTTTCTCACGCACGGCTATGTGGCCGGGCAAAAGTCAGACTACGACTATAAGCATGCCCTGGACATGGGAAAACTGTTTGAGTTTCTGGAAGCAACCCAGGCGCAGGAACTCAAAAAGTTCAAGGAAACCTATGGAATGGGGTATAAAGCCCGGTATGTGGATTTGCTGTGCAAAAAAATTGAAAACCGGGGATTGCTGACAGCCCTCAATGAATGGGTGGAAGACTACGCCAGCAATACAAAATTCAGCCTTGCCTATTTTAGAACAGGGCTGAATGCCATGTCTGAAACCATTAGCTTATATGAAAAGAATATCTTTTCCGTGCGGCGGGAGTTCACCTTTGAGGACAAGCCCGATCCATACAGAGTGGATCTGACGCTGTTTCTGAATGGTATTCCCCTTGTGATGATCGAACTGAAAAAGCAAACTGCCGGACAGAAAGCCGCCTTTGAGGGTACCAAGCAATTTCAGACAACCCGCAATCCTGACGAGCTGGTTTTCTCCTTTAATCGCCGCACATTGGTATACTTTGCAATGGATGAGATGGTGGCGTTCCTGACCACGCGGCTGGATCGGAAGGATACCCGCTTTTTACCCTTCAATCAAGGCTCCGAAGACGAGGGAGCCGGAAACCCCGTGACTGCAGGAAAGCACTGCACGTACTATGTGTGGGAAAACATCCTGCAAAAAGATATGCTGCTGCGTATCATCCGGGAATTCATGTTCATTGATGACGAGGGAAAAATGATCTTCCCGCGCTATCATCAGCTTCGCGCTGTCCTGCGCTGCGAAAAAGACGTGCAGGATAATGGCGTGGGCGGACGGTATCTGATCTGGCACAGCGCGGGTAGCGGCAAAACAAAAACGATAGCCTGGCTTGCCAAGCGGATGATCAATCAGCCCAATATCAATACTGTCATTGTTATCAGCGACAGAACGGTGATCGACGGTCAGCTTGGGCTGGAATTGATGAACGTGGACGGAAAGAAAGGCGTCGCTCAGCATATAGATACTACTTCCAAAGATTTGTTGAAGAAACTGAATGATGGCGGCTACATCATCGTTACGACGCTGCAGAAGTTCCATCCGATTCTGAATGAGATCAAACAGTATGAGGATCGGAATTATACTATCATTATAGACGAAGCCCATTCATCAACCGCCGGCAAATCCATGTCCAAAGCATCGGAAACCTTGACGGGGAAATCCTTGAAAGAATCCGCCGAATTGGATGATGTATATGATGAACTGGAAGATAGTCAAAATCAGATTTTGAAAGAAAGCACCGCGATCCGCAACACCAGGAACGTGAGCTATTTTGCCTTTACCGCAACGCCTAAAAAAGAAACCATGGAGCTGTTTGGTACACGGAAAGAAATCGGCAAAACATATTTTGACAAATACTCCATGAAGCAGGCCATTGAGGAAAGGTTTATCCTGAATCCACTTCTCTGTTATACCAGTTATAAGGACTTTTATCGGATTGAGAAAAAGAAAAATGATGATACAGAGTATGACAGCACGAAAGCACAAGCGGCCATTCTGAACTACGTAACTACTACCGATGAGGTCGTTCAAACCAAAACAGAAATCATGCTACATGATTTTATCGAACGGCGCAGCGGATGGCTGAATGGGAAAGCAAAAGCTATGATCATCACCCCATCACGAAAACACGCTGTCTGCTATAAAATAGCGATTGACGAATATTTAAAAAAGCATGGATGCAATTTCCGAGCCTGCGTTGCTTTCACAGGAACAATAGAATTAAAGGGCTTAAAATTTACAGAAGAAGCAATGAACCGAGATTTCATCGAAAACGGTGTACCATACGATATTAAAGCGATTATTCACAATCATGAGGATTGCAGAATCATTATCGTGGCCGATAAGCTTCAAACCGGTTTTGATGAAGACAGCCTCAGTGTGATGTATATTGATAAGAAACTGGGCAGTGCGGTAAAAGCTGTTCAGACTATATCGCGATTGAACCGCCCGGCGAAAAACAAACGTACGTTTGTCCTGGATTTCATCAATAATCCCGAGGACATAAAGATTTACTTTACCCAATACTACGGCGGAGATCTTTATCTGCCAACAGAAAATGAAATAGATCCGAATATTCTGTTTTCTAAGCGAGATCATATCCTTGATTATGGTGTTATTACGCTCCCTGACACACAAAAGATCTATAAACTGATCATATCTGAAGATGGAGAAGGGAGCGAACTAACCGCACTTCTTGCTGGTATTATTCGTAAGTATCAGGAGTTGAAAATAGAAAGCAAAAAGCTTTTTGTTGCGGAACTCAAGAAATTTGGTGCGCTTTTCTATTATATTTCTGCAGTATATAACTCCTGGAATCAAGAAATGGAACAATTAGCGATTGTTTTCAATGTTTTGTATAACGTCCTTTACGAGAAAGAAGAATCATCGGCAATTGATGCTTCAGAATTAGTTGATCTTGTTGAGTTCTCAACAAAAGCAATACAGGAAGAGTTCACCATTGAACTTCATGAAGAAAGCCAGTCATTTGATAGCGTTTCTGTCAATGCTGCTTCTGCGGATAAAACACTTTCCTTAATTGATGAAATCATTGAAAAGTTCAATCTGCGCTATGCCAATGCTAATGCCGAAATCAGCGGTATTATCAATGATTTGAGCAATGATAAAGATCTGCAGTCAAATGTACAAAACAGCAGTGAAAGTGCTTATGAAGCTGCAGTTGCCGAAAGAGTAGCTTCCCGCATTATGGATGGCGTTTTTGATGGGACAATGAGCGGTGATACAGATAAAGCAGAGTTTTATACAGACTTAAGTGAGAATAATTCTATCGTTATTCAAATTCGCAATACTATAATTCGAAGAATTAAGGATTTGTTGCTCGCAAGCTAACAATTCAATAGATGAAGGTTTGATCATGAATACATTATGTAATCAGTTATAGTCAACCAACAGTAGAATGCTCATGGGGGTGATTCTTTGAAAGAAAACAAAGATTATTCTGAAGCACATGAGAGAATATCTATGCTTGTTTATACGCAATCTTTTGTATGCGACAAAGATTCTTTTCTATATTTTAATAATGCTAATCTTTTACAGCGTATTAGTATTTGCTACATGCCATTATTAGATAAGCATAAAATATCATTACCGATTGAAACAGGACGCTATAAACATACGTCTGAAGAAAATGCAATTCGCATATCTATAGAGTTCTCTGATTGTACGAGAGGAGTGATTGTTTCTTCAAATACACCGCAAAACAAAACCGAAGATGAGCTTAATGAAATTGCAGAAAAATGTATTCTCCATAATCGGTTAAATGATTTATTTGATTATATTGTCGCTTCAGATGCATGGTGTGAAGAACACGAAGAGTATGACAATATAATATCATACTCTGAAGCCAAGGATATTTTACGATTGTTCTTAATCCAAAAGAAAGATTTTGAGATGGTTAATAACTATTATGTTGATGAATCTTTATACTATATATATAGGCACAAAGAGTTGTTTCAGGAATATCAGAATTTCTGGAGTTCTATTCTAAAGAGCAGTAATAATGCTGATATTGATGCTGCCAATGCATTGGGCAATCGGTTACTTCTTTTTTCAATGTGTATGGATAATGCAAGCATAGAAGTATATAAAACCCAGAATAATATCACGGCCTTGCATATAAAATACCATGTTTCATTTCTTCTGTTACTTATCACAGGCTCTTTTGATAGTTTGGCTTGGCTTATGAAGGCGTTATGGTGCACTGCCTTCCCAACCATGAATACATGAAAATCCTCAGATCGGATCGGCTCAAAATTGATGAGTCGATCATGAGCCGATTCAGAGCCAATGAACAGGAAACCGTACTGAGCTCCGCCGCATGCTGGTTTCCTCCATCAATACTATGAAATCAAAAGCATAACTCCATTGCATAGGAGACAGAGAACAGTTCTCTGTCTCCTTATTTATTTGCATAAAACAGAGGAGCCTGCCTTCCGGCAGGCTCCCTGTAAAAAGGAGGTTGTATACCCTGGATCTCATTTTCCGAAGGGGTAGATGATCTCAACCCCGTTCCGTTCGGCCATGTCGTACCCGAGCTCCATATACTTTGTCAGGACCTCCGGATCATGGGCATCGGAGTTGATCACCGCCCGGACCCCGTGCCTGGCCGCCACCCGCCAGAATTCATCCAGCGGATACGGCCGCGGACAGGTAAAACCGTTCGCAGCGGCTTCCTCCGCAGAAGTATAACCGAGCTTGTTCGCGTTCTGCTCCTGCTTCAGCCACCCGCTGACGTTAATCTCAAGCGGCATCTGCAGCCGTGCCGCCGTTTCGCAGATCCTTTCCGCCGTTTCCTCGCAGTCCCCGTTCCAGGTATCGATGGACGCCCCGAAAAGATCCGGATGTGCGCCGAAGAAGAAATGGCCGCTCTCCAGCATCTGTGTATAGGCGTCCGCGTAAATCCGCAGCGCTTCCCGGTCCATGACAAAGCCGTTCCAGAAGCCCATGGGCTTCCCCCTGTACATGTAAAAATGCACACTGCCGATCAGGTAGTCCATTTTCTTTTCTTCCCGGAGCATCCGGTAATAATCGTCAAACTCCGGGAAATATTCGCATTCCAGTCCCAACAGGATCTTCAGTCCCGGATAAGCCGCCTGGGCCTCCCGGACTTCGCGGATATAATCATCCAGCTCTGCGATGCCCATCCGGATCATGATCACCCGGTCATCCGGAAACGGCGTATGGTCCGTCATGCCAAGGACCCGGATTCCCTTCTCCTCCGCGGCCTTCGCGTAGTCCGCCGGAATCCCCCTGGCATGTTTGCATCTGCAGGTATGGGTATGCAGGTTGACCGTTGTTATTCTTTCACTCATTCTTTTCTCCTGTTCATCTTATCCCTTGATGGATCCGATCATAACCCCGGTCACAAAGTACTTCTGGATGAACGGATACAGAAACAGCATCGGGATAATGGACAGCATAATCACGCAGTAGCGGATAATTGCATGGAGCAGGTTCAGCTCGTTGGCAGCTTCCCCGGCATCCGCAGCCTGGGAGGAATTCTGCAGCACAATCTCACGCAGCACGATCTGCAGCGGATACAGTTCGCGTTTCCGGACGTAAATGGCTGTATGGAACCAGCTGTTCCAGATCTGGACCGCGCTGAAGAGCGTAACCACCGCGATAATCGCCTTGGAAACCGGAATCACCACGGAAACCAGGATCCGGATATGGCCGGCCCCGTCAATACTCGCCGCGTCCATCAGGCCTTCCGGTATACTCTTGAACGAGGTTCGCGTAATCATAATATTGAACACCGACAGCGCTGTCGGAAGGACAATGGCCGCTCGAGTGTCCAGCATGCCCAGGGACCGGACAACCATATAGGTCGGGATAATTCCGCCGTTGAACATCATCGTGAAGGTCAGGAACATCGCGATTGCCCCGCCGAACAGCAGATTCCGGCTCAGGCCGTATCCGGCGAAGATGGTCATCAGAACCCCGAAACCCGTGCCCAGGATCACGTACAGGATTGTGTTGACATAACCCCGCAGCAGGCTCTCATTCTGCAGGGATTTCGCGTAGCCGATCGTGGTCATCCCGCCCTTCGGCCACAGGATCAGGCCCCGGGTTTTGGAAACCGCGATCGGGTCACTGATGGATGCGCAGAGGCAGTGCCAGATCGGAATCAGGCAGACCAGCCCGATCAGGCTGAGAACGATCACATTGAATACGGCGAAGATCTTTTCGCCCCTTGTCCGTTTGATCATTTTCTTTCCACCTCCTCAGAACAGGCTGGTTTCCGTTTTGCGGCGGCTGATCCAGTTGACCGTCACCAGCAGGATCGTGTTGATCACCGAGTTGAACAGGTCAACCGCCGCGGCATAGGCGTAGTCCCCGTCCAGCAGGCCCTTGCGGTAGACAAAGGTGGAAATGGTGTCCGCTGTCTCATAGGTGGCCGGGCTGTAGAGCAGGATAATCTTCTGGTAGTTGACGCTCATCAGGTGTCCGACCCGCATGATCAGCATGATAATAATGGTGGGCATAATGCCCGGAATGGTGACATGGAGCGTCTGCTTCCAGCGGTTCGCGCCGTCCAGCTTCGCTGAGTCATACAGCTCCTGGTCAACTGCCGTCAGGGCGGAAATATAGATCACGCTGCCGTATCCCAGGCCCTGCCAGATACCGCTGGCAATCATGATCCCGTGAAAGGATCCCGGGTTGGAAATCAGTTCCTTGGGCCCGCCCAGCGCCTGGCTGATCTGGCTGAATACCCCCGTTGATTCCGTAAAGGTCTTCACCATGCCGCAGACCACCACCATTGAGATGAAATACGGCAGGTAGGAAATCGTCTGGATCGACTTCTTGAATTTCCGGCTGCGCAGCTCATTGAGCATCAGCGCGAAGATTATCGGCGCCGGGAAAGCAATAATCAGGTCCTTGATACTCAGCGTCAGGGTGTTCCGCAGCAAGCGCCAGAAATAATAGCTGGAAAAGAATTTCTGGAAATTCCGGAATCCGACCCATGCGCTGCCGAAAAGGCCCTTCGCGAATTTGAAGTTTTCGAAAGCCATCACAATACCGAACATCGGCAGATAGCAGAAGATAATGTACCAGATGATCACCGGCAGCAGAAGCAGGTAAACCACCCAGTTCTCCCGCATATCCCGCCGGAACCTCTGTCTGAAAGGCTTTTTTCTGGCCGCTGTTTCCACAGGCATTCTCCCCGTTCCTTGAAAAAATCATCCCCGGGTCTTTGGAAAAACCGGGGCTGCGGCGCGTCGGCCGCGGCCCCGGAGAAACACGCTGCGAAAATTATCTCGCGTTGTAGCGATCCACAGCAGCCTGTTTGAGCTCAATCGCCCGGTCGATGTTCATCGCCTTCAGCTGGGCACGGAATTCGTCAAAGCTCTGGCTGGCGTTGCCCATGACGTAGTTGACCGTGAACTCCGTTGCGAAGGTGGTGATATCGCCCATGATATCGCTGAACTCTTCCTGTTCGGCTTCCGTCATGGTAATAGAGTCGGAGATATAGGCGGAGTAGTCGCTTTCCATCAGGCGGGCCTGGGTCTCACGCTGGGTGTCTGTCCACATGCCCATCACGCGGTTGTAATCTTCATAAGGCGCATTGTTGGTGGTGAAGCGCTGGCGGGCCTGGCCCTGGGTCAGTCCGTCGGGGTTGTTGGTGATCAGTCCGCCCCAGTGGGGACCGTTGTCATCGAAGTAGTAGGAACCGTCTTCCTTGCCTTCCTTCACACCGTAGTTCATCACGAAGGCGACTTCCTCGCCGTACTGGGCATCCATCCATCTGATGGCTTCTTCCAGGTGCTTGCTCTGTGCGTTGACCGCGATGCAGTAGGTGTTCGTCAGCATGTCGGGCATCCGGTAATGGGCTTCTCCGCCCTCCTTCACGGGGATCTTGGTGCCGACCAGGTTGAAGTCGGGGTTCGTGGCGCCCTGCTTGGCGTAGTAGTCATGGCCGGTCCAGGAGGTGTAAATCGGGAACGCGCCGACCTTGTCGTTCAGCAGCAGGTCGTTTTCAGGCCAGCGGCCGTCATGCACGGAGAAGCTCTGGTCGATCAGGCCTTCCTTGTACCACTGCTGCATCATGTCCAGGTATTCGCCGTAGCCGTCCTCGCAGGGTCCGTAAATAACCTTGCCCTCGGTGTTCAGGGACCAGTCCTTGGTGACACCGTAGCCCGCGGCAAATTCGCTGTACCACATGAAGGTATCCTTATTCACATACAGCGGGATTTCAAGGCCCAGCTGTTCTTTGAAAGCGGTCAGCACTTCGTGCCAGTCATCATAGGTTTCCGGCAGGTCCATACCGACCTTGTCCAGGAAGTCCTTGCGGATGGCCGGTCCGAAGTTCGGGCCGCGGCCGTCCTTATAAATATAGAAGAAGCACCAGCGGTTTCCTTCGTCCGTTACGGACTCCCGCTTCAGGGCTTCGTTGGAATTGACGATGGCCATGTAGTTGGGCATCAGGTCTTCATAATCCTTCAGGTTTGCGTACACGCCGTCCGCAATGGCCATGTCATGGCCGGAGGGATAAACGAAACCGTTGGGGATGGAGTTGTAGATCAGGTCCGGCATGTCATCGGATGCGAAGAGCAGGTTGAAAGCTTCACGGCTTGTGCCGCTGGCAGGATGGATCCATTCAATATGAATACCCGTCTGTTCCTCCAGCCACTGGTACGCGTCGCTGTCGTTGTAGTCCTGCATTCCGGGAACGTTTGCCGCCAGGTCCAGGTCGAAGAAGAACCGCAGCGTCACGTCATCCGCGATATGCAGGTCACTTTTTTCCTCCGCGATGCCGCTGACCGCGACGGTCATCAGCATCATGATTCCGAGAGCCAGGGCAATGAGTTTTTTTGCCATTGTTTGTGCACCTCACCTTTCTGAATTATGTGGTTTTTTGCGGACGTCCGCACTCAGCCGGCCCGTTCGCTTTATCTGGCTGCATTGTATATACGATCCTTTCCGCCCCGCAACCATCAGATTTTTCCCGCCTGTCAAAATCTGCACAAAAAGGTCGTTTTTCGTCCTTTCTGACCATCTATCATCTTTTTCCTGTCTATCAGAATCAGTCCTCGGTCAATTGACAAAGCCCCCTGAAACGGCTAAACTGATCCTACTTTGAAGCCAGGAGAAGTCAATATGAAGGATCAGGAGAACCGTGGGAAGCTTTCCTTTTGGAAAAAAGGACCCGTTGCCAAAACAATATTATACTCTTATCTGATCGTATTGCTCCTGCCCCTCATCCTGACCGTCCTGATGACAACCACCGCAGTGCTGCAGCTGCAGAAGGAAAACGCCCGTCACGTGGAATCCACTTCCACTGAACTTTCGCGGGTGTTTTCCGCTTACGTGGAGGAAATCCAGTCCAACAATACCCGCCTGCTGATTTCCGAAAACACCCGGCGGCTTTCCCTGGTCAATCCCGATTCCTTCTCCACCTCCGATATCCTGCTCCTGCGGGATCTGCAGAAGCAGCTTCCCAAAGCCACCGTCACTTCCGAATATATCCAGGCCATCTATCTCTGTTTTCTCCGCAGCGGCACCATGATGGATCCCCGCAGTGTCTATTATAACTATAACGCAGCCTATATGCTCAAGGACCGTCTGGGCATGTCCCTCCCGGCCTGGAAATCCTTCCTGGCCTCCGTCCCCAGGGAAGTCGTAACGCTTGTTACGGGGGACCTGGACAACAAGCCCCATATCCTGATTGCCAACCGCCTGTCCTCCCATGGCGGCATTTCGGACGTCATTGCGGTCACCGAGTTCCGGAGTGAAACCGCAATCCGCCTGATGGATGAATTTTCCGAAAACGGCGGCCTGTATCATACCCTGGTCGGTGAAAACGGCGCCATGCTTTCCGCCTCCTCCGTTTCCCCCGAAGGCGGCGTCATGCAGGAGATGCTCCTGCCCATCGGCAACAGCAGCACCAGAATTGATTTCCAGCTGAAAACAGAAACACCGAAGGACCGCTTCCTCCGCCAGACCCTGTCCCTCTTCTTCGGATACCTGGTCTGCGCACTGCTTTTCGCAGTCTTCGGCTGGCTCCTGATCCGCTATTTTTCCCAAAGGCAGTATTCCCCGATTGAAAAACTCAATGCCTCCCTGCTTTCCAGCCTCAGCCGTTCCGGCGCCGAAGCCGTGCACGCGGCGAACCGGAATGAATATGAGATGATGTCCGAGGCCATTTCCGTCATCCTGCAGAACCACGCCTCCTCCCACCTGGAGAACGAGCGCCTGCAGGAACGGGTCCGCACCCAGCTGCTGCAGGGCATTCTTTTCGGCAATGTCCGGAAGGAGGAGATCATCCTCCGTCATACGGAGAACAACGGCATCCGTTTTGTGGGCAAACGCTTCCTGGTCGTACTCTACGCCGTGGAGGATGTCCGGCGGGAGGACCAGTCTCCCCTGCTGATGCAGAACGCGGAAGCCCTCAGCCGCCTGGATGAGATCGTCCGCACTGCCATCGACCGCCTGGCGGATAACGGCAGCACCCGCTACGCGGTGGAGGTTGAGGAAAATGTCGCCTGCATTGTTTCCCTGCCGGATTCCCTGCCCGAAGAGCAGATCTGGAAGGACACGCTCACCAACATTATGCAGGTCCGGGACTTCTTCCGGGACACCTTCGGCGTTATCCTGACCGCGGCCGTCAGCAGCCTGCACAGCGGTGTCGTTTCCATCACTACCTGCTTCCGCGAATGCCGGGAGGCAGCGGATTATATGGAACTGATCGGCACGGACATCTCCGTCTGCCGTTATGACCAGATTCCCGCCGCCGCCAGTGACACCCTGTCCTTCCCGGAGCTGCTGGAAAAAGAAAAAAAGCTTTGCCGCAACCTGTCCACCGGCGATTATCTCTCCGCCGAATCCACCTGGCCGGAGGTCGAGGATGCCCTTTCGCTCCGCAAATGCTCCCCCGAGGAAGGCAGGATCCGCCTGTTGGGCGTTGTGAACCTGATGGCCTCCTCCCTGGGAGACCTGCCCTCCGGTGTGGAAGACAGTGTGCGCCATGCTTTTGATATCCATTCGCTCCGGACGATACCCAACCTGGACAGCATTCTGACCCGGATCCGGTCTGCCCTTTCCTCCCTCGCCTCCGGTGTTTCAGAGGAAAAGAACCTATCCTCCGGCACGAAGGACCTGCAGTTTGTGGATTATGTCAACGCCAACATCACCGATCCTTCCCTTTCCATCTCCGTCATTGCCGATCATTTTGATATGAGTCCCTCCTACTTCTCCAAGCGGTTTAAGAAAGCCTCCGGTGAAAACCTGCTGGATTATATCCACCGGGAGCGGCTCCGCCTTGCCAAGGAGATCATGTCGGAACGGCCGGAAGCGACCCTGAAGGAAATCTGCGATCTTGTCGGTTATGCCTCTCCCCTGACCATCAACCGGGCCTTCCGGAAATATGAGGGCATTACCCCCTCCGATTACCGTTCCCTGCTGAACCGCTGACAGCCACAAGCCCCGGACAGCAAAAAAATGGCCGCGTTTGCAGCGGTCACTTTTTTATGCTTGACAGCTAATTCAAATTAGCTTATGATAAGGCTAATTTGAATTAGCCACCGCAGGAGGAGGATTTATGGATACCAAAAGCAGGATCCTGGAGGAGGCGCTGACGTTATTCTCTGAAAAAGGCTATGCCAATGTCTTTGTCAGCGAAATTGCCGAACGGGTCGGAATCAAAGCCCCTTCCCTGTACAAACACTTCGAAAGCAAACAGGCCATTTTTGACGCGCTCATCACGGAGATGAACAATAACTTCCTGAAGCAGGCCGGCGAACTGCATATTCAGGGGAATGACGCCGCCCGGGACGCGGCGATCTACAAAAACCTTACCGAAGAACAGCTGATCGCACTCGGAAAGAATCTGTTCCTGTATTTTCTCCATGATGACTGTACAAGGAAATTCCGTAAAATGCTGACCATGTCGGCCTATCAGGACAAAGCGCTGTCGGAAGCGTATATGAAGCATTATGTGGATGATCCCCTGTCCTACCAGGGCATGCTCCTTGGGCTGATGGTTCAGGAGGGTGTTCTTCATACGGAGAATGCGGAAATCATGACACTGCACTTTTATGCGCCGATCTATATGCTCCTGACGGCCTGTGACCGGGATCCTGCCCGGGAAAAAGGAGCCGTTGAAATCCTTGAAAAACACATCCGCCAGTTCAACAGGCTGTACGGGCGGAAAGCAGATCAGCAGTAAATCGCTGCAGGAGGAAATGCATCGTGAAAATTGTCATGATTCATGGCCAGAACCATAAAGGAAGCACTTATCACATCGGCAGGATGGTTGCCGGAAAAATCAGTCCGGAGGGAACCCTTGCGGAGTTTTTTCTTCCCCGGGACCTGAACCGTTTCTGCACCGGATGTTACGCCTGCGTGGAAGACGTGACGAAATGCCCGTTTTATGAGGAAAAGAACAGGATTATGCGCGAGGTTGAATCCGCTGATCTCCTGGTCTTCACAACACCCACCTACTGCCTGAGGGAATCAGCGCCCATGAAAAGCTTTCTGGACCTGACCTTCAACTACTGGATGTCCCACAGGCCGCGGAAATGCATGTTCAGTAAGAAAGCCCTTGTCATATCAACCGCCGCGGGAAAAGGGGCAAAGAAGGCTGCCGGGTCTGTGGCAAACGCTTTGTTTTACTGGGGCATTCCGCGTATATGGACCTACGGGATCTGCGTTCAGGCAATGAACTGGGACGGAATCAGCGACCGGAAAAAGCGGAAAATAGAAAAAGACACCTCCAGGCTCGCCGGAAAAGTGTTAAGGCGGAACCATGAAAAAGCGGGGCTGCGGACAAAGACGCTTTTCATGCTGATGCGGATGATGCAGAAAGCGAACCTCGGTTCAGGCGAGGCGGACAGGGCTTACTGGGAAGAGAACGGCTGGCTGGCCAAAGAAAGGCCCTGGAGACAATAACCAGACAAACTTTCCCGGCAGTTCTGCCGGGTCATCAGCAGGAGGGATTTATGAACAGAACAGTATCCATGGCCGGCGCGGCGCTGGTCACAGTGACCGTTTTCCTTTTCGCGGTATTCATTCTCCTTGGTTTCCCCTTCGGGTACTATTTTGTCTGCATGTTTCTGCCCGTCGGGTATCTCATGATGACAGCAGGACTGCATCATGAAAGCGGCAGTGACCGGAAGGTGGCCGCCGATACCGGCCTGGTGCTTGCCGGAGTCTATGCGGTGCTGGTCCTGCTGGTCTACTTCGCGCAGACTACCACAGTCCGGACAGAGGTGCTGAATGACCAGGCTTCCCGGATCCTCAATTTCCGGCGGGGCGGCCTGATCTTCAACTATGACCTGCTGGGATACGGCATGATGGCGCTTTCCACGTTTTTCACCGGCCTGTCCATGAAGGCGGAAACCAAAGCGGACCGCTGGCTCAGGCGCCTGCTGATCATCCACGGAGCCTTCTTTCCCGGCTGCTTCCTTATGCCCATGACCGGCATGTTTGCCTCCATGGCGGACGGAAAAGGCGGGAACGGCGGATATATTGCGCTGCTGCTCTGGTGTCTTTTCTTCCTTCCGGTGGGCGCACTGGCTTTCCGGCATTTCCGCATGAGCCGCCAGGACGGCTCTCCCTGACTCCCGTCACCGGTTTCAGCTGCCGCCTGCAAAATAATTTTACCCGCTCATTCTGCTTTATTCAGGACTCCTGCCCCGGGGCAGGAGTCTTTCCTGTTTTTTTATTTTTTTAATCTGATAACGCATGAAAAATGTAAATACACGTTTGCGCATGCAGGCATTGAGAATCAAGGTATCCGGCCTGCAGGCGCCTGTTTTCCCCACCGGGGGACTGAAAAATAGCGGGTCTATTTTTCCTGATTCGACCTGTTTTCTGCCTTTACTCCCGGTTAAGATAAGACCGTCGGGAGGCACTTCTCCCCGGGGAGGTTTGTAATATGGAATTTTTTGCAGTGCTTATCGGAGTCGGAATCGGCTATGCCCTGTACCGGAAAAAGAAGGAAAGCCGTGAAGAGGATTATGAAGAGGATTACGCGGAGGAAGCCCGGTTTGATTCCCGGGATTCCGCATACGCTGCCCGCAGCCTGTCTTATGAAGAGCCCCGGAGCGGAGCCTCCGAAGCGGAACGCCGGGAAATCGATGAAGCCGTCCTGGCCGGCGAACGGGCCCTGGACAGCCTCCGGGAAGCCAAAAGGCAGCTGAACTCCGCCCGGGCCTGGGGAATCTACGACCTGGTGGGAGGCGGCCTGATTTCCAGCATGATCAAACACAGTAAAATCAACAACGCCAATGAATGGATGGATCAGGCCAACCGGGACCTGCGCCGCTTTGCCAGGGAGCTGCAGGAAATGGACAGTGAAGGCCTGCAGATCGATACCGGCTCCCTGGTCTCCATGCTGGATATTTTCTGCGACAACTTCTTCAGCGATATCATGGTGCAGCAGAAAATCAACGACAGCCGTGCCCGGATTGATGCCCTGACTGACAGGATTGAAGCCGCTGTGCAGGCGCTGAAGCAAAAATCCGCAGGATTGTATTCCTGATCAGGAATACCCGGATATTCTCCATTTCGTTTCCGGGGACAGCATCCCGGAAATCCAGTGAAAGAATCGTCGGCATCCGGTTTCCCGGACGGCCTCCCGGCCGGCTTGAGACCGGCTGTCTTCGAATACCGTTTTCCCGACCCGGGAGAACGGAAATAACCATAACGGAGGAAAAAGAATGAAAAGATTACTGTCACTGTTCCTTGTGCTGACGCTGCTGCTCGGCACGCTGTCCGCCCTGGCGGAACCGGCTCCGGCAGATGCTGCCGCAGCTGCCGGCCTGCCCGCTGCGGGCGATGTGGTCGAAGGTTTCGAAGTCAAAGCGCTTCGTCCCTTTGAAATGATCGGCGCAACCCTGGTGTCCTTTGAGCATCAGAAAACAGGCGCGCGGCTGCTTTACATTGCCAACGAAGATACCAACCGCGCCTTTCAGCTGACCTTCCCGACCCGGCCCGTCGACAACACCGGCCTGCCCCATGTGTTTGAGCACAGTACCCTGTCAGGCTCGGAGAAATACCCCAGCTCCGCCCTGTTTTTCAACCTGATTTATCAGTCCTATACCACCTTCGTGAATGCGTATACCGCCGACACCATGACCTGCTATCCGGTCGGCTCCCTGTCCGAAGCACAGCTGCTTGCCATGGCGGATCTTTACACGGACTCCTGCCTGCATCCGATGATTATGAAGGATGAAAGCATCTACCGCACGGAAGCCTGGCGGTATGAAATGGAGGATATGGACAGTCCCCTGACGCTGAACGGCACCGTTTACAGCGAAATGACCGGCGCCCTCTCGCTGCAGAGGACCGCCCAGGACAACGCAAGGGCCGTCACTTTCCCCGGCGCTGCATTGTCTTTTGATCCGGGCGGAATCCCCGAATTCATTCCCGATATGACCTGGGATTCCCTGAAGGAATACCACAACCGGTTCTATCATCCTTCCAACTGTATCGCTTTCCTGTACGGTTCCTTTGAGGATTACACCGCTTTCCTGAAGCTGCTGGATGAAGCCTTCGCTCCCTATGAAAAGACGGACATCTCCTTCGGCGACAGCGGCTATACCCGGATCACTGAACCTGTTGTCACAAGCGTTCCCTATGCGGTGGCGGAAGGTACGGACACCGTCAATCAGTCTTCCGTATATTACTATGTTCTCTGTCCCGGCCTGAAGGACAGCACGGAAGAGCAGCGGATTGTGGATCATGCGGATATCCTGCTGACCGCAGCCGGCTCTCCCCTGATGCAGAACCTGAAAAAAGCCTTCCCCTCCGGAAACTTCGTCTGCACCCGTGAATCTGCCGGACCTGATGACGCTGTGCTCTTTGCGGCAAACAACGTCAACCAGGATGATGCGGAAGCGTTCCGCACGGTTGTCAACGACTCCCTGAAGCAGATTGTGCAGGACGGTTTTGATCCTGTACAGGTGGATGCATCCGCAACCCTCCAGGAGCTGACCGGCAAACTTGCGCTGGAAGGCGGCAGCCCCATCCAGGGCGTCGTTGCCGGAATCTCCGACGGCTATGCCCTGACCGGCAACCCCTTCGAGTACTGCGAGAAGATGGAAGCCCAGACACATATCCGGGAGGAAAATGACAAAGGCCTCCTCACCGCTGCCATCGGAAAATGGCTGGCGGATCCGGCGCTGTACACCCTGACCACCACCTATCCGGAACCCGGCCTGAAGGAAAAGCAGGATGCCGCCCTGGCTGACAGACTGGCGGAAATCAAGGCCGGTATGACGGAAGAGGATAAGCAGGCTGTCATCGACGCCACCCATAACAAACCCGAAGAGGAAGATACTTCTGAGATGGTCGCCTCCCTGACGGCTGTCACTGTGGCTGATCTGCCTGAAGAAGTCCGGCAGTTCCCGTACACGGATGAAACCGGTGAAGACGGCGTCCGCCGTATGAACGCCGTTGCCGGTGTGGACGATGTCGGCGTGATCGATCTGTTCCTGGACGCCCGCGGCGTTTCCCCGGAAGATCTCCAGTACGCGCGTCTTTTCTCCCAGCTGCTGGGACAGCTGGATACCGACGTCCATACCAAGGAAGAGCTTGCCGTGCTCGCCGGCCGTTATCTGATGGGCGGAAGCTACAATATCGTTTCCTTCGATACGGCTGACAAAAGCGATGTCCGCGCTTACCTGGCTGCCGAGTGGATCGCCCTGGACAAGGACCTGGCCGCCGGCTATGACCTGGTGAAAGAAATCCTTTTCCATACGCAGTTTACGGACATCCCGGCGCTTTCCGACAGGATCGCAGCCCTGAAAGCGAATACCCGCAGCGCCATTTCCGCTGCTCCCTATATGGCGCTGACTACCCGCCAGGCAGGCATTGACGATCCCCAGTCCAGGCTGCAGGACTGCCTGAACTATGTCCCGTACTACACGTTCCTGGAAAACCTGGAACAGCAGATGGCAGCGGAACCGGAAGCGGTGGTTGCCCGCCTGCAGGCCGTCCAGTCCTTCCTGGCCAGCCGCAGCGGAGCCGTCGCCACGTTTGCCGGCAATGAAGACTCCATTGCGGTGAATGCGCCTCTGGTGGATGCTTTCTTTGCGGATCTGCCCGCTGAAAAACGGGAGTATCCCGCCTGGGACCTGCCGGTGCCCGGCATGAAGGAAGCCCTTTCCGTGGACGGCAATATCCAGTACAACTGTGTCTTTGCCTCCTTCCGGGAGCTCGGTATCGAACCGGATTACGCTTTCAGCGTCATCGGCTCCATAATCTCCGACCAGCTGCTGATTCCCGTCCTGCGGGACCAGATGGGCGCCTACAGCGTCTCCTGCGGCATGAACGGCGATAACGGCCTGATCCTCTACTCCTATCGGGATCCCAACGTAAAAGCCACCTTTGACCTGTATGATTCCATTCCGGAAAAGCTGGCCTCCATGGAACTGACCCAGGACCAGATCGACGGATATATCATGCGCCAGTATTCCTCCATCGCGACGCCCGCCGGCGAACTGGTCGGCGCCACCAACCAGATCATTTCCCTTCTGCAGGAACGTCCTGCGGATGAGAAGCTGCAGATAATGCGCGCCTTCAAGAGCGTAACCCCCGAAAGCGTGAAGAAGGCGGCGGAAGTGTTTGCCCTGCTGGCGGAAAAAGGCGCCCGCGGCACTGCCGGTCCCATCGGCACCCTGCAGGCCAACAGCGAACTGTATGACGTGATCCTGAATCCCTTCCATACAGAAGATCTGTCCGGGGTTTCATTCTCCGATGTGGCGGAAGACAGCGAGCATCGCGACGCCGTCTATGCCGCCTTTGCAGCCGGCCTGATGCAGCCGAAGGAAGAAGGGCTCTTCGCGCCGGATGAACCTGCCACCGTGGGTGATTTCCTCGGCGGACTGTATATGCTGATCGGCGGCGGAGCCAATGATCCGGAAACCTGCAGGGCTGCCCTGAGCGCCAACGGCATGATCCCCGCGGACCAGGACCTGAATGCCGACCTGACCGAAGGCTTCCTCGGAAGTATCCTGGCCGCCCTGGGCGTCCCGGGCAGCACCGAAACAGCTGACGCGGCTGTCACCCGTGCTGAACTGGCCGCGCTGTTCATTCAGCTCACTGGTAAATAATCTTCCCCGGATACAACAAGGGACTGCTCACCTGAGCAGTCCCTTTTCCTGTCCCCGGGGCATGAAAAAAGCAACCCTGCGGTTGCTTTTTCCCCTATCTTCCCAGGATATCCTCAATCGCGCTTTCCGGATTCTGCAGGAAGCGCACCGTTATCCTGTAATGGTCCGTATCCTGGAAGCGGACGCTTTCAATGCCTTCCTCCCGGATCTGGTAAACCTCCGCATCCGGAAAAGCCAGGAGCATGGGCGAATGCGTGGCGATAATAAACTGTGAATCGTCCTGCACCAGTTCATCCATGTTCTGCATCAGCCGGATGATACCCCGGGGAGAAAGCGCCGCCTCCGGCTCGTCCAGGATATACAAGCCCTTTCCGCCGAACCGGTTTTCCACCAGGGAAAGGAAGCTTTCCCCGTGGGACTGCCTGTGCAGGGAAACACCGCCGTAGCTCATGATCACCGGTCTTCCCCCGCCGCCTTCCCGGTCCAGTTGATCTATATTGGAGGCTACATTGTAAAAGCTCTCCGCCCGGAGAAAGAATCCGTCCTTCGGCCGGATCACGCCCCGCGCTACCCGGAGGTAATCACACAGTTCTGAATGGGTGTTTTCCGTGGAAAAGCAGAAATTCTTTGTTCCCCCTTCGGGATTGAAGCCCTGGGAAACGGCCAGGGCTTCGATCAGGGTAGACTTCCCCGATCCGTTCTCCCCCGCAAAGAAGGTTACCTGCTTATGGAACTCAATGCCCCGGGCGGAAAGATGCTTTACCGCCGGCAGCTCAGCCAGGTAGTTTTCCCGCGGGACAGGTTCCGCCAGGCACATACTGCGGATATACAGGTCTCTCATCTTATTCTTTCTCCTGCCTGCTTTCATCGGATGCCCGGATGCCTTCAACAGTCGCAGATGAATTATACCATCCCTCATATACCCCTGCAAACCGGAGTCACGGGGCGGTTCTCCCCGCAGCAGTGAGTCCGCGGACGGACCGGATGAGTCCCGTACGGAACAGCCCCGGCAATCTTTTTTTGTCTGCTGCGCCATACGTGGTATAATGCTTTCAGATTTCCGGAAGAGAACAGGAGGGGTCCGTATGAAAACCCTTGGATACTATAACGGTCAGTTCGGAGAAATCGCGGAAATGTCTGTTCCCATGACAGACCGTGCCTGCTGGTTCGGCGACGGCGTCTATGACGCGGGCCTGAGCCGGGACTACCATATGGTTTTCCTGGATGAGCATATCGACCGTTTCTTCCGCAGCGCCGGCCTGCTGGAAATCCGGATGCCCGTCAGCAAAGAGGAACTGCACGGCCTGATGTATGACCTGATCCGCCGCCTGGACACCGGCAATCTCATGTTCTATATGCAGGTCACCCGGGGCTCGGATATCCGTAGCCATGTTTTCCCGGACACCCCCGCCAACCTGTGGATCACCTTCAAGCCTATGGAGATGACCGACGGCACCGTGCCCGAAAAGATGATCACCCTGGAAGATACCCGCTTCTTCCACTGCAATATCAAGACCCTGAACCTGATTCCCTCCGTCATCGCCGCCCAGCGGGCCCGGGAGGCCGGCTGCGGCGAGGCGATCCTGTACCGTCCCGGCGGCAGGGTCACGGAAGGCGCCCACAGCAATATCCATATCCTGAAGGCCGGGGAGCTGTGGACAGCCCCGGCGGACAACCTGATCCTGCCCGGCATCGGCAGGGCTCACCTGCTCCGGGCCTGCAGGGCACTGGACATTCCGGTTCACGAGGAGGCCTTCACCCTGGCGGATCTGTTCACCGCCGATGAGGTACTCATGACCATCTCCAGCCATCCCTGCTGCCGGGCAAACCTCATTGACGGAAAACCCGTGGGCATGAGAGATGAACAGACCTTCGAAAAACTCAGGACCTGCCTGGTCCGTGAGTTTCTGGCGGACGGACAGTAACCGCCGGAAACTGTGATACCCCGGCCTTCACCTGATTGACAGCGGGCCGGAACGGCGATACCATGACAGGGACATTTCCCTGCTGTAAGAGGTGAGAAACGTGAGAGAGATTCTGTGCATTGCATTGGCTCCATGCAGGGCTTGAGGAGACTGTATGGAGGAATAACAATTTCCTCAGGCTTTGCTCTTTTTGACAGAAAAAGAATAAAGGAGCAAAGAAATGAATACTCAGGAAAAAAAGAACAGTTTACGTGACTTTTATCTTCTGTGGAGCACCCAGAGCCTTTCGCATCTCGGGAGTGCTGTCACAGAATTTGCGCTGACCCTCTGGCTGTATGAAAAGACGGGCTCCGCCCTCAGCACGGCAGCGCTGACTGTCTGCACCTACGCGCCCTATGTGGTGATGAGCATCTTCGCGGGCGCCCTTTCTGACAAATTCGACAAAAAGAAAACCATGCTGGTCTGCGACGCGCTGGCGGCGCTCAGTACGGTCGCCGTTTTCATCCTGTACCGGAGCAACATGCTGCAGGTATGGCACCTGTACCTGATCAATGCGGTATCAGGCCTGATGAATACGGTCCAGCAGCCTGCGTCGGAAGTGACCTATACCCTGGTCATTCCCAGGGAGAAATACCAGAAAACCGGCGGGCTCCAGTCCCTGTCCAGGTCCTTGGTTTCCATCGGCAATCCGGTCATCGCGGCCGCCCTGTACGGCATCGGCGGGCTGAATGTGGTGATTTTTGCGGACCTGGCCACTTTCGCGGTGGCTTTCATCACCCTGGCCTTTTTCATCAGGATTCCGAAGGTGCAGGACGAAAAGGAAAACGAAGGAAGTATTCTCCGGCTCGCCGGAGAGGGCCTGCGGTACCTGAAGCAGAACCGGCTGATCCTGGATGTGATCCTGTTCATGGCCGGTGTGAACCTGGTGGCCTCCGCCTTTGACGCGGTACTGCCGGCCCTGGTCCTGCCCAGTCCCGGGGGCGGCAACAGTATCCTGGGCGTCGTGCAGTCCTGTGCCGGCCTGGCCATGGTGGCTGGAAGCCTGATCGCCACCTTCATGCCGAAGCCGAAGAACCGGGTAAAGGCGATTTACCTTTCCATGCTTTTCGCCCTGGGAACCGAGAATTTCTTCCTGGCCTTTTCCCGGAGCCCGGTGGTCTGGTGCATCGGCCAGGTGCTGGGATGGATATTTGTGCCGGTCATGAGCACAAACCAGAACGTGATCATGCGGAACTCCATCCCAGCGAACCTCCAGGGCCGGGTTTATGCCTGCCGGAACACCCTGCAGTTTTTCACCATTCCCATCGGCCTGCTGCTGGGCGGGGCGATGGTGGATGAACTGTGCGAACCCTTTATGGCCGGGAAAAACGGAATCTGGGCCTTCCTTTTCGGCAGCGGAAAAGGATCCGGCGCAGCCCTGTCCATGTTTATCCTGGGCCTTGCAGGTGTTGCCGTGTGCCTGTTCTTCGGGCGCCGGCTGAACCGTTATCACTATTCGGACCGGTAAACGTGACCGCGGGACGGTTCCCGCCGTCATATCTTCCCATGAAGAAAACCGGGGAAGCCCATCGGCTTCCCCGGTTTTTTCTGTTGCCGCGGCGGTTTTCAGCGGCACACGAACATGCCGTATTCCTTGGGAACGGACAGCACGCCGTCCTTCATATTCGCGGTAAAAACAGCCAGCATTTCCTCCTCCGGAATGTTCCTGAAATCCGCCATGCCCGTCAGGGAGCGGACATAATCCGCCAGGTCGCGGACATCCGTGACGGCCAGGGAATCCGGATAATCATAACGCGTCACATCCCTGAAAAAGTCCCGCAGCCGCTCCCCGCCGTTCTGAAGGGTAAAGGAATGATTGGCCTGTGCAATCAGGTCCTCCCGGCCGAACAGGCTGCAGAGGTATTCCATGATCCCGTTCTCCCCGTAGGTGGCGCAGCAGAAAATGCCGCCCGGCTTCAACACCCGCCGGACCTCCGCAAGGCCCCGGCGGAGATCCGGCACATGATAGAGCATCATGTTGGCAATCACCGCGTCAAAGGAATGATCCTCAAAGGGAATCTCCTGGATATCTATGACCCGGAATTCGATGTCCGGATAATCCCGCAGGGTTTCTTCCGCCGTCCGGAGCATGCCCTCCGAGAAATCCGACAGTACCAGCCTGGAGCAGGACCGGATCAGCCCGTCCCGGCCCCGCCAGGAATCGCCGGTGCCGCAGCCCAGCTCCAGCACGGCAGCGCCGGCGGGAAACCGGTAATGCTCCGCGATCCAGTTTCCGAATCCCTGGGGATTGGTGGAGTATTTTGCATGAATGGAAATCCGTTTTCCCAGGTTTCCGGAGGAGGCATACTGTTTTTTCACCGCCTCCGCGTTGTTCAGTTCCGCCATTTTCTTCCGCCTTTCTCTGTTTCTTCCGGCATATATGCGGCGTATTCCCCCGCTCCCGCCGGGGACTTCCTGCCTGTTTTTGCTCTTCCGTTCTGTCCGGTTTCCGCTGTCAGTCCTCCAGCATCGCGCTGATGCATCCCCCGATATCCCGGGCCTTGCGCAGCAGGCGCCCGCGCCGGAGATCCCCTTCAGCCGGCCATTCCATCAGCTTCTTGATCCGTCCCAGGGCCAGCACCGGGTCAAAGCGTTTTTCCCAGCCCGCGTACAGGGCGCTGTACCAGGCAGTCAGTTCTTCCCTGTCCGCTTCCGGTCCGCCCCGGAGTTTCCGGGCCAGGGCCGGATCCGCCAACAGTCCCCGGCCGATCATGACTGCTTCCGTTTCCGGACAGCGGGCCTGCAGGGCGGAAACATCCGCCGTTGTCCGCAGGTCCCCGTTGTAAACCGGATGGGATATCCCCTGCCGGACGGCGGCATCAAACGCCTCCGGATGCTTCACGTCGGTATACTGCTCCTTCATGGTCCGGACGTGGACCGTCACATGGTGAAAGGGGAATTCCCCCAGGATCCCCAGCAGCCGTTCCCATTCCTCCGGCCGTTCGCAGCCGATCCGGGTTTTGACGGAAAGGGCCGCCGGCAGCGGCCGGGCAAACACATAATCAAAAAACGACACCAGGAAGCCGGGGTCCCGCAGCATGCCGCTGCCCCGTCCCCGCTTTGTCACCGTGGGGGACGGACAGCCCAGGTTCAGGTCCCCGCAGGAATAGCCGAGCCCGCTGATATATTCCAGCCAGTCCAGCAGCTGCTCCGGATCCCGGGTCAGCGCCTGGGGCAGCACCGCCAGCCCCCGGTTCTCCTCCGGATCAATATCCCTCTTCTCCCGGACGGTCAGCGACCGGGTCTGGGTCAGCTTATGGAAGGGCAGGCAGTATACGTCCACGCCTCCGAATATTTTCCGGTGGACCGAACGCAGGATTCCGTCCGTAACCCCTTCCATGGGGGCAAAATAAATCTTCATACGCTGTTTCTCACCTGATGATCCGGTAGTCTCCTTGGGTGTCCAGGGCCAGGCGAAGATCCGCCGGCAGGCTTTTCCCCAGGCACAGCCGGACGTTCGGCATGTCGCTGAAATCCACAAACCGGACAGCCTTTTCCCGGTCCACCCCGGTACGGATCCGCCGGTCGATCAGCCTTTCCCGCAGCATGCCCTCCTCCGCGGAAACGGAGACAGTATAGTCCGCCAGGGCGGGCAGCTCCCGCCAGCCTTCCTCATCCAGCAGCAGGTAGTTTCCTTCCAGCAGGACGATGTCCCCCTCCACCCGGACCGCATTCTCCACCGGATTGTGGAGCATCCGGTCATACACCGGCCATCCGAGGATTTCCCCGGCCGCCGCTTTCCGCACCGCCCGGGTCAGTCCTTCCAGGTCAAAGGTTTCCGGGGCGCCCTTGATATCCACCATGGGAATCTGTTTCCCGTCCCGTTCCGTCATGTGGCTCAGGAGGTATTCCTGCCGCCGGTGGAACCCGTCCATGCCGATCACCTGGACAGGCAGGATATCAGGCTGCTCCCGGGACAGCTTTTCCAGGAAGCTGAGCAGCGTGGTTTTCCCGGCGCCGGGCGGCGCCGCCAGCATTGCCAGGATCCGCCGTCCCTTTTCCTGCCGCAGGGCTGTCAGCTTCCGCAGCAGGGGAAGGAAGATCTCCTCCGTTGCCTGCCGGCTGTAGCCCGCGTTCACCTCAATCCCGTTGATCATGACCCGGTATGCAATCATCCTGCTGTTCCTTTTCCCCGCCAATTCCGGCAGGGCTTTCTCTCCTGCCTGATATAGTACCACAGGAAAGCCGTTTCTTCAGCTTTTTTCATCCGGAAAAGCACCCTGCCTGATTTTTTTGTTTGTTCGCTTTTCTTTCCCCCGGCGGTCATAGTAAAATGGACATACCCCAGAATAATCTGAAACAGTGAAGGAAGTACCGATGCTGACCATTACAAAGAACCAGGCAGGGCAGTTCATCCTGCTGAAAAACGGGCTGCTGGGAGAGCACCGCTTTGCCGGCAAAGACGGGGCGTATCAGTATGTCCGCCAGGCCAGCTGCATCCAGTTTGATCCGGTGGATGTCTGCGGAAAGAATGCCGAGCTGACCCTTCAGTCCCGGGTCAAAGGCTTCCGGAAAAAAATGCTGGAAGACCTGCTGTATAAGGACCGTCTCCTGGTAGACTATCCGGACAAGGAGCTGTCCATCTGGTCCCGGGAGGACTGGCCTTTCTTTGCCGGCTACCGGGAACGGAGCAGGGAGCACGGCCTCCGGTTTCCCGGCATTCCCGAGCTGGAGGAGCAGGCCGTCACCTATATCCGGAAGCACGGTCCCGTCTCCGGCGACACCCTGCCCATTGAAGGAAAGATCTTCTGGCATTCCTCCATGCACTGGAGCGGCCACTGGCATGACAGTTCGCCGGCTGCCCGTTCCGTACTGGAACAGCTGTACACGGACGGCGTCCTGCTGATTCACCATAAAACCGGCTCCCGGAAGTATTATGACCTGGCGGAAAAATATTTCCCCGCTGAACTGCTTGCCGCCCCGAATCCCTGTCCGGATGAGGAAGCCTTCACGGACTGGCGCCTCCTGCGCAGGATCGGCGCCGTCGGCCTGCTCTGGAACCGGAATTCCACCGCCTTCCTGGGCATGGCCATGACCCCGGAGCAGCGCAGCGCCGCCTTTGACCGGCTCGAAAAAAACGGCAGCATCACCGCCGTCCGGGTGGAGGGAATCCGTTTTCCCCTGTACCTGCAGAACGGGGACCTGCCCCTGCTGGAGTCCGTCCTTTCCGGGCAGGCGGACCTCAGGGCCCGCCTTGAATTCCTGGCGCCCCTGGATCCCATGCTCTGGGACCGGGCGCTGATCGAAGCAGTCTGGGGATTTCAGTATTCCTGGGAGATTTATACCCCCGCCGTCAAGCGCAAATATGGTTATTACGTCCTTCCCATGCTGTACGGGGACCGGTTCATCGGCCGGGTCGAGCCGAAGGCGGACCGCAAAGCCGGCATCCTCACCCTGCAGAATGTCTGGCTGGAGCCCGGTGTCCGGCAGACCAAAGCGCTCTCCGGGAAAATCGACAGTGCATCGCAGCGCCTGGCAAGGTTCAACAGCTGCACCGTCCCGCAGAAATAATAAAAAGAGGCGGAAGAGCCCTGCAGCTCCTCCGCCTTTTCTCGCGGGAAGGTTTTATCCCCGCCCCTTCCGTTCCTGCTTCATCTGCCGCCGGAACATAGCGATATTCATCATTCTTCCGTTCTTCGCGGTTTTATTCCATTTGTTTTCCCGCTCCAGCCGGGCATACATCTTCCACCTTTCAGGCGCCAGGGTGCCGTCCTCCAGGGCCTGCCGCACCGCGCAACCCGGTTCGTTGCCGTGGGTGCAGTCGGAAAAGGCGCACTGGCTGATCAGCTCCGCGATATCTGAAAAAGTCTCGCTGATCCCTTCCTCCGCGCCGATCATGCCCAGTTCCCGCAGCCCGGGCGTATCGATAAAGGATACGCCGTCAATCTCAATCATTTCCCGGTGGGTGGTGGTATGCCGGCCCTTGGAATCCTCCTCGCGGATTTCCCCGGTCCGCATGACCTCCTGCCCGGCCAGGGTGTTGATCAGGGTTGATTTCCCGGCGCCGGAGGAGCCCAGCAGGGCAATGGTGGTCCCCGGGGTGAAATACGCCTTCAGCCGGTCCAGTCCGAAGCCCGTATAGGCGCTGACGGAAACCGCCTGCAGGTCCCTGCCCAGGGCGGCGGCCTGCTTCTCCATGGCCGCCGGATCCGGACACCGGTCCGCCTTGGTCAGCACTGCTACCGGCACCGCGCCGCCGGCCGCCGTCATGGCAGCGTAGCGGGCAATCCGGTTCAGGCTGAAGTCCTGGTTCAGGGATGTAATAATAAAGACATAGTCGATGTTTGCCACCAACGGCTGAACCTGCATGTTCTTCACGAATCCGTCCGCGTGCCCGCCCCGGTCCGGGCGGAAAAATGCCGTCCGCCGGGGCAGGATGGACCGGATCAGGCTGTCGCCGAAGGGATTGACCGTTATTTCCACATAATCGCCCACCACAGGGAATTCCTCCCGGTAGCGCAGGCTTCCGGTCAGGACGCAGTACAGGGTTTCCCCGTCCTTCCGGACCAGGTACCGGTCCCGCTGAACCAGGATTACGCGATATTTTTCTTCCAAAGGCCGATTACCTCCTGTTCCTGATCCGCCGGAGCATCCGGCGGAATATACCCGTACGGTTTTTTCCCCCTGCGGGACGGTCTCCGTCCCCCAGGTAGAATGTTTCGCCTGCACATCTTATATATGGTTTGCTTTGTACGCGTTTGATCTCCTCCGCAATTGTCATCTGCAGGAGATACCTGGCGGCAGCATCGCCGGCCAGCATCTGAAAATACTGTGTATTCGGTTCCATAAATATTCCTTCTTTCCGGTCCGGCGCGGTTTCCTCCGGAAGGATTCCTCCCACGCCGCTTCTGTTGTTTTTCCTGTGCAGTCAGTCGTTCCTGACTGAAGATGTGTATTCCTTGTAAAAACCATGGTTCTTTTCTCCTTTCGTTTTATTCTGGGTTTATCGGATGACCTGTTTTTCCTCCCGGCATACAGCCATGCCGGAGAGACCGGTACAGGGCAGTTCCTCCCGGAAGCCGCCGCCCGCCGTGACGCCGCTCATGATGATCTCCTCCTTTATTGACTTGTTTCCGGACATGAAAAACCGCTTATCCGTGACGGACAAGCGGCAGATCAGGCATAATAAAGAGGTGCGGAATGTTACTTCCGGTGACTCTCCGGATGATCGGACACAAAGCCGGTACGGATCGTATATGCAGTTCTTCCGGTCATTGACAGCCTGATGCGCATTCGAAGAGCCCCCCTTTCTGTTAAGATTGAAAACAATATACAATGTCCGTACATCGTTGTCAAGGGTTTTCATTGTTTTCCGGAAGCGAAAGAAGTATAATGGCGGCAGAACACAATCAAAATATGACAGGAGGCTGATCCTGATGCAGCGCCGAATCATTGCGCCCGGCCCGCTCCATGACGAAAAAGGCCGTCTGCTGGAAACCGGCTATGCCACGGAACTGATCCGGACCTATGACCGCCGCCGGGTGGCCGCGAACCGCCTTCGGATCAAGGAATGGGACTACTATGCTGTCTGCTGTGACCGCTTCGCCTTTGCCCTGACCATTGACCATAACGGGTACATGACCATGGACAGCATTTCCCTGCTGGATTTCGAAAAGAATGCCCAGATCACCACTTCAAAGATGTCTCTGCCCTTCCTTGCCCCGCGTTCCCTGCCCGCCACCAGCCGGGAGGGAGACATCCGGGTTTCCGGCAAAGGTTACCGCATGGCCTTTGACAATGACGGAAGCCGGCGGCATCTTTACGGGTGTATGGAGCCCTTCCACCGGGACAGAAACCTGTCCTTCGATCTGCTGCTGACGGATGCCCCGGAGGAATCCATGGTCATTGTCACGCCCTACAGGGATCATCCGGAAGCCTTCTACTACAACCAGAAAATCAACTGCATGCGCGTAGACGGCGTGATTTCCTATGACGGGAAGGACTATACCTGCTCCCCGGAAAACACCTTCGCCGTGCTGGACTGGGGCCGGGGCGTCTGGACCTATGACAACACCTGGTACTGGGGTTCCGCCTCCGGCCTGGCGGACGGGATTCCCTTCGGGTTCAATATCGGATACGGCTTCGGGGACACCTCCGCCGCCAGCGAAAACGTCCTGTTTTACAACGGAAAAGTCCATAAGCTGAGCCAGGTCACCTTCGGCATTCCCATGAAGGACGGGAAGGAGGATTATCTGTCTCCCTGGACCTTCTCCAGCGATGACGGCCGGTTCGAAATGCGGTTTGAGCCGGTCATGGACCGGGCCTCCAGAACTGACCTGAAGCTTATCTGCTCCGATCAGCACCAGGTGTTCGGCCGCTTCAGCGGCACCGCCGTCCTGGATGACGGACGGAAGCTGGAAATCCGCAACCTCATGGGCTTTGCCGAAAAAGTCCGGAACAAGTGGTGATTTCATGACCTATGACCATGTCCTGCCCGCGGTCTTCCTGGACCGGCCCAACCGTTTTATTGCCCATGTGTCCCTGGACGGCCGGACGGAAACCGTGCATGTGAAAAACACCGGCCGGTGCCGGGAACTGCTTCTTCCGGGAAGCGAGGTCTTCCTGGCGGTGTCGGACAATCCGGCCCGGAAAACGAAGTATGACCTGATCGCCGTGCGCAAATCCACCGGCGTGCTGTTCAACATCGACAGCCAGGCACCCAACAAAGTCGTGAGCGAATGGCTGTCCCGCCAGGCCTTTGACCGGGTTGTTCCGGAATACCGGTACGGCGCCTCCCGGCTGGATTTCTATATGCGCCGCGGGGCAGAGGAATACCTGATGGAAGTCAAGGGCTGCACCCTGGAACTGGAGGGTACCGGCTACTTTCCGGACGCGCCCACGGAGCGCGGCACAAAGCACCTGCGGGAGCTGACGGAAGCCGTGAAGGAAGGGTACAGGGCGGTGATCGCCTTTGTGATCCAGATGGACGGCGTCACCGAAGTCCTGCCCCACCGGACGACGGATCCCGCCTTCGGCGAGGCCCTTGACCGGGCAGCGGAAGCGGGCGTCCGGATCCTCTGCCTCCCCTGCCACGTGGAACCGGACAGGCTAGAGATCGTCAGCGGAGAAATATGATGGCAAGCATCGCAAAATGCCGGAGCTTTCGCTCCGGCATCCTGCATTTTTCGGCTCCTTATGCCTGTTTCAGCGGAACCCAGATATAGACTTTCATCTCCTTGGATCCTTCTTCCGGAGGAAGATAGACCTCAATATCATAGTCTCCCGCCAGGGTATAGCCCTGCAGTGCCGGGAGCCACTCCGACCAGATCTTTGTGTTGGTATCCTGCAGCGTGCTGATCGTGCAGGGAAACTGCGCCCACAGGCTTCCGGGAATCAGCCGGGTTTCACAGCCTTCCGGAACGTCCTCCCAGGGAAAATACAGGTCCGCGATCCAGTAGTCAAAGTCCTTTCCGTCCATGTCGATGCATACGCCGAAGGTACCCATGACAGGGCGCTTCTCCCCCAGCGCCAGCCATTCATCCCAGAACTTCGGGATCTCCTGGTAGCTGGTGTCCGAATTGAACGGCCTTTTGACACCCACAATCGTAAACGGTGCTTTTTCAACAATACGGTAATCCATCATGCTTCCGCCCTCCAGTGATATTCTGATATGCAGCGGTGCCATAGCGCGCAGGGGTGCGCCGGGTTCCTTTGCCTTTGAGGGAGCAATCCCGTGAAACCGCACGAACGCCTTGGTAAAGCTGTCCGGCGAATCATAGCCGTACTTCACGGCCACGTCGATCACTTTTGCGTCAGAGCCTGTCAGTTCCTGTGCCGCCAGCGTCATCCTGCGCGCCCGGATGTATTCGCCCACGGTCATGCCGCATAATGCGCCGAAGATCCGCTGGTAATAGAAAGGGGATAACGCCGCAATTCCGGCAATCTCCTCAATGTCCAGCGTCTCTGCCAGGTTCTGCTCAATGTAATCGATGGACTGCTGTATCCCTTCAATCCAGCCCTGCATCCCTGTCACCTCTTTCCGTTGCAGGATCAGTATACTGTCTGCGGAAACCCAGTGCCCGACTTTCCGTGCCCGCCTGTTCCGGGTCTGCGGTTCTCTCACCGGTTTCCCCGGAGATCCCTGATCTGTTTCAGCATGTATGCCGCGTAACGCCGCGCGGCAGCCCCGTCATACTGAACCTCCGCCCCGTCCTCATATTCATGCAGGGCACAGCGGATCAGCGGATGGTACTCCTCCGGCAGGGCCTCCAGGCCCCATTCCCCGCCTTCCTTCTTGGACAGGACCTTCTTTTCCTTCAGGTATCCCAGCACCCTCGCCAGATTCAGGGTCAGGTACATGGGGTTTTCCGTAATTTCTTCTTCCGCTTCTCCGATATCATCCCATATGGCGTCCAGGTAATTCTCTTCCGGCACCTCGCCGAACACCTCACGGACAGGCAGCCCGTACAGGCAGCGGCCCCGTTCCCGGATCACCGTGAAGTGCGCCGCCAGGTCCTTATCCGTCCCGTTCATCTTCCGGATATAGTCCTCCGGATCCCGCCGGTACCATTCCGTATGCATCCTGGAATAGTGCAGGATAAACGGGGTCGGGTACACAAACGGATCGCAGACATCCCGGGTCACGATGCTCATTTCAATGCCCTTGGCCGGACCCGCTGCGTCCAGCATCACCACGCTGTCCAGGAAAGCCCGCTTGTCCGCATCCGTCATGTCTTCCCGGACAACCGCCAGGAAATCCAGGTCACTCTTTTTCGGCTGGTAGCAGCCCATCGCCGCGGAGCCGTGAAGGTAGACACCCAGCAGATTGTCCTTCAGGATCTCCCGGGCGCATTTCACAAACAGATCAGCCGGTATCTCTCCGGTCTCCTTCTTCAGTTTCAGCACTGCGATCGCTTCATCCCCGTCAAAATCCCCGGTTTCTCGGAAGCCGAAGGATTCATACAGGGCTTTTGCTCTTGTGTTTTCCGGCTCATAGGACAGCCAGCAGGCTTCCGCCGGTCCGCAGGGCTCCGCGGCAATGAAATCCAGAATCCGCATCATGGCCTCCCGGCCGAATCCCCTGCCCTGATACCGCTCATCGATCATGAAACGCCAGAGGTTGTAGTTCTCCTTTGCGATGGCCGGAGCATCCTCCCAGTCGTCATCCGCCCCGTACCCGATCATACAGAAACCCACCGGTGTTTCATCCTCATAGATACCGAAGGGAAAGGCATACCCGTGATGGCTCACGGCAATATAAGCCTCGATGATACTCACATCATTCGGTGCCACAAAGTTCTTCTGGCTTTCACCTACCTGCAGTTTCAGGATTTCCCATACATTTTTTCCGTTGATCTGTTCCATCCTGATCATGTTGGTTTCCTCTTTATTTTCAGAGTTCTCAGATATTCTTTCTGTTCCGGCGTAATCCGGTAGCTCTCAATGGCCTTCTGGATGGCCTTGTTATGCGTCCATTCATCCAGCTCGCGGTTTTCCAGAAAAGGCAGCACGGTTTTATACTGCTTTGCCAGCGCCGTGGCAAAATACCAGGCCGTCATCATGTTGACATAGTATTCCTCTGACCGGACCGCGGCCGCCATTTCCGGATAAGCCGGGTCAAATTCTTCATCCAGGTAATGCTCCATCAGCATTCCGATGCCGAAACGGATGATATACGTTTTCCCCGATCCGATCCATGCCCGGATAATATCCAACAGCTCTTTCCGGTGTTTTCTGAATACCCTGGGTGACATCTGGTCGCAGGTGGCCCAGTTATCCACATACGGCAGAAAACGGTCCAGTTCCCGGAGGCATTCATCATAGTCCTTCATACCGGAAATGATGAACGCGTGCAGCTGGTCCTCCTCAAAATACCGGTGGGGCAGATCCCCCAGGAAACCGCGGATTTCTTCTTCCCGGGCCAGCTGTTTTGCCATTTCCCGCAGGGCAGGCGTCCGTACACCGATGATCCTGTCGGGGCTGACCGTCGGAATAATCCGGATCTGCATTTCCCGGTAGCCGGCATCCTGCAGCTGAAACAGCCGGTCCCTGATTGCCTGAACAAATACCTGATAATCCATGGTTTCTCCTTTTTGCTCTTTTCCGGATCATTCTCCCGGTTATCTTACCATGTTTCTCCCGGATGCAAAAGCATGAAATCCCCCGCTGACACCGCAAAAAACCGGAAGGATACCCCTCCGGTTTGTCTTCTGCCTGCAGGCAGTATTCTTTTCTTTGATCAGCTTTCTCATTCAAAGGTCCCTGACCTGCCTGTTTGCCATCAGCATCGCGGCGGTCACGGTAAACCCCAGGGTGCAGGCAAGCAGCAGGGCTGTGGAGCCGAAAGACTGCAGCACCGCGCCGGCCAGTACGGAAGCAATGGGAGTCATTCCCTGGGCGCCGATGCTGATGAGGCTGTTAACCTTGCTCAGCTTGTCCCGGTCCACAATCCGCATCAGGGCTGTGTTGACGGGAATGTTGATAAACGCCAGCAGCAGTCCCACAATCACGCAGCCTCCGCAGAACAGAACCAGGAACAGGTTCAGGGAACCGCCCCGGTCCACCAGCAGCCAGTATCCCAGGAACAGGCCGATCATCACCGCCGCGTTGTAACAGAGGCGGACCGCAATGCTGCGGCCGCACTTTTCCGGCGGTTTCCGGGCGCTGAGCACCGCCGCCCCCGCCAGGGAGCCGATGCCGATGCACACGCTGATCACCGAGGACCAGAGTTCCGGCGTCAGCAGCCGGTCCAGCAGGTAGGAAGGCGCCCCGGCCAGGTCCGTCCGGACAAAATACGGCAGGAAGTTCCCTGTAACGGGCGCGGCGAAAAAGTTGATGAAAATCACTGCTCCCAGCAGGGCCAGGATCGCCTTCTTCGTCTTCAGGTAGGCCAGTCCGTCCCCCATATCCCGCAGTGCCAGCTTCAGCGTCAGCTTCTCCGGGGACGGCGTATGCTCACAGCGGATCATCATCTCAGACACGCCGGAAGCCGCAAAGCACAGTCCCACCAGGAAGAACAGCGTGTAAACCGGCAGGGCGGCATACAGGATCCCGGCCAGCACCAGGCCCACGATTCCCTCCAGGGCGCTCTTGACGGAAAAATACGCGTTGGCCTGCTGCAGCTTTTCCGGTTCCACAATGTGGGGAATCAGTGCGCCGGCTGCCGGCGTGAAAATGCCGCTGATCACGTTGCCCAGGATTCCCAGTGCGAACAGGATCGCGATATGCGCCTCCGGTTCCCGGAAAAGCAGCATCAGGACCGTGGCCAGCAGGATCATGCCGCCCTTCAGGTAATCGCAGACATACATGATCTTTGCTTTGTTGAAACGGTCTCCCAGCACACCGCCCACCGGCGTGAAAACCAGCAGGGCAGCGCCGCACAGAGACAGGTACAGTCCCTGCAGGAAAGCGTTGTTATGGCTGATCTGCAGGATATAGAAGCCCACGGAGAAGCTGTACAGCAGTGCGCCCAGTTCCGATACCAGGGCGCCCAGGAAAACCAGCCGGTAGTTCCGGTTGAAAAACACATTACTCTTTTCTGCCGCTGTCCTGTTCACGGGCTGAAATCTCCTTCCACTGTGCTGTAAATGCCGGATCATCCAGCCGGCCGAGCAGATACATGATGCTGTCGGACGCTGCAGCCCCCAGGGTATCAAAGGCGTTGGTACACTCTGTGCCCTCCAGGAAGCGCATATCCTTCAGGGTATAATCCGGTGTTGAATCAAAACGGAACACATAACGCGCAGCCTCCTCCAGGCTGGCCCGGGCAGCCGCCGCCTGTCCGGCTTTCCCCTGGGTATAGGCCAGGACGCAGAGGACCTCCGCCAGGGTCTTGTCCATAAATCCCGGGGAATCACCCTTCTTCAGGCCGCGGATCATTTCACTGATGAAGGATGCCATGTCCAGCGCAGATACCCAGTCCTCCCGGGACCGGTAAACAAACACATAGCCCAGCGCGATATTCAGCATATCGGACAGGGCCTCCACCATGGCTTCAGACAGGTATGGCACCGCATCCTCCGGGCGGTTCATGAACACTGCCAGCGCGGATCCGATCTGACTGCTGAAATGATTGCCCGCGTTGTGCTTCTTCATGAGTTCCAGGCTTTTATCCTGCTCTCCCAGATTGGCATAGGCCACGGACATATCACCGCAGATCACCGCGTCGCTGACCCGGGGATCATCATTCTGCGGAAGCAGGATCCGGGCTTTTTCCAGCAGTTCCAGCGCCCGGCGGAGCATGCCGGGATCATGGGAACTGCCGCCGTATCCCAGGTATATCCTGGCGCAGGTATACACGATCCGGAAGGAATGGGGATAACGGGCCAGGGCTTTCTCCGCCTCCGGCAGGGCTGCCGGATCCAGTTTCTGGGTATACCGGAGCAGGCGGTTCAGCAGCGCGTCCAGGCCGTTGTCCTTCATCCGGTACCCCAGCAGCACATCCACCGAAGCATCAAACAAATCCGCCATCTCCATGATCATGGCCAGTTCAGGGGTGGACAGCCGGTTTTCCCATTTATGCACCGCTCCCACCGTTACTCCCAGAACCTCCGCCAGCTGCTCCTGGGTCAGGTTCCGCTGCTTGCGGTAAGCCCGGATATTCTCCGCCAGTTTTGTTTCCATCGCTTCGACCTCCTCTCTGTTCCCCTGCATTATACAGGCCCCGTCGCCGGGACGGAAGAGACCGTCCGTATGATTTGTATATTTTTTTCTATACTGTCAGTATAGTTTTGCAATAAAAAAGGATGGAGCGCTGCCGCTCCATCCCTGCCCCGCCGGGGATCAGTACAGAAGATCCAGTTCCTTCTTCAGGGCTGCCTTCAGTTCCTCCAGTTTCTCCGGCAACGGCAGCCACCGGTCGTCATGCAGGTCCTCCGCCTGCCAGACCGGTCCCGGCCGGGGCGTATCGCCCTGCCGCCGGGGGAAGAGATGCCAGTGCATATGCCTTCCCTTTCCCGCCCCCAGCAGTTCATAGTTCATCTTGTCCGGGCGGAACGCATTCTGCACAGCTTCCGCCGTCACCGCCATATCCTTCAGGAACGCATCCCGGAAATCCGGGGCCAGCTGGTTCAGCTCCGTGGCATGCTCCCTGCACAGCAGCAGGGTATAGCCCTCAAAGCGCTGATGGTCTCCCAGCACCACATACCCCGTCTTCAGCTCCTTCACAAAATACGGGTTCAGTCCCTGCCGGGTCTTTTCAATCCGTTCGCAGACCCCGCACACGTCTGCCGGCTGCGGCATGTTCCGCCGGTAGTATTTCGCCGGAAAAGTCTGGCTGCCGTCCAGCCTGTCAAAGCTGGTATCCCGCACCCAGGTCATGCCCAGCTTTTCCATCACCCGGCGGCTCTTGCTGTTTTCCGCGGCGAAAATGCCGTCAATGGCCTCCACCGGCCGTACCTTCCGGATCTCTTCCAGCAGGGCAGTGATGTATTCCACGGTATACCCGTTCCCCCACTGGTCCGCCCGGAGGTTGTAGCCGATTTCCCAGGCGTTCCGTTCCGGCACAAAGTGCATTCCGCCGCTGCCGATGAGCTCCCCGGTGCTCTTCAGCACAATTCCCTCGTCATAGTTGTCCGGATCGTCCGGATCCCGGCTTTCCAGCCAGGTCCGCACATCCTCCGCCCGGTGATAAAGGGGATAGATCATATAGGTGTTCACCGCCGGATCCCCGCACCAGCGGAACGCGGCTTCCGCGTCCTCCGGCGTCAGGGGGCGGATGATCAGCCGCTCGGTTTCAAACTGAATTCTCATACATAAACCTCCATGTATCTCCTGTAGGTGGCCAGGCCGGCCGCTTCATAGAAGGCCAGCGCACCCCGGTTGAACTCCCACATGTTCAGCTCAATCCGGCGGAAACCCTGCTCCTTTGCCCACTCCCGGATGAACCGGATCATGGCGGCGGCCGCTCCCTGCCGCCGACAGCCCTCATCCACCCCGAACTCATCAATGTCCAGGAAATCCCGCTCGAACATAAAGGGGTTTTCCGGCCGCACAATATGATTCAATACCGCGAATCCGCAGACCTGCCCGTTGATTTCCGCCACTGCGATTTTTTCATTGGGGTTTGCCCAGATGGTATGGATGTGGTTCCGGAGTTCTTCACAGAAACCGGGTTTGAAAACGTCCGGTTTTCCGGCCACATGCACATCGTTGACCTGCTTCCGCAGTTCATTGACCCGCTCCAGGTCCTCCTCCCGGGCAAAGCGCACCGTCACCCGGGCCTTTTCCCGGACAGGGTTTGCTGTCCTGTCGCTCCGCAGCAGGGCATAACAGGCCACATCGCAGATCCCCTGGTTGTTGATTCCGCCGCCGCGGCGGATGCCTTCCTTTTTCATTCCGGCCTTTTCCATCACCCGGCCGGACTTCGGATTGTTCACATCATGTCCCGCGCAGATCCGGTTGACACCTGCCGTATCAAACAGGTAATCCATCACAGCCCGCAGGGCTTCCGGCATGATGCCCTTTCCCCAGAATGCCCGGCCCAGGTTATATCCGATCTCCGCTTCCCCGATCGCTTCTTCTAGGCGGACCACCGCAATTCCGCCGATGACACGGCCCGTTTCCTTCCATTCAATGGCCCAGTTGAAATAACCGCCGTCCTCATAGCGCGGGATCCAGTCATTCAGCACCCAGCTGGTCGTATCCATATTCTGATGCGTAGGCCAGGTCAGGAATTTCGTCACTTCCGGATCCGACGCCCAGTTGTTGAACATGTCTTCCGCGTCTTCGATCCGGAATCTCCGCAGGATCAGCCTGTGGGTTTCCAGTGTTTGGGTTCCGGTTTTGTTCAGCATGTGTCTCATCTCCCTGCGTTCTGTTTTATTTCCCGGGGAATAAAAAACGATCACTTACCTGCGAGAGATAAGTGATCGTCAAATGCGGTGCGCATTCCCGGGATCTACTTTTCCCCGCTCTTCATACGGCTGTACGCGAAATAATAACCGCAGCCTTTACCCGCTTCGGTCTTCTTACCAGCGCCATACATCATATACATCGCCATATGAAGAGCTCCTTTCCGGAAAATATTGGGAAAAGTATACCCCGGGAAGAAGTCCCCGTCAAGCGTTTTTTCCGGCTGCCGGTTGCCATTCCCTGCGGTTCCCTGTATAATACCGCCAACCATCATTCCCGCCTCCTCCGGAGGCGCGGGGACAGGAGGGAAAACATGGCCGGCGGAATCTGTCTGAAAAAAGCCAGTCCGGAAGACCTGGAAAAGGAATGGGCGTTTGTCCGGGATATGCCGGAGGATGAGAACGGCCTGACCAACGAGTGGCCCGGTGTTTCCCTGGAGGAGTTCCGGGACCGGGCCCTGCCGCAGATGCTGGCCTTCGCGGAAGGAACAGGCCTGCCGGAAGGCTATGTGCCGGAAACCTTCTTTTTCCTCTGGGACGGCGATACCGTCGTGGGCCAGTTCCGGATCCGGCACTTTCTGTGCGAATCCCTGCGCACCGGCGCCGGCCATATCGGATATTACATAGCCCGGCCCTTCCGGGGAAAGGGATACGGCACGGAGGGCCTGCGCCTGACCCTGGCGGAAGCCCGCCGCATTGTACCGGAGGAGGAGATTTATCTCCGTGTGAACCGGGACAATCCCGCGTCCCTGCGGGTCATGCTGAAAAACGGCGGCCGGATCGCCTCCCGGGATGAAAGCAAATACTATGTCCGGATCGCCAACCCCGGCAAGGGCCGGTATCCGGATGCTGCGGAAGCAGAAGCCCTCCTGGCGGAAGCAGAACAGCGCAACCCGGGGCCCTGGGGGGATCACAGCCGGACCGCCGCCCACTGCGCCCGGAAAATCGCCTCCCTGGCCGGCCTGTGCCCGGAGAAAGCCTATGTGCTGGGCCTGCTGCATGACATCGGCAGACGGTTCGGCAAGCGGCACCTGGGCCATGTGTCCGACGGATATACCTATATGATGCAGCTGGGCTATCCCGATGCCGCCCGGATCTGCCTGACCCATTCCTTTAACGATATGCGGATTGAAGGCTACGTGGGCAGTTTCGACACCACGGAGGCGGAAACAGAGCTGATCCTCACAAAGCTGCAGGAAACCGTGCCGGACGACTATGACCGGCTGATCCAGCTGTGCGACTCCATTTCCGGCGCCGAAGGGGTCATGGACATCGAGGACCGGATGTCTGACGTCAGGCGGCGCTACGGATATTATGACCCGAAGAAATGGAACCGGAACCTGGAACTGAAGGCGGAGTTTGAGCGCCGGATGAACCGGGACCTGTACGAAGCGGTGGAAAAGGACACCTTCCGGCCCTCCTGACCGGAAAGCAAAAAAAAGCGGCATGGCAGAAACTGCCATGCCGCTTTTTATGCGCGTTTCCTTACAGTTCCCCCAGGTCCCGGATGATCCGGTCCTCCTGTCCCGTGGCGCTGACGCAGGAATCAGGCGGAAGATACAGCAGGGCTTTGACCCCCGCGTCCTTCGCGCACAGCACGTCAAGGCTCCGGTCTCCCGCATACCAGGTTTCCAGGGGATCCAGCCCGTATCTGTCCAGCAGGTACCGTACGCCGTCACCGGACGGCTTCGGCGCCAGCCCGTATTCCGACGTCACCACTTCCCGGAAAAAGTCCAGGATCCCCAGCCTGCGCAGGATCGGTTCCGAGGAACTGCCCCGGTGGGTATAGACAAAGTGCTCCGCCCCTGACCGCCGGAGCCGTTCCAGCGCTTCCGCCGCGCCATCCGTCAGCGTGATCAGGTCATCATGGGCATGGGTATGGAAGCGATAGCGCTCCATCAGCTTTTCAAAGGCCGTCCCGCTGCGGGCGCTGACGTCCTTCAGGTAGGCGGTGACAGAACCCTGTTTCACCGCTTTGTATACCAGTTCCTCCGGATCCTCCTGTCCCGCTTCCGCGGCTGTTTCCGCCGCTGCGGCAGTAATCACGCCGTAGGAATCCAGCAGGGTCCCGTCCAGGTCCCAGATGTATGCAGTCATTTTCTTCTGTTCCTTTCAGCGGATCTCTTTCCGGACTTCCGCCGGTGAAATCCCCTGCTCCCTGGCCAGCGCCGCGATATCCTCATACTCCGGCTTGGACCGTTCCGTCCCCATGCCCGAGGCGCGCTTGACCCGCACTTCCCCGTAGGGCGTGCGGACGGTTTCCTCCCGGCGGTCCAGCACGTACCGGCTCATATCCTGGCGGCGGATGCCCAGGGTGGTTGTATACTTCATCATGGCCGCAGCCAGCCGGTCCGCGTCCTCCGGCAGGCAGATCACCGACAGCAGGATTCCCGGCCGGTTCTTCTTCATGCCGATGGCCTGGGTAAACACATCCCGGGCGCCGGCCCGGAACAGCTGTTCCGTGGCAAAGCCGATATCCTCCCCGGTCATATCGTCCAGGTTGCATTCCAGCCGGGTCACCGCTTCCCGGGTCCCTTCGCTCTCTCCCAGGAAAGCCCGGATGCAGTTTGCCTGCTCAAAGTCCTTTTTGCCCATGCCGTAGCCGATGGCACTCACCGTCATCACCGGACGGTCCCCGAAGCGGTTTACAAAATGCTTCAGGAGCGCGGCGCCGGTGGGGGTGCACAGTTCTCCCCGCACTCCCGCGCTGTAGGAAGGGATTCCCTCCAGGATCAGCGCCGTAGCCGGGGCCGGCACCGGCAGGATTCCGTGGGCGCAGTGCACATGGCCGCTGCCGGTATGCACCGGGGAAGCCAGCACCTGGTCCGGGGAAAGCTGTTCCATCAGCAGGCATACGCCCACCACGTCCGCCACCGCGTCCAGGGTGCCCACCTCATGGAAGTGAATCTCTGTCACCGGGCGGCCGTGCACCCGGCTTTCCGCGTCCGCGATCAGGGCGTACACCGCCTTCGCGTCCGCCCTGACCCGTTCGGAAACCGCCAGGCTGTCAATCAGGCCGTTGATATCCGAAACAGAGGCATGGTGATGCCCGTGGTGATGTTCATGGTCATGATCATGGTCGTGGCCGTGATCATGATCATGGGAATGTTCGTGGTCATGGGAAGGGGCGTCCGCGGATTCCTCTTCCTCCCCGTCCACCGTCACCTTCATATGGGTGCCGGTGAGACCGCATTTCACCGCCGGCTCCGCGCTTACATGCACCCCCGGAAGTCCCAGGGCATTCATCCGGTCCGCAAAAGCCTGCGGATCCCCGGTCAGTTCCAGCAGCGCCGCCGTCAGCATATCACCCGCGGCGCCCATATTGCATTCCAGGTACAGGGTTTTCATCCGGTCAAGCCTCCTTGATCCTTTCATCGGTATCCGGGTGTCCCCGGGATTCCGGCCATCTTTGTTTCCTTCCCGTTCACTCTATCAAAAAGCATTCCGCGATGCAATACAGCCGAAAAAAATATTGCATAAAAGATATTTTTCGTGGTAGCATGAGGCGTGCGCTCCGGCGCACCATTTGAACGAAATGGGGTTATGCGGATGAAAGCTTTCTCCCGTACGGTTCAGTATTATGAAACAGACATGATGGGGATTGCCCATCACGCCAACTATATCCACTGGATGGAGGAAGCCCGGATCGGGTTCCTGGATCAGCTGGGTTTCCCCTATGCCGCCATGGAAGCTGCGGGCATTGTTTCCCCGGTGAAAGCTTTGTCCTGTGAATACAAAAGCCCCTGCACCTTCGGGGACCGGATCACGGTCTCCATCGTTCCCGAATCCTTTAACGGCGTGGTGCTGGTCCTCCGGTACCGGATGGAAAAGGAACAGGGCAGCCTTGTCTGCGAAGCCCGTTCCGAGCATGTATTCCTGAACCGGGAGGGAAGGTTCGTCCGCCTGAAACGGGAACTGCCCGGCTTCTGTGAAGCCATTGAAAAAGAAATGACTGGAGGTTCCGCTTCCGATGCCTGAAGAAAGAAAACCGTCCTTTGCCTCAGATTACATGGAGGGTGCCCACCCGCTGATCCTTGAGCGGCTGGCCCGGACCAATCTGGAAAAAACCGCGGGATACGGACTGGATGAATATTCCGAATCCGCCCGCAGCAGGATCCGCGAAGCCTGCGGCACCCCGGAGGCGGATGTGTTCTTCCTGGCCGGCGGCACTCAGACCAACGCTGTTATGATTGACGCACTGCTGCGTCCCTGGCAGGGTGTGATTTCCGCCCGGAGCGGCCATATCAGCGTTCACGAAGCCGGCGCCATTGAATTCTGCGGGCACAAGGTGCTGGCCCTGCCCCACCGGGACGGCAAACTGGCTGCGGACACCGTCCGGGCCTGTATGGAGGAATACCTGCAGGACGCAAACCGGGACCACATGGTCATGCCCGGCATGGTCTATCTCTCCCATCCCACGGAATACGGCACCCTGTACTCCCTGGAGGAGCTCCGGGACATCAGCAGGGTATGCCGCTCCTACGGAATCCCGCTGTACCTGGACGGCGCCAGGCTGGCCTATGCGCTGGCCTGTCCGGAAAACGACATCACCCTGCCCGACCTGGGCGCCCTCTGTGACGCCTTCTATATCGGCGGTACCAAATGCGGCGCCCTGTTCGGCGAGGCGGCGGTCATCCCGAATCCCGGACTCGTTCCGCATCTCTTCACCATGATCAAGCAGCACGGCGCCCTGCTGGCCAAGGGCCGGATCACCGGCCTGCAGTTTGACGTGCTGTTCACGGACGGCCTGTACCAACGGATCGGCGTTCCCGCCATTGAATCCGCCGCCCGCATCCGGGAAGCCCTCACCGCCAAAGGCTATGAACTGACTCCGCCCTCTCCCACCAACCAGCTCTTTATCCTGCTGGACAAAGCCCGGGCAGACGCCCTGTCCGAAAAAGTGGAGATGAGCTTTATCGAGCAGACGCCGGAGGGCCGGGTCATCATGCGGATCGTCACCAGCTGGGCCACAACCCCGGAGGATACGGACCGGCTGATTGCCTGCCTGTAAAGGAAACATCACAGAGAATCAGGAGGATGAATACCATGAAAACCATTTATCTGGCCGGCGGCTGTTTCTGGGGTATGCAGCAGTTTTTTGACCAGTTCGGCGGCGTGATCCGCACGGAGGTCGGTTACGCCAACGGTCCGGAAAAAGCGCCCTCCTATGAGGAGGTATGCGCCGACAGCGGCCATGCCGAGACCCTCCGGATCGACTACGATGAGCAGGCCATCACCCTGACCGCCCTGCTGGATTACTACTTTATGGTCATCGATCCCCTGTCCGTCAACCGGCAGGGACATGACGAGGGCATCCAGTACAGGACGGGAATTTATTACACCGATGCTTCCCTGCTGCCGGAGATTGAAGCCGTTTACCGGAAAGAGGAGGAAAAGGCCGGTGCAAAGCTGGCGGTGGAGCTGGAGCCCCTCCGGAACTTCTATCCGGCGGAGGAATATCACCAGAAATACCTGGTGAAAAATCCCGGCGGCTACTGCCACATTCCCTCCGGTTACCTTCATCTGAATCAGTAAAATCCGGCGGCAGTCTGAAAAAGCTGCCGCTGTTTTTCTGCCCGCTGCCCGGGCCCCGGTTTCCGGGGCTCTGCCTCTTTTCTGTTCAGTTTGATATTGACTTAGAGTAAGCTTTAATTTGTAAACTGACGGCAGGAAGCAGCCGGACCCGGTGCCGGCTTCACAAAAAAATACAGGGAGGATATGCCGATGGCCGGTATTGTGGGAACCAACCTGGTGGCCCAGGTGGGCTTTATTGTGAAGGATATTGAGGAAACCAAGCGGAAATGGGCCGCGTTCCTGGGCGTGGATGTGCCGGAAACCCAGCCCTGCGGCGATTACGAAGTTACACAGACTGTCTTTGAAGGGCAGCCCGCCCCGAAGGCGAATTCCCTCCTGGCCTTCTTTGATGTGGGCCCGGGCCTGCAGCTGGAGCTGATCCAGCCTAACGAGGAACCCTCCACCTGGCGGACCTTCCTGAACGAACACGGCGAAGGAATGCATCACCTGGCCTTCCAGGTCCGGGATTCCAAAGCCCAGGTGGCCCGTGCGGAAGCCGCCGGCCTGCGGCTGGTGCAGCACGGCATCTACGTGGACGGCGGCGGGGAGTATAACTACCTGGACGCGCCGGAACTGAAGTGCATCGTGGAACTGCTGGAAAGCTATTCCCGCTGACGCGGCTGAAATCCTGAAAGGAGAAAGGGTCCTATGCTGATTGAACAGGCCTCCTGGATTACCCTGTACGGAGCTTCCTCCGTCACTGTGCCGGTATTCCGCAAAACCTTTTCCTGCGAACAGTCTCTCCGCTCCGCCACGCTGGAGGTCACCTGCGACGGCGTATATGAAGCCCTGGTGAACGGCCGCCGGGCAGGTAATTTTATCCTGGCCCCGGGATGGACGGAATACCGCAAACGCCTGCAGGTGCAGTCCTATGACGTGACAGCCCTGCTGGAGAAGGAGAACACCCTGGAGATTACCGTTGCCAACGGCTGGTTCCGCAGGACCAACGCCCCCTGGACCGGAACCAGCAATCCGGATGAGTCCCTGCCTGCCATGCTCATTGCCGCCCTCCGCCTGGTGGCGGAAGACGGCCGGGAGGAAATTATCCTGACGGATGAAACCTGGGAGGTTGCCGAAAGCACGGTAACCCTCAGCGGCATTTTCATCGGGGAGGACGCGGACATGACCCGGCAGCCCTCCTTCGTGCCGGCAAAAACCTGTGATTTCCCGAAATCCATGCTGATTCCCCAGGAAGGTCCGGAGGTACATGAGCAGGAAACGGTTTATCCCGTTTCCTCATTCCGCACGCCCCGGGGTGAATGGGTGGTGGATTTCGGTCAGAACCTGACAGGCTATATGGCGTTTGAACTGGATGCCCGTGCCGGGGAAAGGCTGTCGTTTTCAACCGCCGAGGTGCTGGACAGGGACGGCAATTTCTATACGGCCAACTACCGTTCCGCCCGCAGCCAGCTGCATTATGTCTGCCGGGAGGGGCATCAGTCCTATAAGCCCCGCTTCACCTTCTTCGGCTTCCGCTACCTGCGGATTGATGAAGCGCCGGAAGGTTTTTCGCCGGACTGCCTCAGGGCCGTGGTACTGCATTCGGAAATGAAGCGCACCGGCTGGCTGCAGAGCAGCGATCCCCTGCTGAACCGGCTGTTCAGCAACATTCTCTGGAGCCAGAAGGGCAACTACCTGGATATTCCTTCGGACTGTCCCCAGCGGGATGAACGGTACGGCTGGACCGGAGACGCGCAGATCTTCTGCCGCGCCGCCACCTACCAATATGATGTACGGCAGTTTTTCCGCAAATGGCTGGCGGATGTCCGCGCCGCCCAGTATGAAAACGGATGGGTGCCGGATGTGGTCCCCAGCCTGACATCCTACAAACCCGGCGGCAGCGCCTGGTCGGATGCGGTTACCATCATTCCCTGGCAGCTGTACCAGACCTACGGTGATGTTTCCTTCCTGGCGGACATGTATCCCGCCATGGAAAAATGGGTCGCCTATATCCCCACGGTTTCCGCCGAAAAGGACCTGTGCACGGGCTGCTGGACCTACGGGGACTGGCTGGCCCTGGACACCCCGGAGGATTATGTTCCCGCTGATGTTGAGATGGCCAAGCGCGGATACAGCAATGACGACCTGATCTGCAGCGCCTTTTATGCTAATTCCGTGGACATTGTGATCCGGGCCGGCAGGCTGCTGGGAAAGGATGTCAGCGCCTATGAGGCGCTGCACAGCCGGATCCGGGCTGCTTATCAGGCGCGTTTCGGGAATTCCCTGAACACCCAGACCGAGAAAGTCCTGACCCTCCGCTTCGGCCTGACAGATCATCCGCAGGAAGTGGCGGACGCCCTGGCCGAGCAGATCGCCGCCTGCGGCATGCATCTGCAGACAGGCTTGGTGGGTACACCCCACCTGCTGCACGCACTGAGCCGCTACGGCCACGGGGAGACCGCCTGGTCCCTGCTGCTGCGAAAGGAGTATCCCGGCTGGCTGTACCCCATTTCCAAAGGCGCCACCACCATGTGGGAGCACTGGGACGGCATCAGGCCCGACGGCTCCTTCTGGGATGAAGACATGAACTCCTATAACCATTATGCCTACGGCTCGGTGGCGGACTGGGTCTTCGGCGTGGCCTGCGGCATCCAGCCGGCTGAACCGGGATTTGCCCGGGCCCGGATTGCCCCCCTGCCCGACCCCCGCCTGAACAGCCTGGAGGCTGTCCTGGACACGGTGCACGGACGGATCCGTTCCGCCTGGAAGTATACCGATCACGGCATCCGGTATGAAATCGACACGCCGGTACCGGCGGAGATTGTCCTGGACGGAAAAATCCGGACCGTCGGAAAAGGATCCTATCTTTTCGGTACGCAGTTATAAAACCAATCAAACAGGGAGAAGAGAAAAATGGACAGAAAACTGAAAGTTCTGATGCTCAACGGCAGCCCCAGGAAAAACGGCAATATTGCCCTGGCCTTCCGGGAAATGGAGCAGGTTTTTGACGAATGCAGCGTGGAGTATGAAAACATTCTGCTGGGCCGTATGGATATCCGGGGCTGCATCGCCTGCGAAACCTGCCGTAAAACCGGGAAATGCGTCTTTAACGACATCGTCAATGATCTGGCTCCCAGACTGGAAGCCGCTGACGGGCTGGTCATCGGCTCCCCGGTCTATTTCGGTTCCGCCAACGGCACCCTCATGTCCGCCCTCCAGCGTCTGTTTTACAGCACCTCCTTCGACAAGAGCCTGAAGGTCGGGGCCAGCGTGGTCAGCGCCCGGCGTTCCGGCTGCACCGCCACCTTTGACGAGCTGAACAAATTCTTTACCCTGGCAAACATGCCCGTCGCCACCAGCCGGTACTGGAACAATATCTACGGTTGGGAGCCCGGGGAAGGCCGGGTGGATGACGAAGGCCGGCAGGTCATGCGCGTGCTGGCCCGTAACATGACCTTCCTGATGCAGAGCATTGCCCTGGGCAGGAAGGACCTGGGTCTCCCGAAAGCGGAAGAGCCCCGGGTATGGACCAACTTCACCCGGTAAGCCCTTTCCGGCAGGCGCGTCATTGACCGGGACCTGCTTTTGTGGGTATAATCCCCTGCGGATAACAGAACAGAAAACCTGCCGGGTATCCGGCAGGGAAAGGACAAAGATATGAAATCCATTCAGGTTCGGAAACTGACATATGCAGCCCTTTTCCTGGCGCTGGCCATGCTCATGCCCTCTGTAGCCGGGAGGATCCCGGATATCGGCAAACGGCTCTCCCTGATGCATGTTCCGGTATTGCTGTGCGGTTTCCTCTGCGGCTGGCCCTGGGGACTGGCGGTGGGCTTTACAGCCCCGCTGATGAGTTCCCTGGTTTCCGGCATGCCTGCCCTGTTCCCCGATGCGGTTGTCATGGCTTTTGAACTGGCTGCCTACGGCTGCGTGGCCGGACTGCTGTACCGTCTGTTCCCCCGGAAAAAATGGAGCATCTATGCGGTTCTGATCATCGCAATGCTTGCGGGCCGCATCGTCTACGGAATTGTTTACCTGGTCCTGCTGAAGACCGGGCTGGCGGTGATCGGTGAGTCCCTCCTGCATTTCGTATGGATCCGGGCCTTTGTGAAGCCTTTCCCGGGCATCATCCTGCACCTGGTCCTGGTCCCCGTGCTGGTCATGGCGCTGGAGCGGGCCGGCCTGTCCCTGAACAGGCAGTAAGCCGCCTGATCCGCGCAAAAGCGCCTTCCCGTTTCCGGGAAGGCGCTTTGTCATATACGCTTCGGATTCTTCAGTTTTTCTTCTGTCCGGCTTCATAAGCCCGGAGCTTTTCCGAGAAGAAATTCAGCTTCCAGGTCACCTTCTCCAGGTGCTTCTGCATTTCATCCATCCGCTCCAGCACGCGTTCCCGGTGCTCCCGCAGCAGCTCCACCCGTTCCTTCAGGGTATGGTCCCCTTCCCGGGTCAGCTGCACAAACCGGGCAATTTCCTGGATGGACATACCGGTATTCTTCAGGCAGCAGATCAGTCCCAAGCGCTCCAGGTCCTCATCCGTATACTGGCGGAAGCCTCCCTGGGTGCGTTCCACCCCGGAGATCAGGCCTTCCTTTTCATAATACCGCAGCGTATGCGCTGTCAGTCCGGTTTTTTTACTGACATCCTGAATTGAATACATTTACATCCTCTCCCGGTCTCTGTCTTAGAGCGAACTTTAAAGTTCGTCCCTATTTTATGGGTTCCGGCTTTTTTTGTCAAATCATGGCCCTTCAGGCAATCCCGCCGGTGGCCGCGCCCTGGATCCGGTTCATCCGGGCATAGCTGCCTCCCAGCGCCACCAGCTCCTCATGGGTGCCCTCTTCCGTAACCCGGCCCTCCTCTATCACAAGGATCTTGTCCGCATTCCGGATGGTGGACAGCCTGTGGGCAATGGCAATGATAGTCCGGGTCCCGGCAATCCCCGCCACCGCTTTCTGGATCTGCTGCTCCGTTTCAACGTCCACCGAGGCCGTGGCCTCATCCAGGATGATGATCGGGGATTTCCGCAGGATCGCCCGGGCAATGGCCACCCGCTGCTTCTGTCCCCCTGAAAGCCGCAGGCCCCGTTCGCCCACCCGGGTTTCATAACCCTCCGGCATGGCCATGATATCCTCATGGATATTGGCTGCCTTCGCCGCGTTCCGGATATCCTCCGGCCCGGCATCCGGCACCGCATAGCCGATATTCTCCGCAATAGTGCCGTTAAACAGGAAGGTGTCCTGCAGCACCGGGGATATACACTGCCGCAGGCTTTCCAGGGTCACCTGGCTGATATCCCGGCCGTCAATCAGGATATGCCCCGCCGTGGGTTCATAGAAGCGGGATATCAGCTGGGTCAGCGTGGTCTTTCCTACCCCTGTGGGACCCACCAGCGCCAGCATTTCCCCGGGTTCACAATGGAAGGACACATCCCGGAGCACCGGCATGTCGCTGCTGTAGGAGAAACTTACATGGTCAAAGGTAATATCGCCCCGCACATGCTCCAGCGGCACCGCCCCCGGCCTGTCCTGAATCTCGCAGGGCGTGTCCAGCACCGCCAGCACCCGCTCCGCCCCGGCCATGGACTGCTGCATGTTTTCCAGCAGGTTGGCCAGGCCGGTCACCGGGGCATAGAACAGTCCCAGGTACAGCAGGAAAGCCACCACGTCCTCCACCCGCAGGCCTTCCCGGTAGGCCAGGTACCCGCCGAAGCCCGCCACCAGGATCGTCCCCAGGGAAGAGATGAACTCCACGGAAGGATGGAACACGGCGCTGATCTTCAGGGCGTGGAGCATGGCCCGGATATGCTCAAAATTCCGCTCATCCACTTTGCCCGTTTCATATTCCTCCCGGCCGAAGGACTGGATCTCATGGATGCCGGAAAGATTGTCCTGCAGTTTGCCGTTCAGTTCCCCCATCTTCTTCTGGGAAATCCGGAAGAAGGGCCGGACCTTTTTGGAGAAGATGACGCCGGAAACCAGGATCAGGGGAATCGGCGCGCAGGTGATCAGGGCCAGCTTCGGATTGATGGTCAGCAGTACCGCCAGCACCCCCAGGAAGGTCACCAGGTTGGTGATGGTTTCCGGGATCATATGGGCGTAAAGCAGTTCAAAATCCCGGGTATCGTTTACAATCCGGCTCATCAGATCGCCGGTCTGCTTGTCGTGGAAGTAACCCAGGTGCATCCGTTCCAGCTTGTCATAGGTCCGGGTCCGCAGGTCCCCCACCAGGTACCAGGCAGCCTTGTGGGCCAGGTAGTTGCTCAGGAAACGGAACAGGATCCGCAGCAGGTACAGGCCCACCAGCACCCCGGTCAGCACGCCGATCCGGTGCAGGCCGGCTTCATCCACGCCCCGCTCCACGATTCCCGTCATGGCGGAAAGCGCCTTGGGGGCGGCCAGGTTGACCGCGGTCAGCCCCAGGGTGGCCAGAATGGCGATGATGTACAGTCCCCTGTAGCGGACAGCCTCCCGGCTCAGTTTCCACAGCATCTTCATGGCGTCTCCTCCTGTTTTCCCGGCCGGATTCCCCGGAACGTCAGTATCCGGCTGCCTGCAGGATCCGGTCCGTCACCCGGGCGGTCATCAGGCTGAATTCCCTGGAAACATGGGGTTTCTCCCCGGTCAGTACGCACAGGCTCAGCTGTTCCGTTTCCAGGGCATAGTTGTTCGGCGCATGGATGGTTTTCGTTTCCTTCACGCCGTTCCGGACAATGGTATACGGGATCTCGCCGCACTGGTTGAATTCCACCGGGGAAACGATCTCGCCTTCCGTTCCGCAGATGCGGAAACGGTCCAGCCGGCCCTCCGGCAGCACCATGCCGCAGTCCAGGCTGGCGGTCAGGCCGTTCTCATACACCAGCAGGGCCGAAGTGAACAGGTCAATCTTCTTCTCCGAGAAATGCGCGGCAGCCATCACCCGGTCCGGTTCCTTTCCCAGCATCCACAGGGCCATGCTGGTGCAGTAGCACCCCAGGTCATACTGGGAGCCGCCGTAGGTTTCCCGCCGGAGCCGGATATCCGTATCCGGCCGCCGTCCGGTGATGAAGGCAGATTCAAAATACCGGATATCCCCGATCACGCCGGCGTCCAGCTCGGCTTTCACCGCCTGTACAAAAGGACTGTGCAGGTAGGCAAAGGCCTCCATCAGAAGCACTCCGTTCTCTTCCGCCGCCCGGAACATTTCCTCCGCCTGCGCCTCGGAAACTGCCAGCGGCTTTTCGCACAGCACATGCTTTTTTGCCTTCAGGGCTTTGACCGTCCATTCACAGTGGATATCGTTGGGCAGCGGAATATATACCGCCTCCACCTCCGGGTCAGCCAACAGCTCGTCGTAGCTGCCGTATGCCTTCCGGAACCCGAAGGTCTCCCGGTAATCCCTGGCCTTTTCGATCCTCCGTCCCGCGATGGCATACAGCTCGCAGTGCTCCGCCTGCTGCATGCCGGGAATTGTCTGTCCCCTGGCGATATCCGCCGTGCCCAGAACACCCCATCTGACCTTTCTCATCGGATGATTCCTCCCTTGTTTTTACGGCGTTTCCGGCTGTTTCCGGCAGTTTGTCCGTACTTTTTTAATACTGACTATTGACTTAGAGTTAACTTTAAGGATTATGATTATTTTATCATGAATTCCGAGAATGTGTCAATCTCTTCAGAGGCCGCATTCCGGGGAAGGGCGGAGAGTCAATGCATAATTTTACCTTTTATTCCCCCACCTGTTTTGCCTTCGGAAAGGATGCCGAAAACCGCACCGGTGAACTGGTCAAACGGTTTGGCGGAAGCCGGGTGCTGATTCATTACGGCGGCGGAAGCGCTGTGCGTTCCGGCCTGATTGACCGGGTCAAAGCCTCCCTGGAAGCTGAAGGAATCGCTTATATCCTGCTGGGCGGTGTGAAGCCGAATCCCCGCAGCGGTCTGGTCTATGAAGGAATCGAACTGTGCCGGAAGGAAAAAATCGACTTTATCCTGGCCGTGGGCGGCGGCAGCTCCATTGACTCCGCCAAGGCCATTGCCGCCGGCACCGTCTATGACGGTGATTTCTGGGATTTCTACAGCGGAAAGCCCATCACGGAAGCCCTGCCGGTAGGCACCGTGCTGACCATTGCCGCCGCCGGCAGTGAAGGCAGCCCGGACAGCGTGATTACCCTGGAGGACGGCATGTATAAACGCGGCGCCAGCGGGGACGCCATCCGGCCGAAATTCTCCATCCTGAATCCCGCCCTGACCCAGACCCTGCCAGCCTTCCAGACCGCCGCGGGCATCACCGATATCATGGCCCACCTGTATGAGCGCTACCTCACCAACACCCCGGAAGTGGAAGTGACGGACCGGCTGATTGAAGCGCTTCTGCTCACCATGATCCACGAAGGTCCCCGGGTCATTGAAAACCCGGACAACTATGAAGCCCGGGCCAACATCATGTGGGCCGGCATGATGGCCCACAACAACTCCTGCGGGGTGGGCCGGAGCCAGGACTGGAACAGCCACAATATCGAGCATGAGCTGTCCGCCCTCTATGACTGCGCCCACGGCGCCGGCCTGGCCGTTACGCTGCCCGCGGTATTCACCTATGTGATGAACCATGACGTCATGCGCTTTGCCCAGGTCGCCGTCCGGGTCTGGGGCTGCCAGATGGATTTTGCCCATCCGGAAGTCACCGCACGGCAGGGCATTGAAAAACTGCGTCAGTTCTTCTCTTCCATCGGCATGCCCGCCAGCTTTGCGGAACTCGGTGCCCGGGAAGAGGATATCCCCGTATTAGTCAGGAACCTGTGCCGGGGAGACGGCCGTCAGGGAAGCATCTCCGGTTTTGTCACCCTGGATGAGGAAGACTGTGAAAAGATTTACCGCCTGATGATCTGAGGTTTTCCTTTCCTGCCGACAGTTCAGAAAAGGAAGTTTTTTTACGATGTTGTGCAAGCAGATCGAATGGCTGTGGAAGAATATGGACGCTCCATACCGCCGCCGCCACATCGCCGCCCTGTGTATCTGCGCCTTCACCTGCGTGCTGCTGCTGGTGAATCCCGCGCTTTCACGCCGTCTCATTGACGATGTGATCATCGCCGGCAATCCCGATCCCCTGCTGTCCATCCTGGCGGTGATGCTGGTGGTCAAGCTGGGGCGAGAATTCCCAGCGCCTTACTGATTGCGGAAAAGAGATGATCCCATGCGGAAAAGCAATCTGATGAACATGACTGAAGGCAGGCCCATGCGGCTGCTCTTTGTGTTTGCGCTTCCGCTTTTGATCGGCAACCTGTTCCAGCAGGCCTATAACCTGGCGGACTCAATGATTGTGGGGAAACTGCTGGGGGCCAATTCCCTGGCCGCGGTGGGCGCCACCGGTTCCATTTCCTTCCTGTTTTTCTCCGTCTGCAACGGTATCAGCAGCGGCGGGGGCATCATCACTGCCCAGTATTACGGCGCGAAGGATTATGACCGGGTAAAGCGGGCGATTGTAAACTCCGCCTACATCATGCTGTCCACCTCGCTCGTCACCGGCGTCACTGCATTCCTGATGGTTCCGACCGTGCTTGGATGGATGGGCACGCCGGCGGAAATTCTTCCGGATGCTGTCACCTATATGCGGATGACCTCCGCCTCGGTACCCCTGATTGCCGTTTACAACTATGCCTCTTCCATGCAGCGCGCCCTGGGGGATTCCCGGACGCCCCTGTACTTCCTGATTTTCTCCTGCTTCCTGAATGTGGGGCTGGACCTGCTGTTTGTAGGCTCCTTCGGCCTGGGCGTTTTCGGCGCCGCCCTGGCCACCATGCTTTCCCAGCTGCTAGCCGGGGTCGGATCCCTGCTTTATGCAGTCCGCACCAATCCCTTCTTCCGGCTGAACAGATCCTACCTTCCCTTTGACCGGAAAATCGCCAAAGGCGCCATCCGCATGGGCCTACCCCTGGCACTGCAGTGGAGCCTTATCGCGGTTTCCACCACCGCCCTGCAGACCTTCACCAATTCTTTCGGCGCCAATGCCGTCGCTGCCTTTACGGCCACCAACCGCCTGGAACAGCTGGTTCAGCAGCCCTTCGGCTCCCTGAGCATGGCCCTTTCCACCTATTCCAGCCAGAACTACGGAGCCGGACGGAAGGACCGGATCCGCGCGGGTTTCAGGGACAACATGATTGCCACGGCCATCCTGTCCGCCCTGATGTTCCTGCTGATGCAGGTCTGGGGAGACAACCTGATCCATCTGTTTGTCAACGAGGCGGATGTGATTTCCCTGGGCGGCCGGGCCCTGAAGATCACCAGCTTCTTCTACCTGTTCCTGGGAACCATCTACGCCACCCGCGGCGTTCTCAACGGCATCGGGGACGCGCTGTTCGCCTTTATCAACGGCTTTGTGGAGATAGCCGGACGCATCGGGCTACCCTTGCTGCTTTCCGCGGTTTCGGGCGTGGGCGTCTGGGCTGTCTGGTATACCGCCGGCATTACCTGGATGCTGGCCGGTCTCTCCTGCGTCCTGCGGTATTTCGCCTGGAGGCGGAAAATCACCGTTACCCCTTCGGCAGCCTGAATGCTGCAGAAAACCCGGTGATCCATTGTTCCGATACAGACTAAAAAAAGGGAAGCATCATGATGAACCAACTGAACCACCGCCAGGCAGCCGCGAAAATCCGGCTCCTGAATCCGGACGGCTCCCCCGCCGCCGGCCGCACCGTCCGCGTCGACCAGGTTTCCCACCAGTTCCTTTTCGGCTGCGGCGCCTTTGATGCCGTGGAACTCATGAGGGCCCGGGATGAAAAGCAGCGTTCCTTCCTGCAGGAACGCATGGACAAATGGCTGAAGCTGTTCAATTACGGCACCCTGCCCTTCTACTGGGGAAGATACGAGCCCGTGGAAGGACAGACCGTTTACCCCGAAACCATGGCCGCCGCCCGCTGGCTGCGGGAAAGGGGAGCGCAGGTGAAGGGGCATCCCCTGTGCTGGCACACAGCCTGCGCGCCGTGGCTCATGCAGTATTCCAATGAGGAAATCCTCCGCCGGCAGCTGGAAAGGATCCACCGGGATGTAAGCGCCTTCAAAGGCGTCATCGGCCTGTGGGACGTCATCAATGAAGTGGTGATCATGCCGGTATTCGACAAATATGACAACGCCGTCACCCGGATCTGCAAAGAGCTGGGGCGGGTTCCTCTGGTCAAAAAGGTATTTGAAGCCGCGAAGGAAACCGACCCCGGTGCAGTGCTCCTCATCAATGACTTCAACACCAGCAAGGCCTATGAACATCTGATTGAGGATCTGCTGGAAGCGGACGTGCCCGTCAGCGCCATCGGTATCCAGAGCCACCAGCACCAGGGATACTGGGGACTGGACAAACTGAACGACGTCCTGGAGCGTTTTTCCCGCTTTGGCCTGCCCATTCATTTCACGGAAAACACCCTGATTTCCGGAGACATCATGCCTGCCCATATTGTGGACCTGAACGACTGGCAGGTGGATGAATGGCCCAGCACACCCGAAGGCGAGGAGCGGCAGGCCCGGGAAATCAGCGAAATGTATACCGTTCTGTTCAGCCATCCCCTGGTGGAGGCCATCACCACCTGGGACTTCAATGACGGCTGCTGGCTGAAGGCCCCTTCGGGCTTCGTCCGCCAGGACAACAGTGAGAAGCCTTCCTACCATGCCCTGCACCGGCTGATCCACGGAGACTGGGAAACCCACGAAACCCTGACAGCCGACGGGGAAGGCCGGATTTCCTTTACCGGTTTCAAAGGCGGCTACACCCTCCGGACGGATGCCGGCGCCGCCGGGATTACGCTGGATCAGGACCTGGAGCAGGAGCTGACCCTGAAGCCCTGAAACATTTATCTGTCAAAAGAGGAAGGCCATCCCGGGCCTTCCTCTTTTTGTGCTGAAGCAAAAAAAGATCCCTTGCCGGCGAACCCGGCAAGGGTAAAAGTCTGTATCAATTAAACCGCTGTCGCTTCCGCTCCGGAAGAACTGCTGCGTCCCGTACCGCCTTTGCCGCTCCGGATCAACCATCTTGCCTTGAGCGCCTCCGGCTGTCACTGCGCAGCCGCGTACGTGATTCCTGTTACCTTTCCGGGGTCTCTCCGCTCTGCTTCCACCTCCTGTTTATCTTCACTGTTTACTTATCTCTCTCTTGCTGGCTACATTATTACATAATTTATTTCGTTTGTCAACACTTTTTTAATAATTTTGTAAAAAATTTTTTTATTTTGTCATTTTTCTAATACCGGCATATAATCCCGGCTCAGATCCTTCACCACTTCGCCGGCAATAATCAGTCCTGCCACCGCCGGCACAAATGCGGTGGAGCCGGGAATATCCCTGCGGACTGTGCACTTCCGGGTACCCGGCGGACAGATGCAGTGCTTCCTGCAGCTGATGGAGGGATCCTCCAGGGGCCTGACCGGCACTTCCTTTGAATAAACAACCTTCAGGTGTTTGATTCCCCTTTTCCGGCATTCAGAGCGCATCACCCGGGCCAGCGGGCATACGGAGGTCTGGTAGATATCCGCCACCCGGAAAGCCGTGGGATCCAGTTTGTTTCCGGCCCCCATGGCGCAGATAATCGGCGTGCCCGCCGCGTTTGCCTGCTCCACCAGCGCCAGTTTTCCCTTCACCGTGTCAATGGCGTCCACCACGTAGTCATACTGTGTGAAATCAAACTGGTCCCGGGTTTCCGGCAGGTAGAAAGTTTTATAAGTTGTCACCCGGCACTCCGGATTGATTTCCAGGATCCGCGCTTCCGCCACGTCCACCTTGTATTTTCCCACCGTGCTGCGGGTGGCATGCAGCTGGCGGTTCAGGTTGGTCAGGCAGACCTTGTCATCATCAATCAGGTCCAGCGCGCCGATACCCGACCGGGCCAGCGCTTCCACCGTGTAACCGCCCACACCTCCGACCCCGAAAACCGCCACGCGGCATTCCGCAAGATGTTCCATTGCCTCGGGTCCCAGCAGCAGCTGTGTTCTGGAAAACTGGTTCAGCATGTGATTCCTCTCCGTTCAGATCAGTTACTTCGGTATTATCTCATGTAACCCGATCAAATTCAATATCATCAGATTCCCAAAAAGATTTGTTCGTACTGCTTTACCATTCGGCCCGTTTCCTGTATAATGTAACTATTCAGATTACATCAAAGGAGGGCACTGTAGTGAGTGAGCAGCGCAGGCCCCTGGTATCCCATATTTTTACCGCGGATCCCTCCGCCCATGTGTTTAACGGAAAGATTTACGTCTATCCTTCCCACGATATCCCCCACGACGGTGAGGATAACGACGACGGTGATGAATACCGCATGGAGGACTACCATATCCTGTCCATGGACAATCCGGATGCGCCCTGTGTGGATCACGGCTGTGCCCTCCATATGAAGGATGTCCCCTGGGTCAGCAAGCAGATGTGGGCGCCGGACGCTGCCTGCAAAGACGGAAAGTATTACCTCTATTTCCCCGCCCGGGACAAGGACGGGATTTTCCGTCTCGGCGTCGCGGTCTCCGATGATCCCGCCGGTCCCTTCACCCCTGAAAAGGATTATATTCCCGGCAGCTACAGTATTGACCCCGCTGTGCTCATGGACGATGACGGCCGTGCCTACGTCTATTACGGCGGTCTCTGGGGCGGCCAGCTGGAAATGTGGCAGAGCGGCAGCTTTGATCCGGATGCTCACCGTCCGGAAGGCGATGAACCTGCCATCGGCCCCATGTTCGCAGAACTGGATGCGGATATGAAGCATTTTAAATCAGAACCGAAGCACCTGCAGATCCTGGACGAAAACGGCAGGCCCCTTACCGCCGGTGATGAGGACCGCCGCTATTTCGAAGGGCCTTGGATGCATAAATTCAACGGAAAGTATTATCTTTCCTACTCCACCGGCACCACCCACTACCTGGTTTACGCGGAAGGTGACCGGCCGGACGGCCCCTTCACCTATAAGGGCCGCATTATGGAACCGGTCCTGGGCTGGACCACCCACCATTCCATTGTGGAATACAAAGGAAAATGGTACCTGTTCTATCACGACTGTGAACTGTCCAATGGAATCAATCACCGCCGTTGCGTCAAGTTTACCGAACTGACCATCCATGAAGACGGCACCATTGATACCATTCACCCCTACGAAGAAGCATGAATTCCGTCATAAACGCCGTCCGGAGCCGTCTGTCCCGCATCCTTCGGACGGCGTTTTTTCTGTCATTTCTGCTGTTTCCCATCTTTTTTGCCGAAGGAGAGTCCGGTATGAACAAAGCGCCCGTCATTCTGAACCAGTCCTATAAAAAAGCCCACGAAAACAATCCCCTCTACACCCAGCGTTTCGGCGCAGATCCGGGTGTCATGGAATATCAGGGCCGTCTTTACGTCTATATGACCGATGACATCATTGAATATGACGCTTCGGGAAAAGTAAAGGAAAACTCCTACAGCCAGATCCGCTCCATCAACTGCATCTCCTCGGAGGATCTGGTCAACTGGACAGATCACGGCCGGATCCGGGTTGCCGGCCCCGGCGGTGTTGCCCGGTGGGCAGCCAACTCCTGGGCTCCCTGTGCCGCCCATAAAAACATTGACGGCCAGGAAAAGTTTTTCCTTTATTTCTGCAATGGAGGAAACGGCATCGGTGTGCTCTCCGCAGACAGCCCGGTGGGTCCCTGGCGGGATGAGCGGGGCGGGCTGCTGATCACCCGGGCCGTCAAAAACTGTGCCGATGTTACCTGGCTGTTCGATCCTGCCGTCATGGTGGATGAGGACGGAACCGGCTACCTGGCCTTTGGCGGCGGTGTGCCGGGCGACCGGTTTGAAGCTCCCGGAACCGCCCGGATCGTCCGTCTCGGTGAAGATATGATCTCCCTCGCCGGGGATCCTGTCCGCCTGGATGTACCGTGGCTTTTTGAGGATTCCGGCATCAACCGCGTCGGGGACAAATACTGGTATACCTACTGCTCCAACTTCAAAACAGCGGGCAACACCCTGGGCCTGACGGACGGCGCCATCCAGTATATGGTTTCGGATCACCCCATGGGCCCCTATACCTATATGGGAGAACTTTTCCCCAACGAAGGTCATTTCTTCGGCATGTACGGCAACAATCATCATTCCATTGCCTGTCTGAACGGGGAATGGTATCTGTTCTATCACAACCGTCCTGTGGAAAAAGCCATGGGCATCACCGGCAACTACCGGAGCCCCCAGGCGGACCGGATCGTTTTCGGAGCGGACGGCCTGCCGCAGCAGGTAACCGGAACCATGAAAGGCCCCGGTCAGCTCAAACCCCTGAATCCGTACCGGACGGTGTCCGCCGCCACCATGGCCCGGCAGGCCGGCGTCAGTGTGGAAGGCGCCAGCGGACAGTCCTGGATTCACGGAAATGCCGGCAGCTGGATCCAGGTTTCCGGCGTGGATTTCGGAGAAAAAGCCTCCTCCCTGACCGTCACCGCCATGGCTCCCACAGACTGCACCCTCTATGCGGTGCTGGATGATCCGGAAGGCCCTGTGGCCGCAACGGTCCGCATCGCGCTTCCGGCCGGCGTGAAGCCCCGGAACTTCACCGCACCGGTCCGGGCGGAGGGCATCCATGACCTGTATCTGATCGCAGACGGGGAAATGACACTTTATTCCTGGCTGGTTAAATAAACCCTTCCGTGAGTCATCCGGACAGACAAAAAAAACGCGGCGGCTGCCGCGTTTTTTTCTGTATGCAGATCAGAGATACCGGATCAGTTCATCCCGCACACCGTCCAGGCGTTCGTCGCTCAGGCCGAAATCCATCTGCCGGTAGGACCAGGCGCTGCGGGCAATCCGGTGTTTCTCCAGCACCGCGTTGATAGCCCTGTACCACCTGACGGTATCCTCCGGCGTTGCCCGGTCAATCACGCCGTATTCACCGCAGTATAAGGCAGCGCCGCGCGCTTCCGCCGTTTCAATGGCGGAGGCAAACCGCTGCTCGAAATATTCCGGCGTAATGCCGGCTTCCTCAAAGGAAACCCGTCTGTTGATATCAAAGGCCGGATCCGGAATCCAGGTGGCCCCCTGGTGGGTGAAATCCAGCGGATCATAGCAGTGGAAGTTATAGATTACCCGGTCATCCGCCGGCAGGTCCAGGTCTTTGACCGCGTCCGGGCTGTTGTTCCAGTAGCTGCCCACCAGGATCAGGCTTTCAGGCGCGATCTTCCGGATCCGGCGGATGCATTCCGCGGCAATCCGGTTCCACTCACCGATCACGGAAGAGTCCGTGACCTCGTTCAGCAGTTCAAAGGCAATGTTCTCAGGATCGTTGAAGCGTGCCGCCAGCCCTTCCCACAGCCGGTAGAACCGTTCCTGGTACGGTTTGCTGCCGAAGAAGCCGCTTTCCTGATGGGCCGCGTCAAAGGAATAGCCTGCGGTCTTGTGCAGGTCCAGTACCACCTTCAGACCGCGTTTCAGGCACCATTCCACTGCCCGGGCAATCCGGTCAAAGCCATCCCTGCTGAGCTCCCCCTCCGCTGTTTCCAGCACGTTATAGTCCATGGGGAGCCGCACATGGTCCAGTCCCCATCCGGCGATCACATCCATATCCTTTTCCTCTATAAAGTGATCCAGCCGTTCTTTGGAATAATCACACTGGGAGAACCATCCGCCCAGGTTTACGCCCCGATAGAATCCGAAATCCTTCATGTTCATCTCAACGCACTCCTTCCTTTTGTATCAGTATACACGTACAGCTTCTTCCGGAAAAGGGGCTGCAGCAGATTTATATACATATAATACGATTGGAACCGATCCATCATTATGAATTATGAATTGTGAAATCTCATCAGGCAGATGGATACAAACACATTTGATTGACAAGTGACCTTTCGTTCACTTATTATAGTGAACGAAAGGTCACTTAACTTTTGCGGAGGAGCGTATGGCTAAAGACACGAAGGAAAAAATCCTGACTGCAGCGCTGGAGATGTTCTCACAAAAGGGATATGAGGGAACCAACATCCGGGAATTGTCTGCATCCCTTGGACTGGTCAAGTCGGGTATCTACAAGCATTTTGAGAGCAAGGAAGCCATTTGGAACGCCCTGCTGGACAGGATGATCGCCTATTATGGGGAGCGCTTCGGTTCTCCGGAGCATCTGCCGCCCGTGCCGGATTCCCCGGAAGATTTCGTGTCCATGGCCATGCGGATGGTGAATCTCACGATCCACGACGAGCAGATCATGAAGACGAGGAAAGTGCTCACCCTGGAGCAGTACCGGGACGAGCGCGCACGGAATCTGGCAACGAAACACTTCCTAACCGGGCTGACGAAGATGTTCACGCACATCTTTTCCGGAATGATGGAGAAAGGACTGCTCCGCCGGGACGATCCGGAAATGCTGGCCTTTGCCTACTCGACGCCGATCTCCGCACTCATTCATCTGTGCGACCGGGAGCCTGAAAAAACAGAAGAAGCGATTGCCCGGGCGGAAGCCTTCAGCCGGCATTTTATCAAAACATACGAAAAAAGATGATCGGCAGGAACAAAACGGCTTTCCGGGGCAGAAAAGATGAAAAGCTGACGAATCTGACGCACCGGGATCCGGTGCTGATGTACGGCGTATTGAAACTGACAGATTTTGTCAGGATCGTTACCACCCGCCATTGACTGAAAAGGAGATGCGGGAAAAAACCTGACGGTGCAGGCAGCATGATACTGCTTTGACAGGAAGAAGGAAACCATCAATGAATACAAAACCGGATGTATATCTTTTCGGCCAGGTATTGGGTACTCACTCCTTTCTTTTGAAGGGCGGCTTTTTGCAGCCGGACGAGTATGCGGAAATCGGAGCGCAGTACTTCCTCCCCGGCGGAGAAACGGGCACAGCAGCGACGGTTCTGGATTCTCTGGGGGTATCCGTCCGTATGGACGGCACCTGGATCGGCACGGAAGTCGCGCCGATGCTGCAAGCGTTTTACAGGGACAAGAAGGTGGATTTATCCCCGCTGCTCCTCTGGGAAGATGATCCCGGCGTGATGGATTATGTGGTGATCGCCGGGCTGGTCCGCTCTCCCATGGGCAGGTTCCAGACTTTGTTTTCCACCGGCAAGCGATGGTGGAGCATTCCGCAGGAAAAGGATATCGCGGGCTGCAAAGCCGCGGCCATTGATCCCTTTTTCGGAAACGAATCGCTGCTGGCCATGGAGATTTGCCGCAGGCACGGCATCCCTTACGTGACCATCGACAGCCCCCATGATGCTGCCTTGCATCAGCATGCCGCAGTGAATGTGGTATCCGGGGAATGCACGAGTCAGCATTACGCGGACTTAAAACCGGAAGCCGTCATGGAGCGTATGCTGGAAACGGCGGAAGGCCTCACCGTCCTCACCCAGGGCGGTGGCGATATGCTGTACGGGCGAAAAGGAGAAGATATTCATCGGATGAAGCCCTTTTCCGTGAAAGTGAAAAGCACCCTGGGTGCGGGCGATACCTTCAAGGCGGGATGCGTATATGGCTTGCTGCACGGCATGTCAGATGAAGAACTGGTACGGTTTGCCAGCGCCTGCTCTGCTGTGGCCGTTTCCCGTTTTCCGCTGCTGCTGTATCCGCCAAGGCTGGAGGAAGTGCAGGCTGTCATCAGCGCCGCGGAAGGATAAAGAAAGAGTGAACGGCATTAAATCAGGAAGGAATCGCCGGAATGATTCTGTGTCACGGGTTTGATTATGCTGCTGTTTTCACCAGGCGCATGGCGGAAAGTTGCGGAAAAGCGGAAAACCAAGGACAGAAGCAGGCCGCTGAACAAGGACCTGGCGGGAAGCGAAACAGTCGGGCTCATACCCATTACGGAAGATATCGAAGCATAAACCGGACAGGAAACAGAGGTCAGAAGAAATGAACAGAAAAGCACTTGTCGTGATTGATATTCAGAACGATATCACCAGGCACTACAGGGACATCATTGACAAACTGAATGCCGCCATCGGATGGGCGGCGGAAAGCGGCATGGAAATAGTGTATATCCAGCACAACAACCTGTCCGCCGGTACGCGCACTTTCAAGCCGGGCACAAAAGGAGCAGAACCCGTGCCGGAGCTCAGGATTGTCTCGGATCATATTTTCGTTAAGACAAAGGCCAACGCTTTGACCAGCGAGGCGTTTTCAGAATTCATCCGGTCAAAAGGGATCAGGGAGTTTTACATTACCGGTGCCGATGCCACGGCCTGTGTAAAATCTACCTGCTTCAACATGACAAAGGCTGGATATGCTGTTCATGTCATCTCCGATTGTGTGACCAGCTATGACCTGAAGAAGTTACCGGAAATGCTTGCCTACTACGCGGACAAGGGCTGTGAAGTCACGAACCTTGCCGGCTGTATTGGAAGTAAATATCAATATAAACAATTGGACAATCACAATTTCACAGGTCATTCACTGGATGATTTTGTCCGCCGCCAGATGGTTACAGAGTGTTGGAGAAAGACAGGAAATGATTGGAAGCTTGTGCCGAATGCCTATGAAGAAAACTGGTCGCAGGAGCAGTGCCGTAAAATTGCAGAAGATGTGGTACATCATATAAACCTTGACCAGACCGGCTTTGGTGCTTTTGATGGGAAACGGATCATAGGTTTTGCGACTGTATCCCATCATGTATTTGGTGCCACAGCACGCTATGCAGAGCTGGTATGCTTTCAGATTTCGGAGGAATACCGGCGTCAGGGCATCGGTAAGAAACTCTTCTCAATGGTATGTGAAGAAGCCCGGCGGCTGGGTGCAGATAAACTGTACATTTCGGCTCATTCCTCAAAAGAGTCGCAGGCAGCATACCGGGCACTTGGCTGCAGTTTCGCAGAAGAAATCAATGAGGAACTGGCTGCAGCAGAGCCCTTTGATATCCAACTGGAATACAGATTATAAAGGAATGCTTTGGTGCTGCAGCAAGTCTTGCAACCTCAGCAAAAGAAGATAGCTGACGAGGGGATGAAATACAATCATGCCGAATGGATGGAGTTCATTGTGCCGTGAAGGAGGGACGGACGGTATGGGACTGGACAGGACAGGTGCAGAAGCCAAACTTGTTTTTGCCGTATCGGACATAAACGGGCAGAATGCTCAGGCGCTTCTTGAAGAACTGAACGAAACGCTCATCAGCATTCTGGGACATAACGGGACGGCCCATGTCTGTATGGACGATTTCAGCCGGGACGGGGGTTTCTTCCTTATCGGATACGACGGAGGCATACCCGTCTGCTGCGCCGGCGTCCGGCTGCTTTCCAGCCGGACCGGCGAGGTCAAGCGCGTGTTTGCACGCAGAAATCATAAAGGCTACGGGACCGCCTTGATGGCAGCGGTGGAAGCGCGCGCGGCGGCAATAGGGTACCGGCGTCTGGTGCTTGAGTGCCGCGAAGGCAATGCCGCGGCAATCGGGTTTTACAGGAGAATCGGGTATGCGGTGTGTGAGAAATACCCACCGTACGGCGATGAAAAGGATGCCGTCTGCATGGAAAAGCCGCTCCTCTGCAAAACGCAGCGAAGGAAGGAATCCCGGCCTGACGGAAGCGGAGAGGCCGCTGATCGCCCCGGTTGATCCTCATAATATGGATATCCTGACGGATATGGTATTCGGGAAAGTGAGATCATATGAAAAACGAAGCGAACAGACTGGTTTTATTATATATCCACGGAAAAGGAGGCAGCGCGGCGGAGTGTGATCATTACGGGGCGCTGTTTCCGAATTGTGAGGTCATCGGGCTGGATTATCAGACCTTTACCCCGTGGGAAACCGGCGCGGAGATACGCGCAGCAGTGGAAGCGCTGAAGGCGGAGGATAAGCGCATTATCCTGATCGCAAACAGCATCGGCGCATACTTCAGCATGAACGCCGGGATCGACGCGATGATCGAAAAAGCCTGGTTCATCTCCCCTATCGTCGATATGGAGAGGCTCATCACCGATATGATGCGGTGGGCCAATGTCACGGAAGCGGAGCTGGAAGCCAGGGGAACCATCCGCACGGCATTCGGCGAAGACCTGTCCTGGAATTACCTCTGCTATGTACGAAACCATCCCACCTGCTGGACAGCGCCGACGCGTATTCTCTACGGAAGCCGGGACAACCTGATGTCGCCTGAAACCATCCGCGATTTTGCAGAGAAGCACCATGCCGCTCTCACCGTCATGGAAGGCGGCGAACACTGGTTTCATACAGAGGAACAGATGCGGTTTCTGGATGAATGGATACTTGGATTATGACATCAGCAACGGGATGAAAGCGATGATGATTCTCGTATTGAACGGCAGTTCCCCGGCGTGAGAAGCGCGGCACCATGCATATCTCCAGGTCTTTTCCGGAAAGTATAAAGGGCGCCGCATCGCAGGGAATCCGCATGATCAACGTCATAGCCTGTCACATCGAATACTGCACCGGCTGCTTCGCCTGCAAGCGGAATGGCGGCACAGATCAATGAAAGAATCCGGAAAAACCGGCTGAAAAAAAGAGCCTGGATTCCTGGAGAGATGGAATGAAACAGGAGCAAAGCATGGCAGAACAAATGATTGTCTGTGGGAAATCCTATCGTATTATCAGGCTGCTGGGCCACGGCAAGGGCGGGTACTCCTATCTTGCGGATTGCGACAGGCAGCAGGTGGTGTTGAAGCAGATCCACCACGAGCCCTGTGATTACTACGTCTTCGGCAACAAGATCGAAGTGGAACAGCGGGATTACGAACGCCTGCAGGCGGCAGGCATCCGCATCCCGCAGATGCTGGCTATCGATATGGACGGCGAGCGTATTGTGAAGGAATATATCGAAGGGCCCACCGTCTTTGAACTGGTCAAATGCGGAATATCCACAGAGCCCTGGCTCGCCCAGGTGCGGGACATGGCTGCCGTGGCAAAGGCCGCCGGGCTGAACATCGACTGGTTTCCCACCAATTTCGTGGTGCGGGACGGGTTGATCTGGTACGTGGATTATGAATGCAACGATTATATGGACAAATGGAGCTTTGAAAACTGGGGCATCCGCTACTGGAGCCGGACGCCGGAGTTTGAAGCGTATCTGAAAGACGATAAACCCACAGCCACAATCCGGGAAGAACGGATTACAGCGGGAGATATGGATGGCTGTCGAACGGGTGCTGCGGCAGAAAGGGAATAACAATGCTGTTTAAAGGGATCGGCAGGACTTTTTCCACAGATAACGATCAGCAATACGAAACGATTGGTGCATTCTGGGATGAGCTTCCGGCGAAGTATGGCCGGGAGAATCTCCAGGGGCTTGGTTATGGCTGGAAGGAACGATCCATTGAGTATGTCATTGGCCTGATCGACGGGAAGATCGGCGGAGCGGACCGGACCGTGACACTGCCGGATATGGGCTGGATTGCGGTTCGGGGACAGACAGCGGATCTTGGAAAGATATATGAGAAGATTTATCAGGAAGGCAGATTGGAATATGAGATCGAGCGCTTTACCGACAGCGGTGACTGCGAGATCATGTATTATCGATCAACCGGCGGGAACGGGTGAGGAGGCCTGAAAGGAATGTTCACCAAGAATATGATCGCCCCATGCGGACTGGACTGCAGCATCTGCAAGCGCGCTGGCTGAGGCCGGTCCCTGTGCCGGATGCCGCGGTCCAAACGACAACAAACCGGAGTTCTGTTCAGAGAGATGCGGTATCATTCTGTGCGAAAAGAGAAAGTCAAACGGGTATTCGTTCTGCGATGAATGTCCGGTTTTTCCCTGCGCCGACGTCATGGAAAAGGAGACCCGGTACGGATCGCAGTACCCGCTCCACGAATCCCCGCTGGAGAACATACGGTTCATCCGGGAGGCAGGGATGGCCGCTTTTCTGGAGTGCGAGCGGAAGCAGTGGACCTGTTCTGCCTGCGGAGGCGTCATCTGTGTTCACACCGGTGTGTGCAGCGGCTGTCGCCGGCAATACACCGGTTCAATGGAGCACTGATGCAAAAAGGGAGATTGGAATGCAAGAGATCACATTTGCAAAAGGAAACGAACTGCATCTGAAGGATTGCAGGGACGCGCTCTGCCGGTCAACGCTCGGCGAAAGATACTTTTCTTCGCCGGGGAACGCAGAAAACGCGATCCTTGAAGGGATCCGCCGGGGGAATTTGTATGTGGCGTTCATCGGTGAAGAATGCGTTGGCTTCACATATATCATTCCCAAAGGAGCGTTTCACAGTTTTCCATACCTGCACATCATCGCCGTGAAGGAAGAATACAGAAACAAGGGGATCGGCAAGGCTCTGCTGGATTATTCTGAAAATATCGCGCATGAAATGGCAGACAAGTTCTTCCTTGTTGTCGCGGATTATAATCCGGTCGCAAAACGGTTCTATGAAAGAAACGGGTATCGGCAAGTTGGGGAAATTCCAAACCTGTACCGTCCCGGAGTCACAGAATTCATGATGGCAAAAGACCTGAAAAAGTGATTAAGTTTCACAATGGAACCGAGGTTTTGTTTGAAGAAAGGATCGAGGAAAATGAAACTGAAAAACGTGCTGATCGTTGTTAAAGATATTGAGAGATCCAGACAGTTCTACCATGATTTGTTCGGCCTTGAGATGATCCTTGACAATGGCGGAAATATGATCATGACAGAAGGATTGGTATTGCAGGAAGAAAAATACTGGAAAGAGTTCCTTGGGAGAGATATCATTCCGGAGAACAATGCCAGTGAACTGTATTTTGAAGAGCGTGACATGGAAGGTTTTGTGGAAAGACTGGAGACCTGCTGTCCAAAGGTAAAGTATATCAACAGACTCATGACGCACAGCTGGGGACAGAAGGTCATACGCTTTTATGATCCGGACGGGAATCTGATCGAAGTGGGGACACCGGTATAACATGGCAAATATCACAACCGGAAGCAGGATCGCGAGGAGTGTCTTTTTGCTGTTCTGCCCGTCAATGAAATATGCTCTCACGGATCAAAGTGTAACAGCGGCAAAAGCGCTGGCGGAGAAGCAGTGATCCAAGGTGAATTCGGATTCATCGAGGCCTTTGGTATGGAGAAAGATTTGTCCGAAATGTCATTGGAAGAATTATGGGAACTGTTTCCAATCTTTCTTGTGCCGCATGATGTCCGGTGGAAAGAATGGTTCAATGAGACCGGAAAAATGCTGACCGGGATCCAGTTGCCGATTAAGTAACAGATTCAAGTTTCACGGGCTGATAATCAGTCTCAGGAGCGCTTCTTCGGAGGCGCTTTTTCTGTGCCCGTATACACCTTTTAACGATGACTCCCCCTGAAGCCATTGTGAATCCGATTTACAATCGTTAATGGGATTCCGGGATTCATCGTTGCATTGTATCAAACAGCCGGGCGGGACAAAATTAAACTGGCCTTTCAGGCCAGTTCACTGTAGCTTCCCAGATAAGCACATTGTTCCAGCGTCACGTCCAGCTCTTCAATCAGCCGGACAAATGCCGGTGAATAAACAGACGCATCAATATCGAAGCAGAACATGAATTCAAAGTCCTTGCCCGGCACCGGACGGCTCTCCAGCTTGGTCAGGTTGATTCCCTGGGCATAGAACCGTCCCAGCAGCTGATACAGGGCGCCGGGCCGGTTGGGCAGCGCCAGCATCAGGCTGGTTCTGTCCGCGCCCGGATAGATTTCCGGCTGCCGGGAAATGCAGATAAACCGGGTATGGTTGTTGCTGTTGTTCTGGATATCCCGCTTCAGGATCTCCAGGCCGTACAGCGGTGCGCAGTGGGCGGAAGAGATGGCAGCCACGTCATTCCGGCCGCTCTCCGCCACCATCTGGGCTGCCGCAGCAGTGTTGGTGCTGATGTTCACCTTCCACTGCCTGTTCTCCGCCAGGAAGCCGGAGCACTGCTGAATCGCCTGCTCATGGGACCAGACTTCCCGGATATCCTCCGGCTTCGTGCCGGGCTTCACCAGCAGGGTATGATCGATCTTCACCCGGGCGGAACGTACAATGTAGCATTTCCGGCTGATCAGCCGGTCATACACACTGTTCACGGATCCGGCCAGGCTGTTTTCAATGGGCAGGATGCCGTACCTGCACAGTCCGCTTTCAATGGCGGAGAATACATTCTCAAAGGTCTTGCAGTACATAATGGAGGGGGCGCGGAAAATCTTCTCGCAGGCCTGCTGGGAATAGGCGCCTTCCACGCCCTGGCAGGCCACCGTCGCCTTTTCCGGGAACAGCTTCGGCGTCTCATCCAGGCTTTTGCGGATCAGCTGTCCCAGCCCGCTCGTTTCCTTCCGATCCAGCATCTGGTTGGTCCGGCTCTGGGCCATCAGGAAGCCGAAAAGCGCCCGGACGCCGTTTTCATTCTCCTCCCCGGCTTCCGCGCCCACTTTGTTCAGCACTTCCCGTTCCCGGGCAGGATCTGTCACCGGCAGGTTGTGCTCCTGCTTGTAGCGGCCGATCTGCTTCGTTGTCTCCAGCCGTTCCCCGTACAGACGGATAATATCACTGTCGATCCGGTCTATTTCCGCTCTCAGCTCTTCGATGTTCATGCCAGTCATCCTTTCCGGGCTTGTTCAGGTGTTTATTTATCCTTCCACTCGGTGTCGATCGCTTCCTTGCGTTCCCGTCCTTCCTTCAGGAGTTTCTTCAGCGTTTCCGCGTCTCCGGCTGCAATGGCGTCCCGGTATTCCTGCAGGGCCCTGATCAGGCAGTCCAGTTCAAAGCCCAGGTGTTCCGCGTTGTCCAGGAACAGCTCCGTCCACATGGTTTCATTCAGTTTGGCCACCCGGGTCAGGTCCCGGTAGCTGCCGGCGGAGAAGGACAGGTGTTCCGCCGCCGTGGGGGATTTGATATAAGCGTTGGATACCACGTGGGCCAGCTGGGAGGTGAAGGCAATCATCTCGTCATGCTTTTCCGCCGTGGTCACGGTTACGGATTTAAAACCGGTTTCCTTCAGCAGCCCGCTCAGCTGGCTGACCAGGAACAGGTCTTCCTGCTTCCGGGGCACCAGGATCATGGTTGCGTTCCGGAACAGTTCCCCGTCCGCGTATTTGATACCGGAAAACTGTTTGCCCGCCATGGGATGGCCGCCGATAAAAGTGAAGCCGTATTCCTCTGCCAGCGCGAAGCAAGGCTCGCATACCGCCTTCTTCACACCGCACAGGTCGCTCACCACCGCGTCCCTGCGGATCTTCGGTGCCAGCTGTTTCAGCGTTTCCACTGCCGCGCCCGGATACGTTGCCAGGAACAGGTAATCGCATTCCGGGATATTCTCTTCCGTCAGTTCGCCCTGGATAGTTCCCGTCAGCAGGGCATATTTCTGCACGTGCTCGTCCGTATCTTTGCCCAGGATTTTATGCCCCTGTGCACCCAGCGCCTTGCACAGGGAAGCGCCCATCAGGCCCAGGCCCACCACGCCGATTGTCTTGCTCTCCATCTCTTTTATCCTCCGGCGTCAGTCTTATACCAGTGCCTGGCGGATCTTCGCCACTGCCTTCGCCACATCGTCAAACTGTTCCGGTGTCAGGCTCTGGGGCCCGTCGCACAGGGCATGCTTGGGATCGTTGTGCACTTCAATCATCAGGCCGTCCGCCCCGCAGGCTGCCGCGGCCATAGCCATGGGTTTCACATACCGGGCCGCGCCTGTGGCATGGCTGGGATCCACCACCACCGGCAGGTGGCTCAGCTCATGCAGCACCGCCACAGCGGAAAGATCCAGCGTGTTCCGGGTATAGGTTTCGAAGGTCCGGACACCCCGTTCGCACAGGATAATCTGCTCGTTTCCGCCGGCCATGATATACTCGGCGCTCATCAGCAGCTCCTTGATATTGTTGGCCAGGCCCCGCTTGAGGAGAATGGGTTTCCTGATCTTGCCCAGTTCTTTCAGCAGCTCAAAATTCTGCATGTTCCGGGCGCCTACCTGGATCACGTCCACCTGCTCAAACAGGGGCAGGTGACCGATATCCATGATTTCCGTAATAATCGGCATGCCGGTGCGTTTTTTCACTTCCAGCAGGATCCGGATGCCCTCCCCGTGCAGGCCCTGGAAATCATAGGGCGAAGTCCGCGGTTTGAAAGCGCCGCCCCGGAGCATGCCCGCCCCGCTGTCTTTCACCGCCCGGGCCACCGTTTCCACCTGCTCCTCTGATTCCACAGAGCAGGGACCGGCGATAATCTGGAAATTCCCGCCGCCGAAGGCAACCTGGTCCGTCACCCGGACCACGGTGTCATCCGGGTGGAACTTCCGGTTTGCTTTCTTGAAAGGTTCGGAAATCCTCGTCACGCTCTGGACAATGTCCAGCCCGCTGATCAGGTCTGTATCAATCCGGGTTGTATCGCCCACCAGTCCGATAACGGTCTGGAATTCCCCTTCGGAAATATGGGTCCGGACGCCGTAGCTCTCCAGCCAGGCAATCAGGTGCTCCTGCTCCTCTTTCCGGATATCTTTTTTCAGCGCGATAATCATCTGTTCTTCTGCTCCTTTCTCAACGAAACAGGGCCCGCAGTAATTCTGCGGGCCCTGGTGTTTACCCTTGCCGGGGAAACCTGCGCGGCAAAATTACCTTACCTCAGACACTGTGGGTAAAGGTAAAGTAATAATACACGTAAGCCTGCCGCATGGTTCTCCCTTTCCGCGCGTTCAGCGCAGTGAATGAATTCACGGGTTATTCTATCACCAGACCCACTGCCTGGCAAGCCGCCCCGCTGCATATGCAGAAGAAATACAATCCCGGCTGTTTCCGGCTGCGTCCGGTCAGTCTTGCGCCGCGGCAGCCGCCTGATCCGCCTTGTTCACCACCACGCTCATGCCGAAGAAAATATCCTTATCCGGCGTAAAATCAATCACGGCAATATAGGTGGTTTCCTCCTCGCCTTCCTCCGGGATTTCCGTAATATACCGCACGGTTCCCTCATAGGTTTTATTCCCGTCCGTTTCCAGCTCGATCATAACCCTGTCGCCGGCATTCAGGGCATTCCGGTCGTCCGCGCTCACCTTTGCTTCCACGCGCATGCTGCTGAGGGGAGCGAATTTCGCCACCACATCGCCCTTGCTGACTGCCGTGCCGGCTTCCGCGGAAACCGATACGATCACGCCTTCCTCCTCCGCTGATACGGAGGTTCCGGTCATTTCATACGCGTCAAAGGTACCGCTGAGGGTTTCCATCAGGAGATCGCCGCGTCTGACGCTGTCCCCGTCCTTCACTGCCACACGGACCACCGCACCCGTACCGTTCACCGCCGTCGGATTGGCCCGGGCAATGGAGCCCCGGCCCAGCCGCAGCTTGTCGGTATGCGCCGCGTCCCGGAAGATGGATACGGAATCTCCGGTAACAAAGTTCCCTTCGGTTACCAGGACCGTATAGCTGTTGCCGTCCACCGCCGTGATCACGCCGGTGCCGTACCGTTTTGCGTCCGTCCGGCAGAGGATATAAACCGTCTCGCCTGTATGCACGAACGTGGTTTCCGCCGAGCTGTAGGCCTTGGAGGTGCTTCCGCTGATGGTATAGCGGGTGGTTCCTTCAATATACAGGTCTGCTCCGTATTTGGCCGTAACAGTCTCCGCGTCGTCCCCGGCTGCCGCGAACACGCCGGATACCGTGCCGTCCTCGGAAGCGTATATCTTCTCCGTCCGGTAGCTGAACAGGGTATCCCCCGCCGCCACATGCATGCCGCTTTCCATCTCCACGCGCTCCACCGTTCCGCCGATGGGCGCATATACCGGCACTGTCCCGCCGGCCTCCACCGTACCGTTCAGGCTCAGGGTTTCCGCCCCAGCGGCTCCCGCCGCCAGCAGCAGTGCAAAAAGAATCACTGTAACCCTCTTTATGATATTCATCTTTTTCCTCCTGATTCATGGCATAACAAATAATTCTTCATTTTTCATTCTTCATTGGTTTAAACTGCCCTCAGTGCGTCAATGGGATTCAGCCGGCTGGCCTTCCGGGCCGGCGCCCAGCCGAAGATAATGCCCACAGCCGCCGAAAAGCCCACGCCCAGGGCAATGGCGCCGCCGTTCAGCACAAAAGTTGTACCCAGCGCCCGGCAAAGGCCGAAGGACAGCGCCAGGCCGAAAACAACCCCCAGCAGTCCGCCGATCATGGAAAGCAGGAAGCTTTCCAGCAGGAACTGGAGCTGAATCTGCCCGGGAACAGCGCCCAGCGCCTTCTTCAGGCCGATTTCCGCCGTTCGTTCCGTAACGGTGGTCAGCATCATGTTCATGATGCCGATCCCGCCCACCAGCAGCGCAATGGAGGCAATGCCCGCCAGGAGCGAACTGAGCATGGTGGTCATGGTATTCATGGTTTCCTCAATGATGTCCATGGAGGATACGGTATAGCAGTCCTCCTCAAAATCGAACAGGACATCCATGGCATCCTCGACTTCCTGCTTGGCCGCAGCTGAGTCCGCCCCCTCCGTCAGATACACGGTAAAGGTCGTGATCTCGTTGGAATTGTTCACCTTCATGGCGGTGGTATACGGGATCAGCACATCCGGAGATCCCAGGAAGATGGACGCAACTCCGCCGCCGCTGTCCTCCTTGTACCGGCCCACAATGGTAAAGGGCAGCCCGGAAACATACAGGGTCTCTCCCACCGGATCGATCCCCAGGAAGAATTCATCCACCATTTCCTGGCTGATCACGCAGACGTAGCTGCTGTTGTCATCGTCAATAAAGTTCAGCGCCCGTCCCTGGATGATCATGTCATTGTTCAGCTGGAAATAATAGGCGTTCCGCCCGGAAACGGAAATGCGCGTCTGCACGTCCCGGCCGTAGGAAACCCGCCCGTTCAGGCTGATGCTGGGCACCACGCCGTCCACATTTTCCAGGCCGGAGATTACCTGCAGGTCCTCCGGCGTCATGCCGGTCTTCAGGTCACTGCCGGTAACGCTGACCGTCAGGGTTCCCACACCCATGTCGGAGAAGGAGGAAGCAATCGTTCCGGATACCCCGGATACCGTAGTGATCAGGGTAATCACCGCCATGACACCGATCATGATGCCCAGCAGCGTCAGGAAGGAACGGACCTTGTTGTTCCGGATATTGTCCAGGGCCATCACGATGCTTTCGCGGATCATGACGGTGCGCCTGCGGATTCCGTTAAGCATCCCGAAGCCCCCCTTCCGAGATTTCCCCGTCGATGATATGCACCACCCGGCGGGCGTTGGAGGCAATCTTCAGGTCGTGGGTAATCATGATTACTGTGCGCTTTTCCTCGTTCAGTTCCCGGAACAGCTGCATAATCTGGGCGCCGGTCTTCTGGTCCAGGGCGCCGGTGGGTTCGTCCGCCAGCAGGATGGAGGGGTTCCCCACCATAGCCCGGGCAATGGCCACCCGCTGCTGCTGTCCGCCGGACAGCTGGTTCGGCATATGATCCATCCGGTCCTTCAGGCCTACACGTTCCAGCATGGCTTCAGCCCGTTCCCGGCGTTCCTTCGGCCGGACACCTGCGTAAATCAGCGGCAGCTCCACGTTCCTGCGGGCTGACAGCCGGGGCAGCAGCTGGGAATTCTGGAAAATAAAGCCGATCTCCTTGTTCCGCAGCGCTGCCAGTTCCTGCTCGTCCAGCTCCTCCACTTCCCTGCCCCGCAGGATATATTCCCCGGAGGTGGGCGTGTCCAGGCAGCCGATGATATTCATCAGGGTCGTTTTCCCGCTGCCGGAGGGTCCCAGCACGGAAAGATAATCCCCTTCCTGCAGGGAGAGGGATACCTTTTTCAGGGCATGGACGTTTTCCCCCTCCAGCGGATAGATCTTGTCGATCTCCCGCATCTGAAAGAATACTTCTTCCGCCATCGTCAGTTCCCCCGTGATCCGCCGCTTCCGTTTCTGCTGTTGCTGTTTCCGCCGGGGAATTCTCCGCCGGGCATATTTCCGAAGTCGGGCATGTTGCCGCCGTTCTGGCTGTTCCAGCTGTTCCAGTTATTCCGGGTATTCCGGTTCACCCGGGTATTGGTGAAAGCGCCGGAAAACAGCGCGGCCAGCCCTGTAAGCTCTTCCTGCTTTTCCGCAACCTTATAGACGGTCTCACCGGATGAGACGCCCTCTTTGATTTCCACATAATTGCCGTTGCTCACGCCAACGGTTACGGGGACCTGTTCCATCTCCCCATCCGCGTTTTCCTTGTATACAAAGGCAGTGTTGTCCCTTGCGGTGCTCAATGCCTCCATCTTCAGCACGGTCACGTTTTCCGCCTCTTCCAGGGGCACAGTCACCGTTGCCTGCATTCCCGGCCAGATATCTTTGATTTCAGAGGCATCCACCTTGACCGTGGTGGTGTAATAAGCCACATTGTTGCCGGTATAGGCCACATGGTCGATCTTGTCGATCACGGAATCAAACGTTACCCCGGCGGAGGGAACGGCAACCCGGCAGCTCTGTCCCCGGGACACCTGGGCAATATTGCTTTCTCCCACACGGACCGAAACCGTCATATGATCGAAATCCGCCACCGTCATCAGGGTGTCCCCGGTTTTTACCTCATCGCCCTTTTCCACGTCGATGGTACTGACGGTTCCGTCAAACTCCGCTTCCACCGTCTCGCCGCCGGACAGGCGCATCAGCTTGTCCCCGTCCTTCACCCGGTCCCCCTCGGAGACATAAATCTCCCGGACCTTGCTGTCCGAACCCGCGGTATAGGTGGCGCTGTTGATCAGCTGTATGCTGCCCGTAAAGGACAGCGAGTTGGAAATGCTGCCCGTGGTCGCGGTATACGGATCATAGGTAATCCGGTATTCAGCCATCAGCCGGCTGTATACGCTCCAGCCGGCAACCGCGATCACAAGCAGGATCACCAGCAGCCAGATGATCCGCTTCACGGTTTTCCGTTTCCGGCCTTTCCTTTTTTTCTTATCTGCGGTTTCCGCGGCCGCGTTTTTGGTTTCACTGCTTTCAGCAGCCGTGTTGTTCATTTTTTCCGCCATTTTTCGGTCATCCTTTCCATCGTATCCCCGGGGTACGTCCGCCATCATACCGGAGAAACTTAAAATGAAACTTAAGGGGTGCAAAACCGTCTCCCGGCCTGCAGGTCATTTTTCTGTCGCTGTTCGGGGTTATCTTTCGCTGTGTCCCGTGAAAATTCCTGTGTTCAAATAGTTGATAAAATAAACTGTTGACTTTTGCAACCGTTTTGGATATGCTTTCTGTCAAAAGGAGGATGGAGCCATGGATCAGGTAAAGCTTCTGCGTGAATATACCCGGGAACTGGAATGCCATCTGGCCCGGATCAACCGTTCCGACTGCTGCCAGTGCGGCATCAATGAATCCCAGTGTTTTCTCCTGGTGGAAATCGGCCGGAAGCCCGGCATCTGTATCCGGGAGCTCGCTGAAATCCTGCGGCTGGACAAAAGCGGCGTCAGCCGGGGCGTGGAGGAACTGGTACAGAAGGGCTATGTAAACAGGGAACCCTCCAGGGAGGACCGGCGGAGCGTGGTCCTTTCCCTGACAGACAGCGGAGCAGCCCGATTCAGCCGTATCGAAAACGATATGTATGAAAAATTCAAAGCCGTCCTGTCGCACCTGGAACCCTGCCGCCGGGAACAGGTCCTGGAGGCGCTGCGGCTCTATAATGAAGCCTGCGGGAAAACGGAGTGTGAATGTAAATGATGACACGTCGGGAAAAAGCCCTGGATTATTTCAGCCGGGGATACCACTGCTCCCAGTCTGTCCTGGCCGCCTATGCGGACCTGTGCAGCCTGTCGGAGCAGCAGGCCCTGAAGCTCGGCGCCTGTTTCGGAAGCGGTATGCGCAAGGGAGAGGTCTGCGGTGCCTGCTCCGGCTCGCTGATGGTGCTGGGTTCCCTTTACGGGCGGGTTGACCTTTCCGATGAAAGCAGCCTGCAGCTGGAAAAAGACGTTTGCGACAGGATGATGAAAGGCTTTGCGGAAGCCTGCGGTTCCTGCCTGTGCAGGGAGATCCTCGGTTGTGATATATCAACCCCTGAAGGATACCGCTGCGCCCGGGAAAACAACCTGTTCAGGGAACGCTGCCCGCAGCTGGTGGCCGGCGCGATGGATGTTCTGGAAAAAATCATCGGGGGAAGATGTGCTGATGAATAATGAACTGTTGATCCGGGAAGTCCGGCCGGAAGATGCTGCAAGGCTGGCGGAGATCTATTCCTGGTATGTGCTGAACACCGCCGTTTCCTTTGAATATACTGTACCCTCTGTCGAAGAGTTTGAGGCACGGATCCGGAAAACAACGGAAAAATACCCTTACCTGGTCTGCATGAAGGAGAATAAAGTCATCGGCTATGCGTACGCCGGCGCATACAGTCCCCGGGAAGCCTACAGCTGGACGGCGGCCGTCTCCATTTATCTTGACCGGGACTGCCGCCGGCAGGGAGCAGGTTCCCTGCTGTACAAAGTCCTGGAGGAAAAACTCCGCAGCCGGGGAATCATCAACCTCCTGGCCGGGGTGGCTTATTGTGAAAAGGAGGATGAATACCTTTCCCATGACAGCCTTCATTTTCATCAGAAAATGGGATACAGCCAGGTTGCCCGCATGAAGGGCATCGGGAAGAAATTCGGCCGGTGGTACGATCTGCTGTGGCTGCAGAAAAAAATCTGAATATAAAAGAGGCTGTCCCCGGACAATCCGACAGGATCATTCAGGGACAGCTTTTTTTGATGCTTATACAGGATCAGCGGGAGCCTCATCCGTCCGTACAGACTGACGGGAGCAGGGGAAAACCGTCCCCGCAGAAATTATTTTTCATTCCGCGTCCGGAATTTCCCTTTTTATCCGTCTAATATGTGTAACGTTACAAAGCAAAGCAAGGAGCTGGAACTGTGGACAAGGGATTCTTTATCGCAGAGATCGAAGCCTGCTCGGACATGATGTACCGGGTTGCCTGGTCGATCCTGCGGAACGATGACGATGTGCAGGACGCATTGCAGGATGCCGCCCTTAAATCCTGGGAAAAAAGAAACAGACTGAAGGAGGAAAAATACTTCCGCACCTGGATCACCCGTATATTGATCAACGTGTGTTACGACGCACAAAGAAAGCATCGCGGAACCGTTCCTTTGGACAGTATTCCCGAACAGTCCTGTGCTTCCGCTCCGGACCCGGACCTGGCGATTGCGCTGGCAGCCGTGCCGGAAAAGCTCCGGCTGCCCCTTGTCCTCTGCTATTCGGAAGGGATGACTTATGAGGAGGCGGCCGCCGTGCTGCGGATTCCCCTGGCCACCCTTCAGGGACGACTTCGCCGGGGTAAAGAAGCATTGAGAAAGGAGCTGAAAGCGGAATGAAGCGCGATATGGAAAACCTGAACCTGCGGGATTCTTTCAAACCGACGCCTGCCAAATGCCATGACGCGCTGATGACAGCTGTTCGCTCCGTGAAGGAGGAAGAACCCGTGCGACGGATTACTTTCAGGACCGTCCTGATTACCGCCTGTATTCTTCTGGTCACAACAGCCATGGCCATTGCCGCCACCCAAAAACTGGGCTGGGTTGATTTCTTTGAAATATTCTACGGAAGTACCGATTCTGTGCCCGAAGAAGCGCAGAAAATCATGAACAGCACGAAGGAACAGACATTTATCCTGGGACCCGTATCCTTTACCGTTCAGAGTCTCTATACGGACGGGCAGGAGGCATGGGCGTCCACACTGATCACCACTGCTGACGGCTCCGGGGCGCTGTTCTGCGATGATTATTCTCCCGATTCCTCCCTTGGTTCAAACGGGGAAAACGGCGAAGCCCTGGCCCGCCGGCTCGGCCTGGATCCGGACACTACCTGGCTGAACGCCGCCCGGCAGCTGAACTGTCCCCTGTATTGGGCTCACGCGAATCTCCACGGCAGGGAACCGCATGATTTCGGCGGCGGGATGATGGATTCCCTGTATGATGATCAGGGCTGTCTCGTATACTTCAGCATGAAGGAAGTGTATACACCGGACGGATGTCCGGATCCCCTGCCCATGGAATTGTGGCTGCAGGTCAATGAGTTCGACCCGAAAACCGGGGATATGAAGGAGATCGGTTATTCCCATGAGGATATCCTGGTTCCCATGTCGCTTCCCGGAGATCCGGTCACATATCATGCAAAGGAAGACTATACAGCCTTCGGCCTGCACCTGGACAGTGTCAGCGCGAAAAAAACAGCTTCCGGCATATACATCTATACGGATTTCACCGCCCGGGACGGTATGACAGAGGATGAATTCCTGGAAGTCCAGCTGTACCCCGTCTGGCTGGATGAAAACGGAGAAGAATATCCAGAAGGAATGAACATGAGTTATGAAATCAATACGGATCACTGGCCCCGGGTCAGCATTGCAAGCCAGATTGCCGCGGACAGTATCCCGGGCCGCATATGGATGCAGCTGGCGGATGATAACGCTGGTCCGGACGAAGCGCCGGCTCCGGTCATCGAACTCAAAAGATAACCATTTCGAATCTTGTATTCATCAGAATGTAAGGAGAGCAAATTCATGAAAAAGATACCCTTACTCCTTTGTCTTATAATAGTCTGCCTGCTTTCCCTGGCCGGAACCGCAGCAGCGGACATCATTGAACTGCCGGAAGACAGCGGCAGAATATGGGATATAACCAGCATTGACCGTACGGTTTATGTGCGCACCGGCCGCGGGCAGGTGTATGCCTGTCAGCCGGACAGTAACACGCTGGAGCTGTATGACAGCGGCTATGCCGCACCGGACTACAGCGGCCTTTTTGCTGTGGACGGCATTCTCTATACCATCAGAAAAGATGCCTGTCAGTTTGTCGGAGTCGGCGAAAGCGCCCACGGAGCGCCTCTGGACGGGTTCGTTATTCCGGATTTCAAAAAGATTACACATGCCAGGGAAGGTTGGGAAATCTTCAATGTCAGCAACACTGCTTCCGGTTTGTTCTGGATGATGAATCCGGGTGAAACGGGCGGTGCATGCCTGTGCAGATTTGACCTGGAAAAACAGAAACTGACCTGCCGCTCCATTCAGAACTTCCACGAATACGGCGTTTCAGAAAACGGATCCATCTGGATTGTCCAGGCTGGGGAAAAGGGCCGTGTCCTTTCCTCCTTTAACTGGAAAAGCGGAAAACTGAAAAAAGCCGCTGTCCTGCCCCGGGCCGCCAATGGTTTTGTTATGCAGGATGACAGCCTGATCTGGAATGACAGGGAAGAGATCAGCAGACGTATGCCTGACGGAAGCATCGAACACATCATGTATATGCCCGTCACACACAACAACCGGATCAACAGCCTTCTGGTTGATAACGATTTGCTGGTAAATGCCAGGGATTCCATGCTTGCCTGCAAAAGTATCCGGCAAGCCCGGGAGAGCACCGGATCCCTCACCGTGCTGGATATCAGGATGCAGGACAAAGGCGAATACGCTTTCCACAGCGAACATCCGGAAACTGAAGTCCGGAAGGAGCGCCTGTACGATTACAGCACGGATTTTGATGAACTGTACCGGAAGATGCTCTCCGGTGAGCTGGAATATGACGTCCTTCGAATCAGCACATCCGATATTGATCTTCCTGCCCTGGCTGAAAAAGGATGCCTGGCGGACCTTTCGCGCAGCACTTCCCTGCTTGAAGCTGTGCGGCAGATGGAACCCCGTCTCCTTGATACAGTGATGCCCGATGGCAGGCTGCTGGCTGTTCCCTGTGAAATCCACGGCCGCTTCACCAAATACTATGCTTCCAATCTGGCTCTCGCGGAATTCTCTCCGGAGGATCTTCCGTCCACCTGTGACGGGTTCTATGATTTCATCCTGAACTGGAAACAGGCTCCGTTCAAAGGCCATGGCAGGTTCATGCCGTTCTTCGGCGATGCGTCCCCATACCTTCTGGAAGACCTGGTGAAAACGGTCATTACTGAAAGCGTCATCCGCCGGCAGCCGGTAACCTTCGATACGGATGAATTCCGCGGACTGCTGCAGAAGTGCAGGCAGACCGCAGCGTCAGCAAAAAAGGAAAACGGTCATCGCATGTTCTTTGAATTGAATTGTCAAAGCCCGATCGTAGACCGTCAGAACATGCTGCTGTCGCTGGAAGGAGAACCTGTTTCCTCTGTTCCTGTCTCAGTGGATTGTTATGTGATTAACCCGATGAGCACCCATATGGATCTGGCCATATCCTATGTGGAAGCCTGCGTGGCGCAGTATACTCCGGAACAGAAGCTTCAGCTGTATCCCGCGTATACCGAGCCCGTCAGGTATGAAGGTTACAGTGAGTTCATCCGGGAATGGACAGCAGAGAAAGAAGCGCTGGATGCACAGCTGGTTGACGCCGGGGAAAAGGACCGGGCGAAATATCAGAAACAGCTGGATGAGCATATGGAATACCTGGCCGAAGGGCCCGATGAATACTATACTTCGCCTGAAGATATTGCGTTCTATAAAAAAGAGATTGCGCCCCGGCTTTTCATTCCCGATCTTTCAGCAGGCCGCCTGCTCTTCGGCGGCGAACAGACCTTCTGCACCGTTATTGACAATCTGCTGGAAGGCCGCCTGACCGATGATCAGTTTGTTGCTGAACTGGACAGCCTGTGCAGGACAGCTGAAACAGCTGCCCCGTAGAACCGCAGTCCCGGAGACCTTCATCCGGTTTCCGGGATCATATATACAATGGAACCATACAGAAAAGGCCGCCCCGGATCATTCCGGGACGGCCCTTATTTTAATAGTTTCAGGGATTCTCTTCGGGTGCGGGAGCGTCCGTTTCCGGACCGGTTACGGGTTCGGCCGCGTTCTCCGCGGTTTCCGGAGCCGCTTCCGTCGCTTCAGCGCCTTCTGCGGTCACTTCCTCATCCGGCGCTTCCTCTTCCTTCTCGGCCCGGCAGACGCCCACCACGGTGCTGCCTTCCGCCAGCCGCATGATGCGGACGCCCTGGGTAGCGCGACCGCACAGGCGTACGTCCGCAGCCCTGGCCCGGATGATGGTGCCGTCGTCCGTGATCAGCAGGATATCCTCGTCTTCATGGACAAACATCAGGGCAGCCAGGTCGCCGGTCTTCTCGGTCAGCTGCATAGCTTTCACACCCATGCCGCCGCGGCCCTGCTCCCGGTATTCCTCCGGATCGGTCCGCTTGCCGTAGCCCTTGGTGGTAATGGCCAGCACGGTGGTCTCCGGCTCCACTGCCGCAATGTCGATGACTTCGTCGCCTTCGGCAATCCTCATGGAGCGCACGCCGATGGAGTTGCGGCCAACGTTACGCACATGCCGCTCGTTGAAGCGGATGCACTTGCCCTTCCGGGTGGAAACCAGCATCTCGTCATCCCCGTTGCTCAGCCGGACACCGATCAGCTCATCGCCCTCCCGCAGCGCAATGGCGATCAGGCCGTTCTTGCGCAGGTTGCGGAACTCTTCCAGGGCAGTCTTCTTGATCATACCGTTCCGGGTCGCCATCACCAGGTTGTGCTCTTCCTCTGTTTCCTTCGGCATGGGCAGCATGGTGGAAACCTTTTCCCCGCTGACAATATGCAGCAGGTTGATGATTGCCGTGCCCCGTGCCTGGCGTCCGGCTTCGGGAATCTGGTAGCACTTCAGGCTGTAAACCCGGCCCATATTCGTGAAGAACATGATCTCCTGGTGGGTGCTGACCACGAACATCTGGGTCGTGTAGTCAGTCTCCTTCACGTTCATGCCGGAAACGCCGCGGCCGCCGCGGTGCTGTGCCCGGTAAACGGAGGAGGAAACACGCTTCACATACCCTTCATGGGTCAGGGTGACCACCATGTTTTCTTCCTGGATCAGGTCTTCAATATCGATATCATCCTCCGCGATGGTCAGCTCGCTGCGCCGTTCGTCACCGAACTTATCCCGGATTTCGCTGATCTCGGTCTTGATCACGTCCATCAGCAGGTGCTCGTCCGCCAGGATCGCAGTCAGCCGTGCGATGGTCCGCTCCAGTTCCTCATATTCCTCCTGCAGCCGTTCCCGCTCCAGGCCGGTCAGGCGGGCCAGGCGCATGTCCAGGATGGCCTGGGCCTGTTTTTCGCTGAACTCAAAGCGCAGCATCAGCGCTTCCTTGGCGGTGTTGGTATCCTTGCTGGCCCGGATGATGGCAACGATCTCGTCAATATGATCCAGCGCCTTCAGCAGGCCTTCCAAAATATGCGCGCGGTTCTGGGCTTTGTTCAGTTCGAACCGGGTCCGGCGGGTGACGACGTCCTTCTGGTGCTCCAGGTAGTAGTAGATCATCTCCCGCAGGTTCAGCACCTGGGGCTTTCCGTCCACCAGCGCCAGCATATTGGCGCCGAAGTTCTCCTGCATGGGGGTATGCTTGTACAGCATGTTCAGCACGACCTGCGGCTGGACGTCCCGCTTCAGTTCAATGACAATCCGCATGCCCTGCCGGTCATTGGATTCATCGCGGATATCGCTGATGCCCTCGATTTTCTTTTCATGCACCAGGTCGGCGATCTTCTTGACCAGGACGGACTTGTTCACCTGGTAGGGAATCTCCGTCACAATGATGCGGCTGCGGTTGCCTCCCATTTCCTCCACATTGGTCCGGGCCCGGACGGTGATCCGGCCGTGGCCGGTGTGATAGGCCGCCCGGATACCGCTGTAGCCCATGATCAGGCCGCCGGTGGGGAAATCCGGTCCCTTGATGTGCTGCATCAGGTCGTCAACGGTGCACTCCGGATTGTCGATCATGCAGATCACGCCGTTGATCACCTCAGTGAGGTTGTGCGGCGGGATGTTCGTGGCCATACCCACGGCAATACCGCTGGAACCGTTCACCAGCAGGTTCGGGAACCGGGCAGGCAGCACGGAGGGCTGCTGCAGCGTCTCGTCAAAGTTCGGGTAGAAATCCACCGTATCCTTGTCGATGCCGTCCAGCAGATGCATGGTCAGCTTCTGCAGCCGGGCTTCGGTGTAACGCATGGCAGCGGCGCCGTCGCCGTCCACAGAACCGAAGTTGCCCTGGCCCTCAATCAGCGGATAGCGGATATTGAAGGGCTGGGCCAGCCGGACCATGGCGTCGTATACGGAGGAATCCCCGTGGGGATGGAATTTACCCAGGACGTCGCCCACCACACGGGCGCTCTTGCGGGTCGGTTTGTCCGGCGTCATGCCCAGTTCCTCGGACATGTCGTACAGGATCCGCCGGTGAACCGGCTTCAGGCCGTCGCGTACATCCGGGAGCGCCCGGTCCACAATTACCGCCATGGCGTAGGCGATGAAGCTCTTTTTCATTTCCTGTTCCAGATTGACAGGAATCAGCTTGTCTTGAATCATCTCTCAAATCCTCAAAATCTGCGTTTTAAACACTTAATTTTTCATTTTTCATTGTTTAAACGTCCAGGTCCTTGACCAGGTCGCTGTTTTCCTGGATAAACTGCTTTCTGGGTTCCACATCGTCACCCATGAGCAGTGTGAACAGGCGGTCCGCTTCCATGGCGTCTTCCGGGGTAATCTGCATCATCATGCGGGTTTCCGGATTCATGGTGGTGTCCCACAGCTGCTGGGCGCTCATTTCACCCAGGCCTTTGTAGCGCTGGATATCCGGCTTCGGATCCCGGCCGATCTCATCCAGCAGGCGGTTCAGCTCATCGTCGTCATAAACGTAACGGGAGGTCTTCCCCTTGGTCACCTTGTACAGCGGCGGCATGGCGGCGTAAACATAGCCTTTTTCCACCAGGGGCCGCATGAAGCGGTAGAAGAATGTCAGCAGCAGGATCCGGATATGGGCGCCGTCCACGTCAGCATCCGTCATGCAGACGATCCGGTGATACCGCAGCTTGCTTTCGTCAAACTGATCCCCGAAGCCGCAGCCGAAGGCTGTGATCATGGCGCGGATTTCCGCGTTCTCCAGGGCCCGGTCCAGCCGGACCTTCTCCACGTTCAGGATCTTGCCACGCAGGGGCAGGATGGCCTGGGTCTTGCTGTCCCGGCCGCCCTTGGCGCTGCCGCCTGCGGAGTCACCCTCCACCATGAAGATTTCGCATTTGGCGGGATCCCGTTCGGAACAGTCAGCCAGTTTGCCCGGCAGGGATGCACTCTCCAGCACGGTTTTCCGCCGGGTGGCTTCCCGGGCCTTCCGGGCGGCTTCACGGGCACGCTGGGCATCCACGCAGCGGGTTACAATGGCCTTGGCCACGGTGGGGTTCTCTTCCAGGTAGGTGGTCAGTTCTTCGCTCACCAGGCTGTCCACCACGCCCCGGACCTGGCCGGAGCCCAGCTTGGACTTGGTCTGGCTTTCAAACTGGGGATCCTCCATCTTGATGGAGACGATCGCCGTCAGGCTTTCCCTCACATCCTCGCCCTTCAGGTTCGGTTCATTGTCCTTGAGGATTTTATACCGGCGGCCGTAATCATTGATGGCACGGGTCACCGCGGTGTTGAAGCCCTGCAGGTGGGTGCCGCCGTCCGGGGTGGCGATATTGTTGGCAAAGGTGTACACGTTCTCCGCATAGGAGTCGTTGTACTGCATGGCCATTTCCACCAGGATGCCGTCCTTGATGCCTTCTGTATAGATGGGTTCCGGGAACAGCACCTGCTTGTGCTGGTTCAGGAATTTCACGAACTCCCGCAGGCCGCCTTCGAAGCAGAAATCATTCTCCTTCGGTTCCTCCGGCCGTTCATCCCGGAAGATAATCCGGACGCCTTTGTTCAGGAACGCCATTTCACGCAGGCGGTTCCGCAGGGTGTCATACTCAAAATCCCCGGTTTCGAATATACCCTCGGGGTTTTCTTCGGATTTCACGTCCGGCCAGAACTGAATGGTGGTGCCGGTCCGGTCCGTCGTGCCGATCACCTTCAGGTCGTACAGGTATTTGCCGCGGGAATACTCCTGCTGGTAGATCTGGCCGTTCTGGTAAACAGTGACCATAAAGTGTTTGCTCAGTGCGTTTACAACACTGGCGCCCACACCGTGCAGGCCGCCGGAAACCTTGTATCCCCCGCCGCCGAACTTGCCGCCGGCATGCAGCACGGTCAGGCAGACTTCCACCGCGGGCCGCTGCATCTTCGGATGGAGGCCCACCGGAAAGCCGCGGCCGTCATCCATAACGGTCACGGAACCGTCCGCGTTCAGGGTGATGTTGATCTGTCTGCAGTAGCCGGCCAGCGCCTCGTCCACTGAATTGTCAACGATCTCATAGACCAGATGATGCAGGCCCCGGGCATCCGTGGAACCGATATACATACCCGGCCGCTTCCGGACAGCTTCCAGGCCTTCCAGAACCTGGATCTGCTCTTCCCCGTAATCAGCGGTGACAGCGGTCACCTGTTCCAGTTCAAGATCCTTTTCTTCTGCCATGGTACACCTCATATTATTACTCTTTCACGCTCTCCGGGAAACATGTATTTTCAGGGCTTTTACGGGCCGTTTTTGAAATCCCGAAACCCCTTGATATTACAAGCTCTCCGAACCAATTAATTATACCATTTTTTCGCAAAAAAAGGAAGGCTTTTCACTGATTTTTCTTTCCTATATATATAGACGGATTCAATTGTTCGGACAAAAATTGTTGTTTCGTTTCAGTGACTTCACCCTCCTGCGGATTGATTTCCTTCCTCCGGTCTGCTATACTTTAGAAACACAAAAAACTCATATTAACCGGATGTCCGAAGGAGGAGAAATTCATATGAAAAAACTGCTTGGTATTCTGTTGTCACTGTGTTTGCTGCTGGGCTGCTGTGCCGGCTTTGCAGAAGGTGCTGAGGAAGCTGACTGGACCGCTGCGGAATATGCCGCCCATGCGGCAATCAGCTACGAACTTGCGAAAGATTATACCGGCAAAACCGTCATCCTGCATTCAAACGACGTGCACGGCCAGATTGACGGATATGCATACATTGCCGGCCTGCGTGAATATTTCAAGAGCCTGGGTGCTGAAGTGATCCTGGCCGATTCCGGCGACTTCAGCCAGGGCACCGTCTATGTCAGTTCCAACAAGGGTGCCGCAGCCATCGAAATGATGAACGCCGCCGGCTATAATGTGGCAACCCTCGGTAACCACGAATTTGACTTCGGGTATGCCCAACTGATGGACAACCTTTCTCAAGCGTCTTTCCCCGTACTCTGTGCCAATGTCACGCTGGACGAGACAGGTGAAACCATTCTTCCCGCTTCCACCGTCATCACCACGGAAGGCGGCCTGAAAATCGGCTTCGTCGGTGTGGAAACGCCCGAAACCGTCACCAAGGTTAACCCCGGCCTGATCAACATGATCACTTTTTCCACCTTTGACAAACTGTACGAAGCCACCCAGAAAGCCGTGGATGAAGTCCGTGCTGACTCTGATCTCGTGATCGGTCTGTTCCACCTGGGCGTGGACAACGAATCCAAAGCCAACGGCTACCGTTCCGTGGATGCGCTGGCCAAAGTCACCGGCATCGACATCGTGCTCGACGGCCACAGCCACACTGTAATGACTGCCGGCCAGAACAGCCAGTCCATCCAGTCCACCGGCACCAAGTTCGCCAACATCGGCGTTGTGGTGATTGATAACGAATCCAAGGGAATCGAAACCAACTTCCTGATCCCGACCTTCCTCGGTTCCAAACTCTACGGCTTTAAATTCGTTGATGATAACGTTCTGGCCAAAGCCCAGGAAATCATGACCAAAGTGGACGAGGAATACAACGCGGTGTTCGCCTCCTCCGAGGTCCTCCTCAACGGGGAAAAGGCTCCCGGAAACCGGACTGAAGAAACCAACCTGGGCGACCTGATTACCGACGCCATGGTATGGTCCGTTGTCAAGGAAGGCGGCATCGAACAGGTTGAGCCCAATGCGGTCGTCGGCATCACCAACGGCGGTGGCATCCGCGCTCCCATTGCGGAAGGCGACGTTTCCAAAAAGGACATCAATACCGTCCTGCCCTTCGGCAACACCGTTGCAGTGGTCTATGTCACCGGCGCCGAGCTGCTGGAAGCGCTCGAAGCCTCTACCTTCTGCACACCCGATGCAGTCGGCGGTTATCCCCAGACCTCCGGTATCGAATGGACCCTGGATACCACGAAAACCTTTGACCAGGGTGAAGTCTATGTGCTCGACGGCAAGGAGAGCAGCTACTTCGCTCCCGCCTCCATCAACCGGGTCTCCATCACCGCGGTCAACGGCGAAGCCTTCGATGTGAACGCCACCTATGCAGTGGTCACCAACAACTTCTGCGCCGCCGGCGGTGATACCTACAACGTGTTCGCCCGTTCCATCTCCAGCTTTGACACCGGCATCCCGATGGATGAAGCCGTCATGGCTTACATCGGCGAAGTGCTTAACGGAAAGATCACCGCTGAAGCTTACGGACAGCCCCGTGGTTCCGAGACCCAGATCAAATAATCCGCTCCGATTCAGGCCGGGCAGTTCTTCAGAACTGCCCGGTTTTTCATTATACGCATGCTTGCTTTTTCCATTCTGCTGCTATAAAATGGCAATGTTGATAATTCATACATTATTATGTTTCCCTGAAGGAGGCTCCGTTATGGAACAGAACTATGTCTTTATGACCGACAGTGACAGCGACCTGCCTTTTCACCTGAAAGAGCAGTATAATATTCCGGTCGTTTACATGCCCTATGCGCTGGACGGCAAGGAATATTTCGACGATCTCGGCCAGATGCTGGATCACAAAAGCTACTTCGATATGATGCGCAACGGCGCGGCGCCTGTGACGTCCGCCCTCAATGAAGCATCCTATCTGGAATATTTTGAGCCCATTCTGAAGGAAAAGGACCTGCTCTTTGTTGCCTTTTCCAGCAAGCTCAGCTGCACCCTGCAGTCTGTCTACAGCGCCCGGGAAAAGCTGCTGGAGCAGTATCCGGAACGGAAGTTCATCGTGGTGGACACCCTGAGGATTTCCGGTCCCATGACCCTGCTGGTCCTGAAAGCCCATGAAATGTACCGTGCCGGAAAATCCATTGAGGAAGTGGCCGGCTGGCTGGAGGAGAACAAGCTCCGGGCCCAGGCCTATTTCATCGTGGACGACCTGAAATACCTCAAGCGCGGCGGCCGGATTTCCGCCACTGCCGCCACCGTGGGCACCATGCTGGACCTCAAGCCCATCATTTCCGAAGCGCCGGACGGCACTCTCACCGCCAATGACAAGATCCGCGGCCGCAAAAAGGCCATCGCCTTTATCGTGGACAAAATGCTGGAGTTCGCTCCCGATCCCGCGGAAAGCCCCATCATTGTGCTCAACGCCGACAGCATGGAGGACGCAGAACGCACAAAAGCCCTGGTGGAGCAGAAGCTTCCCGGCGCCAACGTCATGATTGAAAATGTCGGCCCGGTTATCGGCGCCCATGCGGGCCCCGGCACCATTGCCCTATGCTTCATCGGAACCAAAACCCAGGCCTGATCTGACTGAAACAAAGGCAGCGGAGCGAATGCTCCGCTGCCTTTTTGTCCTTCAGTTACTGTCACCTTCGCCGCACAGCGGCGAATATTTCACATCGGGGGGTGCCGGGATTATCGTCCCGGCACCCCCGATGTTTCATGTGCGAAACACATTTCATTTATTCCGCAGGAATAACATTACTGCAGGAATCCGTTGATGATCTGTTCCTCCGCTTCCGCGGCCGTCAGTCCCAGGCTCATCAGCTTGATCAGCTGTTCCCCGGCAATCTTGCCGATAGCAGCCTCATGCACCAGCTCCGCGTCCACGTTGTTCGCCTCCAGCGCAGGCACTGCCAGGATCCGTCCCTCATCCATGATGATGGAGTCGCATTCCGTATGCCCGTGGCAGGCGGCGTTGCCCGCGATCTTCGCGTCAAACTTCTGGAAGGAATGATCCCGGGCCACCGAACGGGAAACCACATCCGCACTGGCGCCTTCGCCGTTCAGGTTGACCACGTAATTGCTGATTGCCCGCTGGTCTCCGTGAGTCATCAGGCGTTCCCTGACCACCAGCTTCGCACCGGCTGCCAGTTCCGCTGTGGTGGTGCGTTCCGTGTCATCCACACCCTTGATCTGCACCATTTCCATTTCGGCATAGCTGCCCTCTTCCATATACACTTCCGTGCCCGGATTCAGGATCCTTTTGCCGCTGCCCGTACCGGATCCGTAATGCTTTTCCACATATCTGATCCGGGCATTCTTTCCCACATAAAAACGATGAATACCGTCATGCTGGGAATCCTGGTTTCCGCAGTTATCAATACCGCAGCCGGCCACGATCACCACGTCCGCACCCTCGCCGATGAAGAAATCGTTGTAGACCACTTCCTTCAGTCCGCTCTGGGTCAGCACTACGGGAATATGTACGCTTTCATTCTTTGTTCCGGGTTTGATCCGGATCTCCAGTCCGCTGACGTCTTCCTTGGAAACAATCTCGATATTGGCGGTGGACTGTCTTCCCGCCGAAGCGCTGTTGGAACGGATGTTGTAAGCGCCTTCCGGAACCTCGTGAAGATCGGCCACTTCCCGCAGCAGCCGCTTTTGAATCTCATCCAGCTTCAGCATTCCGCTCCCTCCTTCTCCGGTATTCTGAACGGGCCTTCGCATATGGCAGCCTTTTCATTGATCATCAGGTTCGGATATACATCCTCCCGTGTTCCCTGTCTCTCCACCTGCCCGTCCTTCAGGACAATGATTTCGTCTGCAATCTCCAGGATCCGCTCCTGGTGGGAAATAATCAGGATGGAACTGTCCCGGATTTCCTCCCGCATCTGCCGGAAAACCTCGGTCAGGTTCCGGAAGCTCCACAGGTCAATGCCGGCTTCCGGTTCATCAAATACGGACAGCGCAGCCTTCCGGGCCAGCACCGTGGCAATCTCGATTCTCTTCAGTTCGCCGCCGGACAGGCTGGCGTTCACTTCCCGGTCCACATAGTCCCGGGCACACAGGCCCACGGAAGACAGGTACTGGCACGCGTCTGAAACAGAAAGCGTCTTTCCCGCCGCGATGCGGATCAGGTCCAGCACCCGGATCCCTTTGAACCGTACCGGCTGCTGGAAGGCATATGCGATTCCCTTCTGGGCCCGTTCCGTCACGCCCAGTTCCGTAATATCCTCTCCATTGAAAAAAATACGCCCGTCTGTGGGCTTTTCAATGCCGGCAATCAGTTTTGCCAGTGTGGATTTTCCGCCGCCGTTGGGACCGGTTACAACCACCAGTTTCCGGTCCGGTATTCTCAGGCTCACGTCCCGGATAATCTCTTTATCCTTTCCTTCCGCATCAACCTGGAAGGAAATGTTCTTTAACTCAAGCATTTTTTTCTCCCAATTCAGAATATGATCATATGTATCAATCAATCAAAATGCGCCGCCATCACGCATTCTGAGGATTGCCTTCTTCATTCCGGCGCCCTGTTGCACCGTTCCGTTATGTATTTCAGACAGAATTACCGCAGTAATTCTTTCTGACGTATCCGTCCAGGTTTCCCCATTCACTCACCGTGATCTGCTCCATTTCCAGCTGCGTCATCACACCCAGCAGGATGCAGATTCCGTGGACCACAATATCCGCCCGGCTGGGCTGCAGTCCCGGCAGTTGCTTGCGTTCTTCGATTTCCATGCCCGCCAGCTTTTCCCCGATCTCCCGGATCCTGCTGCGGGTGATCACCGTCCCGTGCACATGGGTCCGGTTCGTCCAGGGCTGTCCCAGTGCCATGGCAGCCAGCGTGGTAAAGGTGCCGCCCGTGCCGACCCAGTTTTCCGGAAGCGCCAGTCCCGGATGCTCCTTCAGGTGTTCTGCCAGGATCTCCGCCGCTGCCACTTCCACCGGCTTCATGTCTTCCTTCCGGTCCAGCCGGAGCCTCCGGTACAGCCGGACCGCTCCCATCTGGCAGGAAAAGGCGCACTCGATTCCGGCAGGAGAGCCGATGGCAATCTCTGTACTGCCTCCTCCGATATCGATCATGCCGCACCGGTCCGCAGAGGCTGCGGAGGAAGCGCCCAGAAAGCTGAGTTCCGCTTCTTCCTCTCCGCTGATGATCCGCAGGGAAATCCCGGTCTCCCGTTCCACTGCTTCCATGAATTCAGCGCCGTTAGCCGCATCCCGGGCTGCGCTGGTCGCGAACATCTCCAGCCGTTCCGCTCCTTCCGTCCGCAGATCCGATGCCATCCGCCGTACGGCCGATACGGTCTTTTCCATGCATGCCCGGTCCAGGCAGCCGGCAGCATCCAGGCCCGCAAACAGGCGGGTTCCCTCCCGGTCGCGCCGGAGGCGCTGAAACCCGGAGCCGCTGACCTCCGTCAGAAGACTCCGTACCGAATTGGACCCTATCCCGATCACGGCTGCTTTCACGGTCGGCCTCCTTAATTGTTCATCTCGTCCATGAGGATCTGCAGTTCCGCCTCCGAATAGGCGTAGAGCACCTCAGGATTCGTGAATTCAAAGCGGATGGCGTCCCTGGAAACATAGGAATAATCCCGCACAGCGCTGGACATGATGTATTCATCCGTGCCCACCACATTCAGCTGCTTGTTCAGGCTTTTGAACTCTTCTTCCAGCTTGGTTTTCCTGATTCTCAGGAGCTTTTCCTCTTCCGCTTTCTCGTTGACAGTGCCTCTCAGGGAGGAGTGAACAATGAGAAAAACCAGCAGCATAATCCCCAGGATCAGCAGAAAACCCTTCAGGTTCATGGACCGGTACATCCCTGTTTCCCTCCTTCTCCGTTTCCTTATACATTTCGCTTCTGACCCCGGTTTATCCTGCCGGAACCCTTGATTATTCAGAAATCAAGGCATTGGAAGGCAATCCGCCCGCCTGTCAGAACATACTGATCTGGTTGGTTTCGCTCATTCCCTGCAGGGCGCCGTGGGTGCGCAGCATTTCGATCACGGAGGAGCCCACCTTGCCCCGGATCTGCAGGTCTTCAATGCTGAGGAACGGGCCGTCCTTCCGTGCTTCCGCAATGGGAATTGCGGCGCTTTCTCCCAGGCCCGGCAGACTGATGAAGGGGCAGCGGATATTTCCGTCTTCAATCAGGAACCGTCTCACATCGCTCTTATACAGGTCTACCGGCAGGAAGCGGATACCCCGCATGTTCATCTCCAGCACCAGTTCCAGGCAGGTGGCAGTGTCCTTGTCCCTGGCGGTGGGTGAATCCATGTTCCGGATTTCCTTGATCTTTTTCCGGGAATCCGCCGGGGGCAGGATCATGGTGGAAGCGTCAAAGCCGTCGCCCCGCACCGTAAAATAGGCGCAGTAGTAAGCCAGCGGCTCATGGAGCTTGAACCAGGCCACCCGCAGGCTCATGGTCACATAGGCTACCGCGTGTCCCTTGGGGAACATGTACTTGATCTTCTTGCAGCTGTCCATGAACCAGTCCGGAACGTTCTGGTCCAGCATGGCCTGCTCCATTTCCGGCTTCAGACCCTTGCCCTTCCGGACGCTCTCCATGGTGGTGAAAGCCAGCTTCGGCTTCACACCCTTGTCAATCAGGTAGTTCATGATGTCGTCACGGCAGCAGACGCATTCGCTCAGCGTGGCCACGCCGGAGGCAATAATCTCCTGGGCGTTGCCCAGCCACACGTCCGTGCCGTGGCTCAGGCCGGAAATCCGCAGCAGTTCCTCCATGGTATGGGGCTTGGTCTCCTCCAGCATGCCCCGTACGAAGCCCGTGCCGAATTCCGGCACGCCGTAGGTGCCGGTGTTGCACAGGATATCGTCTTCCGTTACCCCCAGGGCTTCGGGGGAGGCAAACAGGCTCCGCACGCCCGGATCGTCCAGGGGGACATCCTTGAAATTGATTCCTGTCAGCAGCTCCAGCTCATGCAGCATGGTGGGGTCATCATGGCCCAGGCAGTCCAGCTTCACCAGGATGTCATGCATGCTGTTGAAGTCGAAGTGCGTGGTAGTGAAATCGCTTTCCAGGTCATCCGCCGGATGCTGCACCGCGGTAAAGTCATAAATCTCATATTCCAGAGGCACAACGACCATGCCGCCCGGATGCTGGCCGGTGGTCCGTTTGACGCCGGTACAGGTCAGGGCAAGGCGCTCCTTCTCGGCGTTCCCCGCCTGGATTCCGCGCTCTTCCAGGTATTTCAGCACATAACCGTAGGCCGTCTTGTCTGCCAGGCCGGAGATGGTGCCCGCCCGGAACACGTGGTCATGGCCGAACAGTTCTTCCACGTAGTGGTGGGCCCGGTTCTGGTATTCACCGGAGAAGTTCAGGTCGATATCAGGCACCTTGTCGCCTTCGAAACCCAGGAAGACCTCGAAAGGAATATCGAACCCGTCCTTGGTCAGCGGCTTCCCGCAGTCAGGGCAGTCCCTGTCCGGCAGGTCCACGCCCACATGGTACTGGCTCTTGTCCACATCGAAGAAGCCCTTGTGGCAGTGGGTGCAGCGGTAATGCGGCGGAAGCGCGTTCACCTCCGTAATGCCGCACATCCGGGCTACCAGGCTGGAACCGACGCTGCCCCGGCTGCCTACCAGATAGCCGTCCTGCAGGGAACGGGAAACCAGTTTCTGGGCAATGGAGTACAGTGTGCAGTAACCGTATCCCACAATGGATTTCAGTTCTTTTTTCAGCCGGGCTTCCACAATTTCCGGCAGGGGGGAGCCGTACAGTTCCTCCGCCGTGTCCCAGGTCATCTGCTGGATCATATCCTCCGCGTCATCCCAGAAGGGCTGGAAGGTATCCTCACCCTTGGGATGCTTCGGGAACAGTTTGATCTCCTCCACCTGCTCCGCGATCTTCCGGGGATTGTCAATAACAATCTCCCGGGCTTTTTCCGCTCCCAGGTAGGAAAACTCCTCCAGCATCTCGTTCGTTGTTTTGAAATACAGCGGCGGCTGGTTGTCCGCATCGGCAAATTTCATACCCGCCTGGATAATCGCCCGGCCGATGGCGTCCTTCGGATCCAGGAAATGCACATCTCCCGTGGCCACCACGGGAATATTCAGCTCCTCGCCCAGCCTGATGATCTCCCGGTTCAGGTCCCGGAGCTCCTCTTCGGAGGATACCTGGCCTTCCCGCAGCAGGAAGGCGTTGTTCCCGATGGGCTGGACCTCCAGGTAGTCATAGAAGGAAGCGATCTGTTTCAGCCGTTCATGATCCTCCCGGTTCAGCACCGCCCGGAACAGTTCGCCGGCTTCGCAGGCGCTGCCCAGGATCAGGCCTTCCCGGTATTTCTGGATCACATGCCGGGGCATATGGGGCACCCGTTTGAAGTATTCCAGGTGGCTGATGGATACCAGCCGGTTCAGGTTCACCAGGCCAGTGCGGTTCTTCGCCAGCAGGATAATGTGCCAGCTTTCCCCGATGGCGCCGCCGGTCAGTGCCGCGTTCAGTTCCTTCTGGTTCCGGACATCCGGATGGTTTTCCCGGGTATCCTCAAACATCCGCTTCAGGCACAGGGCAGTGGCTGTCGCGTCATGAACCGCCCGGTGGGCGTTTTTCAGGCTGACTCCCAGGTGTTTGCACAGCGCCGCCAGCCGGAAGGATTTCAGCTCCGGATACAGTTTCCGGGCATAGCTCAGCGTATCCAGCACCGGCGTATTCAGGGCCATACCCAGCCGTTTCAGTTCCGCCTTCAGCAGGCTGGCATCAAAGTGGGCGTTATGCGCGGCGATCGGCAGATCCCCGATAAATTCCATCAGTTTCGGCAGGGCCTCCGCCGCCTTCGGCTGTCCCTGCAGCATGGCATCGTTGATTCCCGTGATATTGGTGATCTCCGGCCCCAGCGGCTCCCCGGGGTCCACCAGCTGTTCCAGGCTGTCCACCACCGTGCCGCCTTCCAGCTTCACCGCGCCGATTTCGATAATCCTGGCCTTGCCGGTATTCAGGCCCGTGCTTTCAAAGTCCAGCACAACAATCGGCCCGTCATAGGGCCGGTCGTCCGGTTCCTCCACAATCGGTTTTTCATCAATCAGATATCCTTCGCAGCCCGGGATCAGCTTGATCTTTCCCTTGGCCGCCCGGAATGCCGCCGGATAGGACTGCAGGACGCCGTGGTCCGTCACCGCCACAGCGGGATGGCCCCAGTCGGCCGCCCGTTTGATAAGCTTGTCCACAGGCGTAAGCGCATCCATGGTGGACATATTGGTATGCATGTGGAGCTCGACCCGTTTTTCCTCCGCGGTGTCCTGCCGCTCCTCTTTTTCAGTCTCCACCATATCCCGGACAGAAATGCTCAGGTCACGGGCGTAATTGTCGTACAGGCATTCTCCCCGGATCTTGACGCACATGCCTTCCTTGATCCGGTCCACCTTTTCCCTGACCGCAGCGCGCTCTTCGTCGGTGATGGGCGTTGCTTCCGCCTCTTCCTTCTTCATGAAGCGGGCACGGTAACGGAAGAAAATCTTGCACAGCACAGAGCTGGTGTAATCGGTCACCGCAAAGGTTACGAGCAGCATCTCGCCGCCCTTCAGTTCCTTCTGCTCCAGCTTGAAAATCTCACCCTGGACCACCACCAGGCCGCTCTCGCCGTTCAGCTCCTTGATTTCCACAGGCCTGTCTGCCACGCTCCGGCCCAGGATCGGCTTCCCGACGGATCTGGCCGCCGGATTCACGGGAGTCATTTTCTCTGCCGGTTTTTCCGCCTGCCCGTCCTTTTTCACGGGTTTCCTTTCGGCAGCCGGTTTCTTCGGGGCAGCTTCCTTCTCCGTCACGTTCCCGGTCCCGGTACCGTACCGTTCCGCCATTTCCTGGACGGTCACCGTCAACGCCGTATCCCGACGCTCTTCCTGTATCCGGCGCAGGCGTTCCTCCCGGGTGCCTTCCACGGTCATTTCTACCCTGACCCGGGCCGCAAAAATCTCTTTGATTGCCAGCGCCAGCCTGGTGCCCACATCACTTCGCTGCATCACCCGGAGGCTGATTTCATCCGGGAATACCAGGGTCAGCAGGGCTTCGCTGTTGCTGTCACCCGGAAGCTCCGCAGAATCCGTCAGCTGGTTCTTTTCCATCTGCCAGGTGATTTTCCCCACCCAGCCCCGGGCCATGGGATAATTCCTGCGCAGGAAATCATCAAGCACCTGCCGGTAGGGGGACGGATCCTCCAGGAAACTGTCCTTCAGTTCAGGGGAAATCACCCGCACCGCCAGCGGCCGTCCGGGAAACAGTTCCCTCAGAATGCCTTCCAGCTTCAGGAATTCCCTTTCCCCGGCCAGTACTGAACTTTCAAAGGTAATATAAGCTTTTCTCAAAGATTTGACATAGACAATTCTGGGAGCTGACAGTTTTCCCGCCAGTTCCGGAATTTCCCGCGCGATCCGTGACATCAAATCTTCGTAACTCATTTATGTCCCAAATAATCCTTTTTTGATCTGATCCTTTTTCATGCATTCGGACTCCGGAAAATGCAGCAACTCATTATGCATTATGCATTTAATTCAAGAAGTCTTCTGACTTCCTGAATCAGGATATCTGCCAGGTCACCCTTTACTTTCTTCGGTTCCTGTCCCTTCACGAACAGTACTCCGCCGTCCCGGCCGCCGGCAATGCCCACATCTGCTTCCCGGCCTTCACCCAGGCCGTTCACGACACAGCCCATGACCGCCACCTTCAGCGGCACTGTCACGTCCGAAAGTTCCGCCTCTACCCGCCGGGCAATCTGCTCCACGGGAATACAGGTCCGTCCGCAGGTGGGGCAGGCAATCAGCTGCACGCCCCGGGTACGCAGGTTCAGCGCCCGCAGGATATCCCAGGCGGCTTTGGCTTCCGGCAGCGGATCTCCGCTCAGGCTCACCCGGATCGTATCGCCGATGCCGTCCGCCAGCAGCGCCCCGATACCGATGGCGCTCTTGACCGTGCCCTGCCCGGGCAGGCCGGCTTCCGTCACGCCCAGGTGCAGCGGATAATCACAGCGCTCGTGGGCCAGCCGGTAGGCATCAATGGTCAGCTTCACATCGCTGCTCTTCATGCTCAGCACGATGTCTTCAAACCCGGCTTTCTCCAGCATTCGCGCGTGTCCCAGAGCGCTCTCCACCAGGCATTCCGCCGTGGGGCCGCCGTATTTGGCCAGCAGGTCCTTTTCCGCCGATCCGCTGTTCACACCGATCCGGATCGGAATTCCGTGGGCTTTGGCGCAGTCCGCCAGTTCCCGCACCCGGGCTTCCCCGCCGATATTGCCGGGATTGATCCGCAGCTTCGCAATGCCGTTTTCCGCGGAGCGGATGGCCAGCCTGTAATCAAAATGGATATCCGCTACCAGGGGAACCGGGCTTTGGGCCGCCAGCGTCTTCACCGCTTCCGCACAGGCTTCGTCATAGACGCTGACCCGCACAATATCGCAGCCCGCGTCATGCAGGGCGCAGATCTGCTTCAGAGTTGCCTCCGCGTCCCGGGTATCCGTGTTGGTCATACTCTGGACCAGCACCGGATTGCCGCCGCCCAGAGGCAGCCCGCCAACCATAACGGTCTTCGTCATTTTCCTTGTCCCCCTCCGTCCGGTTTCATGCCCTGTTTACTGGAACAGTCTCATAACATCCTTGTAGGTAAAGAAAATCAGGATCCCGAACAGGAATACCATACCCACCAGGTGGACCATGGCTTCCTTTTCCGGCGCCACCGGTTTGCGCCGGATGACCTCCACCAGCCCGAATACCAGCCGGCTTCCGTCCAGCCCGGGAATCGGCAGCAGGTTCATCAGTCCCAGGTTGATGGATATCAGCACCAGGAGCTGTACAAAGGCGCTCAGGCCGCCCTCCTGGACTTCCGAAGACACCATGCTGACGATACCTACCGGCCCTGCCGTCTGGTCAATGCCTTCTCCGGTGGTCACCAGTTTCTTCAGGCTTCCCAGGATTGCACCGGCGGACCTTGCGCACCATTCCCAGGAATGCATGAACCCGCCGGTAAAAGTTTCAGGCAGCGTCTCTGTCCGGAAGATGCCTCCGATCATTACGCCCACCCGCATCTTTTTTTCGGCTTCGTCCCAGAAGGGGACCATCTCTGTTTCAAAGGTTTCCTCGCCCCGCCGGACAGTCATCCGCAGGGGGGCATCCCCTTCCTTCCAGTTCCCGATGGTCTTCGCCAGCGTTTCCGTTGTGCCGTCCAGCATGTTCACGCCGTTGATTTCCGTCACCACGTCTTTCGGCTGCAGTCCGGCAGAATACGCCGGCCCTGCTGCTGAAACCTCGGCGATATAAGGATCCACTTCTCCGGTCGTCACGGTATAGCCGCTGGCCCAGAAGAAAACCGTCGCCAGGATGAAGGCAAGGACAAAGTTCATCACAGGCCCCATCAGGATCACAAACAGCCGTTTCCACACATTCTGCCGGGAAAAGGCCCGGGGATCATTCTTTGATTCCCCGGTGGTATCGTCCTCGCCGTAGAAAGCGCAGAACCCGCCCAGGGGAATCGCCCGGATGCTGAAATCCGTTTCATATTTCCGGCTCTTCCATCCGACGATCTTCGGCCCCATGCCGACAGCGAACTCACGAACCTCTATTTTCATGGCCCGGGCGGCCAGGAAATGCCCGAACTCATGTACGGTAATCAAAATCGCCAGAAGCAATAATGCTAATATGATATACACGCGGCTAATGTCCTCTCTGAAAACACTTAATTATTCATTCTTCATTTCTCATTTTTCATTGCTGATCGCGCTTGCCCTGGCAAGCTGATCAGCATAATAGATGTCATCAATGCAGTTCGCCGGCAGTCCGGCCAGCCTGTCCAGGGCCCGTTCCACCCGGACAGCAATCTCCCCGAAGGGGATCTCTTCCCGCAGGAAGGCAGCCACTGCCGCTTCATTCGCCCCGTTGAAGACCGTGCATGCCGCGCCGCCGGCCCGCAGGCATTCCCTGGCCAGCCGCAGCGCCGGAAATTTGTCCTCATCCGGTTTTTCAAAGGTCAGGCTGCCCAGGGCAAACAGGTCCGGTGCAGGCACGCCTGTCTCAATCCGTTCCGGGAACGCCATGGCATAGCCGATGGGCACCCGCATATCCGGTTCTCCCAGCTGGGCCAGCACTGCACCGTCCTTAAAGACCACAGCGCTGTGCACGATGCTCTGGGGATGCACCACCACTTCGATCCGGTCCTCCGGCATGTCAAACAGCCACCGGGCTTCCATGATCTCCAGTCCCTTGTTGAACATGCTGGCGCTGTCCACGGTAATCTTCGCGCCCATATTCCAGTTGGGATGCTTCAGCGCCTCCGCCCTGGTTGCCTTCGCGATTCTTTCCCTGTCCCAGGTGCGGAAAGGCCCGCCCGAGGCGGTCAGCAGGAGCTTCTCCGGTTTATTGTCCCCGGCAGCCTGCAGGCACTGGAAAATGGCGCTGTGCTCGCTGTCCACCGGCAGCAGGGGCTTCCCGATTCTCCGGGCCAGTTCCGTAACCAGATGGCCGCCGGTCACCAGTGCTTCCTTGTTGGCCAGCAGCACCTGCTTTCCGGCATTCAGCGCATCCATGACGCCCTGCAGTCCGGCAATGCCCACGATGCTGACCAGCACCATATCCGCGTCGCTTTCCGCCGCTGCCGCGTGAAGAACTTCCTTTCCGGAGAGGAAGCGGCAGAATTTCAGATCCTCCGGGATTTCCGCCTGATCGAAGCCCTCCGTCAGGCCCGCGATTTCAGGCCGGAACTCCCGCACCTGTTCAAACAGCTTCTCCCGGCTTCCCCGGGCTGTCAGCGCCGTCACCCGGAACCGGTCCGGATGCCGCCTGCACAGATCCAGCGCCTGTGTGCCGATGGATCCTGTCGATCCCAGTATCGCAATCTTCTTCATCATTCAGTCTTTCCCCGTTTTTCTGTACAAGATCTTTTACCTGTCAAATCAGGAAAGCATTCATCATTATGAATTGTGAATTATGAATTCATACTGTTATCTGCTGTTATTTGAACATCAAATAACAGTACATCAGCACTGCCATAAACAGCACGCTGTCCAGCCGGTCCAGCATGCCGCCGTGTCCCGGGAACAGGTTGGAGAAATCCTTGATTCCGCTGTGGCGTTTCACCAGGCTTGCGAACAGGTCTCCGATTTGTCCGGCAATACCGCCCAGGAATCCCAGCAGCAGATAGTGCCACCACACCGGCAGTTTGGCCAGGGTCGGTGCGTCACAGAACGCGCAGCTCAGTCCGTAGACAATCATGGCTGCCGCCACGCTGCCGATGAGGCCGCCGATACTGCCGGCGATCGTCTTCTTCGGACTCACTGCCGGGCAGAATTTCGGTCCGCCCACGGCGCTTCCCACAAGCAGGGCCATCACATCTCCCAGCAGCGGCACGGCAAAAGTCAGGCACAGCAGCACCACTTCCACCGCCTTCTGGTCCGGGATCAGGCTCAGGGCCACCAGGCTCAGGCCCGGCAGGGCCACCGTCAGCAGCGGCATCGCGCTCATGCTCAGATCCGTCAGCTCCGGCTCCGGCCGGAACAGAATCTGCGTTACCATAATAAACAGGGCCAGTGCCAGCAGGGGCACAATGATCTTTACCCCCAGAAACAGCGTCAGCGGCAGCGAAACAGCCAGAATAACCCACGTAGGCCAGGACACAACCCGGTGTCCCGCGGTCACCAACGCATGATACTCTTCCCATACAGCGAATCCGATGCAGATCAGGGTGGCCAGGGCCATACACCAGTTCGGAAGCCACAGGCAGATCGCCAGGAACGCACTCAGCATCAGTCCCGTAATAAACCGTTGTTTCATATCCTCGTCCTCTTAACCAGCAATATATTTACCGATGAATGATTTATCTTCCTCCGTACCGTCTTTCCCGGTGGGCGAACGCTTCCAGCGCCGCGTCATAATCATGCACCGTGAAATCCGGCCACAGCACTGTGGGGAAAATGAATTCCGCGTATGCGTTCTGGTACAGCAGGAAATTGCTCAGCCGCTGCTCCCCGCTGGTCCGGATCAGCAGGTCAACGTCCGGCTGTCCCCGGGTGTACAGGTGGTCGGAAATGGTTTGCTCGTTGATTTCTTCCTCCCGGATGGTTCCGTTTCGCACCAGCGTGGCAATCTCCCGTGCCGCCTTCACCAGTTCCGCCCGTCCGCCGTAATTCACGGCGATGTTCAGCTTCAGCCCTGTGTTTTTCTTTGTCCGGTTCTCCGCTTCGATCAGCGTCTCCCGCTGTTTCTCCGGCAGGCCGCCCTTATCGCCCAGGATCAGGATCCGGACGTTTTTCGCATCCAGCTCATCAATCTCGGAAGCAAAGAAATCCAGGATCAGCTGCATCAGTGCAGCCACTTCCTCTTCGGACCGGTTCCAGTTTTCCGTGGAAAAGGCATACAGGCTCAGGGCGCCGATGCCCAGGTCGTCCGTATGGCGGATAATCTCCCGCAGGGTTTCCGTTCCCTGCCGGTGCCCCCGGGATACATTCAGCTTGTGCTTTTTCGCCCAGCGGCCGTTTCCGTCCATGATGATCGCCACATGCTTCGGCAGTTTTGCGAATTCATCCGAGGTCCGGGGCGCCTTTTTCAGTGCCAGGGACAGCGCGGTTTTCAGCTTCATGCTTTGCCCTTTCCTGATCCTGCCGTTCTCCCTTCCGCGGTTTTCATCGGCCTGATCAAACAAAGAATATTTTACCATATTTCACTGTTTCTGTCATGGGGAATCCCGTCCGGATGCCGTTCCTTCCGGAACAGGTCAGGCAGCCTCCGGATTCAGTCCTGGAAAGGCTTTGCGGCCGGGTATCCTTCCGGCCCTTTCCGGTGCAGGAAGTCAGTATTCCGATATGCGAAAACCCGCCTTCCGGCGGGTTTTCGGTTTCCGGTCTGTCTGAATCAGACCTCCATGATTTCTTTCTCTTTTTTGCTGTAGATTTCGTCCACTTCCTTGACGGCCTTGTCGGTGATCTTCTGCATTTCCTCTTCGGCATCCCGCTGGTCGTCTTCGGTGATCTCGCTGTTCTTCTTCAGCTTCTTGATCTGTTCAATGGCGTCACGCCGGATTGCGCGGATGGCTACCTTCGTTTCCTCCGCTCCCTTGGATGCCACCTTGGTCAGATCCCGGCGGCGTTCCTCATTCAGTTCCGGGAACACCAGACGGATGATCTTGCCGTCATTGGACGGATTCAGGCCAAGGTCGCTCTTCTGGATCGCTTTTTCCACCTGGGGAATCATCTTGGCTTCCCAGGGAGCGATTACCAGCAACCGGGGTTCCGGCGAAGAAATATTGCCGATCTGGTTAATGGGCGTGGGCGTTCCGTAATAATCCACCATGATCCGGTCCAGCAGCTGGGGATTGGCGCGGCCGGCACGCAGTCCCATCATGTCCCGTTCATACACGGCACAGGATTTTTTCATCTTTTCTTTCGCAGTATTTATAACGTCCTGAAGCATGGGATTCCCTCCTCGTTCAGTTTCAGAAATGTCTGCGGATATTATACCGTCTTTTGCCTTCCCTGGCAACTGATTTTTCAGGCCTTCGGTGCTCTCCGTCCGGACAATTCCTGTCCCTGTTACAAACTATCATTATGAATTATAAATTATGAATTGCATCTCAACTTCCTGTTGACCTGTAAAACCTCATGGCTTTCCGGAACAGCAGATACATCAGCCCGAACAGTGCCAGGCCCGAGAACGGCGTCACGAAAGCAGCCCATGTCGGCAATCCCCAGAGGGGCTTGCCAAGGATTTCCGCCGCCGGCACATGCATTACCAGCGCAAAGGGGGCAATGACCGTAAACAGAATCCGCAGGGGCCGGGGATAGATATCGCTGGGATACTCACAGGCGCTGCGCCCGCCGTAGGTCAGGGTATTGGCCAGTTCGATGGATTTCACGCTGTGGATGGTTAGGATCGCCTCCACCATGAACAGCCCCAGGATCAGCCAGAAGCTGAAGAAAACGGACTCCGCCAGCAGCAGCACCTTCACCGGAGACCAGGCAATTGCGGACATATGGCTGCCCATGATCAGGCTCACGGTGCCCACCGCGATGCAGGCAATCCGCCGGGGATCCGCCCCGCTGCACAGCACCTGGGTCAGGATTCCCCTGGGCCGCAGCATCAGTGTGTCCAGCTGTCCGTTCCGCACCATGGAGGGGAAATTCCCCGTCAGGCCCCGTCCGAAGATCTCCGTCAGGTAAAAGGAAACCGACATCAGGCCGAAAAAGAAATACAGGTCTCCGGGGCCCCACTGGTTTACCCGGTCAAACCGGTCAATCAGCAGGATCACCGCCAGCAGTTCGCCGCCTTCCATCACCAGCTGGGCCAGGGTCTGCATCAGGAAGGAAAGCGGATACTGCAGCTGGCTTTTGATCAGCATCGCCATGGACCGGCAGTATAAACGAAGGGTATTCATCCTCTCAACCCCCCTGAACAATCATTTTTTTCTGGTTTGCGCGCCACAGCAGGCATCCGCCTGCCACCAGCAGCACTGTCCAGCAGAGCTGGATCATCATCACAACCGGTGCCTGTCCCGGCGGATACTCCCCGTTGTACAGCCGGATCGGCGCATCCAGCATCTGGGCATAGGGCAGCAGGGTGATCACCCGCTGCCAGCTGTCCGGAAACAGCGTCAGCGGCAGGATATTTCCGCTGAACGTCATCATCAGCAGGTTCAGCAGGGCCTGCACGCCACGGGGATCCAGCGTGCGCATCGTCAGTCCCATTGTGACATTCTCCAGGGCACAGATACAGAACATGCCCAGGATCAGGGCTGACAGCGCAGTCAGCAGCGCCGGTACGGAAGCCGGCAGGGCAAGTCCCCATCCCGCCGGCAGCAGCGCCGCGATCACCAGCATCGGCAGGGCCCGCAGGATGCTCCCGGTCATCTTCATTGCCAGCACCCGGGAATAGTAATAGCCGTACAGGTGCAGCGGCCGGCACAGGTCATAGGCGATTGCCCCTGTCCGGATCCTGTCCAGCAGGTCTGCGTCCGTGCTCAGCAGCATCCGGAAAAATGCCTGCTGCAGCCATACATAGGTGGTGATATTGCTCAGCGGCATGTCCTGCGGTTTTCCCGCATACATCGCCCGGTAAATCGCCACCAGCACCAGCCCGAAGAACGTCTGGCAGATCAGGCCGCCCAGCACCGCTCCCCGGTACTGGGTCTCCATCCTCCGCCGCATCCGGAATATCGATAAATACGCTTTCATCTCAACCTCATCATCTGGTTCCATCTGTTCAAAGTTGCTTTCACATTGGCCGCAGGCCGATATTTCATATTGAACGGCTCTGCCGTTCAATACTTCACGTCTGACGAAGTCAGCCATTCCATTGGAATCCCGGACTTACAGTCCCAGATCCCTGTACATTGCCGCAATCACCAGGTCGATATTCTGATGTTCCTCCACCTGCATGGTGCGCTTCTCATCATATTTCGAGATCATCTCCTGCAGCCCGCCGTCATACAGCTTGCTGCCGTGGCCGATGACCATCACCCGGGAACACAGGGCCGCGATATCCTCCATATCATGGGTCGTCAGCAGGATAGTGGTTCCCCGTTCCCTGTTTTCCCACAGCAGGAAGTCCCGCAGGGACAGCTTGCTCACAGCGTCCAGGCCGATGGTCGGCTCATCCAGGAACAGCAGCTCCGGGCTGTGCAGCAGGCTGCCGCAGAGCTCTGCCCTCATCCTCTGGCCCAGGCTCAGCAGCCGCAGCGGCGTCCGCAGCAGGTCGCCCAGCTGCAATGCCTCCGTCAGTTCATCCAGCCGCTTTTTATACGCTCCCTCCGGCACCCGGTAGATGTCCTTCAGCAGGGAATAGCTGTCCAGCAGCGGCACATCCCACCAGAGCTGGCTCCGCTGGCCGAACACCACGCCGATATGGCTCACATGCTCCTTCCGGTTTTCCCAGGGCGTCCTGCCGCCGACGCTCACCGTTCCGCTGTCCGGAACCAGGATGCCCGAGAGAATCTTGACCGTGGTAGACTTCCCCGCCCCGTTGGGGCCGATATAACCCACCAGCTCTCCTTTTTCAATCTCAAAGGAGACGTCCCTCAGCGCATGCACGGTTTCCTTTTCCCGCAGCAGAGCGCCCTTCTCCCGCTTTTTGCGCACAACAAAAGACTTGCAAAGATGGTCGACAAAAATATAGCTCATGAAAAAATCCTCCGGATGTTGTTTTAAACAATCGCAGCGGATAATCCTGAATTCTGAACTGTGAATCCTGAATGATCAATACGAAGTGGGGAGAAATATATCATACTCCTTCACGGAAGTCAACAGCATACCGGCGTTTTTTCATGAAAACGGCAGAAAAAAACTGGCCGTTCCACAGGGAACGGTCAGTGATCATATTTACTTGAACCAGATGAAATCGCAGAAAGCGATAAACAGGCCGAACACAGCCCCGAAAACCAGTACGATGAGGAGTCCGGCACGGACTGCCGCCCATTTATAGGCGCGAAGCTCTTCCTTTGTCATCCGGTAATGGGTTCCGTTGTCCCCTTCCGGATCTGCTTTCTCCCGGGGAACATACCACGGCATGCCGTCCACGTTCATATCAACGACAGTCCTGCCGTCATCTCCCGGAATCTCCTTCGGTTTCCGTGCCGCCACGCTTAATTCTCCTTCTTTTCTTCCGGTTCTTCCCCGTTGCCGGCAGACTCACCTTTTGCCTGCTTCATGATTTCCTCCGCCCGGGCTTTCGCTTCCGGGGTGTCATACAGATGGCAGGCGCAGAAATGGCCTTCCTCCACCTCCAGCCATTCGGGACTGGCGTATTTGCAGACCTCCATGCACTCGCTGCAGCGGGTATGGAACTTGCAGCCGCTGGGCGGATTGGCCGGGCTGGGAATACTGCCTTCCAGGATAATCCGGTTGATCTGGGCATCCGGATCCGGAATCGGAATCGCGGAAAACAGCGCTTTGGTATAGGGATTCAGCGGATTGCTGAAGATCTTTTCCGTTTCGGCATATTCCACCATATTGCCCAGATACATGACGCCCACGGTATCGGAAATATGCTCCACCACGGACAGGTCATGGGAAATAAACAGGTAGGTCAGGCCGAAATCCTTCTGCAGTTTTTTCAGCAGGTTGATAATCTGCGCCTGGATGGAAACATCCAGGGCGGAAACCGGCTCATCGCAGACAATGAAATCCGGCGAAAGGGCCAGGGCCCGGGCAATGCAGATGCGCTGCCGCTGGCCGCCCGAAAACTCATGGGGATACCGCTCCTTGTAGTACTCCGGCAGGCCGCAGACTTCCATGACCCGGGTAATATACTGGTCAAATTCCTCCGGCGGCACAATCTTGTGCTCCCGGACCGCTTCGCCGATGATTTCACCGATGGGAAGCCGGGGAGAGAGGCTGGAATAGGGATCCTGGAAAACGATCTGCATCCGCGGACGCATTTTCCGGAGTTCTTCCTTGCTCAGGGAGAATACATCCACACCGTCCAGCTTCACTTCGCCGGAGGTCTTCTCCAGCAGACGGAGAATGGTCCGTCCGCAGGTGGATTTCCCGCAGCCCGATTCACCCACCAGACCCATGGTCTCGCCCCGTTTGATTTTGAAACTGACGCCGTCCACAGCCTTTACGTTGCCCACTGTCTGCTTGATAAAGCTGGATTTGATGGGGAACCACTTTACCAGGTTGTTGACCTCCAGCAGGTATTCACTGTTCGCGGCGGATTCTTTTCTGATCTCTGCCATATTACAGTTCCTCCACGTTCACGGATTTCGGATAGCCCAGGATCGTCCCGCTGTCCTTGAAACGGTAGCAGGAAACCACGTGGGTATCACTGATGCGGATTTCCGGAGGATAGGCGCCGTCACAGCCTTCGCAGCGTTTGTCACACCGGTCGCGGAAATAGCAGTAATTGGGCATTTCCACAGGATTGGGTACATTGCCGGGAATATTGTACAGTTCCTCGACCTTTTTTCCGACCACAGGTTTGGACTGCATCAGGCCGATAGTGTACGGATGGGCGGGATGATGGAAAATCTCCTCCGTTGTTCCCTTTTCCACCACGCGGCCGGCGTACATAACCACCACGTAATCCGCCATGCCGGCCACAACACCCAGGTCATGGGTAATCAGCATGATGGAGGAATTCAGCTTGTTCTTCAGGTTCTCCAGCAGGTCCAGGATCTGCGCCTGGATGGTCACATCCAGGGCAGTCGTGGGCTCGTCCGCGATGATCAGCTGCGGGGAGCAGGCCAGGGCAATGGCAATGCAGATCCGCTGCCGCATACCGCCGGACAGCTCATGGGGATACATGTTGTATACGCCTTCCTTGTTGGCGATCCCCACCAGGTCCAGCATCTCCAGGGTCCGTTCCTTCATTTCTTCCTCGGTCATCCCGGGATTGTGCAGTTCCAGCACTTCATTGATCTGTTCCCCGATCCGGAAAACAGGATTCAGTGCTGTCATGGGTTCCTGGAAGATCATGGAGATCTGGTTTCCCCGGATCTTTTCCATGATGGCGTTGGGCGTGTTCACAATATTGTAGGCGTTTCCGTCCCCCAGGTTGAAGCGGATTTCTCCGCCCACCGTCTGGCCGGAGGGCCGCTGAAGCAGCTGCATCAGGCTCAGGCTGGTGACGGACTTTCCGCAGCCGGATTCGCCCACCACACCCACGGTTTTGCCCTTGGGAACTTCAAAGGTGATGCCGTCCACGGCCTTGACCACACCCACGTCTGTGAAGAAATAGGTGCAGACATTGTCAAATTCCACCACGTTGTTGCTGTCCTTCATCCGGGTGGTATACAGGGTGGGAGACTTGCCGGCGTCCGCCCGCTCTTTCTCCAGCTTCCGCGTGACCTTCCGGTTGAAGCGGGTGATCCTTCTGGATTCCCGTCCGGAGATATAGGAGGATTTTTTCGTATTGCTCATGATCTTTTCCCTCCTTATCAGCGCTTGGCCTTCGGGTCATACGCGTCCCGCAGGCCGTCACCCACAAAGTTGAACGCAATAACCGTAATGCAGATCAGCAGGCCTACCGGAATCCAGATGAAGGCATAGTGCTTCATCGCGGAAGCGGAAGACACAGAGTTGATGATGGTTCCCCAGGTAGCCAGCGGATGTTTCACGCCCAGGCCCAGGAAGGACAGGGTGGACTCCATCAGGATGACGCCGCCGATGCCCATGGTGGCCTGTACAATCAGCTGGGGCATTACATTGGGCACCAGGTGATGCAGGATCCGGTCCTTCACACGGATACCCGTAGCTTCCGTAGCCACCATGAATTCCTGGTCCCGCAGCATCAGGATCTGGCCGCGGACCAGTCGGGCCACGCCGGCCCATCCCATTATACCCAGGGCTGCCATCATAATGATCAGCCGTATGTAGGTATCCATGCGCATGGCGTCCATCATGGCGCCCAGGATAATCATAATCGGCAGGGTCGGCAGGCAGTAGAAGATATCCACCAGCCGCATGATCAGCATATCCACCCAGCCGCCGTAATAGCCCGCCAGGCCGCCCATCAGCACGCCCAGGAATGTCTCGATAAACACAACCACAAAACCCACCATCAGGGAGATCCGGCCGCCGTACATGATACGCGCCATCACGTCAAAGCCGTCTCCGTCGGTGCCCAGCATATGCTCCCGGGAAATCGGGCCGTACATATCGATCACATAGATGACCTGGTCGCAGTTGATCACATACTCCCCGGTTTCCCGCTGGCTGATGGTCATCTCACTGTCATTGTACCGGAGGTTTCCGTCTTCACCGTACACATACTTGCCGTTTGCGTCCTGCATGGGCAGCGGATGGGTCATTTCCCCGGTCTTTTTCCCTTCCGCCCGCATTTCCCGGATGCGGCCCTGGATCGCTTTTTTCAGCTCATAATCCATGCTGTCGTCGCCGTTGTACCGGCGTACGGAGAAGGGGGTCAGCTCAAAAGCTTCGTTTCCGGCCGCATCCCGAATGATCAGCGCGCCGTCTTCATTCTTCACGCTGTATTCCGCTCCGTCCGCCGTGAAGGTGCCGCCTTCCGCCGCCTTCAGCATGGCCTGGACCCGCATTTCCGTGCTGACCTTGACATCCGGGGAAATGGTATCCACCGTCAGCCGGCTGTACAGCTTCACGGGCTGCGCCTCACCCCGGGCATACACCTCATAGGCCTGCCCGTTCTTTTTCATCAGGTAGGCTGTGCCGTTGTATTCAAAGGATTCTCCCTTCTGTACCGCAGCTTCCACCGCCTGCTCAAAGCCCTCATCCAAAGGTTCGCCTGTATAGTTCAGTCCCTGGAAGCTCGCAGTGATCGGGAAGCTCTTCGCCTTGCCGCGGGTGTAGGTATAGGTGACCCCGTTCAGCTCAAAGCTGCCCCCGGCAGGCGCCTCCGCCACAGCCTTCTTCATGGCTTCCTCCAGGCCTTCCACCGGAGCCGTCTTGTATTCGATTTTCTTGCCAACCATGGTATAGGCGCCGATCTCCGAAACCGCGTCGCCGTACGTGCAGACCTGCTGCACATCCACAGCGGACAGCTGATAGATATCCTCTGCCACCCGGTCGATCATATAGGTGCCGCTTTCCCCGAAGACCGTTTCGCTTGCCTGTTCATTGCTGATCATGGTCTTGATCCGGGAATTCATCACGTTGTTGACCTTGCCCTCCACCTGGATGCCGCTGCCCAGGTCGAAGCCGTTGTAGGCGGTATTGTCCTTGGCCATGGCATAATTGACCTTCTGCTGGTCATACTTGTAGAAGATCTGTTTCTGGCCGTAGGGGTAGAACAGCGGCCCGATGAAGGAAAACACAAACATGGTGATCAGCAGGATCGATCCCAGCACCGCCAGGCGGTTCCGGATAAAGCGTTTGAACACCTTCCGTCCCGGAGAAAGCACCTTCACCCGGGAAAGGTCATCCAGGCTTTTTTCACCCTGGGTTGTATTTTTATCTGTTTCTTCCGCCGCACGGGCCTTCAGGACCTCATTCAGATTATAGGAACTCATCTCTTCACCCCTCCTCAGCTCAGGCGTACACGAGGATCAACCACCGCATACAGCAGGTCGGAGATCAGGTTCCCCAACAGAGTCAACACGGACAGGAACGACAGGTAGAACATAATGAACGGAATGTCTGCCTGCGTCATGGAAGTATAGGAGGCATAGCCGATGCCACGCAGTGAGAACAGGGTTTCGGTAATCAGTGCGCCGGAAAAGAGCCCCGGCAGGCTGCCGCCCAGCATCGTCACCAGCGGAATCAGGGTATTCCGGAAGGCATGGTGATTGATGACTTTTTTCTCGGGAACGCCTTTGGCCCGGGCAGTGCGGATATAGTCTGCATTCAGGACTTCCAGCATATTGGTACGGGTGTAGCGCATCAGTCCGCCGATGCTGATGATCACGATGGTCACCAGGGGCAGCACAAAATGTTTCGCCACATCCAGGATTTTTCCGAAGTCAGAAAGGTACATGTAATTCCGGCTCTGCATGCCGGTCAGGTCAAACCAGCCCAGATTGATCGCGAAAACGTATTTCAGCGTGGTTGCGACAAAGAATGTCGGCAGTGAGATACAGATCATGGCAACCACGGTCGTAAAGTAATCCGCAAAGCCGTACTGTTTCTTTGCGGCAGTGATCCCCAGCGGGATCGCAATCAGGATTTCCAGGATAAAGGAAGCCAGGCCCAGTGCGAAACTGAACCAGACCGTGTTGTGAAACTCCTGGGTTACGGGAATCGTCCAGGCCCAGCTGTCACCCCAGTCGCCCCGGACCGCGTGGCCAAGCCAGACAAAATAGCCCTTGACAATGCCCTGGTCCATACCGTACTGCGCGTTCAGATCCGCCAGCCATTCGGAATAGCTCTTGGTGGCGCCGGGACGGGAAGCCAGTTCCCGTGCCTTGGTCTCCACAAAGCTCATGGGCATGCAGGACATCAGGGCATAAATCAGGAACATGACGAAGAAAAGAATGATGACACTGTACAGCAGACGTTTCGCTGTATATTTCAGCATGATGGGTTCCTACTTTCTGTTAAGAAGTCCGTATCCCGGCAAACATCTCCCGGGAAAAAACCAACACACGAATGGAGGGATTGCTCCCTCCATTCGTGCAGGGAATTACCTATGCAATTCGGTTGGTTTCAGTCCATGCGGATTATTTAACCGCCATGGTCTCGATTTCGGCGTACCAGCCCCAGTAAGGAGTCATATCCTTCGGGATGGAGTCGAGATCAACGCGTTCGCTGGAGTAAACCACGCAGTCCTTCCGCTGGTAGGTGGGAAGCTCAACGCCCCAGTCCATGATGATTTCCATGGCCTGCTTGTAGATGGACTTGCGCTCCTCGTTGTCAGCGCTGGAACGGCCGGCAACAATCAGCTCATCCAGGGCGGGATCATCCACGCTGTAGTGGTTGGAATTGGTGCCCTTGCCGTGGGCATTGGCGCCGGAGTAAACCTGGGTCATATCCGGGTCAACGGATGCCTGCCAGGCGGCAGCCCACATCATGGCGGTGTTGGATTCCAGCGCGTTGTTCCACACGGCGGTACCAACGTCGTTCACCTGCAGGGTCAGGCCCAGTTCAGCCAGTACGTTGGAAGCAGCCACAGCCACACCGTAGGCGGGATGGTCCTGCTGGCCCTGGCCGGGGATCATCACTTCCCAGGTCTTATCGCTGGTGAACTTGCCGGTAGCTTCGTCATAGGGCAGTCCGGCTTTCTTGAAGAAGCCGATGGCAGCCTGCTTGGCAGCCTCATAGCGCTGTTCCTCGCTCATGGAGGCGTCGTAGATCGGATTGCCGTCCACGTCCACGGAATAGGCATTGTGATAGCCTTCATCCGCGGGCTTCGGAGCCGCCCAGGAGGTGTTGGAGATGGGATACTGGATCACCGCAGCCCGGTCTCCGTAGTAGGAGTTGATCACGGTGTCACGGTAGATTGCGAACAAGGTCATGAAGCCCTTGCGCAGCGCCTTGGATTCTTCGGATCCGGGCTCGCCCATGTTCACCAGGTCAGCGTTGATGCCCAGGTAGCCGTATCCGCGGTAGTCCACCAGCACAGTGTGCAGGACATCGCCGGACAGCTCGTCATTTCCGTTGGCTTCCTTGATGGCCTTCACGGTGGTGTCGTTGATGGACGGACCGGAAACGTCAAAGCTGCCGGTCAGGGTGCCGGGTACATAGTCGGAGTCCACGGATTCCTGCATCAGCAGAGCCTTGATCTTGGGAGCGCCCTTGTAATAAGTTTCGTTGGCCTTCAGGGTCACCACGCCGTTGGCATAGCCTTCGAAGGTGTAGGGGCCGGCGCCCAGGGGCTGGGTGTTCTTGGCCTTGATACCGGCCAGGTCGCCCTTTTCAAAGCCGAACTTGTTGTTGTCATAGTCATAGGCAGCCTTGTCGCCGTAGTAGTGCAGCGGGGCCACCGGGAAGGACATCTGATAGATCGCAGTAGCGTCATACTGGGTCATATGGATGCTCATGGTGTAGTCACCGGTCTTCTTGATGCCGGCGATATTGGCGGCGCCGTCACCGGTCTGGACACCCTTTTCATAATCAGCGCCCAGGGCAGCAATGGTCAGGGCCAGGCGGTCGGAACCGGCGGATTCTGTCGCTTCAGCTTCCTCAACAGTGGGATAAGCCGCTACGATGGCATTCCAGAAATCCTGGGCGGTGGCGCCTTCTTCCAGCTGGAAGCCCCAGTTGGCGGCGCAGGCAGCCACGCTGTCCTCAGGAGCATTGTAGCCGTTGGTGATGCAGTAGTCCACGATTTCCTGGGCGAACGCGGCGCCCGCTTCTTCATCGTAGTACTTCCAGAACGCATTGTACTGTTCTTCGGTGTACTTGTCGTTCTGCACATAGCCCTCGCCCTTGCCGTCTCCGAAGATGGCATCGGCGCGACGAGCCATGCCGCTGCGGTATTCCTTCATGCCTTCGATGGGCAGCGCGTACACGGTGGAGCTGCCGTCGTAGGTGGGATCGCAGGTGACGTAGATACCGAAGATCACGTCATCGATCGTGGCCTTTTCGCCGTCGGAGAACACCAGGTCATCCCGCATGGTCAGGTTGTAATCAACGGTGCCGTCATCGTTCATCACAACTTCAACATTGCCGGCGCCCCGATAGTTGTAGTCGGTGCCGTTGTAGTTCACAGTCTGGCCTTCATCAGCGCCGCCGTTGTTCATCACGGCGCCGCCGCGGTCCGCAGCCAGCAGGGAGAGCGTGGTCAGGTCCACAACTTCCATGTCATAGGCTGTGGTGGCGAAGAAGGGGCTGAATTTCTGCCCGAAAGTGGAAGTGGCATAAACCAGGGTGCCCGCTTCCCTTTCCACAGTTTCTTCAGCCGGGGCTTCCGCCGCTGTTTCCGCCATGGCAGAGAAGGAAATGGTGAAAACCATCGCCAGGGCCAGGAACAGAGCGACGAACTTGTTCATTTTGCTCATGTAAAATCATCCTCCTGTCTAAAATATTATTAAGCGTGAGCGACGCATAATAAACGGAATCAGGTAAGCTTTTCACAGTGCAGATCCTTTCCGGACCGGTAGGCCAGGATTCCTGCCAGAAGCACCACCGGGGCACACAGGGTAAACACCAGGTCTCCGGAAACCAGTTTCTGCCCTCGGATCAGGTTAACCGCCTCCCCCAGCAATGCGATACCGGAAAGGATCACCAGGAACGCGGAACTGGCAGGCCAGCGGTTTTCAATCCGGTCCGCATGCTTGTGAATAAACCGTTCCTTCAGCGGATAAACAGCCAACGCGGTTCCGGTCAGCAGTGCCAGCGGCACGGCAACAAACACAAACGGAATCACGCAGTAAAACGTTTTCATGGCGGTTGAGACCGGAATCATAGCCGTAATGTATGCCAGCCATCCCGCTGCGCACAGCAGGATACTTTTATTCTTCGCGCGGCGGATAATCTCCGTTTCTTTGGAAAACGAATAGAGACCGCCTGTATACTCGACATCTGTCCGTATCTTTCCGCGGTCGTCAACAGTATCGGCAAGATGGTAATCTCCGACATATCGGTTTCGTGACACCCAGTCTTGCCCCTCTTTCAGTACGCTTCTCTCATTTTCGAAGCTTTTCAGAATAAAAGTACTTTTGAATCATAACATATTAAAATGTGAATTGCAATCGATGTCAGAATTGCATCCTGTATACATGTATACAGACATCCTCTTTTGACGAATCGACCTCCGTATGCCATAATGAAGCTGCATATCATCTCATCCGGAAAGAGGCGAACCTCCATGAGTTATTTTGATCGGGAATACACCCTGGATACCTTCAGAACGCTGCTGTCCGTGGATTCCACCACCGGCCAGTACCAGGCTGTTCAGGGTAAAACCGCGGAGCTGATCCGCGCCCTGGGCTTTGAACCCTGCTTCACCCGGAAAGGCGGTGTCCTGGCGGATCTGGGCGGCGAAGGGGATCCCCTGGTAATCACAGCCCATCTGGATGACATCGGCCTGATGGTCCGCCGGATCAATCCGGACGGTACCCTGAATGTCTGTCCGGTGGGCGGGCTCTATCCCTTCTACTGCGTCACGGAAAATGTCCGGGTACATACCGGGGATGGAAACATCCTGACCGGAACCGTCTGCCGCACCCCCAACTCCATTCATGTAACCGAGGATGAACTGCGGAAGGAACTCCCGGATTTCCGCACCAATGTATGCGTGGTGCTGGACAGTCCGGTAAAAACCGCTGAGGACACCCGGGCCCTGGGCGTGGAAACCGGGGATTACATCGCCCTGGAACCCCGTTTTACCCTGTCCGGTGGCTATATCAAGAGCCGGTTCATCGATGACAAAGCCTGCGCCGCCGTGCTGCTGAACCTGATGAAAGCCATCCGGGACAACGGACTGAAGCTGAGCCGGAAAGTCATCGCCTATTTTGCCTGCTATGAAGAAATCGGCCACGGCACCGTCTGGCTGCCGGAAGGCGTAAAGGATATCCTCGCGCTGGATATTGCCCCCACAGGGCCGGACCAGAACTCTGAAGAGCACAAAGTCTCCGTTTTTGCCAAGGACAGCCGCTTCCCCTACCACAGCGGCATGACCGCTGAACTCCGTATCTGTGCAAAGAAAGCCGGTGTGGATTACGTCATGGATGTGTTTACACCCCATTACGGATCCGACGGGGACGGCTCCGTAATGGCGGGCTACGATATCCGCCATGCCGCCATCGGTCCCGGCACTGCCAACAGCCACGGCTATGAGCGCACCCATATCGACGGTCTCCGGAACACCTTCGACCTGGCCCTGGCCTATATTACAGCCTGAATACGCTCCAAGTCCGTCTGTCAGGATAAAGTAAAAGAGACTGCCTTCCGGCAGCCTCTTTCATTGTTCCGGGAATGATTATTCCACGGTGCAGTACATGAAGTACTTGTATCCCAGAGGATTGGCGAAGAAGCCCTTCACGCTGGGTTTGATCATATAGATGTCAGTGTAGTAATACAGGGGCGTGATTGTGCCGGTGCTCATCAGCAGATCCTCGGCAGCATGCATCATGCCGTAGCGGGCTTCCTTGTCTCCGCAGGCTTTGATCGCCTTGATCGCGGCATCATAGGTTTCGCTCCAGGTGCCGTTCTCTACCTTGACGTTGGAACCGAAGGCAGTCAGATCGATGCTGTAGAGCTTCAGATCTGCATGCGCATCCTTGCCCAGCTGGGCATCGTCATTGCCGGAAGTGGATGTCCACATATCCAGGAAGGAAATCGGATCGTTATAGTCAGCCAGCCAGCCGTTGCGTGCCACGGTGTAGTCGCCCTGCTTACGGGTGTTCAGGAAGGTGTTCCATTCCTGGTTGGTCAGGTTCATGTTGATACCGACTCCCGCCAGCACTCCCTGCAGGTATTCACCGATCGCTTTATGGGCTTCGCTGGTGTTGTACAGATAATCGATGGCAGGGAAGTTGGTGAACTGCTGGGTTGCTTCGTCAAACGCGTAGTACTTCTTCAGAATGTCCATGGCTTCCGTCCAGTTGGCTTCGTACACATCCGCGTCCACGTTCCAGTAACCAGCGTATTCGGTGGAAGGACCAGCTTTCTCATAGAACTGGGTCTTGCCGTCCGCATCAGTCAGGCCGAGGGCAACGAAGGAGGAAGCGGGCTGCTGGCCGGCCTGGCCGATCTCGGTCACGATATAGTTGCGGTCAAACAGCAGACCGATGGCATAACGGATTTCCGCCAGGGCTTTTTCGGCGTCTTCGCCGCTCAGCTCATTACCTTCGGGCAGCAGGTTCTTGTTCACATTCCAGCAGACATAGTAGGTACCCATCTGGGAACCGACCACAAACTCTTCCGGATACTTTTCCTTCAGGGAAGCGATTTCGGCAGTGGGCACGTCGTCGATCATCTGCCAGTCGCCGTTCTCATAGTTCGCCAGCATGTTGTTGGCATCATCGGACAGATAGAATTTGATTTCATCCATCTTGATGGTATCAGCCAGGAAATAGTTGTCATTCTTGGTCAGGGTAATCAGGGAATTGTGATCCCATCCGGTCATGGTGTAAGCGCCATTGCAGACATAGGTGGCCGGATCGGTCGCCCAGGCTTCGTTGCTCACAACGTCCTCACGGAGAGGCAGGAAGGTCGGGAAAGCCAGCAGCTCGTTCCAGTAGGACACGTCATTGTTCAGGGTCACTACCAGGGTCTTGTCATCGGTGGCTTCCACAGCCAGTTCGTTCGGATAACCCTTCACAACTTCGAACATATAGCCATAGTCAGCGCCCAGTGCGTCAGACGCGGCACGCTTCCAGGCAAACTCGAAGTCCTTCGCGGTCAAATCCTTACCGTCGGACCATTTCAGGCCGTCCACCAGTGTATAGGTATAGGTGGCAGTACCGTCTTCATTGATCACAGCGGCAGGCAGTTCTGTAGCACAGGCGGGAACGATTTCCAACGCGCCGTTCTCATCCTGGGCCCAGTTGGACAGACCCGTGAACAGATGGGTAATCAGGGTGGCGCCGTCCACAGCAGAGTTCAGAGCGGGATCCAGGGTGTCCGGCTCAGAAGCGATGCAGACATTGATGGAGCTCTTTTCACCCTTTGTGTCTTCAGCGGGAGCGGCTTCCTCGGCGGGAGCAGCTTCCTCGGCGGGAGCGGCTTCCTCAGTGGCAGCAGCTTCAGCGGCGGCAGCTTCCGCGGCAGCGGCAGCAGCAGCTTCTTCAGCAGCCTTGGCTTCGGCAGCAGCAGCGTTTTCAGCGTCAACTTCTTCCTGGGTCTTGTCGCCGTTGTAAACATCGCACCTCTGCTGGAAGGGTCCCCACGCAGCTTCGGCGATCTCAGCGGGAGTGCCGCTGCCCAGCGCCCAGGTCACTTCGGTGATGGAGCTGTTGCGGTCGCCGATCTTGTTGTAGTTCATGATGGTCGCGTTCTCAACCTTGCGCAGCATGGCGTAGGTTTCTTCAATGGCACGGTCATCGCAGCCGCGGCCGTAGTACTGGGTCGCCCAGGACAGGTCTTCTTCGCCTTCCTCGACTTCTTCCTGAGTGCCGGGGGTGGGCATCCGGTACAGGGTGTAGATCTGCTGCAGCTTCAGGGACGTGGCTTCGTCATACACTGCCGGTACGCCGAACACGTTGTTGTC
>JBGUGL010000052.1:0-3913 GCA_045111455.1 Christensenellales bacterium | reverse complement strand
ACATCCGGCGGCACAATCACGAATCCCGGCAGCGTTTATTCCGAGCCGCTCATCACCCTGACGGGTTCCGGGGATATTACCCTGATGGTCGGAACCACGATCGTGGAACTGACCGGGATCACATCCGGCATTGTGCTGGACTGTGCCTTGAAAGAAGCATATCTGGGTACAGCCCTGATGAACGACCATATGTCCGGGGACTTTCCGGTGCTGAAGCCCGGCCTGAATGGCATCAGCTGGTCCGGGGATGTGACGAGCGTTGTTATTTCCCCGAGATGGCGGTTTCTTTGATCGGAGTTTCATGATATTCTATTCTCGGTCTGCGCGATGCAGTCCAAAGTCAAAGCATCAAAGCGAGACAGGAGAATTCTGGAATTCTTTGTAACGTTTTTCACTTTCTTGGAACTAACTTTGTGAAAGGGGGTGATGACTGTGCTCGACGGGAAAACTGCTTATGAGCAGAATAAAGGCCTTGTCATGGGCTATCTGTACAGATTGTGCCATGATGAAGATCTTGCGAACGAGCTCACGCAGGAAACCTTTTATCAGGCTCTGAAGCAGTGGGATCAGTTTCGGGGAAAGAGTAATCTCGGAACCTGGCTGTGCACAATCGCAAGAAATCTTTATTATCGATCATTACGAAAAAACGATGCTGTGTCATTATCAGTCATCCCGGAACCAGAAATCCCTGATTTCACGGAGAAGGTTGCCAACCACAGTCTCGCAGTGACTGTACACAAGGCGCTGCATGAATTGCAGGAACCATATCGTGAAGTTTTTACACTGCGGACATTCTGTGATCTGTCCTATAAGGAGATCGGAGATCTGTTTGAAAAATCGGAAAGTTGGGCACGGGTCACCTACTATCGGGCAAAGCGAATGCTGCAGGAAACCATGAAAGGAGAAAACGCTCATGAATAAGGAATGCGATACGATCCGTGATCTGATGCCGCTGGTATTGGATGATGTAGCCAGCGAAAACAGTAAAAATATGGTCACGCGACATGTGGAAGATTGTAAAGAGTGCCGGGAATATATGGATCAGCTGATCGCTGATCTCCCTACTGCAACAGCGGAAGAGGTTCGCCAGGAACAACAGGCAAATCAGGAAGCGGCCCGTATGCTTCGCAGGAAGAAACGTACACGCAATTTGAGACTGCTGCTGCTTGGCATTTTAATTGCCAGCGTTGTATTCTGTACTGGATTGTTTGTCTGGCATCGAATGGTTAATCTGACAGAACCGTTATCACTCGAACAATATCAGCTTAATCTTTATCAGCTTGAGGATGGAAACATATATGTAACAGCTGATCTGTACGATTACAGAAAAACAGGGATCGTCTATTCCGAACAGTATGTCGAACGCTCGTTGTATCTTTCTTTGCAAACGCATCCCTATGAAAAAGATACTATGATTCAAATGGAAACAGGTAACTTTGGCGTAATATGTCTGGATGATTACGACTCGATCTACCAGGGGACACCCGATGGTTACAAGCTTGTATGGCAAAGGGGGCAGAAAATTTCGTCTGCTTCAACATGGATGGAGCTCTATTATTTCTGGTATATTGCAGGGGAACGTCTGGACAGCAAAATGATAGATGGCGACGATGGAAAACTGACTTATGCCAGTGTTGAGGATGAAAGCCGAGCTAATTGGATTCAAAGTCAAGAGAGTTATTATTACATGAGAGTTCCGGAATTTGCGCCTATATCAACATCACGTTTCACAACGATACAAAACGAAGCGGATGAAAACAGAATTCGGTGGATGTTGGAGGGAGTACCCGGGATTGAGGAGAAAGACATCCTCCGATTGTTTGAACTGATGAATCAGGTTCAGGATGAGATGAATAATTCACAAATTTAACTGCACATCTCGAAATCAAGCCTCGTTCAGAAGAGCGGGGCTATTTCTATACCCTTTTGGAGGTGACTTCCATGATCTGCGTTTATCCTGCTGACTGCACGGACTTCTCCACGAACGGAAACGGCACCATTGAGCCGACTTCCGCGCTGGTAACGGAAACCTTGAACGGAGAATACGAACTGCAGTTGGTTCATCCGATCGATGATGCGGGGAAATGGCAGCGGCTGGTGGAAGGCTGCATCCTCCGTGCTCCTGTTCCGGCGGCGACAACGCCCCGGGTGCACTTTTCCGCGCCGGGTGATGCCAGCGGGACGGAGATCTACCGAATTCATACCGATTTTGCCGGTGCGGAGACCCGGAAAGGCACCCTGAACCTGCGCTCTGGCCCTGGTCGAAACTATAAGATCCTCGCAGCCTACAAGAACACTCTGACCGTGCAGGTGATCGCCAAGACTAGCTCTACCTGGTATGAGGTGACAGCTCCAGACGGAAAACACGGGTATATGGATACTACGTACCTTGTGTATGATCACACCGAGGGCAGTGCTTCTGAGGCTGTTTCTTCCGTTGTTGACGAGAGGCAGCTCCGGGACCAGCCTTTCCGGATCTACCGGATCGTTCCTGACCTGGACAAGATCACGGTATATGCTCGGCATGTGTTCTATGATCTGCTGGACAACATGATCAAAAGCTACAAGCCTTCACCCTCTACGGTGGGGGCTTCTGTTGTTCAGACAATTTCTTCCTCCTGTTTGTCGGAGCATGACTTCACCTTCTATTCTGACCTGGACAGCACAGCAGAGGATGTGGAGTTTGAGAATATCAACCCCGTGGATGCCATCCTTGGCGAGGAGGGGGTTGTTGAGAAATACGGCGGCGAGCTCACCCGGGACTGGTGGGACGTTTTCGTCGTGAAACGGGTCGGTCAGGACAGTAATGTGCAGATCCGGCAGGCCAAGAACCTGCTGGGTATTTCCTATGATGTTGACCTAACAGACGTCGTCACCCGGATCATGCCGACCGGTGAGGATGCGGATGGCAATGTGCTGTATCTGCCGGAACTGTATATCGACAGTCCTCTGATCAACACCTACACTCATCCGAAGTGGATTCATCTGCCCGTTTCCGAAGCCAAGGAAGATACCGACGGGGATGACGCCAAGACCAAAGCGGAGTGCTATACCCTCATGCGGGAGGCTGCGCAGGCCCAGTTCGATGCCGGGTGCGATGTTCCAACTGTCACACTGGACGTCAGTTTCATCAACTGCGCTGAAACAGAAGAGTATAAGGAATACGGCTTCCTGCAGAACATCTTCCTCGGTGATGCTGTTCGTGTAATTGCTCCCCGGGTAGGTGTCTGGGTATCCATGCGGATGACGCAGTATACCTATGACTGCCTGACCCGGAAATACACACAGATGACCCTTGGCACGGTTGCGGATACCGTGGAGGGAAATACGATCTCTGCCCGGCAGCTCCCTAGCGGGATCATCACGGGAAGCAAACTGGCAATCAACTCCGTCGGCTCCGGTGCCCTGCAGAACGGTTCTGTTGGTTCCCTGCAGATCAAGATGGCGGCGATTGAAACCGCCCACATTGAGGATGCGGCAATTACCAAGGCCAAAATCGGACAGGCTGCAATTGGTACTGCCCAGATTGAAGACGCTGCTGTTACTAAGGCGAAAATCGGACAGGCGGCAATCGGAACCGCGCAGATCGAGGATGCTGCCATTACGCAGGCGAAGATTGGCAACGCCGCGATTGGTACCGCCCAGATCGAGGACGGTACGATCACTTCCGCTAAGATAGGAAACGGTGAAATCCTGACCGCTCATATCCACGATGCAGCCATAACAGGTGCCAAAATCGACCAGGCTGCGGTGGGTACTGCCCACATTCAGAATGCGGCGGTTGATACGGCCCAGATCAAGGATGCAGCAATTACCAACGCCAAGATTGCCGGTGCGGCAATCGGTACAGCAAACATACAGGACGCTGCCATTGTGCGAGGCAAAATCCTTGACGGTGAGATTGTTACCGCGA
>JBGUGL010000051.1:0-78315 GCA_045111455.1 Christensenellales bacterium | reverse complement strand
TCTCATCGGCTCTGAGGTCAAGCGAAAGGGAGTAAGCTCCACAGTGTGGAGTTACGACCATTGAGCTTGCGGAATACAACTGCCATGTTACAGCTGTCAAAGTGCCACGGGCACTTTGGTAACAGCGATCACAGAATTATGCATTAAATATTCTCCGTCTCCGTTTCCTCTTCCGTTTCCGGCTCTTCTTCCGGTTCCGCGTCTTCCGCCCGCATCCGGGTCACCCTGAAGCCGTCCATTTCTGTCACGGTGAACCGGTGTCCCTCCAGGGTGAAGCTGTCGCCCACCTCCGGCACCTTCTCCAGCATCTCGCTGGCCCATCCGCCCACGGTGTCCGTGTCGAATTCATCGTCCTTCAGGCCGAATTTTTCCAGCAGTTCCTGCAGCTGCATGCTGCCGTCCACGATCAGGGTGCCGTCTTCCTGCTCCACGACCTCCTCGCTGACCTCGTCATGCTCATCGTAGATTTCACCCACCAGTTCCTCCAGCACGTCCTCCATGGTCACGATGCCTTCGGTACCGCCGTATTCATCCAGCAGGATCACCAGGTGGGTCTGGGAGGTCCGGAAAAGCTTCAGCAGGTTGCTGATGGAAAGGCTGGCCGGCGCGAACACCGGCTCCTTCATGATCTTCGTGATATCGGTGCAGCCGTCATGGGTCATCTTGTAGAAATCCTTCTCGTTCAGGATACCCACAATATGGTCCAGGTCCTCATGGTAGATCGGGATCCGGGAGAACCAGGTGTCCCGGAAGGCGTCTGCCGCCGCTTCGATGGTGGAGGTGTCCTCCAGGGCCGTCACGTCCACCCGGGGCGTCATGATGTCCTCGGCGTTCTGGTCGTTGAACTCGATGGCGGACCGGATCAGTTCGCCCTCTTCCTCCTCGATGTCGCCTTCGGTCTGGGCCTCGTCGATCATCGTCATCAGTTCGTCTTCAATCTGGCTCTCTTCCGGTTCCTGCTTCACCAGCTTGCCCAGCAGCTTCCGCCACAGGGCAAACAGCCAGTCCAGGGGCTTGAGCACCATCATCAGGAATCTCACGACCGGGCTGACCCACATGGCGAACTTTTCCGGATGCTGCTTGGCCAGGGTCTTCGGTCCCACCTCGCCCAGGAACAGCACCAGCACCGTCATCATCACGGAGGCCAGGGTGGTGGCCAGTTCTTCCTTCCCGGGCAGGATCCGCGTGGTAAACAGCAGGGTCGCGATGGCCGCGCCCACAATGTTCACCAGGTTGTTGCCGATCAGTACCGTGGTGATCAGGCTGTCATATTTTTCAAGAAGGGCCAGCGCGATCTGCGCCTTTTCCTTCTTTGCGTCCGCCGTCTTCAGTTTGACGCGGTTGCAGGCGGAATAGGCCGTCTCTGTCGCTGAAAAAAACGCTGAAAGCGCGATACACAAGATCAGGGCAAGCCATAAGCCCATGCGATCATTCAATCCTTTCAAGTCATGCAGGAAATAAAAAGCAACTGTTCCGCTCCCGCGAAACAAAGGAATTATACCATGTAAGCCCTTTGTTTGCAACAAGGCCGGCGGTTGTGCGTTTTCCCGGGTTATGGTATGATATTTTGGATGTGGAAACGGATATGCTTCCGGGGGAAAAACCGGTTTTTCTCCCCGGAGGAGAAATACATAACCCTAATTTGCATTTTTTGCACTTTATCCCTGCTTTCGTGTATAATACAATCACAGTGAACAAAAAACCGGAAAGGAGGTAACCGTATGGATCCGTTCTCCCTCAACCTGCTTATGATCATCGGCTTTCTGGTGGGCTCCGCCCTCATCGTCACTGAGGCCTTCATTCCGGGCTTCGGGGTGGCCGGCATCAGCGGCATCATTCTGGAGATTGTTGCCCTGCGCTGCTGCTGGCTCCTGCACGGCACTGTGCCGACGCTGCTTGCCCTGGCCGGCGTGCTGCTGGTCATCGGCGTGGCCGTCTTCCTTTCCTATCGCAGCGCCAAAAACGGAAGGCTGAGCAACAGCAACCTGGTGCTGAAAGATACGGAAACGCCCGCCGGAGAAGATAAACCCGATCAGTGGATCGGCATGGAAGGCATCGCGGTCACCGCGCTGCGCCCTGCCGGCCAGGTCGAAATCAACGGCGTCCGCCTGAACGCTGCCAGCGCCGGGGAATTCATTGGAAAAGGCACGTCCGTGCTGGTCACCGGTGCGGAAGGTGACCACTATACCGTCCGCCGGACGGCAGAACAGTAATTATTATTTAAGGAGGAACCCTTATGCCTAGTTCAATCCTGATTCCGGTGATCGTTGTCATCGTCCTGATTGCCCTGGCAATCTTCCTGCACTTCGTTCCCATGGGCCTGTGGATTTCCGCCCTGGCCAGCGGTGTGCATGTTCCGATCAGCGCCCTGGTAGGTATGCGGATCCGCCGCATCGTTCCCCAGCGCCTGATCTACCCCCTCATCAAGGCCAATAAAGCCGGTCTGGACCTGACCATCAACCAGCTGGAAACCCACCACCTGGCCGGCGGTAACGTGGACCGGGTCATCAACGCCCTGATTGCCGCCCAGCGCGCCAACATCCAGATGGCCTTCGAAAAGGCCTGCGCCATCGACCTGGCCGGCCGTGACGTGTTCCAGGCCGTGCAGATGAGCGTTACCCCCAAGGTCATCGAGACCCCCGTGGTCGCCGCCATCGCCAAGGACGGTATCGAGCTGCGCGCCAAGGCCCGTGTGACCGTGCGCACCAACATTGAACGCCTGGTCGGCGGCGCCGGTGAGGAAACCGTCATCGCCCGTGTCGGCGAAGGTATCGTCACCACCGTCGGTTCCGCTGAAACCCACAAGCAGGTGCTGGAGAATCCTGACCTGATCAGCCGCACCGTGCTGGACAAGGGCCTGGATGCAGGCACCGCCTATGAAATCCTCTCCATCGATATCGCGGATGTGGACGTAGGCCGCAACGTCGGCGCCCAGCTGCAGATGGACCAGGCGGAAGCCGACCGCCGCATCGCCCAGGCGAAGGCGGAAGAGCGCCGCGCCATGGCTGTCGCCCGCGAGCAGGAAATGAAAGCTTCCGTGCAGGAAATGCGCGCCAAGGTGGTCGAGGCCGAGGCCGAAGTGCCGCGTGCCATGGCAACCGCGCTGCGTGACGGCAAGCTGGGTGTCCTGGATTATTACCAGATGAAGAACACCATCGCCGATACGGAAATGCGTGAATCCATCGCCAAGGCCAGTGCACCCCAGGCTCCCTCCCCTGAACAGCCCCGGAAAAAATAATGCACCTTCCGGTCAACTGTCCATTGCGCCGTAACTCAGGATTATATCCTTATGAATCCTGAATTATGAATTATGAATTCGTCAGAAAGGAGGAGCAGAATCCATGGATTTTTCTCCGATTGTAGCCCTGCTCTTCATCTGGCTCGTCATCAGCCTGCCCTTATCCTTCCTCAACAAGGAAGCGAAAAGGCGGCAGGCTGCCCGGAACGCCGATTCCGCCGCCGCACAGAAGCAGAAGGCTAAAACGCAGAAGCAGAAGCAGCCGGCAGCGCCCGCATCCGCCGGACCGGATCGGGAAGACGCCGCTTACCGGCCTGCTGTTATGCGGCCCACCATCACTGTCACCGAGCATGATGATTCCGTATACCAGGGCAGCCTGAACGCCGAGACCGGTGAGGGCTATGACCCCTGCCACGATGAACAGCTGTCCTCCCTGACCGCTGCCGAAGCCGTGTCTCCCGCGGCGGAAACAGCGCAGTCCGGGCTGCAGCTGGGCTGGTCCGGCAGCGATGTCGTCCGCGGCTTCGTCATGAGCGAGATCCTGAAAAGAAAAACCAGATAACAGCCTCAACAAACAAGGGTCGGCATTCGCCGGCCCTTATTTTGAATTAAGTAATAATTATGCATTATGCATTATGCATTGTGCATTGTTTTACCCGTGGTTCGTCTCATACGTCACATCCGCCACGTCCCGTTTTCGGCTTCCGGCGATGCGTTTTTCCAGTTCCCGGTCAAACCGTTCCGTGGAAACCGGAATTTCCGCCCGTTCCCCGGTCCACCCGGACAGGTGAATGGCGTTGGACAGTTCCATCTCCCGCAGGCCGTCCGCCGCTTCCGCAATCAGCTTTTCACCCCGCAGCAGGTGCGCCGCGAAGGCGTTGATCACCCCGGTGTGCTGGGGATTCTCCCCGTCCGTTTCCAGGATCCCGGTTTCCGCCGTTTCCCGGTACCAGGGATCGTCGCTGCTGAAGCAGATATCACGCTCGTTCACCGGCAGACGCCAGATCCGCACCTGTCCGTCCTCACAGACCATCTTGCCCTTTTCGCAGTCGATCTCCAGCCGGTTTGTCCCCGGCAGGTCCCCGGTGGAGGCCACAAACACGCCCGTGGCGCCGCCCGGAAACTCCAGCAGGGCGCTCACGTCATCCTCCACCTCAATATGGTGCCACTGTCCCTCCCGGCACCGGGCAGTCACCGCCAGGGGCATACCGCACAGCCAGATCAGCAGGTCCAGCTGGTGGGGGCACTGGTTCAGTAGCACGCCGCCGCCCTCCCCGGCCCAGGTGGCCCGCCAGCTTCCGGAGTCATAATACCGCTGGGTCCGGTACCAGTCTGTCACAATCCAGTTCATGCGCTTCAGGGCGCCCAGCTCGCCGCTTTCCAGCACCGCCTTCATGGCCCGGTAAACGCAGTTGGTCCGCTGGTTGAACATGAAGGTCAGGGTCTTCCCGCTTTCCTCCGCCGCCCGGATCATCTGCGCCGCCCGGCTGGCCTGCACCGCCGCCGGCTTTTCGCACAGCACGTGCAGTCCTGCCCGCAGCGCGGCCTCCGCCATTTCCGGATGCCGGTAATGGGGCACGGCAATCAGCACCGCGTCGCAGTCTCCGCCGCGGATCAGCTCCGTGCCGTCGGCGTAAACCTTCGTCCCCTCCGGCAGGTTGTTCCGCGCCCATTCCAGTCGTTCCGGCCGCAGGTCCGCAACGGCCGCCAGCCGGACCTCCGGGCACTTTCCGCCCAGGATCAGCCGGCAGTGCTCACTGCCCATATTCCCGATGCCGATAATCCCCAGACGGATAAATTCTTTAGATTCCATTACTCTTACCATTGCCTGCTATTCATAGTGCATTACTGAAGAATCACACTATAAATTCTTCATTTTTCATTCTTCATTCTTCATTCGCACGGATTCAGGCGGATCGCCTGAATCTGTGCAGCCAGGCTCAGTTCCGCCGCCTTGAAGGCATGCGCCTGGGTCATGGCGTTCTCCGTCCGGTTCAGGCAGTCCAGGATCAGCTGGCCGAAGAAGGGATAGCCCGTCACGCCCACGGCGTTCATATACTTTTCTCCCTGGTCGTTCACCACAAACACGTGTCCGCCGCCGTCCTTTTCGGAGGCCAGGTTCACATACTTGCGGATTTCGATGAAGCCCTTCGTTCCCTGGATGAACATCCGTCCGTCTCCCCAGGTCCGCAGGCCGTCCGGCGTAAACCAGTCCAGTTTGAAATACCCGGCGGAGCCGTTCTTTCCCGTCAGCTGGGCGTCGCCGAAGTCCTCCAGCTCCGGATATTCCGGATGGGCGAAATTGGCGATCCGGCTGGAGGTCACCACAGCGTCCTCTTCCCCGGTATAGTACAGGAACTGTTCAAACTGGTGGCTGCCGATGTCGCACAGGATCCCGCCGTATTTTTCCCGTTCAAAGAACCAGGCGGGACGGCCGGGCGCGCCCAGCCGGTGGGGCCCGAAGCCCGTCACTCCGATCACCTTGCCGATGTCCCCGGAATGGGCAATATAGCCTGCCAGGATGGAGCCCTCATCATGCAGCCGCTCCGCATAGTACACCATATACTTCTTCCCGGTCCGCTTCACGGCTTCTTTGGCGGATTCCAGCTGTTCCATCGTGGTGAAGGGCGCCTTGTCGGTAAAGTAGTCCTTCCCGGCGTCCATGGCGCGCAGTCCCAGGGCGCAGCGCTCGCTGGTCACCGCGGCGCCGGCGATCATATGAGTCTCCGGGTCTTCCAGCGCTTCCTCCTCGCTGTTGGCCGCCCGGGCCTGGGGGAAGGCCTTCAGGAACGCGGCCACCTTCTTCTTGTCCGGATCGTAAACATATTTCAGCGTGCCGCCGGCTTCCGTCAGCCCGTTGCACATGCCGTAGATATGTCCGTGGTCCAGCCGCACGGCGGAGAACACGAATTCCCTGTCCTTCACCACCGGCTGCGGTTTGCCTTTCGGTGCATAGTTCATGCCGTCAGAAACGTTCACTCTTATTTTTCCCCCTTCCGGAAATTGCCGAAGCTGAGGTCCCCGTCCTGGCTCTCCACCGATGCCGTCTTCTCATAGAAATGCGGAACGGCATTCCGGATGCCCTCCACCGTATAGAAGGGATCCTCCGGTCTGATGGGCAGCGTCACGGGCTGCCGGGTGGATCCGGCTTTGTAGATCGAGGTAATCAGCTCAATGGTCCTGCGGCCGTCCTCGCCGGTTATCGCCACGTCCGATCCGGTTTCCAGGGCACTCAGCACGTTCTCCAGCTGGCCCACATGCATCTCATAGGGCACCGGCGGCAGGGAGGCCAGGAACTTCTCCGCCTCCTCCGCGAAGGCTGCGTCCGGCTCCGCCAGCGGGAATCCGTTGGGCTGGGGCTGGGAGGCAAACACGCTGTAGGGGAAGGCAATCTTTGCCTTCTCGCACTGGAAGATCAGGGCCTGGTCCTCCCCGTGGTCCACCACGGAGGCGGTCACCACCGCCAGGGCACCGGGATATTCCGCCACGGAAACCGACAGGTCCTCCACCTCGGCGTTGTCATGCCCGGTGTTGGCCAGCACGCTGGTCATCCTTTCCGGCGTGCCCATCATCCAGCCCAGCATGTCAATGTGATGCACCGCGTGGTTCAGCGTGCATCCGCCGCCTTCCTTCTCCCAGGTGCCCCGCCACCACAGGTCATAATAGCTGTGGCCCCGGAACCACAGGGAGTTCACCGTCACGTGCCGTACCTTGCCGGCCATGCCGCTGTCCAGCAGCGCCTTCAGGTTCCTCACCGGCAGGCGGAAACGGTTCTGGGCGATGATGGAAAGCTTCTTTCCGCTCTCGTCCCGGGCTTTCAGCATGGCGTCGCACTCCTCCAGGGAGGCAGCCATGGGTTTTTCGCATACTACGTTTTTCCCGCTCTTCAGGGCATTGATGGAAATTTCCGCATGCACAAAGGGCGGTGTGCAGACGTCCACCAGATCGATCTCCCTGTCCAGGATCTCATGATGATCCAGGTACACGTCCGCGTCCAGTCCATACTGTTCCTTGACACGCTGCGCTTTTCCGGGGATAATATCCACAAGAGCAGCAATCCTGCACCGGTCCGGAAACTGAAGATAAGCCTTGATATGGGCATGGGAGATTCCGCCGGTTCCGACAATTGCGACCTGAATCATTTTCTTTCACACTCCGTTATGAGATTGCGTTTCACAGCCCTGAAACGGGTTGTTTCCTGTACTTTCAGTATATGTTTTTCCCGGAGCTGATACGGTACGTATCCTGTTCCGATGTATGCATTTCCTGCACGATCCTGGAAGGGAGGTTTTCCCGTGCTCAACGATCCGACACAGGCACCGTTTCTGCCCATGGAGCAGCACGGATACCGGGGTTATGAAGCCCGCTACAAGTATGACGAGCGTTTCGAAGTAACCCAGTACCACTGCCATGACTTCTATGAGCTCTTTATCCACATCAGCGGCGGGGAATACATGGGCGTTGACAACCGGCTGTTCCAGCTTAAGCCCAACCAGGTATTCATCCTTCCGCCCTTCTGTATGCACGGCCTTTCCTGTACCCGGGAAATGCAGAACTACCGTCGGGGATACCTGAATATCTCCCCGGAAGTCATGCGCGCCCTGGGCTGCGGCCAGATCGATCTGGAGCAGTTCTTCCACCAGCACACCTCCGGAGATGTGTGCACCTACCAGCTCAGTGATGAAGATGCCCGGAGTTATGTGAACTGGATCCGGCAGATCCAGGATAATACCGGTGCCGACAGCAATGTCTTTGACCGTTTCCGGGACTGTGCCGCCATGATCAGCCTGCTGAATCTGCTCTGCCAGACCATCAGCCGGAATGATCCGGTGGAGAGCGAGGCCTTCGACAACGGCATCATCCAGGAGATCCTGACCTATATCAACAACCACTACACCCAGCCCATCCGCATCGAGAACCTGGCCCGGAGCTTCGGGGTCAGCGTGTCCTGGCTGTCCCATGAGTTTGTGCGGTTTACCAACCGCAGCGTCTATGACTACGTACTGTACCGGCGCGTTATGCTGGCCCGCCAGCAGATGATGGGCACCGCGCCCCTGAACGATATTGCCTACCAGTGCGGCTTCAACGATTATTCCAATTTCCTGCGTTCCTTCAACCGGATTATAGGCAAGTCACCCAGCCAGTTCCGTAAGGAGCTCCGCCGCTACCGCAAACTGGAAGTTGATAAGAATATGCAGTTGTGATTTCAATGGGTCTCTTTTGATAAGGCGGGTGCCGTTAGACGGCACCCGCCTTTGAGTAGTTTAGGGGTTATTCCGTTGTCAGATTACAGATCTCCCGGGAACACGCCGCGGTAGTTACCGGCCTGGTAAGCCGCGCGGAATTCGTCGATCATCTGCTGTGCACCGGACTTCAGGATATCCTGCAGGCCCGCTTCATAAACCGCGTCGAACTCGGCAGGATCGCAGCTGACCACATCGGCCAGGAATTTGCCCTGCGCGCTCTTGACGGTGGCGCCGTAGTCAGTTTCGGCCTGGATGGAAACCGTGAAGCTGATCTGGGTCCAGGCATCGGTCAGGGAATCCGCATAGGAAGCCACGACGTCATCTTCATATCCCTTGAAGGGCAGGGCCAGAGCGGCAGCGTTCTTCGCGTCGTCGCCGTAGCACAGGCCGTTGGAGATGAAGCAGATATCGCCGGCGTGCATCTTGTTCTCGTCCGGAACTTCGTCAGCGCTCTTCACGCCGAAGGGGATGCCGTCTTCGGTCAGGCCTTCGTAGTTGATGCCTTCGATACCGTTCTGCATGGCGAACATGTTCTCCGGAATGGCCATCCAGTCGAGGTACTTCATGGCGGCCACGGCGGTCTTCTCGTCGGTGGTCAGCGGGATGATGATGCTCAGGCCGGCAGGGGCGTACATGTCATGCAGGGTCTTGCCGCCCAGGCTGTCATTCTTGAAGGGGTTCACGGTGACCCAGTGGCCGCCTTCAACGTTCTTTTCCAGTTCGATTTCGTAGTTCTTGTCAGTCCGCCAGGGCTGGTCGGGCTGCTGGGAGAAGAATCCGTTGTAGCCCATGATCAGGGCGGTGTCATTGGCCTTGTCGTTGTCGCTCAGCGCGAAGGTTTCGGGGATGATGCCTTCATGATACAGGGTGTTCATCCAGCGGAAGCCTTCCTTGGCGCCCGGCAGCATTTCGGGGTTGCGGGCATAGGCGAACCAGTCTTCCTTGGTGACCTTGGAGAAGTCCACCCAGGCATCGGTGAAGCGGCGGACATTGTACAGGGGATCCGGAACATAGATGCCGAAGGAGAAGGGAGAAGTGTTCTCACCAGCCAGCTTCGCTTCCTTGGCAGCGCGCAGGTAAGCGGTGAAGCTTTCGATGTCGGTGGGTTTCTCCATGTTCAGGGCCTTCAGCCAGTCTTCCCGGATGAAGTTGCCGACGTTCGCGCGGGAAATCCGGCGGGCGGGAATGTACCACTGTTCGGGGGTGCCGTCTCCGTCATGGTCGCTCTGGCCGTAGGTCAGGAGCTCATCGCCCAGGAAGGCCTTCAGGTTGGGGCCATACTCGTTCAGCAGGTTGTCCAGCTGCCAGATGCCTTCGTCATCGATGCACTGCTGGACCAGGGGTCCGTTGTAGGTCACGCAGATGTCCGGAGCGGTGCCGCCGGCCAGCGCGGTGGTCAGCAGATCGCCTTCCGTCCAGCGGGCGAAGGAGACAAACTCAAGCTTGATATGGTTCGGATCACCGAAGTGTTCCTGAGCATACTTCAGCTGCCAGCAGTTCGTCACGTCCAGGCCCGTGATTTCACGGTCATAGGTCTCGACCTTCAGGGTGATCCACTCTTCTTCAGCAGCGGAAACGCCCACCATTCCCAGCAGCAGCGCCAGGGAAAGCAGGATAGCCAGGGTTTTCTTCATGGTATAGTTCCTCCTTTTTATTTATTTCAAGAGCTTCTGCCCTTAAAACCGTTATTGCTTAGCGAGTTCTGGTTACTGATACTATTTCGTTTTCCTCAATCCATAATTATGAATTATGAATTCAATAGGTATCAGCCCTTGACTGCGCCGATCGTCACGCCGGCCACAAAGTACCGCTGTACAAAGGGATACACCACCAGGATCGGCAGAGTCGCAAAGATGATCGTCGCAGGTTCGATGGACTCGGAAATGCTCGTCGCTACCGTGGAAGAGCCGCCTTCCATGGCCGCCACATCCACCGCCTGGGATCCTTTGATAATGTGGTACAGTTTCAGCTGCAGGGGCTGCAGGGACTTGTCACTGATGTAGTACAGTGCGTCCTGGAAGCTGTTCCATTTGCCCACCGCGTAGAACAGGGTCAGCGTGGCCAGGGAAGCCATGGACAGCGGCAGGTATACTCTCAGCAGTACCTGGAAGTCATTGGCGCCGTCGATAATCGCCGCTTCCTCCAGTTCGTTCGGCAGGGACTGGAAAAAGCTCTTCAGGATAATCATGTTATAGGTGCTCAGCATGCCCGGCAGGATCAGGGCCCAGGCAGTGTTGATCAGTCCCAGTTCCTTGATGTTCAGGTAGATCGGGATCGTGCCGCCGGAGAAATACATCGTGAACAGTGCCAGGAAGCTGAAGAAGCTGCGTCCGTGCAGCCGTTTCTTCGTCAGCGGGTAGGCCATCAATATGGTCATAACCATGGAAAACAGCGTGTATACTACAGTGATGCCTATCGTATAGACCAGGCTGTGGATCATGGCTTTATCCGCAAAGATGGCCTTGTACGCGTTTGTTTCAAATTCAACCGGCCAGAATGAAACAGCGCCGCGCAGAATAGCGCTCTTGGAGCTCAGTGAGATCGCTGCCACGTTCACGAACGGCAGCAGGCACATCAGGCTGAATACCAGGATCACCAGGGTAAGGATAATCTGCGGAAGCGTCCAGATCTTAGCTTTCTTGACTTCAATTTCATGCTGGTCCGGAGTAATGATTTTCTCTGCCATTTCATCCACCCCCTTACCAGATGCCTTCTTCGCCGAGGCGCCTTGCAACAATGTTGGCCCCGGTGATCAGGATCAGGCCGACCAGGGACTGGAACAGGCCTACTGCGGTAGCCCGCGCAAACTGCGAATTCGTGATACCGGCGCGGTACACAAAGGTAGAAAGCACGTCGCAGTAGTTCTGCACCATCGAATTGCCCAGTACATACGGTCTGTCAAAGCTGATATTCATCATCTGGCCTACGTTCAGGATCAGCAGGATCACAATGGTGCTCCGGATACCCGGCAGGGTCACGTGCCAGATCTGCTGCAGCTTGTTTGCGCCGTCAATCTTGGCCGCCTCGAACAGTTCCATGTTGATGCCGGTAATGGCGGACAGGTACAGGATCGTACCCCAGCCCATGCTCTGCCATACACCGATAAATGTGTAGGTGGCCTGCCAGTAGGGACCTTCCGTCAGGAAAGGAATGCTCTTGTCGATCCATCCCCATTTCAGCAGCGTCGCATTTATGACGCCGGAGCTCGGGCTGAAGATCTGCAGCACCATACCGCCGATGATAATCCAGCTCAGGAAGTGCGGCAGGTACAGCAGCGTCTGGGACACTTTTTTGACCTTGATACTCTTCATCTCGTTCAGCAGGATCGCCAGCAGGATCGGTACCGGGAAGCCCGCTATCAGTCCCAGGAAATTCAGCCACAGCGTGTTCCTCAGTGCCACGGGGAAGTCGGGCATGCTCATCACAAATTTGAAATTATCCAGCCCGATCCATTTACTTCCCCACATTCCTTTGAACATGTTGAACTTCTGGAAGGCTATGATCACGCCCACCATGGGCTTGTAGCAAAAGATGAGGTAGAATGCAACAGGCAGCACCAGCATCAGATAAAGGCGCCAGTCTCTAGCGAACCAACCGGTTCCGGGGTTTTTTCTGCGGACAGTGCCGGTCGTCATAAAACTTCCCTCCACATTTCCTGCAACTTTTGGATTGTTCCTTTACCATCTAACGCAATTATAAAAGCATAATATCTGTACTATCCATGCAAATCATGCTTTAATGTATGCAAATCTTGCTTTCTCATTTCAGGCCTTCTGAAGCAAAAATGTCCCCTCTCCGGACTTGTTTTGAGCAGTTCAGCCCCCCCTGACGCCTTCCCAGGGCCCTAAATGTATGATAAAATCAATACCGGTTATCAGTATTATCAGGAGTGATTGAACATGATTCGCAGATATACATTCGGCACCCCCCTGCCCACGGATGCCGTGGTGAAACAGCTGCCGGCGGAGAACGGTTCCCTGCCGTATTTTGAAATGCGGAAAACGGAGGAGGGCGGCCTGTCCTTCTCCCTGCCCCTGCACCCGGAGGAAGTCATTTTCGGCCTGGGCCAGGCGGTCCGGGGCATCAACAAGCGGGGGCACCGCTATGAAAGCTGGAACAGCGATGTTTTCAACCACACCGAAAGCGTCTCCAGCCTCTACGGCAGCCACAACTTCCTGGTCTTCTTCAGCCCGGAGCGAATGCTTGGCGTCTTCCTGGACAATCCCGGGCGGATCGTCTGGGACCTGGGATATGAGTACCGGGAGGAAGCCGTCATCTCCGTCCTCAGCGGGGACCTGGACCTGTACCTGATCGAGGAATCATCCCTTGCCGGTATCGCCAAAGCCTTCCGGCAGCTGACCGGCCGGAGCTATCTTCCGCCGCGCTGGGCCTTCGGTTATATCCAGAGCCGCTGGGGCTACGCCAGCGAGGAGGAGGTCCGCGGCGTGGTGGCGGAACACCGGAAACGCCATATTCCCCTGGATGGCGTCTGCCTGGATATCGACTATATGGTGGATTTCAAAAACTTCACCTGGAAGCCGGATGCCTTCCCGGACCTGAAGCAGTTCCAGGCGGAAATGAAGGAGGACCATGTCCGCCTGGTGCCCATTATCGATGCGGGCATCAAGGTGGAGGAAGGCTATGCACCCTATGATTCCGGCAAGGCCGGGGACTTCTTCTGCAAAAAGGAGGACGGAAGCGACTTTGTGGCCGCGGTCTGGCCCGGCCGCTGCTGCTTCCCGGATTTTCTGCGGGAGGATGCCCGCCGCTGGTTCGGGGATCTGTACCGTCCCCTGCTGGAAGCCGGTATTGAAGGCTTCTGGAACGATATGAACGAGCCCGCCCTCTTCTATTCCGATGAGGGTGTGGCGGAGGCCTTCGCCGCCGCAGACCGGATCCGTTCCGGCGACGTGGACTATGAAACCGCCTGGTGGCTGAAGGACGTCTTCTCCGGCATTGCCAACAGCATGGAGGATTACCGGCGGTTTTACCATCTGGTGGACGGAAAGCCCGTCCGCCATGACCTGGTGCACAACCTCTACGGCGCCGGCATGACCCGGGCTACGGCGGAAGGCTTCCGCCGCTTCGATCCGGACCACCGCCTGCTGCTGTTCTCCCGCAGTTCCTTTATCGGCGCCCACCGCAACGGCGGAATCTGGCAGGGAGACAATTTCTCCTGGTGGAGCCACCTGAAGATGGCCCTGCAGATGCTGCCGAACCTGAACATCTGCGGCTTCCTCTTCACCGGCTGCGACCTGGGCGGCTTCGGCTGCAACGTGACGGAGGACCTGCTGGAGCGGTTCCTGCAGCTGGGTGTCTTCACGCCCCTCATGCGCAACCATTCCGCCCTCCACACCCGGGACCAGGAAATCTACCGTTTCGGCAGCTGGGAAATCATGCGGGACACCGTTTCTGTCCGCTATGCCCTGCTCCCCTGGCTCTACAGTGAATTCATGAAGGCCGCCCTGCGGGATGAAATGCTCTTCCGGCCCCTGGCCTTTGAATATCCGACGGACAAACGCGCCGTCGGAATCCAGGACCAGCTCATGCTGGGCGACGGCTGCATGATCGCTCCCGTGTATGAGCAGAACGCCGCCGGCCGGTATGTGTACCTGCCGGAGGATATGCTGCTGGTCCGTTTCCGCTCTGCTTCGGATTATGACCTGGTGCCCCTGGAAAAGGGCGATCACTGGATCAGCCTGTCCCTGGCCGAATTCCCCCTCTTCGTGAAGAACAACCGTGCCGTGTTCCTGTGTCCCGGCGGGGAATCCTCCGAGCTGCTGGACGATACCCGTTTCACCCTCCTCGGGCAGATTGACAAAGCCGGCACCTGCGAGCTCTACCGGGACGACGGAAAAACCGCTGCCCCGGACCTGGACAGCGGCCTTACAATTATTCACCTTGTTCCCGACAATCAACTCAAACGGGAAATAACCTGCTGAGCAGAATATCCGGATGCAATAAGTCATCCACTATGCTAACATTGTCATCTCGACCGGAGCCACAGGCGAAGTGGAGAGATCTCGTTCTCCGGCCAAACTAACTGAAACATTCGCCACAAGCGAATATATCACATCGGCCGCAGGCCGATATATCACATTGAGCGGCAGGGCTGATGTCCTGCCGCTCAATATATCATGTTGCCGAAGGCAACATATCATTGCGCATTTGCAGAATTATTCTGCAAATGCGCCATACATTTGCTCAAACAGTTTCCTGGACAGCGCGCAGATATGGTCATCCTTGGCGTTGACGTTGCAGCCGTTGGTCACCAGGGCAAACACGAACCGGGTTTCCGGATCGAAGTACAGGCTGCACAGCACGCCTTCCGCCAGTCCCTGGTGGCCGTAAATCATCTTTCCGTCCAGCAGGTTGGTCACCCGTTCCACATTCAGCCCGTAAGGGGAATCCGCCGTAATGCCGCCCTTGCCCTGCTGGTCGGAAAGCATCTCCTTGACCGTTTCCTCCTGCAGGATCCGTTTTCCGTCAATCTCTCCCATGTCGCACAGCATAATGCCGATCCGGCACAGGTCCTCGCCGCGGATCCAGACGCCGCCGTAGGATTCCTTGTAGTCCTTGTCCAGGTTGACGCTTTCCCGGTAGGCTTCCTTCAGCCGGTAGGAGCGGGTAATGTGGGAGTTGCCGTTGGCCCGGTAGGTGTTCACGATCATCTCCGGTTCCTGCAGGGCATGGGGATCGTAGGCGGCGTCGATACCCATGGGATCAAAGATCAGCTCCCGGGCCGCGTCGGACAGCCGTTCCCCGGTCACTGCCTCCAGCACGCAGCCCAGGATACCCGCGCCGTAATTGGAATACTTGTAGTATGTGCCGGGCTTCCGGTCCAGGAATCCGGACCCGGTCCGGTTCTTTTTCGGGTTCAGGGCTTCGGTCAGGGGTTTCCCTTTCATGAACATGCCCTTGCTGTCATTCACGGCAGCAGTGTGGGTCATCAGCATCCGGGAGGTAATGGAGGCCTTGGGATACTTGCCGCTGGCGGCCTGGAAAGGCGGATCCCCCAGGATCTGCCCGATGTTCTCATCCAGGTCCAGGCGGCCCTCCTCTACCAGCTTCATCAGCGGCAGCGCCGTCACCAGCTTGGAAACGGAGGCCAGCTTGAAATAATGCTCCGGCGTCACTTTTTCCTCGGATTTCTTGTTGGCCCAGCCGTAGCACTGGCTGAAAACAATCTCCCCGTCCTTCGCCGCCAGCACCATGCCCCCGGAGGTTTTGTACTTCTTGAAGGTCATCCGGACTGTTTCCTCATCCGGCGCCGAACCGGCCTGCGCCGCAGCGCAGGAAAAAAGCAGGACCGCCGCGCAGCCCAGCGCCAGTATTCTTTGAATGAACAAACAAATCCTTGGCTTATCCATGGATTTCCCCTCTGTATGTATGGTTGTTTTGCCTGTTGTCCAGGTTTCTATTTTATATCACAGCTTCGCCGTTCGCGCAAGTAACCTGTTTTTTGTTTTCAGGTAACCTTTACGGAAGGGAACAGGAAGAACGAGATCTCTCCGCTTCGCTGACGCTCCGGTCGAGATGACAATCATAACGCAATGAATAATCCCATGCGCCTACGTTGTCATTCCGACCGACCGAAGGGAGTGGAGGAATCTCGTTCCTCATTAACTAACTATAACGTTCGCCGCATGGCGAACATATCACATCCGGCGAAGCCGGATATTTCACATTGAGCCGCCTTGCGGCTCAATATTTCACAAAGCTGCGCAGCAGCTTTATATCATGTTCATTTTTTAAGTAACTCCCATATTCGGCGGCAGCCGAATATTTCACAGACCCGCGCAGCGGGTCTATTTCACATCCGACGAAGTCGGATATTTCACGTTGCCGAAGGCAACATATCACTCTTTTTTCCGGCATCACCCACTTTCTTTATTTCCGGGAACATGTTATGATCAAATCAACTTAACCGGAAAAAAGAACATCAGGGGGTATCCTATGAAAGCATTATTCATCGGCGGCACCGGCACCATCAGCATGGCCATTGTCCGGCGCCTGGCGGAAAAAACCGACTGGGAAGTCTGGCTCCTGAACCGGGGCACCCGCGCGGTGGATGTGCCGGAAAGCGTGCATACCATCACCGCGGACATCAATAACGAGGCGGAAGTGGCGGAAAAGCTCAAAGACTGCTTCTTCGATACCGTGTGTGAGTTCATCGGCTTCGTGCCGGCACAGGTGGAACGGGACTGGCGCCTTTTCCGGGATAAGACCCGCCAGTACATCTACATCAGCTCCGCCTCGGCCTATCTCAAGCCGGCCGCCAGCTATGTCATCACCGAGGGAACCACCCTGGCCAATCCCTACTGGGAATACTCCCGCAACAAGATCGCCTGCGAGGAGTTCCTGATGAAAAAGCACCGGGAGGAAGGCTTCCCGGTCACCATCGTCCGTCCCAGCCATACCTATGACGAGCGGAGCATCCCCATGGGCGTCCACGGCAACAACGGCTCCTGGCAGGTGATCCGCCGGATCATGGAGGGCAAACCCGTCATTATTCCCGGAGACGGCTCCTCCCTGTGGACCCTGACCTTCAACACGGACTTCGCCCGGGGCTTTATCGGGCTCATGGGCAACCGCCACGCCATCGGCGAAGCCTTCCAGATCACCGGGGACGAGACCCTGACCTGGGACCAGATCCACCAGACCATAGCCGATGCCCTGGGCAAAAAGCTGGTGCCCTATCATGTGGCTTCCGACTTCCTGGCCGCCGCCGGCAAAAAGGCGGGATATGACTTTGAAGGCGGCCTCATCGGCGACAAGTCCGTCTCCGTGGTTTTTGACAACCGGAAGCTGAAAAGGGCCGTGCCGGAGATGAAGACCAAGGTTCCCTTCCATGTGGGCGTCCGCAAGGCCCTGGATTATATCCTGGCCCATCCGGAATGCCAGAAGGAGGATCCGGAGTTTGATGCCTGGTGCGACCGGGTCATCGCCGCCCTGGAAAAGGCAAAAGCCGAAGTCTGCGGCTGATAAACGGCAAAAGGAAAACAGGATCCCGCGGGATCCTGTTTTTTCATGCGTCTTATTCGTCATCCGCCTCAAAGCACTCGTCATTCTCCTCCAGGAAGAAGAATTCCGTGCCCAGGGCCGGCTCATAGTCTTCAATGGTGATGCCCGGGCTGTTGGAGCCGTACAGCGGTTTGCTGACCTTCGGGGTGCTCACCACGTGCACCGCCACCGTCAGCTTTTTCCCGGCCACCGTGGCCGTCAGTTTGGTGCTCCCGTTTTTGACGCCGGTCATTTTGGCGCTTTTCACGGTCACTGCGCTGCCGCCCGCTTTCCAGCCGCCGTTCTTCACGGTCAGTTTTGCCCCGGTCCTGCTGATGACCGTTACCGTCGGCACCGCCGCCGTATCACCCTTCTGCATGGTGATTTCCTTGCTGTCCGCCTGGACCTTCGATGCCACGCTCTTCAGGGTGCTTTCCGATACCCGGACCGAGTTCCCTTTATAACGGTTGCTGTCTGAGCCCTTGGAACCGCCGCAGCCGAACTCCTGCACCCAGTACATGACGTTGCCCACCTTCACCGCTCCGAAGCCCACCCGGGTGAAGCGGCTGTTCAGCATGTTCCGGCGGTGGCCCTGGCCGGCATAGTTCTCATTTTCCTCGGCAAAGGCGTTGAACACGGCCGTTGTCGAGCCGAACCCGTAAGCGACGTTTTCTCCCCGGGCATTGTATCCCTTCGGATAAAGGGAGGACCAGGCCGCGCCGTTGGGCCGGGTATGGCTGAAGAGCACCGCCAGCTCCAGGGCCCTCTGCATGGCCACTCTCTCCAGGTTGTAGTCATATTCCAGGGGCTTCAGCCCCTTCACCTTCACCCGGGTCCGGTTGTTCTGGGCGATATACCAGGCGCCGCTCCCTGTCCGGAGGCTGTTGATTTTCGGCAGCATTTTCCGGGCGTCGCTGTATTTGAATTCTCCCTTGATCTGGACCTGTACTTCCGCCGCGGCGCATGCGCAGGAAAGTACCAGGACCAATGCAAGGATCATGGCCGTGATTCTCCTGAAGTTTCTCATCCCGGTCACCTCATTTCCTGTTCAGGTTTTAACGGTTCCTCCTGCTGTCATCATATATGCTGTTCAGGATCCTTGTCAATCCGCGGCAGAAAAAAATCGGGAGGAGAGCGTTTCCGCTCCCCTCCCTCAAACGCTTATTTCACTTTGGTCACCTTGAACGTCGCGCTTTCAAGCCTGGTATCTTCCCCGGCGTTGTATGCCCGGATCGTATACTCCCCGCTTTTTGCGTTCAGGCTCAGGGAATCCTGCTGGCAGTAGAGTGCGCCGACAGCCCGGGGCTCGAAATCTTCCGATCCGTCCGCCCGCCGGGTCATACCCATACTGCTCACGCCGCTTTCAAAGGTCTGTTCATAGTAATCCGCAGCCGTGCTTGACGGATCCACGAACTCGAACTGCAGGCTGTTTTCCATGGCCCTGTATTTCTCCAGGTCAGTCACGGTGTAATACAGCCTGTAACTGACCTCCAGGGGCGTCGCCCGCATTTCCACCCGGGTCACCTGCACACCGGCGGACGGAAAATCCATGGGCTCCTCGCACACATAGTTTTCGCTTTCCACCGCGTGCACCTGCAGGTTAAACGTGACCTGTTCCATCTCCTCCTCGACAATGCCGGGACCTTCATCCATCAGTGCGTCTCCGGCGATGTCCTTCAGGTTGGGGCAGGGCGCGTATCCCAGCTCCATGGGCACCTCCCGGTCCTGCATCTCTGTGTCATACCGGACCTTCGTGTACACCGTGACGCTTCCGTCATCGTTGATCCTGCAGTCTCCGCCGCCGTCATCCACATCGGCAGGGAACAGCCAGACAGACGCCGCGCGGCCGTCAAATTCCTGTATCGCCTTGTCGGCCGCCGTCGGCCCGCCTTCTTCTTCCGCGGCCAGCAGGCCGTCTTCCGCAAACAGGAGCACTTTTTCCTTCGGCGTCACCTGGGCGGTCAGCATCAGGATTTCCCCGTCATAGTAGGAATCCCTGATCTGGCAGACCAGATGGTCCGTTTCAATGCTCACATTCTCCCGGGTTACGCTCTCCTGGGCATTCTCCGGCACATAGGTCCGCCATGTGTTTCCGGCAAAATCAATCACGCCCCAGGCCTGCAGCGCCGCGGCCAGTCCTCCGGCCATGGTCAGCACCAGCAGTACAATCACGATTATGGCAGTTGCAGATAATTTCTTCACAGTTTTTTCTCCTTCCGCTTTCGAAAGGACCTTCGCTGTCAGCCAGGGATCTCCCTGCAGCCCGGAAAGGCGCCTGTCCACAGCTTCAGAGATCTCCTGCCTGCTCATCCGTTCATTCATCGATCTCCCTCCCTTCCAGCGCGGCCTTCAGTTTTTCCCGTCCCCGTTTCAGTCTGCCCGAAACGGAGGGTTGGGTCACGCCGAGTGCTTCGGCGATCTCGTTGACACTCAGGCCCTGGTAGTAGTACAGGATAATCACTTCGCGAAGGCGCACCGGCAGGCGCATCATGGCCTGGGTCAGCGTGTCATCGCGTTCTGTAAACGGCACGGATGCTTCGGGAAGCATTTCCGGCGTCACCTGCCGGTTGAAAAAGCGGGACCAGCCTGAATGGTTCATGTCATAGCAGACGCGCATGGCGATCTTCATGATCCAGGTCTTCTCGCTGCATTCACCCCGGAAGCGTTCCAGGTTCCGGTATACCTTCAGGAACGTTTCCTGTACGGCATCCTCCGCCTGCGACCGGTCACACAGGTAAAGATAACACGTACGCAGAACTGCCGCCTGATACTGATCCACCAGACGCTCCAGGTCTGCAGCCGTCAGCCGGACAGCTTCCCGGGTCAGGGTCATTGCATTGCTCAAGTGCCGTTCACCTCCTGCACCTGTATAGACGGTCGGGAAGAAAAATATATAGGATATCCCGAAAACTTTTTTCGAAAACAGAAAACAGCCGGGGGCAGGTTTCCCGCCCCCGGCTGTACGTCAGTCTTTCGCTGCTTTGCCCTGTCAGGCCTGCGGCTCCTTCCGGCCGATGCCGGCCAGGACCTTTTTCACCGCCCGCAGGAGAACCAGCAGGGTACCCCACTGGATCAGGCCGCTGCAGAACTGTACCTCAACCAGCTCCGCCGTCTTCAGGCTCACGGGCTTTGCCGATTCAGCCGCCAGGGCCCAGAACCGGCCGATCCAGGAGTCATATTCCCCCAGGGCGTCCGGAATCCATTCCGGGAAAACCTTCATGGGGCTCACCGCCAGCACTGCCGTACCGTAGCAGGCCGCCAGCGTCAGGACAGCGAGCAGGAGCGCGGGCAGCAGCTGTCCGGCAGCATAGGGCAGCAGCTGCAGCGTATACCGCCTTTTGCTCTCCGCCTTCACCTTCTCCAGCTGTTTCCGGCTGAAACCCGCCAGCCAGCGGATCCACCGTGCCAGCAGCCATACGGCCAGGACTGCAAACACCACCAGCAGCGGGAGCATCGCCCGGGACTTTTCCTTGGAAATGTCGATGGCCGTTCCCGTTCCGAAGCCCTGGAGGGCTGTCCTGGCCTGGTTCTCAAACATCGGGAACCGGTTCACTGCTTCCGCCGGCGCTGCCAGTACCATCAGGTCACAGCCTGCCAGCCGGTCCAGCGGCGTCCAGGCGGCATATTCCCCGGTTTCGCCGATCCGGCGGCTGTGGTCCGCCACACCGGCCACCGTGTATTCCTTTTCTTCCTCGCCCATCTTCAGGGTTTTGCCTTCCACGTCCAGCGTATGGAAAAGCTGGAAGGCCGTTTTCTCGTCCAGGACAATCACGTCGGACTTGTTCTCCGCGTCCAGCCGCACCAGGGGCCGGCCGCTCCGGAGCTTTGTGGGATAGACCTCATACCAGGACGGCCCCACGGCGTATACCGTCACGTTCCCCTGCCGGGTGCGATCCTCCGTTCCCAGCTCCGTGCCGGCTTTCACGCCGTACAGGGTCAGCCGGGGGAAGGCTGCGGTCATGTCCTTCAGGGATTCGTCATAAAACTTCAGCATGGACGTTCCCGCATCCGCCGGGGGAAGGAAAACATACTGCATCACATTCCGCACCGAGGCCAGGCCGGCCAGGCCGGCGCCCAGCAGCAGGATTCCCGCCAGCAGCAATATGGAAAACCGAAATCTCCGTTTCATTCCGTCCTGCTCCTCACTGATAAATCATGACAGCATCTCCGGCTTTGATATCCCGGTCTTCCATATACACAATGTCATAGCCGTAGTTCAGGTCCTCTTCCACCGAGACCCATTCGGGTGTTTCCGCAATCACCGTCACCGAGCGCTTCTCCACCACCAGCTGGCTGTCTCCCAGCGCCGAGGGCCGGGAGCTCAGGAAGTAAACATATTTTCCGTCCGCGTCGCTCCGCACGGCGCCGGCCTTGATCATGCAGGTAGCCTGTTTGGCCCGGGTGACCAGCTTCAGGGGAATGGATTCCTCCTTGATCATGGTGGCCACCGCCCCCAGCTCATAGGTCACGTCCTTGGTGATCTCCGCGTCGGCATACGGAACGCCGGTCTCCGTGATGCCGGTGTCCACAACCTTCGTTTCCAGTTTCTTTTTGCTCTCCAGGGGCACGGTGATCATGGTGCCCTTCTGGATGGTCTGTTTGACTTCCTTGGTTTCCGCCCGCAGCACCGGTTCCGTTCCCTCCGGGGTCATCCGCAGCAGGACGCTTTCCCCGGTCAGCTGGCTGCCCTTCTCCGCCTTGATTTCAACAATATAACCGTCATGCTTTGCCGTGATCACCCCCAGCTGCTTCTGCATCAGCCGGATGGTCATCATCTGGTCCTCGGCTTCCTTCTGTTTCTTCTCCGCGTCGCGTTTGGTCTGCAGGGTGGTCCAGACTGTCTCCTCCACGGCATACCGGTCCAGTTCCGCCTGGCGCTTCTTCGCCGCTTCCATGTCCTTCACGGCCTGCTGCCATTCACCGTAGAGCTTTTCCGCTTTTTCGCCGGCCTTTTTCACCGCTTTTTCCGTCACCTTGCCGGCATTGGCGGTGCCCAGCTCCGTCATGACGGACAGCCGGGCTTCCAGTTCCTTCTTCTCCGCTTCCCGGGCCGCGTCATAGGCTTCTATCCACAGGTTTTCGTTGCGGGTCAGGCGGATGTCGCCGTTTTTCCGTTTCCAGGCGTCCAGGCTGCTCTTGGCTTCCTCATAGCTCGTCTGCAGGGTGTTCAGCTGCTTGTCCGCATCCGTCACCTCCGTGGACAGGAGCTTATCCCCCTTGGACACCTTTTCTCCCACAGTCACGTGAACCTTGGTCACGGTCAGGCCCAGCCCTTCCGGCAGCCGGATGGTCATCTCCTCATCCTTCGGGAAAACCACCTTGCCCTTCAGGTCGATGGTGGACTCCAGCTTTCCGTTTTTCGTCTCCGCCACCCGGACCTTGGCCGTTGTCAGCGTCCGGAGGGTACCGGAAAACAGGATGCACAGGGCAATCACCACCGCCAGGATGATCATGCCGCGCAGGGCAAATTTCTTGAATTGCATTTGAAAACCAGACCTTTCCGCCTCTCAGGCTTGCCTTTTATTTCATTTCCGTCAGCTGGATTCCGGCCAGGATGTCCTCCTGGAAGAACAGGTAGATCAGCAGTGCCGGCAGGATATACAGCGCCGCGCCGGCAAACTCATAGCCTGACGGACTCCTGTTCAGCTGGTTGAACATGGTGGACAGGGGCATCAGCGACTGGGCCTCCGGCGCCGACAGGTAAGTAATCGGCTGCTCCACCAGGTTCCAGCTCTCCGCGAAGGACAGGGCCGCCGCCGCGCCCAGCACCGGCCGGCACACCGGCAGTACGATCCACAGGAAGGAACGGAAGGGGCCCGCCCCGTCCATGGAAGCCGCCTCCAGCAGCTCGTCCGGCAGGGAAATCATATACTGCCTCAGCAGGAAAATATAGAACGGGGCGAACAGCATGGGCAGGATCACCGCCCAGACCGTGTTCATCAGCCCCATCAGCCGCAGCGTCAGCACGTTGGGAACCATGGTCACCTGGAAGGGAAGCAGCATCAGCATCACGATCAGGAAAAAGATGGTCTCCCGCCCGCGGAATTTGAACTTGCTCAGCCCGAAGGCCAGTGCCGGAATCGCCAGCGTCTGTCCCAGCAGGATCGCCGCGGCGTAAATCACCGAGTTGTTGAAATAGTGCAGGATCGAGCCGTCCTTGATCAGCACCTGCTCATACTGGCCCAGGGAGATTTTTTGGGGCGACAGGTGGGGATCCATCCAGGTTTTTTCATCCCGGTTGTCCCGGGTGCCCATCAGCTGCTGCATCTCACCGATGGAGGAAAAGGAATACAGGAACGTCTGCACCATGGGCAGCAGGATGATCACCGCCAGCGCGGTCAGCAGGAACCTTGCCAGCCATACCCGGAGGCCTTTTTGATTCTTCATCTCATTCGCCTCCCAGCCGTTTCAGCGCCCGCCGCTGGCTCAGGAACAGCAGGCCGAACAGGACGAACACGATCACGGCGAAAATATAGGCCGCCGTCGTCACGTTCTGGTAATTCAGGTACTTGTACATATTGTTCATGTAATTCTGAAGGGTGTACATCAGCGGTTCATTCGGATAGGCGCCGACGATGAAATAAACCTCCTTGAAAATCCGGAAGGCGGTCACAAAGGACATGATCGCCACCAGGAAGGCGGAGGGAATCACCAGCGGCAGGGTAATGCTGAATGTCTGCTTCGCGAAGGAAGCGCCCTCCAGCGTCGCGTATTCATACAGGGATTCCGGGATGGACTGCAGGGCCGCCAGGAAAATCACCAGGCAGAAGCCCAGGTTCTTCCACAGGAACATCAAAATGACCGGTATCCGCAGCTCCGCTCCCGTCAGCCAGTCGATCCGGGTTCCCCCCAGCGCCGTCAGCAGGCGGTTCACCGGCCCGCCGAAGTCAAACCACAGCAGCCAGATGATCAGGATGGCTGAGGAGGGCATCAGGTACGGCATCAGCACGCTGGAACGGAAAAAGCCGCCGGCGGGGCGCAGCTTATGCAGCCCCGCCGCCAGCACAAAAGACAGGAAGAACAGGAGCGGCGCGCAGATCAGCGACAGCTCCATGGTGTTCTTCAGGCCCAGCTGGAACATTTCGTTGTTCCAGACGGAAACATAGTTCTGTACGCCTACAAAAGCGTTCTCATAGGTTCCGTCCGTTACGCTGTACCAGATCCCGCCGATAAAGGGGATAAAGTAGAATATCAGCAGGCCTGCCATGCCGGGCAGCAGGAAAGGCCATGCCAGTCGAAACTTCTTGTACAAATGGGGTCAGTTCCCTTCCCTGCGCTTCATCTGGACCTTTTTGTCCAGCAGTGAAAGCGCTTCATCAATGCTGATCTCTTCATCGTTTTCTCCGCGGTAGCCAAACAGGCCGTTCAGCAGTTTGCTCACATCCTTGTCTTCACTGCTGCCGAAGAGTTCGGTGAACATGTCATATTCCTGGACCTTGTAGAGATCCTGGGTCTTCCGGAAATCCTCAATCATTCTGGAGCTGATGGACCACAGGACGCTTTCCTGGTTCTCTTCCCAGTTCTTCTCCTCTTCGCGGAGACTCTCCTCCAGCTCGGCCTTTTCCGCACCTTCCGCTTTTTCCAGCTGTTTCTTCAGGGCTTCCACATACTCGTTATGGAACTTGCTGTTTTCTTCCGCGTACGGGGAGGGAACCGGTTCAGTTTTGTCGCTGAAGAAGATGTACTGGGTGCTGTTGTCCATTTTCTTCAGGAGCATCTTCAGGTATTCCTTCGCTTCTTCCGGATGCTCGGTGTAAGGATTCATGAACGCCACGTCAATGGTTACCGGCAGCATCGCGGATTCCTCATCAAAGCCCAGGGGAAGCTTCACATAATAGTCGTTTCCATCCATGCCGCCCATGTACATCTGTGTCAGCAGCGGCTCATGATAGGTTCCGCCGTCATCCAGTTCTTCATAATTGATTTCTTCCTTGATGCCCAGGGTTTCGCCCTTCAGCTCCGCCACGCGCTTCAGCAGGTCTTTCAGCATCGGGGTATTGAAATCATACATTTCCCCTTTGCTGTCCATCCACACCTGATACTGGGTCAGAATCGACTGGATGATCTGCATGCGCAGTGAACTGGCGCTCATATAATTGTCCACAAGCGTATATTCCGTACCTTCCAGGCGTTTCGGCAGGGTCGGAATCCAGTCCAGCAGCTGGTCCCAGGTCTTCGGCAGCTCTTCCTGGGTGATTTTCAGTTCTTCACTCACGCGCTTCGTGAGCCCGAGGCTCTGCATATTTATGCCCACGGGGACAGCGATAAACTTTCCGTCTCTCTTCACAGCCTGCTGCACATAGGGATACAGATTGTCCGCCGCATCCGCAAACTCCTTATCCGCGCTCAGGTCCATCAGGAATCCGCGGTCCCGCAGCGCCTTGAATTCAGGGGAGGAATAGGACAGGACATAGACGTCATTCTGAGCGTCATGGTTTATCATGGCCTGCAGGATATCATCGTTGCTGCGCCAGGTCTGCTCCAGGATCACGGAGACGTCGCCCCGCTCGCTGTTCATTCCCAGGACCGCGTCATTGACAGCATTGCTGTATCCCGTGCTGAACACCCGCAGCGTAATTCCCTGCCGCTGGGAAGGATCGGTATTCTTCACCATCACGGTCCTGTAGCCCCAGATCAGTACAAATCCGTCCTTCAGCAGCAGGATGTTCTCGCCTTCCGGGCAGTCATTCACGGCTTCCGCCGGCTTTTCCGGCTCCGCCAGGGACTTTGCCCACAGTTCCCCGCTGTCCACATAATACAGGGTATTGCTGCCCTGGTCATAGCAGCTGCCCAGATCATAGCCCTTGATGTTCCCGATCTTCGCAAACTCTTCCTTGCCCTCTTCCTGGGTGTCAAGGTTCATCTGCCTGAAAGTGCAGCTCATCCCGGTTTCCGTATAGTCCATGTACCTTACCAGCACGGAACCGTCCGGGCCGGGAATAATATCGGCATTTTCCTTGCTCAGTTCCACATGTTCCGTGGAACCGTCCTTCAGGTTAAAGAGCGTCAGTTTCGGCTGTCCGTTGCCGTAGTTGTAGGGAAGGATCACCAGCCGGTCGCCGGCGGTGAAGATTCTCTGGGCGCCCATGAAATACTCGTACTGGCTGTCGCCGTCCGTCAGGCCTTCCGGGCTCAGGGCCGGAAGCTCCGTGTCTTCCACGACCACTTTGCCGTCTTCCAGCTTCGCGTGCTTCACCGCGATCTCCTTCACCTGGGTGCTTTCTTCTCCATAGACCATCTGCGGCTCCAGGGCATACAGTTCGCCGTTCCAGCCAAACCAGGTGTAATCGCTTCCGTAAGACCGGATCTGTTCTTCCTGCTGCTCTTCTTTCCCGTCGTCCTCTTCTTCACGGGAGCCGAAGAACAGGAATCCTTCTTCCTCTTCTTCCTCTTCTTCCTCTTCCTTTTCCTCTGCTTTTCCGGCGTCGGCCTGGCCGGCTTCAGGCGTTTCCGGCCCCTGCTCCGTCATTTCCGTGGGGAAGAAATTATACTCCGGTTCTTCAAACTCCAGCATAAACGTTTCCGGTTCTCCCGCTGGATCCGTATACCGCTGAATCTTTGTGTTCATGCTTTCCTGCATAATCACACAGAAACTGTCCCCCAGGTCCGCCACGCCCCGCAGATAGGTCGCGCCTTCACTGTTGTTCAGGTAAAGCGTCCTGTCGCCCGTCGAAGCAAACGCCGGCCCGCAGGCTGTCACACACAGGATCACCGCCAGGATCCACAGGATCATCCGTCTTCCGTTCAGTCGTTTCATGTTCAGGTTTCCTCCGTCATGTTTTTGTTTCCGGATGGATCAGTTCCCTTCCATGCGTTTCATCCGGAGCTTTTTGTCTATAATCTCCAGTGCCTTCTCCGGGTCGGGTTCGCTGTTCCCGTCCCCGTAGAAAAGCAGCCTGAATGCTTCCATGGCTTCCTGGTCTTCGCCGGTGCCCACCAGCTCCCGCAGGAAGTAGCTGTCCATTACCCGGAACGCTGCCTGGCTCTTCTGATACTGCCCGATTTCCGCCGGGCTGATCCTCCACTGGCTGCGTTCTGTGTCTTCCAGGGCTTTTTCCGCTTCGCGGATTTCCTCCTCCAGCAGAACCCTGTCGTCGCCTTCCGCGGTCTCCCGCAGTCCCTGAAGCCGCTCCAGCCTTGCCGCCCACTCTGCCGGATCTCCCGCCAGGGGCTCCCGCACCGGTTCCGTCCTGTCCGCGAACAGGGAATACTGCGCGTTCGTGTCCAGGTTCTTCAGGAGCAGTCCCAGGAATTCCCCGGTTTCCTCCGGATGTTCGGTATAGGGATTCATGAACGCCGCGAACAGCGATACCGGTACAAGGGGTTCCTCCCCTTCCGCAAAGGCCAGGCCCATCGGTGCGCTTTCATCGCACCTCCGGACGCCCCGGATCCCGTTGCTGAAATCCAGCAGCGCTTCCCGGACTTCGTATCCGGAATCGTCAATGGTTTCCGGAATACCCAGCGCCCCGTAATCCACTTCGCAGGCGCGCTTCAGCAATGCCCGCAGTTCCGGTGTGTTGAACAGGTAATCCTTTCCCGTTCTTTCCATCCGGATCTGATACATCTCCATCAGGGCGGCGATTATCTGCGCCCGTACCGCGCTCCGGTCCGTATAGCCCGAAGTCACCGCCACATCCGTTCCGGCCAGCCGGTCCGGCAGGGTCTCCAGCCAGTCAAAGAAACGGTCCCAGGTCCGGGGAAGCTCTTCCTCGGTCCCGCCCAGTCTCTTCCAGGCATACATATTGAAGTTCACCGCGTCCCCGGTGATGCCCAGGGGCACCGCGATAATCTTTCCGCCCCGCTTCGCGGCTTCCTGCGCAAAGGGATACATCCTTCCGATGCTTTCGGCCAGTCCGCCGTACTTTCCCGCATCCGCCAGGTATCCGCGGTCCCGGGCCGCCTTGAAGTCATCCATGTCATAGAACGTCACATAGATGTCCGTGCTTCCGTCCCGCGTCAGCAGCGCGTTCAGAATGTCGTTCGGCTTCCCGGCACCCTGTTCCAGGCTGACGGACACATCGCTCCGCAGGGTTCCCATCTCATAGATTGCTTCATTCAGGGCGCTGTTGTATGTGACGTCCTGAACCCGCAGCGTGATCCTTTCGCTCCGGTCCGGCTCCGTGTCCATGACGGCCGCGGTTTTGCTGTTCCACAGCAGGATGCTGCCGGCCGCCAGGAGCATGGCGCTGCTTTCCTCTTCGCTGTATTCGCTCAGGGCTTCGGCCTTTTCCGGATCAAAATGCGGCATCTTCCACAACCGGCCGCCGCTCACATAATACAGGGTGTCCTTTTCCGGATCATAGCAGGGAGCTGTCAGCACATCCTCCGCTCCGGGTATTTCCGCCAGCGTCTCCTGCCGGCCGCTGACCGGATCCACACGGCTGATGATATTGGTGATTCCGCCCGCTTTTTCCGCACAGCAGGTCACCAGGACGGAACCGTCCGGGCCCGGGGCTGTGTCCGGATTGCTGCCTGTGGTGATATCCAGGCAGGATCCGTCTGTCAGGTCAAAGATCAGCACCTTGCCGTATACGCCGTAGGGAATCCCGATCAGCCGATCCCCCGCGGTGAACAGCTTTCCCATTCCGTTGTAGGAACTGCTGCTGCCGGCCTCTTCCACCAGGTACCCGGTATCCAGCGCCGGCAGTCCGGCATCCTCCGGGATTGCTTTCCCGTCTTCCGTTTTTATCAGTGCAGGCCTGATGCTGCTGATCCGGCTGTCCGTTTCGTTGTACAGCTTCTCCACCTGCAGGGCATAAATCTCATTGTTCCGGCTGAACCAGCCCATCAGGCTCCGGCCGGCCATGAACCCCTGCAGTTCCCCGGACGGTTCGTCCCTGCCGCTGTCCGTTTCGTCGGCTTCGCCCACGGTCAGGAATGAGATGTCTTCCCCGTCCTCTTCCTCATCGTCCTCCCCGGTTTCCCCGTCCGGCTCCGTTTCTCCGGTATATTCGCCGGGAACGTATTCCTCCGTATTGTCTTCCAGCAGGAATACCTCCGGTTCTTCCCCGGGATCCGTGTACCGCAGGATCCGGGTTCCGGCGCCCTGGCATATCACGCTGAAGCCGTTCTCCGTCGGGCAGGCGCATTCAATCCAGGTGATCTCCGCCCCGTCCGTGTCCGAAGCGCGCAGCAGCATCCGGTTTTCCGCCGAAGCCGCCGGCATGCAGGCCGTTACACACAGAAGGGCGGAAAGGATCCGCGGAAGGACTTTTCCTTTTCTCATTCTTCAGGGGCCTCTGTTTCTGCCGGTTCGGTTTCCGCGGGTTCCGCTTCCGCCGGCGCGCCGTTTGCGTCCGCATAGATCAGCATGGTCATGCCCAGCCGGATCCGCTCGTCCGCTTCAAAGGAGGCGTAGGCCTTGTATACCTTCTTGTCGGTACCTTCCTTTACTTCCTCGTTCATCCGGGCGATGGAAACGATCTTTCCGGGATAGGTTTTCTCCACGGTGTCGTCCCAGTTCAGCTGCATGGTAACCGCCTGGCCTTCCTGCAGGCTGAACAGGTCCCCTTCGGGCACGTCAAATTGCACCTGGAAGCTCTTGGACGGGATCACCTTCATCAGGGTTTCTCCCTTGGCCACAGTGTCCCCGGCGTTCTTCTCCACCTTGGACACCACGCCCGTCACCGGGCTCTTCACGTTGTTGTCCGGCGCATAATAACCGTCCAGCGTGCCTTCCACCGTTTCAAAGAGCAGCTCGCCCCGTTCCACAAAATCCCCGCTCTTCACGTGCAGCTTCAGCACGCTGCCGGTCCCGGTCACCTCCACGGGCTTGGAGCGCTTCACCTTGCCCGAACCGATCCGCTTTTCCTTCTCCCGGTTTTCCGAACGGTTGACATATACTTTTTCGTTCAGGACAAATTCCCCGCCGGTCACTTCAATGGTATACCCGGTGTCCGTAATGGCGGTGATGACGCCCGTGCCCTGGTGGGATCCGTCGGTAAAGCAGGTCAGGTATACCCGTTCCCCGTGATGGAGGAAATAGTTCTCGCTGGCGTTGTAGGCCTTTTCGCTGGTCGCCTCAACGGTGTATTTCCGGGTGGGCTCAATGTACATCACCGCGCCGTACCGTTCCTTCACGCCTTCCGTGGCGTCGCCCTCATCGGCATACAGGCCTGTAACGGTACCTTCCACCGGCGAGTAGTTCATTGTGGTCAGGATATTGGCGACAATGTCCCCCTCCTGCACCGGATCTCCTTCCCGCAGCGGCACTTTCCCCATGCGTCCGCCAAAGGGTGCGGCAATCGGGATCGTTTCCCCCGCCACCACGGTTCCTTCATAGGAGAGTTCTTCTGCCAGGGCTGCTCCAGCCAGGGCCAGCACCAGTGCCAGAACGGTCAGAATCGCGATAACCTTTTTCATCGGGTCCACTCCTTTCACTCTTTGGCAAACAGCGTATTGTATGGTTTCTCCAGCGCCTCCGCTGAGCCGCTGTAAACTCCCGTCATATAGATCCCGGCATGCTCGTCCGTGGTCAGCTCGTAAAGCGCGCCCTCAATGGATACCTGCCATTTCGCCGGCTGGTCCGCGTCCATTTCCACCGCGTATTCAAACCGCCTGTTGGCGGTGCCGCGGCTTTTCAGCTCGTCATAATTCCAGCCGGCCAGGAAGCCCTCCGTCTCCAGCACGGCGATCCGGGATCCGCTGCGGAGCACCAGGTGGCGGATTCCGCTCTTGTTCATCCGGCGGAGCACTTCCCCGTTCAGGCTCCAGACATTCCTGTCCTTTCCCTCCGCCGCGGTCAGCACCAGGGTGTCAATCTCCCGGCTCTCCTTTTCCCAGTCCATACCGGTAACGGTGAATCCGTCCCCGGCCTTTTCATCGCCCTCCGGGTTCAGCGCCAGCGCCAGGGTTTCCCCGCCCAGCGTCAGCTGCTCCATGGTTTCCCCGGCGTCTTCTTCCAGCTGATTCAGGTTCAGCAGGTCATAGTCCGGTCCCACCGTCTCCGTCCATTTGCTGTGGGGGATTCTCGGTTCGGAAGAACCGCCTCCGCCGCCTCCGCCCATCCGGGGCTTTGGCGCCGGCGTCGGCGTGGGCTTGGGTGTGGGTTTCAGGGTGGGTTTCGGCGTTTTCGCCGGTTTTTTTCCGGCGCCTTCAAAGGCGTTTTTCGCCACCTTCACGCCCTTGGGCACAAAGCTGGTATCCAGCACCTTGCAGTTTTTGAACGCGTGGGCGCAGATTTCCTTCAGCTTCGATTTCTTTGTCAGCTTGACCTTTTCCAGCTTTACGCACCCGGAAAAGGCTTCCTTGTCTATTTTCTCCACCGAGTCCGGCAGGGTCACAACCTTCAGCTTCTTCAGGCCCAGGAAAGCCTTGGGGCCGATAACCTTGACTCCTTTCGGCACCGTCAGCTTTGCTGCCGTGCTGTTGCAGGCCACCAGCACGTCCCCCTTAATGACCCAGTCCGGCGGCGGCGTAGTCTCCGACGGCTTGGTCCCTGTGGGGTCCGGATTCTGGGGATCCGTAGGCTGCGGATCCTGGGGGTCTGTGGGATTCGGATCCTGGGGATCCGTGGGAGTCGGATCGTCAATGTCCGTCGGTGTTGCTGTCCCGGCCAGGGCAGTACCGCAGACCAGCAGGACCAGCAATAAACTGATGATCCTGATCCACAGCCGCACGCTTTTTTTCATCCTTCTGACCCTCCGTATATTCGTTACCCTTTATATTAGACGCATGAACAGGCCTTCTGAGCGCCCGTCCGGCAGTTTTTTCTCTGTATTTTGTATACTTTCTACATCATCCTGTGTTTTTCCTCTGTAAAAAGCCCTGTATATTGCGTAAACCTGTCCGAACATTTTTCATCCTACCATGGTGCCCCGCCCCTGTCAATTCAGGAAACGCCTCCCGTAAAGAAAACGTCCCGAAGGACGTTTGAAAAGGTTGTTATTATGTACCTGCCCTGCAGGCATTCTCTTCGATCATTTACTTCCTTTGCTCATAACCGAAAGTCCACCAGCTTCCTGTAGCGTGACTGCAGGATATCTCAGGAGGCCCTGAGTTTTACGGTGATTGTTCAAAACTCCAGGCGTTCCCCGTCGCAATGCTCCTGGACGATTCCGTCTTGTAAGTTTCCCATCCGGATCCGAAACGCCATCTTTGATAAAGCTTCAAGTGCTGCCATTCCATCCTGTAAGAATATCGTTTCCCGTAAAACGTCACTGTAAAAAAAGGCTTAAGTTTTACATTGAATGTTTTGGTCGATATATTCCCCGGAAGGCCATTAAGATCCCTCTTGTCGGCATTGGCCCCAATGCTCAGATATGTCCTCTTATTTTCACGGCTGTAGGTCCGTTTCACCGTCATTTCTTTTTTTGTATGATTTTCTGCAGTTCCAAGTTTTTCTATGTACTCATAATTCCTTTGATCCACGTCTTTCGTTGAATTAATCACTACCCTGTACAATCCATCTGCTGATTCACTGATAACCCTTGTCCCTGCCATCGCACTCATCGGGATTACGCAGGAAGTCAGCAGCAATGCAATCATAACAGCAATGGAAATCAGCCGGTTAACTCTGTTCTTCATCAATTAATTCCTTCTTTCATATCATTATCTTTCAGAGAGCAGCTGTTCCGCCGGTCATTCGGCTTTTTTCTGCTGCAGGAAAGCCTTCAGCTCCGACAGCCTGTCTTCATATACAAAGCTGGTCAGGCTTACGGAATGGGTATAAAGCTTATATTCCGCTCCGTCCTTTGCATCCCGGTATGCCGCTTCCATCTGGAAGAACGTACTGCCGTAATCCGCCGCACCCTGCTCCGCATCCAGCATTGCTTCCACGTTCAGTTCTGTATCCTTTTCCAGTGCCAGGTTGAGATGCTCCGGATCCGGATAAACAACACCGTTGATCTTCAGTTCCTTCACGGTCTGGTCCGCACCGAACCGGATGGATTCCACCGTGCAGGCATCCTCCGCATACAGGCCGCACCCAAAGGGTGTCTCCTCCCGGCTGGGGATTGTCATAATCTGGCCCATCCGCAGCAGGATCGGTTCATCCGCCATTTTGTACAGGTTCAGTTCCACGGAAGCCGGATAAAGGTCATACAGTTCCCCGTCAATCTTTACCGCGATCCTGCTGATGCTTTCCGTCCGGTTCCCCATGACGAAATGAAGATAGAGATCGTAGCTGTACCAGCCGTCCCCTGTTTCCACATGTTCACCGTCAATAAATGTTTCTTCCTTCACTTCCGATTCCGCGGCTTCTCCGTTCCCGTCGTACCACAGGTCATAGGAAGCGTTTTTCACCGGCAGGTTGGTGATAATCGGCACCCTGAGGCTGGCATGTTCTCCCTCTTCCAGATACAGTTCAGCCCGGAGCATATCCCCGTATACCACCCGTTCTTCAGCCGCCGCGCAGCACACCAGCAGAAGCGCCAGCACAGTCATGCACAGAAATCCCAGTTTTTTCATGGACTGCCTCCTGTCCTCTTTTCTTTATCCCGCAGACGTTCAATACGCTGCTGCCGTCCGTATAGGAGCTCCCGTGCATGCGCTCCGCATGCACGGGAGAACTCCTCCTGTTTAAATCAGTTGGCGGAATATCCCAGGGTGAAGTAGGGAGAACCGCCGCCGTCCAGGATCGTTCCGGACTTCTTCAGCATCCAGGATCCGGTTTCAAAAATCGTGGAGGTTCTCGTGTAGAACTTGTAGGGATATTTATTGAACGACTTGTTGTAACGGATATTGTAATATCCCTTTTTATCGCCCTTGGTAATATCCCAGGAGTACCCGGAAACCTCTCCCGCGGTCCAGGAGAAGCTGTAGCCCACGCTGCAGTTCACAACACCGGGGATTCCCGCATCGAGGCCGGAATTAACCGTAGCAGAGCCGCTGTAGGACTGGCTGTAGGAAAGGTGCAGGGCATGGGTGCCGTCAAAATAAGCCCGGGATGTCACATTCCGAAGGGTTTTCACCTGCGTTCCGGATTTGGCGGAAACAACCACCTTCTTGGTATTCTGGCAGAGCAGCGGCTTGTCATATTCAAACGTACCGGTTTTGATAGCCATGGCATTGACTGTCAGGCACAGGAGCATCATGACAGAAACCACGATAACCACGATCTTTTTCTTCATAACAATGTCCCTCCATATTCATTATCAGTTGATTAATCATCTTGTTTGAGGTATTCTGAACAGTGTTCCCACAAAACGCTCACCGCTTATGCGGTGGATTGCTGCCAGGCATGGTTTTGGGGAACTTTTTTCTTATGCCGGGCCCCCGGATACGGATCACCATTCATATTCACCTCCTTCTTTTCAATTCCCATATAACAGCGTTTTACCGCGTATGGTACCCAAGGAAGCACTGTTTTGAACCTCTTTCTGTATTAACAGACGTGCGAAAAACTGTTTTCGGAAAAAAAGATTGTATCTGGATTGTTTTTCATCACAAAGCAGATCGCATAGAAAATACGCCGGGCATCAAATGCCCGGCGCTCAGTGCAGATTTTGGCTGGAAAACGGGAATCACCTGCCGGTTTCCGGCCGGCAGACATACAGGGAACAGTACATGCAGATGGCATACCGGCCGTCCGGAAGGATCCAGGCCGGGAAAGCCGGATCGCTGGTCAGGGGCATACCGTTTGTCAGCGGGTTAAAGTTTCCGGCAGGAACAAAATCATTCCCGGCATCGGATGCCCAGACAGTTTCTCCCAGGAAGAAACAGATCCTGCCGCTGTCCGCGTCACAGGCCAGTCCGCCGGCCATATCCGGTTCGCCACCGCTTTTTCCCGGGGCAGGAAGCTTCTGCGGAAGATCCTCCATGCTCCCCGTATTCAGGTCCAGCACGGACAGCTTCAGGGTTTTCCTTCCCTCCCGGCGGATCAGCAGCGCCTGCCGGTCTCCGTACGGGCAGCAGCACTCCGCATTCCGGTTACTGATCCTTTCACTTTCCCCGCTGTCCAGGCTGAAACGCACCAGCGGGAACGAATCCCCTCCTTCCCCGAACAGATAAAGATATCCGTGATCCACAAAAGCACTGCAGGCATGGAAACGGCAGATCACCCCGCCGTCCCTGAAAAAGCCGGACATATCCAGCGTCACCGGCAGCCAGTGGATGCCTGCTTCGTCAATCTCCCCGATTCGTCCGCCCGTCAGGTTGTAACCCCACAGTTTTCCGTCCCCGGCCGCCAGCCCGTCCACCCGGGAAGTCAGAAGTTCCAGCACATCCCCTGCCAGTTCTTCCTTCTTCAGGGTCACGAAACTGTCGTCCCAGTATTCGTTCACCGGCAGGGAGCAGAAGAACTGCGGATCCCCGGAATCCGCCGGATCCCAGCGATACAGGTTTTTCCCCACAACCCCGTAGATAACGGAATCCAGGCAGGCGGTATATCCGACGCCACCGGAGCCCGGTTCCGCGCTGCTGCAGAATTCCGGGGAAAAGATGATTTCATTGCCCGTATCCTCCGCCCCTGCCGCGGTCCCCAGGCAGCAGCACAGAACCAGCATATAGCATATAATCTTCTTCATTTGTTCATCTTCCTTCCGCCAGGATCATATCCATCCTGAATTGATACTGCCGCAGGAACCCGTCCCGGCTGATCTGTCCGTACCGGTATTGCTCAAACAGTGCTTCCATTTCCGTGGCCGTATTGCTGGTTCTGCCTGCCACCATCACATACGGATTGTCTTCATGGAAAGCAATGGTTTCCGCAAATCCCCTGTATTCCCGGATTGCCTCTTCACTGATCTCCCACTTTTGGTTTTCCCACAGCAGGAGTTCCGTTTCGGTCTCCCGGATCCGCTGTTCCAGTTCCGGATTGATTTTCTCCTGCTCTCCTGCCTTGGCCCGGAGCTGCTCCAGCTGTTCTTCCAGTTCCCCGCACCGGGCTGCAGTTCCCTCATCGGGAACCGGCTCAGTCATATCCGGATGGGTCCCGTAATAGGTCCGGATATTGTTTTCGCACCTGGCCGCGTGTTCCAGGTACCGGACCGCCAGGTCCCTGTTTTCAGAGTGGGGATTCACAAACCATACATTCAGCTGGCCGTTCACCGGCGCCGGCTTCCCTTTTTCAAAGCTCATGGCGGGCATATCCGTCCAGATACCCTCCGGCAGTTCCTCAACGGTCATGGACAGCAGTTCCTCCGTCCAGGACCCCATCATGATGTTGTTGAACCCGTTCGGATCAATGATCGGTTCGGTATAAACCATGTCGTCTCCGTCTGTACTCCGGTGATACTCCTCCCGGATCTCCCGCACCCGGTCGATCAGGTCCAGCACTTCCGCCAGCAGCGGATTGCCCAGGTCGGCGGGAACCAGCGTTTCCCCGGAATAAGACGCATACTGGGCTTCAAAGGCATTCATCACGGTCTTTACCCACCAGGCGTAATCAAAGCTGCCCACGAAGCTGAACTCCGGATACTGCGCCGCATATTCCTCTTCCCACCGGATCATGGTTCGGAAGAACTCCGCGTAAGTATCAGGCAGCGGTTCCTCCCCGAACACCGCCCGCCACCAGGTAATGTTCACTTTCCAGGTGTCCACCTCCAGCAGCCAGGGATAAGCTACCGGATTTCCGGCGTCGTCGGTGATCGCCCTGCGGATGTTCGGATACATCCGGTTCACGTCGTCCGTAAGAATGTCGGAAGAAGAGAGATCCATCGCATAGCCTTTCCGGACCAGGGCCGCGAAAGTACTGTCCACAAAAGTGTGATACAGATCTGCCGCCGTGTCTCCCGTCAGGAGCCGGGTAATAATCTCGTCCGGATTCAGTATTTCATCATCAAACTTCAGGACCACATCCGGATTCTCTTTCATGAAGCTCCGCTGGATGCTGTCATCGATACAGCCGCCCAGGTAAAGCGTCCGCTCCGCCCCCGCAGCTAATGGAATCAGCAGCAGGCAGACCAGCAATAAGCTGCTGATCATCCTTTTCATCCGTGTTCCTCCCTGAAATCTCCGCATAACGCAAAATAACCTCCCGATTGTCTTCCTGTATATCAGACGATCGGGAGGGCCAAATCTGACAGAGACTTCTGTATTCTTTTTGTGCCGTTCTTTATTGACCGGTAAAATCATGAATCTGCGGATTGCCCGCCAGCAGTTCCTCCGCCGTAACATAGGCTTTGTCAACTTCCGTTTCAGAGAACCGGTGATCCAGAATCAGCGGATCTGTCTGGAAGTTCGCCGCAAAGATATCGTACCAGTCCGTCTGGCCTTCGTTGCCATTAATACACGCGCCGGGAATGGACAGCGGTCTGATCTCCCCGGTCTTCAGGTTCCGAAGGGCGAAAGTACCCGTCTCAAAATTGAACGCCAGCACAATATCGTCCGTCAGCACCCGGTAGGGATAAAAATCCGTATCGAAATATTCAAAGGGATACTCCAGCACAGTTTCACGCCGGTTCAGGTCATAGCCCAGGAACAGGGCAGTATTGTCTTCAGCTGTTTCAGGAAGAATAATGCTGTAAAGTATCCCGTCCTTAACGATGTCAAAGGCTTCACCGTACAGGAGTGTCCTGTCGCACAGCCGGGGATCCGGCAGTATCTTTTCGCCTGTTTTTACATTGATTCCCTGTACAGAATAATGTGTTTTATTCCGTACCTCTTTCAGATAATCCAGTTCCGTCTCTGCCGGCTCCATTCCGTTGGCAGTTCTGATTAAGTAATACAGGACGCCGTCATACAAGCCCAGGAAATGGAACTCATTGCTTTCCGCGGAAAAGGTTTCCATAACGGAAGCTTCCCCGGTATCCATGGAGCATTTCACCAGCTGGATCGAACCGTACGGAAGGTCCGGATCCGGGGCGGCAGGATTCTCCTCCGGAAAGGGGAATTCATCCAGGCAGAATGCGTAATAAAGGAATCCGTCATACGCCAGCGCTTCCACTGCCCATGGACCATATGCTTCGGAAAAGAGCAGAGACAGGTCTGTGAGTATCCAGGTTTCTCCTTCCGGTTCAGACACGCACAGGGGAATCGCGTGCAGTCCCATCTCGAAGCCGTTATAGAATGTCGGGAAAAAGTACAGTTTATCCTGATACATGATGCGGGCGCCGATACTGCTGGCATACGCGAACCGCGCTGCGTAACACAGGGAAGGATTGTTATTCATAAACTCCGGAACCGAATAATGATATGCGTCCTGGTCGATGTCCCCCACCGGCCGGTGTTCACAGCCCGGGCGGCTGCACAGTGCTTTTCGCTGCCCGGCGGCATAATCATAATAATAAACCGCGGTTCCCACAGACGGTTCATACAGGAAACCGTTCTGCGTACAGGAAACGTCATAGGTACTGATTGCCGGGCCTTCCGGCTGCTCCGCCAGGGCGCAGGGCAGGATGCCGCCCAGCATCGTCAGGACCAGGAGCCACGCGCAGATCCGTTTTGCAGTCATGAATGAAGTCCTCCGTTTGCAGTCAGTGAAGAAAAGACTGATCATATACGGCTCCTGGAAGGGAACCGTATATGATCAGCATAGTCATAGGATAAACCGGATCAATTACCGGATTCCGTAATACTGATAAGTCCTGGTATAAGTACCCTTTACATACTTATCAGAGTTACTGTTGGCTGATAAGGTTACAGTAACAGAAGCCGTTCCCTGTCCCCATCCGCCGCTTGCGCTCTTGCTTTTATTCACGGTGTACTGTGAACCGGAACTGCGCTTATAGGTTGCTGACAGGCTGAATAAAGTGCTTGAATAATATCCTGACTTTGCCGGTGCACCTTTTGTCGTCATGGAAATGGTAAGCGGGTTACTGACAAGTACAGGAATCTTCCCTGTTTTCGTTTCTGTAATCACCGGAACATCAGCGGAAGCCGCAGTGATTCCGATCATGCCAGTCAGAAGGATGGAAAGGCAGAGAATGGCACAAATGATCTTTTTCATTTATAAAATCTCTCCTTGATACTCTTATCCCTTTCAGTACTGCTTACCGCGTATAAGCAACAGTTCCACTGGCGCTGCCGCTGACATAGAAATCGGCGGGGTTCCTGCCGCTGACGGAAGCAAAGAGGCTCCTGGCTGCCTGGCCGCTGCTGGCGGAAGCGCTGTCAGAAGCGCTGCGATAGTACCATGTGCCCGCATCGGACATTCCGGCGCCGCGCTCGAAGGTCACGCTCAGATTCAGGGTGACCCGAACAGATCTGTAACCGGACTTGACGGGAGTCGCGCTTTTTTCAGCATAGCGATAGATGCCGTTCCCTTTAACAGTTGCAGTGTAGTAACTTGTTGAGGTATCCGCGGAAGCTGCGGTGATTCCGATAATCCCGGTCAGGACGATGGACAGGCAGAGAACAGCACAAATAATCTTTTTCATGGATTTATCTCCTTTCATTATTCACAGGTTAAATACATAAGGTTGAAAAAAACAAAACCGCGTCATATAATCACCTTTGTTCCTGCAGAATGCTCATCGTTTTTACGATGCCGCTCCCACAGCGCGATTCTTGCAGGAACTTTTTTGATCGGGGCTTCTGCAGCAGATCCGCATATGCGTCTTCCTCCCTTCCGATGTTTTATATATCAGGGCCTGACGGCCTGCTATATCAACGACAGATCGGGTCCTCCCGGCTATAAAAAAATCTCTCAGACATCGTTTCGCTATAACAGACGTCTGAGAGAGCAATTTTGGAAAAAAAGTATTGTATTTGTATTGTATTTCACTGCCGGATGATTTTCCGGACGCTGCCGGTGATCTTCAGCGCTTCTTCCACTGGTATTCCGCAGCAGACCAGGCTGAACATTTTTTCGCCGTTTGACCAGGTAACGGTCACCGTGCCGGAATCCCCGCTTTCCGCTGTTCCTTCCGTTATAACAGCCGGGAACCCGTTAATCTCAGTATGACGGACATCGGTTCCGGAAAGACCGGTTTCGGATCTCCCGCCTTCCGTTAGTTCACTGAAAGCGAAACTGCGGCCGAAGTCCCTGTTATCCCGGTATTCCACTGAGGGAATGAGCGGGTCGCACCGGGCCATCGCCATCCCTTCCGGGATGCCGGATATGAAATACTCCCCGGTCCAGTCCCCCGGCACGGCAAAGGATTCTTCCGGTTTTTCGGAAAACTCAAAATGGGCCACCTCGTTTTCCCGGTCGAAGCTGGCCAGCAGTTTAATGACCCGGGACCTGAAATCCGGTGAAACCGCAAGAACCACCGGCACAGAAAGGGACAGCGCCAGCAGCAGGCAGGCTGCGATCCTCATTGCCTGCGTGATCCCCCGCCTGAAGACCTTCCGGCGCTCCCGGCGGTTCTTCGCTGCCTCATAGCGGTCCATCTTTTCCTGCGCGCTCTGCCAGATCCGCTGCAGGGTCTCCTCATCCGGTTCGGAAAAATCATACCCGGTTTCCTTCAGGATCTGACGGGTCTTGTCCAGGTCATCCAGATCGAAAGCGAGCCTGATCATATGATCCAGATATTCATTCTGAATATCCCGGTATTCTTTTGTATGATCGCCCATAATCCGTCTCCCTGTCATCCTGTCTGCCGAACGGTTATCTCCCTGTTTACCCCTGTCCTGATACCGGTTGTTCCCCGGCTGATTCCGTATCCTTGCCTTCCGGAACCGTCAATAATCCTTTGCTTTGCTGTACACCGTGGTCAGTGTATATTTTTCCTGGGTTGCATTATTTGTGACAGTGCAGCTTACCTTGGCCCGGTAAGTTCCCGGGGCATACTTGCAGTAGGCATAGGCTGACTTCCCGCTTCCGCCCGAAGTGGTCTTCACTTTAGTCCATCCGGTTGCTGTTTTCTTCTGCAGCACCGGGGTGACTTTCACCGTGTATCCGTTCAGAGCAGTGGTAACTTCACCGTTTGCATATATATTACCCGATTTCATGGAAGTGCTTGCGTTCAGGCAGAAACCAGGTATATCTCTGTCAGCGCCCGGGAACTGTTCGATCGCAAAAACCGTGCCGACTGCGGTCACCAGGATGATGACGAGAAGGATAACTGAGCAGGTCTTTTTCAGCATGGGAAATACCTCCTGAAATCTTTTTACTATAACAGACGTTTCATATTCAGTTTTCGGAAAAAAGAATTGTATTTGAATTGTTTTTTGTTAATGAATAATTTTCCGGACGCTGCGGGCCATCTTCAGAGCCTCGTCAGCCTCCAAGCCATGGCAGCTCAGCTCAAACCACTTTTCCTCGCGGGACCAGACGAGAGTAACAGTACGTTCCTTTCCGTCCGGCATATAGCCTTCAATAAGTACACCCTCAGAGCCATTGATGTCCACCGGCCTGACCGTCTGGCCTTCCGTGCCGGTTGCCATTGATACGCCGTCATCGTTCTCCGAGAATGCGAATCCCCTGCCGGATGTATCCCGGTAATTGACCGATGCAAAAAGTTCGCTTTGCTCGGTCAGTTCCATCCCCTCCGGAATGTATGACAGAAAGTAGTCCCCGGTCCATCCGGCCGGCACGGCAAAGGATGCACCCGGATCCTCCGTGAATTCAAAATGGGCCACCTGGTTCTCATGGTCGATGCTGTACAGCAGGTTGATGACCCTGGACCGGAATTCCGCGGAAGTGGCCAGCACCACCGGTACGGAAAGGAACATGACCAGCAGCAGGCAGGCCGCGATTTTCAGCACCTGGGGCGCTGTCCGCCGGAAGGCAGCCCGGCGCGCCCGCTGCTTCTCTTCCTTTTCAAAGCGGTCGATCTTTTCCCGGGCGGTCTGCCAGGTCTGTGCAATTGTCTGTTCGTCCGGTCCGGCGGATGCCTCCTCCGCCTCCTCCCGGATCTGCTGCTCCTTGTCCAGGTCATCCATGTCGTAGGCCAGTTTGATCAGCAGGTCCAGGTATTCTTCCTCAATATCCGGGAATTCTTTGATCTTCTCGTCCATACCCTGTCTCTCCTGTCAGACGACCTGCCGGATCACCTGGCGCGCATGCTTCAGGTATTTCCAGACGTCATTTTCCGTCACGCCGGCCTTTTCGGCAATTTCCCGGGCCGTCAGCCCCTGCTGGTACTTCATGCGCAGGATATCCTGCTCTATCCAGGGCAGTCCGGAGGCAGCCTCCAGGATCCCCCGCAGCTTTTCCCGCAGCAGGACCTGTTCCTCCGTGGACTTTCCGCCCGACATGTTTTCCAGGATTTCGTTATCCTCCAGCCGGATCCGTTCGCTGTTTCGGCAGGCCTTCCGGTTGGCGTCGATGGTCTTGTTCCGCACGGTGGAAACCACATAGGCGCACAGCGTCTTCTCATCCATCCGCCGGAGCACGGCGATCTTCGCGATCAGCGCCACGCAGCTGTCGGACACCACATCCTCCACGTCGATTTTATAGGTGGAATATTTCCAGGCCGTGGCATACATCAGCCGGCTGTGGGCATAATACAGCTGTTCCATGAACTGACGGTCATCATCGTCCTCAATGGCCTGAATCACCAGTGGCATCACCAGCATGCCGGTCACCCCCTGCCTGATATGAAACGGTTCGGTCTCAGCATAAGAGCACCTTTCAGCATCATCTTACCCCTTTTTTCTGTTCATCTCAAGTTCTGAATGCAAAAAATGAAAAAGGAGCGTGTCTTTTGCACGCTCCTGAATATATACCCGGTTCTGCCGGAATCATGCCCGCTTAAGCCAGCCGGATCACGTTCCAGGACAGGGCCGGCAGCTTCACGTTCATCTTTCCGCCGTCGATCTTTCCGTTCCGGCCCTTCACCGGCTTCACCTGCTCCGGATCCATCTCCGTGTTCACGGCCTTCACGTCGTCATGGTGCAGCACGATATGCTCCACCGGTTTCAGGTCCCCGAAGGCCCGCAGGTCGCAGGCCAGGTTGATGTCCTCGTCCATGCTGCGGTTCACCGCGAAGATCGTCAGGCTTCCGTCGTCTCCCAGGGTGGCGGCGGCATCCACCAGCGGTACCTTCTCGTAGTCCCTGCAGTCATACACAGGGGAGGACAGCACGGGCTTCAGGGCTGTGCCCCGGCCGTACTTTGACGCGTGCATCATGGGCCAGAAGATGGTCTGGGCCCACACGCCGCCTCCGTTCCGGGTCATGATGGGCGCGATGACGTTCACCAGCTGCGCCAGGCAGGCCACCTTCACCCGGTCCGCGTTCTTCAGGAAGGTGATCAGGATGGCGCCGGCCAGCAGGGCATCCTCAAAGTTGTATACGTCCTCCAGCAGCGGCAGGGCCCGGCCCCACTTGTCCGCCTTCCAGACTTCCTTGTCCTGCTCGCTGGAGTGGTACCAGACGTTCCACTCGTCAAAGGACAGGTTCAGTTTCTTCTTCGCGTGCTTCCGTCCGCCCACCGCGTCGCAGACGGCCACCACTTCCCGGATGAAGTCGTCCAGGTCCATGCTGCGGGCCAGGAAGCCGGGGGTGTCCCCGGTGGGGTTGCCGTAGTAGCGGTGCAGGGAAACGTAGTCCACGTTCTCATAGCACTCGTTCAGCATGGTGTATTCCCATTCGCCGTAGGTGGGCATGTCATGGGCCGCGCTGCCGCAGGCCACCACCTGGATGGAGGGATCCACCCACTTCATGACCTTCGCCGCCTCGTTGGCGACCCGGCCGTATTCATAGGCGGTCTTGTGGCCGATCTGCCAGGGACCGTCCATTTCATTGCCCAGGCACCAGAGCTTGATATTGAAGGGATCCTTTGCGCCGTTTTTGATCCGCAGGTCGGACCAGTAGCTGCCGCCTTTGTGGTTGGCGTATTCCACCACGTTCCGGGCCGCATCCGCGCCCCGGGTGCCCAGGTTCACCGCATACATGACTTCCGTATTGGCCTTCTTCGCCCACTCGCAGAATTCATGCAAGCCCACCTCGTTGGTCTCGGTGGTCATCCACGCCAGGTCCAGCCGCTTCGGCCGCTGGTCCCGGGGGCCGATGGAATCCTCCCAGTTGAAGCCGGACACAAAGTTGCCGCCGGGATAGCGCACCACGGAGATGCCCAGTTCCCGGACCTTGTCCATCACGTCTTTGCGGAAACCGTTCCTGTCCGCCGTGGGATGGCCCGGCTCATAGATGCCGCCGTACACCGCCCGGCCCAGGTGCTCGATAAAGGAACCGTAAATCCGCGGGTCCACCCGGCCCACGGCGAAATCTTTATCCAGGATCAACGTCGCTTTTTTCATACTCTCCGTCCGCCTTTCAGGAATTTTGCACAATGAAATATAGCACGCCGGAAGCCTTGATGCAAATGCTTTTTTGAATTTGTGAAACGTTTTACATGAACGTTATTGTTTCTTGTCTCCCGGGCCTTATTTTTTTTCTTGCTTTTTGGACCGTAGCACAATATAATTGTGCTGAAAAAAATATTTTTGTGTCGTCGGATCATATAATTATGAATTCTGAATTATGAATTGAAAAAGGAGACCTGGACCATGGAACAGACTGTCAGAGAATATGCCGACTGGGCGGAAGAGTATGCCGGCGGAGAGGATCCGGTGGCGGAGATGCTCCGTGCCCGGGCGGATGAGGCCCGCTGTGCCGTGCAGACGTGGCTTGTCCCCGTGGTGGACGATATAGACCGCTGCATCCGGGAGCGCTTCCTCCCCCGGATCCTCCAGGAGCTGAACCTCCGCCTGGCGGACGGGGACCTGAGTCTCCTGCTGGGACGGGCTGTGGTGTCGGAGCATATTGCGCCCCGGGACCTGGAAATCGGCGCCGTCACCTGCTGGCGGCTGAACCGGACGGATTTCCTGGCGGATATTGACCTGACCCTGGCCCTCACGGCGGAGCAGGACGGCCGGGACGTGCCGGGCCGCTTCGGCTTCTGCCTGAGCCTCTGGTTCTGCACGGAGGAAGGCTTCAGCTTTGAGGTGCAGGAACTGCACCTGGCTTCCGGCAAGCCGGACCGCAGCTTCTGGAAGCTGGACCGCTTCCTGGTGCCCATCCTCCGGGAGGATGAGATCGAGGCCGGGGCGGAGCATCTCTGGGAAAATTACCTGCCGGAGGCAAAGGACCCCTCCCTGCGCAGTGCCCGGGCCCTGGCGGAAAAGCTGGGCCTCACCGTGCGGGAAGTCCGCCTCCATTCCCAGAACCGCACCCGCAGCATCCTGTTCTTCCGGGAGGGCGCCGTCCTGGTGCAGCCGGAAAAACTCCCCGGGGAGGAGGATTTCCCCCTGCCCCTTTCCTGCCCTGTGGAAACGAATACCATTCTCATCAACACAGCCGCCCGTTCCGAAAGCCGGGACCTGGATATCCTCCATGAGTGCATCCACTATGAATGGCACCTGCTGTTCTACCGGCTGCAGAAGCTCATGAGTACCGATCCCCGGGAAATCCGCCACCAGGCGGTCCGCAATTCCCTGGGGAAGCCCGCCGTGGATCCCCTCCGCTTTATGGAGCACCAGGCCCGGGGCGGCAGCATCGCCCTGCTCCTGCCCCAGGGGCCTGTGCGGGAAAAGGCCTGGCGCCTGTTCCAGCAGGCCAGCACCTGTCCCTCGGTCAACGGATACCTGAACCACCCGGGCTTCCGCTGGGACCGGGTCATCCGCCGCCTGGCGGATGAATATACCGTTCCCCGTACCACGGTGCGCCGCCGCCTGGTGCAGCTGGGCCACCCCGCCGCCCGGGGCGCGGTCAACTTTGTGGACGGGCGGTATATCACCCCCTTTGCCTTTACCGAGGAGCATTCCTCCCACGGCCAGGCCACCCTGGTCATCGGGCGGAAGGCCCTGGCAGACCTGTACCACCGCAGCGCCGAGTTCCGCCAGCTCATGAGCCGGGGAGACTTTGTCTATGCCGACGGCCACGTCTGCCTGAACGATCCCCAGTTCCTCCGCCCCACGAAGGAGGGCGCCCGGCTGACCCCCTGGGCCAACGCCCACGCGGATGCCTGCTGCCTGCGGTTTGAAAAGGTCTGGCTGCGGGAAAACGAGGAATCCGTCTGGCTCTTCGGCACCCTAAACAGCAGTGAGGACTATGTGCGGGAGTATGACCGCTTCCTGGACCGGCGGCTGAGCCTCACCGCCCGGGAGCGGCTGGCCCGCCGGAACCGTCTCATGGCTTCCATGCCCCTCTCCTTCTCCGACGCCCTGGTGTACCTGATGGAAAACCGGGATGAGGGGAAGGTCACCCTGGAGGAACTGGCGGAGCTGGCCCATGTGTCCACCAAGACCGTCAGCCGGTACCGCAACGGGAAAACCTGCGGCTACGACCCGGATATCGTGGTAGCCCTGTGCATCGCCCTGCACCTGCCGCCCTGGCTTTCCCGCCTGATGCTGGACAAGGCCGGCTTCTCCGTGAAGAGCTACGGTCCCCGGGGGCACTACGGGGAAATCCTGGACTGCTGCTTCATGGATACCATTCCGGAGGTGCAGGATTACCTGTGCTCCGCGGGATACCCGGTGCTGAAGCTGCAGGAAGAGTGAGAATTAATTCATAATTCAGAATTCAGAATTCATAATTAAAAGGAACGGATACAGGGGTAAATCTGAGGTAAATTTTTTTGGAACTTTTCTGAATTTCCTGCGTCTGATATAGTGTAGGGGGAATAAAAAACTGCTCCTTACACGATTGAAGATCAGGAGGTCATTGTTATGCGTAAACTGACAGCTGTACTGCTTGTGCTTGCTCTTTCCCTGTGTGTCTCCGCCGCCCTGGCGGATCAGACAGTCACCGTCTCCGGTTCCGGGGAGGTGCTGGTTCCCGCCGATGTGGCCGTGGTTTCCGTGGGCATCAACATCCGGAAGGCCGACGCCCTGGAAGCCCAGTCCGCCGCCAACGAGGTTATTGCCCGGATCCGGGAGGCCCTGACCGCCGCCGGTTTTGATGAAGAAAACATCAACACCGGGTATGTGAGCCTCTGGGGCGTCTACGACTACAACGGAGATACGGAATCCATCACCGCCTACAACGCCAGCTCCACCCTGGCGGTGAAGGTCACGGACATGGCCCGGGTGGGCGAAGCCATTGACCTGGCATTCGGCGCCGGCGCCAACACCCTGGACGGGGTGTCCTTCTCCGTGGAGAATGACGCTGAAGCCCGGAAGGAGGCCCTGAAGAAGGCCGTGGCGGACGCCCGGGAAAAGGCCGCCGTCCTGGCGGAGGCTGCCGGCCTGGGAGAGCTGCAGATCAAGGCCATCCAGGAGGGCGGCGTTTCCGTCTATGACCGCAACATCAACGACTTTGCCGTCAAGGCCATGGGCATAACGGAGTCTGCCATGGACCATGGCACCGTGGTCACCGCCGCGAAGATCGCCGTCTCCGCCGCCGTCACCATTGTGTTCGAAGCAAAGTAAGGGAATAATCGCCTGCGGGCGGGAAGATCCCCGACAAAAAAACCAGTGCCCCGGATTTCTCCGGAGCACTGTTTTATTTGCTTACCCTTCATAATTATGAATTATGAATTCTGAATTATGAATTACCCATTGGTCTTCCGTTCCGCGACCTGCTTTTTGACCTCGTCAATCAGGTACTGTCCGCCCACCTCGCCACTGCGGCCGAAGTTGGCAATGTACTGATTCCGGATCTCTGCGATGCGGCTGCCGAAGCTCTTATCCTCCAGCAGGGCCCGGATCTTCTCCGCCAGGCCGTCCAGGCTGTCAGGCTTCACCCGGATACCCACCTGGTCCCGCAGGGAAAACTCCAGCGGCGGCACCGTAATCTTCTCATAGTCCGGGTTGTTGATTTTCGGCGGTGTGTCAATGAACACGCAGGGCTTTTCCGTCACCATCACAAACTCGTAGGCGGTGCCGGACCAGTCGGAAATCACCGTGTCGGAATCAAAGATGGACGTGTTGCCGGTGAAGTCCAGCTCGAAGAACAGGTCTCCGCCCCGGTACCCTTCATACCGCTTCACAATGGCGTCCATCCGCTCCCCGTAGCGCTTCACATACTCGGGATGGGGCCGCACGGTCACGTCAAAGCCCTTGCCCAGCAGTTCCTTCAGCAGGCCGTCAATGCAGCTGTCCAGGATGTTGTCCGGCTGCCAGGAGGGGGCAATCAGCACCTTCGGCCGCTGCCGCTCGGTCCGGGGCATGGCCTGGTAGGCGTCATACAGCTTCTCCAGCTGGCCGTAGCCGCAGGCGATCAGCTCCTGTTCCGGATCCCCGAAGAGTTTCTCCGTCTGGCGGATCTCCTCAAACTGGAAATCCCCCACGCACAGGATCGCGTCATAATGCCGCAGGGCGCCGGTATGCAGCACCATGTGGGTGCTCAGCGGATAGTGGAACACATAGACGTATTTGATGCTCTTGCTGTAATAGCTGCGCTTGTACTGGTAGTTCCCCAGGTCGGACATGGTCATGACCATCACGTCCGCCTCCAGCTTCATGAACAGCGTAATCAGCTTCTTCTGGCCGATGTAGTACGGAATGATCCGGGGCTCGGTCTTCGCGATCTCGAAGATCTGGTCGTTGGGATCCCCCGTCACATAGTGGATGCTCATTTTGCTGTTGGCCAGCACATAGGCGATGATCCGCTCAAAATACTTGTAGAAGCCGCTGCTCTCGGAATAGAACACCAGATGCTTGTTCCCCACGGAGAAGAAGCGCTTGTAGTCCGCCTTCTCCCGGCGGATCTCCTCCCGGCTGCGGGCGGTTTCCTTGCCGGTGTTGGTGTAGGCGGCCAGCTCCTTCCGGGATGCCTCCAGCTCCTCCCAGTTTATTTCCTTTTCCGGGGGCCGGATCATGTTCAGCACCACCTGCTGCAGGATCGTGAACAGGTTGCTGAAAATCCAGTAGAAACCCACGCCCGCGGGCACCGTGAATCCCAACACCAGGCTGATGCCCACGGAAATGGCCATGGTGGTCAGCTGGCTCACCTTGTTCTGGCTGGCCTGCAGGGGATTGAGCTTATTCTGGGCCAGGCTCAGCACCAGGGCGGCCAGTCCTGCCAGGATCGGGATCAGCAGATGGATCCCGCCGGCCACGGTAGGCGTTGCGGAAAGGTTGAAGCCCAGGAAACGGGTATCCACCGTCTGCCGCAGCCACACGTCCGGATGATAGATGATCTGGACCAGGCCGATGAGCAGCAGCACCTGCACCGCCACCGGAATCACGCTGGCGAAGGGGCTGTAATGTTCTTTTTTGTACAGGGCTGCCTGTTCGTCCGCCACCTTGTCCGGATCACCGAAGTACCGGACCTTCAGCCGGTTCACCGCCGGCTCCAGGCGGACCATTTTGATGCCGTTGGCGTGCACCCACAGGGAAACGGGCAGCAGCACCACCTTCGTCATGAGGGTGAACAGGATCAGGGCCAGGCCGTAGTTGCCCGTCAGGCTGTAGGCCAGCCGCATCAGCCATCCCAGGGGCGCGCAGATGATTTGCATGTTGCTTCTCTCTTAACTCCGTTAATCAAAGATCTTCCAGGTTGTCGCTCTCGTCCTTGGTGACTTCCTCACGGCCCACAGCCTTGTTGATCTTTTTCTTTGCCTTTCTCCAGTAGATGGAGAAACCGGCGGCGATGGCCACCGCCAGGCCGATGGCAGCCTGGATAATGAAGGTGGTGGTGCTGGGATCGATATAGGCGCTGGCCTGGGCGGGGGTCATCACCATGCAGAAGGCGCACCACAGGGTCAGCATAAGCAGGGGAAATGCCTTTTTCATCGTTCATATCTCCTTGTCAGAAGTTCGTTGCGGCAGACCGCTGTGGTATTATACTCCTTTTTTCTCCTGTTTTCCATTGTTTTCCGTCTTTTTCCGGTTTTCATCCGGTTTTTTTGTTACGCATGGACACCGGCTGTCCACCCGGACGGTTACATATACCGCAGGCTTTCCGGCCTGCCCCGGTCCCGGAAACTGCCGTTTTTTCCGCCCCCGGGCCCCGGAAAATGGACAGCTGCGGTCCCTGCTTTTTCCCCCTTTCCGCGCTATGTTTTCCTCAGAACATCCGGAAAGGAAGGATCGCCATGATCTGGTACAACGAAGAACAGTATCCCGACACCACCGCCGCCGAGGCCATGCTCCGCGCCATGGGCCGCGGCCCGGACGTCCTGGAGGCCCTGGATGACGACGGCTGCCACCTGCTCATCGGGGCGGTGCTCCGCCTGGCAGTGGAGGACCATTACAACGCCCTGCGGCGCCTGCCGGACCCCGGTGCCGTCCGGCGGATGAAGGAAACCGCCGCCTTTTTCAGCTCGGAATATTTCCGCCTGCTCACCGGCCTGGACGGCCGGAAGCTCCTGGACCTCATCCGGAAGGAGGCGGAACGGAAATGACTCCCCTGGAATATCTGCTCAGGCCCCGCGTCATCCGGCAGGAAATCCTCCGGAAGGAAAACCGCATTGCCTCCCTGCGCCGCCACACTACCCGCCTGACCTCCGCCCTCCGGGACGTGCGGGTCAAAACCTCCCCGGACCCCGCCTACGTCCAGGAAGTCCTGGCGGAGATTGCGGACGAGGAGCAGGCCATTTTCCGCCTGGAGGAGGAGCATACCCGTGCTCTCACCGGCATCGCCCTGTATGTTTCCCTCCTGCCCGCCGTATATGCGGAGCTGCTGGAAGCCCGCTACCTGGACAGTCTCTCCTGGTCTGAGACCATGGACCGCCTGGGCTACAGCCGCAGCAGCGTCTTCCGGATTCACCGGCAGGCTCTTTCCCTGCTGCCACCGCCCCCGGAGGACCCGGCCTGAACCAAAAAAGCAATGGCATTTTTCCGGTTTTCGGCTATAATGGGCTTGTCAGAAATGCACATTTTTTACCTGCCCGGAAAGGAGCCGCCTATGTCCAATTCCTTCAGACCCAATCCTCTCCGCCTGGCCTTCGGCCTCATGCGCCTGCCCAAGAACCCGGACGGGTCCATTGACATTCCCCAGGTCAGCGAAATGGCGGACCGGTTCATCGCCGCGGGCGGAACCTATTTCGACACCGCCTACGTATATGACGGCGGCGACAGTGAAAAGGCCTTCAAGGCCGCTGTGGCGGACCGCCATCCCCGGGAGGCCTATACCCTGGCCACCAAGCTCAACGCTGTCCTGGGCGCCACGGACGAAAAGAGCGCCAAGCAGGAATTCACCACCAGCCTGGAGCGCACCGGCGCCGGCTATTTCGATTACTACCTGCTCCACGCCATGCAGCTTTCCACCTACCGGAAGTACGATGAGTACGGCCTGTGGGATTTCGTGAAGGAGCAGAAAGCCAAGGGGCTGGTAAAGCACTGGGGCTTCTCCTTCCATGCGGATCCGGACCTGCTGCAGCGCCTGCTGGACGAGCATCCCGACGCGGAGTTTGTCCAGCTGCAGATCAACTATGCCGACTGGGAAAATCCCGGCGTGGCCTCCCGCCGCAACCTGGAGATCTGCCGGGAGCGGGGCAAGCCCGTCATGATCATGGAGCCGGTAAAGGGCGGCATCCTGGCCGACCCGATCCCCACGGTCCGGGAGGTCTTTGACGGTTACGGAAAGGATGTCTCCTACGCCAGCTGGGCCCTGCGCTTCTGCGCCGGCCTGGAAGGCGTCCACGCGGTGCTCAGCGGCATGAGCAGTCTGGCCCAGATGGACGACAACCTGAAGACCATGAAGGACTTCCGTCCCCTGAACGAGGAAGAAATGGAACTGATCCACCGGGCCCAGAAAGCCCTGGACGAGGACAAGTCCATTCCCTGCACCGCCTGCCATTACTGCACCAAGGGCTGTCCCATGGAGATCCCGATTCCGGAGATCTTCAACGTCATCAACCGCCGCAAGGGCAGTCCCGAGTTCCGCACGATCCGGGAATACGGCATCGTCACTGCCGGCCGGGGCACCGCCGGGGACTGCGTCGCCTGCGGCCAGTGCGAACGCGCCTGCCCCCAGGGGCTGAAGATTATCAGCCTGCTGAAGCAGTGCAAAGCCGAGCTCGAGAAGTAATTCATAATTAAAGAAGAACGAGATTTCTCCACGCGGCCGCTTCGCGTCCTTGGTCGAAATGACAACGTAGGCGCATGGGATTATTCATAGCGCAATGATTGTCATCTCGACCGGAGCCGCAGGCGTAGTGGAGAGATCTCGTTCCTTTGTATAAGTAACTGTAACATTCGCCTTCAGCGAATATATCACATCGGCCGGAGGGGAGCGAAGGAAGCGGTGCCCCAGTGGGGCATTTGCCGCAGGCAAAAGCGACCTGAACGAGTCAACCGAAACAAGCAATGCGACTGCTCCAAGGGAGCAGTGCGCCGATTGAGGTTGCGGACGATATATCACATTGAGCCGCGTTGCGGCTCAATATATCACAAATTCGCGCAGCGAATTTATATCATTTGCTGCCGCAGGCAGCAACAGTCAGCCGCTTGCGGTTCAACCTTCATAAAGCCGCAATGCGGCTTTATTTCATGAAAATCCGGTTGGCCCTTACCTGGCCAACCGGATTTTCCTCCGCTCCAGCGCCGCGGCATATTCCTGCTTTTCCTCCAGGGTTTCCGGCACGAACTGCGGAATCGGCGTGGGCTTGTCCTCGTCGTCCAGGGCCACAAACACCACATAGGCCCGGTTGATCAGTTCCCGGCTGCCATCCAGCTTCTCCACCAGGCTGTCCACCCGCACCTCCAGGGACGTGCGCCCGGTCCAGGTCACCGTGGCCTCCTGCACCACCGTGTCGTTCAGGTACGCCGGCTGCAGGAAGGTCAGGTTGTCGATACATACCGTGGTCACCGCCCGCTCCGTATAGCGGCGGGCCGCCACGGCGCCCACCACGTCGATCCAGGCCATGATCTGGCCGCCGAAGAGCCTGGGCTTGCTGTATCCGTTGCAGTGCTGGGGCATGACGATCTGTACGGTGGTGGTTTTCTCTGCCATGGTTCTGTCCTCCCGGATCTTTTTTATTTTTGTTCGCTTTTCTTCCTTTTTGGCTTCCTTTATAATGGAAGCGGAATAAATAAAGGATGAGGTTGCGATGATCGATATCTACGCGGAGTTCTACAGGGGCATGTCCCAGAAGGAGATGACCTGCTGCCTTACCGGTCACCGGGTCATTCCGCCCGGAGAAGAGGCCAAGGTCCTGACCAGGACCCGGTATATCCTGCAGAGGCTGATCCGTGAAAAGAATGTCCGGTACTTCGGCGTGGGCGGCGCCGTTGGCTTTGATATGATGGCTGCCGAATACCTGCTCCACCTGAAGCACCATAAGGAACAGCAGATCAGGATCATCTCCGTGCTCCCCTATCCCGAATGGCGGGAAACGGAGGACTGGGACGATGACCTCCGCTGGCGGCAGGACCGGATCCTCCTGAACAGCGATAAGGTGGTATATGTCCGTCAGCAGAAGGAAAACGGCGTTTTTCTCCTGCGGGACCGGAAGCTGGTGGACGGCTCCGGCTACTGCGTCAGCTACTGCAACCGGGTTCCCTCCGGCACCGCCTATACCGTGCGGTATGCCCTGAAGCACGGGGTGAAGGTCTTCAACGCCAGCAGCTTTGACGTCAAATCCCTCCTGCGGTAAATGCCTTTCTTCCTTATCCAGGATGTTACCATAAACCTGCCCGGTCCACAACTGAAAAGGCTGCCGGATTTTGCTCCGGCAGCCTTCCTTTTTATCCTACGGTTTCCGCGGGCTGCAGCGCCAGGCCGCCTTCCCCGTCCTTCACCAGTTCCAGGTCATATACCTTTCCGTTTTCCGGTACCAGCTCCGGCACCTGCACCGGATGCTCCTCCGCGGGATTGCCCTTCATAAACTCCAGCAGGGCCTCCTCCGGCTCCAGGCCGGAAACCCCGTAGGCGCACTGGATCCGCAGGTTCTTCAGTTCCTCCGGGGCGGCGCTGTACTCCGCCCGGTAATAGTCCTCCCCTTCATTGGGGCAGGAGGCCGTGGTGCACGCCAGGGTTTCCCCGTTATAGAAATCAAAATGGAGATAGGTAATCTCCAGGCCGCTCTCATTCCAGATCCGCAGCAGGAAGGCATCGTCCCCCACCGCTTTTTCCTCCGCGGCGGCAGCCCCCAGCATCAGGCAGATACACAGCATCATGGACAGGATTTTCTTCATCAGGTCAAGTCCTCTCTTTCCCGCGCCGCTCTCGGCGCGTCTCTTTTCCTGTCCATCCTGTCATATGAAAATGAAATGAATATGAACGCCCTGTAAACATCACCGGATCCGGGCGATGATCTTCTGTCCCTCGGTTTTCAGCCACCGGGCCTGCCGCTGCCAGTCCGGCAGGATCCGGCCCACCTCCGCCTTAAACCGGGCGGAATGATTCAGCTCCTTCCGGTGGCACAGCTCGTGCACAATGACATAGTCCAGCGCTTCCTCCGGGCAGAGCATCAGCAGGCAGTTGAAGTTCAGGTTTCCCTGGGCGGAGCAGCTGCCCCAGCGGCTCTTCTGGCACCGGATAGTGATGCGGCCGTAGCTGACCCCCACTTGCCGGGCCCAGAGCTCCACCCGGAGCGGGATCACCGCCTTCGCCTGCCGTGCCAGGACTTTGATTTCCTCTTCCGTCAGCTTCGGCAGCGCTTCCCGTTCCCGGATCCTTGCCAGGGCCTTTTCAATCCAGTCCCGCTTGCCCTCCAGGATCCGCCGGATCTCCGCCCCGCTTGTGCGCAGGGGCGCCCTCACCACAATGTTCCCGTCCTCCGTCACCCGGATTCCCACGCTTTTGCGCCTGTACCGGATGATTTCCACCGGCCACGGGAAGGTTTCCTGACTCCCGAACACGTTTTTCCCCTCCGTTTTTCTTCTGCCGTCATTGTACCGCGTTTCTCTGCCCCTGTGCAAACAAAGTAACTAAAACATTCGCCTCCGGCGAATATATCACATCGGCCAAAGGCCGATATATCACATTGAGCCGCGTTGCGGCTCAATATATCACAAATTCGCGCAGCGAATTTATATCATTTGGAACCGGAGGCAGCAAATGCTGTCTCCGGTTCCAATGGACGCGCCCCGCGCCCCTGCGTTGACTCTTCCTTTTCCCAATGATATAAATATTCCTGTTTTTTCATCTTCCATGAACCGTTGCCCATGGCTTTCCGTCTAATATGCGTAAACCGCAGAACAGGGAGGATCAATCATGACAGGCGAAACCTTCGCATCGTCCGTGACGGACATGACGCAGACACTCTACCGGGTGGCCTGCAGTCAATTGTCCATTGAAGCGGACCGGGAGGATGCCATCCAGGAAACCCTGCGGCGGGCATGGGAAAAGCGCGCTTCCCTGAAAAACGAAAGCTACCTTCGCACCTGGATCATCCGGATCCTGCTGAATGTCTGCCACGACATCCAGCGGGAGAAGCAGCGGATGCTCCCGACCCCGGACTTCCCGGACAGGGCCGCCCCTTCCGGCAGCGAGTCCATCGATCTTCTGGACTGCCTGCTCAGGCTGGATGAACGGGAACGGAACCCGATCCTCCTGTACTACATCGAAGGATACGATATCAGGCAGATCGCGTCGATCCTGCGGATCCCCCAGGGCACTGTGAAAACCAGGCTCCAGCGGGGACGCAGCCAGCTGAAGGCTATTTGCAGAGAGGAAGTGTTTGAAGCATGAAAAAAGCGGATGATTTCAGAAAAGCCTTCGGTCCCGCGGAACCGGGATTCGAACGGACCATACAGAATACACTCAGCAGCCTCCTGACCCGGGAACAGAAATCCGCCTTCCGGAAGCTGTACCGTTTCCGGATCCCCGCCCTGGCCACCGCCCTGGTGCTGTTCCTGTCCGTGGGCATCCTGGCCTTCACCGGCCACCTGGGCTTCAGTATTCCGGACCAGACCCGTTCCGGCAGCGCCCAGTACACCGTGAAGCCCATTGAAACCGCCCTGTCCGGCGGCTCCGAAACCGTTGAACCCGACATCCGGGAAACCGCCATCGGGAAAGCGATAGAGGGATATGTACCCGGCATCGCGGATCAGCTGCGTCCCGTGAACCTCGTCCGGGAGGATCAGGGCATCCGGGTGGAACTGCAGTCTGTCCTGCTGAAGGATCGGACCGAATACGTCCTGTATTCCGTACAGGACCTGGAAGGCAGCCGGATCAACGGGGAAACCCTGGGAGACTGCCTGTATTTCGCGGATACCTTCGGCAATTCGAAAGCGATGACCTGCTACAGGCTGGACTATGATGAAGCGCAGCATAAAGCTGTGTTCCTGCTCAAAAATGAAATGTACGAACCCGCAGACGCCGGCATGCGGATGATTACCCTGTCCTTCACGGACCTGGTTGTCCGGGAAACCGCCGCCGTCGACCTGGTCCCGCTGCTGAAGCAGTACGGCCGGGAAACGGAAGGCGTGGACCTGCCGGAGGATGCCATGGATATTGACCATCCGGGAACCACCTACCTGAAACAGCAGAAGTATCAGAAGGTGCTGGACTATACCAGACCGCTGGATACGCCCCTGATCGGTTCCGCTGTCCTGTCCGGCATCGGCTGGATGGACGGCCGGCTGCATGTCCAGATCCATGATCCGGATCCGAAGAGTATCACCCGGGGAAGTGCGGCCCTGTCCGCAGGCATTGAAACCAGGCCTGCCCTGAACGTCTCCGTTATCGCGAAATATACGGATCCGGAAGGTAATCCGGACATAGAGGACGATATCCTCGGCTGGTCATACGGCAAGTATCAGGAGCCTGCCTGGCAGGAGTTTATCTTTGATGTCCCGCCGGAGGCTGCGGACCGGCTGGAACTGACAGCCAATCTGTCCCTGCTGACGGATACCATTCCGGGAAAGTGGGAATTCCAGCTGAAACCTGACCTGTTCACAGACGGCAGCGCGGAAGCCGGCAAGGCGGAAGAGGAAGAAGATATCAGTGAATTCCGCCTGTGGGCTTTCTTCGATGCCTGGTCTGAAAACGATTATGACAGAATGGCACGCCTCAGCACGCCGGAATGGAATGCCGGCGAAACAGACGCTCCCGGAAAGCTCCGGACCCTGACGGAAGGCCGGAAGATCCTGGCTTATCATATCAATGAAACCACCGGTGAACAGGGAGATGCGGAGCGGACTGCCGACTGCACTCTGCTCACCGGCCGTCCGGACAGTACGGAGCCGGTATACGAAGGTTTCGTGGCCAGCCTGAAGCTGGGGGCAGACGGCTATTATAACGTGGATCCCGCCACGCTGGTCTTCCCCGGGCCCCGGGAGGCAGCTCCTGCCGTGGAAATGGAATACCTGACAGAGGAAGCCCAGATCAGCAATCAGCTCGATTTCAGCCTGGGAGACCTCCGGAATCAGATGGTTCCCCTGAACCTCAGCGTTGAGCGTCAGGGAATCCGCCTGGAAGCAATCTCCGGCCTGGCCAGGGAAAAGAAGGTCTGGCTTCTCTGCGCCGTGGAGGACATTGAAGGTAAATATAACGGTTCCTACCTTTCTCCTTTCTTTACCGCCGATGACTATGCATCCTTTATGGAAGACTGCGTGTATCATGACCATGACGGGAACCGGTATATCTGGCTCATTTCCATGGAGGCGTATAACCCGGTTCATCCCGATTATTCTGTCCTCACCTTCAGCATGGACGAGGTCTCTCCCGAGCTTAATGCGCAGATCAACCTGAATCCACTGCTGAAGCAGTACGGAACCGCCGCTGAAGGCGTAACCCCTCCGCAGCTGCTCCGGAATAAAGAAGACTACCTCCCGGCGGTACCGGAAGGCCTGAAGGTGCTGGACTGGCAGAATCCGCTGGACATCCCCGCTGTCGGAGGCAACTACGTAACAGGTCTCGGCTGGATTGACGGACAGCTGCATATCCAGTTCCATTATGCCGTGGACGCCCTTGTGTCTCCGAGCGGTGTAACTCATTATTCCCTCGCCTATCTGGAGAATAACGACCGGGTGACCGTATACAGTCCCCTGCAATGGGACGACGACGGCGACGGAAATGCGGACTGGCGGGAATACGTCCTCGATTGCGGGCCGGAAGATATAGATCATACGGATCTCACAGCTATTGTCTCCTCCCCCGGGGAAATCCTGACTGACGACTGGACCATTCAGTTCCCCCTCAGCAGTATCTATGATGATCCCGAAGAAACTCCCGCCGTGGAAGCCCAAAAGCTGGACTACTGGACACATGATCGCGATGTGTGGTCTTTCTTCACCTGCTGGGCCGGTGGCTATGTGAACGGCATGATGGAGCGCGTCACCTCACAGTGGAAATCCGGCGTGGAAGACCCCCGGGCAAGCCTGGAGGAGATTACAGCAAAGGGCACACCCCTGAGCTATCAGATCAACAGCGTCTCCGGTAAATACTATGACCCCGAACTGACCCTCACCTGCACGGTGCTGACAGACCGGAAAGACGGCACTGCTCCGCAGTATGAACGGTTCGATCTCGTCCTGCGCAATGAAAACTATGACTCGTATGCTGTGGATCCCGCCAGCATGGTCAGCATGGGCCCGGCAGAAAATGATCCGGCTTTGGAAACCTTCTCCCTGGCGGAAGACGATATCATCAGGCGGAATATTGAAGGCATCGGCGACGAACTGATCCCGGTCAATCTCAGTTGTGAGAGCAGCGGGATCCGGATGGAAATCCTTTCTGCCGTAATGACCGGTTACAAAACGTGCATCGTTTATTCCCTGGAAGATGTGGAAGGCAGGTATCCGGGCTTTGAGCTGTATTCCGAACTCAGTGATACGCTGGGAACCAACAACACTTATTCCTCCACCCTCCTGTACGCCAATGAGGCGGAGCACCGGTCTGTATGGATGTGTGAAAATCATTACGAAGACCGGATTATTCCTGACGACCGCCAGGTTATCCTCTCTTCGAATTTTATCAATCCTTCCTATCTGACATGGCTGGACCTGGTTCCCCTGATGAAGCAGTACGGAAAGAGTGTGGAAGGTGCTGCCCCTCCCGAACGTATCACATCATACGCCGCCCCGCTGCCGGAAGGCCTGAAGATCCTTGACCCGGCGCAGCCCCTGAATGTTCCCGTATTTGGCAGCGTCACCCTGTCCGGCATCGGCTGGATTGACGGGCAGCTGCATATCCAGCTCCACAGTCCCGTCCCTGACTTCAGTTATTTCATGTTCAAATACGGCCGGACTGTTCCGGAACACGGACGTATCTCCAATCTGGAAACGCCTTTCTCCCCCATGATGTGGAATGACGAATCCGGTTACTGGAGAGAGTATGTCCTGAATTTCAAACCGGAATACCTGGACCGGGTTTTCCTGGGAGCCGACATCAATACCGATCACGCCTCCCTGTCCGGCTTCTGGCGATTCTCATTCCCTCTCTCCTCCATCACGCCGGAGCTCGCCGGAAATGCCTCTGATGACGGCACAGATCCGGACAGCGGTGAAAGCGCTGAATCCTCCTACGATCTTTCCTATGATGATCCGGACAGCGACCTGTACATGAATTATCTGCAGAAGCACGCGGTTCCCGTGAACCTGGTCTGTGAGAACAACGGCATCCGTTTTGAGCTGATCTCTGCCGCGGCAATGGGAAAATACTTATACTACTCTTATTCCCTGCAGGACCTGGAAGGCGACCGGGTGAACAAGACCGTTGATTTTTCCGCATACGAACCCTATGCCACCACAGACCTGTCTCACAACGGAGCCACAACCTGGCGTCTGTCGGAGAATCCTGCGAAGCGCCAAGCTGTATACGGCATCTTCTTCGTCCTGGATCAGCCGCTTTCTGCCGGTGACCGGCCGCTTGAAATAGGGCTGGATACCCTGTACACGTCAGAAGGCACGTACACTGACCTGCTCCCGCTGCTGAAGCAGTACGGAACAACGGAAGATGGTTCGGACCTGCCCGGGGATGCCTTCGTGCCCTACAGCGGCATCACCAGCGTGTCGGATCTGGCGGCAAAGGGCCTCCGGGTGCTGGATCCCGGCCGGCAGCTGGATTTCCACCTTTTCGGGGATGTCTCCCTGACCGGCATCGGCTGGGTGGACGGACATCTGCACGTGCGTCTCCGCAATGCGGATGCGGCGGATAATGAAAACCTGTGGAATATACATGTATTCAACTGGCCTACAGATGGCATATCTCCTTTTATCTGGGATAATGAATACAGCCCCATCCACATGGCCCGGAACTCCACCCTGGAGTTCATTTCCGGTGCTGCGCCGCAGGACACGGACCGGATGGAACTGAGGGCCTATATAGAACACATTACGGAGACAACGGAAGGCCCCTGGAACGTGCAGGTTCCCCTCTCCTCCATTTGCCTGGAGGAAGTGGACATAAAGGCTTTGGCCGACGCCTACAGCGACACGGATACATTTTTTGAGGTAACAACCACCCCCGGCCCCGCGAAATATTACCTCAACGGGATCGCTTTCAGCCTGGCGGACGACGGTACAGCCTATGTCTCCGGCACAAGCGAATCCGGCTGGAAAAAGGAAGAAATTGAAATCCCGGCTGCTGTCAGCGGCCACCCCGTTACAGCTGTTGCTCCCGGAGCCTTCACCAACAACCCGAACCTGAAACGGCTCACCCTGCCGGACACTGTGGAATTCATCGGAAGCTATGCCTTCATGAATTCCGCGCTGCAGAGCATCAACCTTCCCTCCGGCATTACAGCAATCGGAACGGACGCCTTCTCCGGCTGCAGCAGCCTGGTCTGCACCGTGACCGTGGACTCCTATGCCTTTCAGTACTGCAGCGACAGCGGAATCGGAATCGTCTTTGAATAATTCTCTTCATTAACCCTGATCCGGCCATGAAAACCATGGCCGGATTTTCAATTTGTGCTATAATCTTTTTGCTTTTTTTCAAAATCCAAAACAATTTTCGTTTTCAGCCGCGTCTATAAGTCGGAGGGAGGAAGAGAAATGACTCATATCCTGGCATCGGATGAACAGGCGCTCATTCATCTGATGACTGACTACGGCACCGATATCAAGCGTCTGTGCGTGTGCCTGCTGAATGATACCCACCTGGCCGAAGACGCGGCCCAGGAAACTTTTGTCAAAGCCTGGAAGAACCTTTCCGGCTTCCGCAAGGAATGCTCGGAAAAAACCTGGCTTTGCCGGATCGCGGTCAACACCTGCCGGAGCATGCAGCGCGGCTTCTGGTTCAGGTCTGTTGTGACCCATGCTCCCGGGGAGGAACCCGCCGTCAGAACGGCGCTGGCCCCGGATTATGATCCCACCGTATGGAACGCGGTGCAGGCGCTTCCGGAAGCCCTGCGCAGCGCGCTGGTGCTCCGCTATTATGAAGGGCTCTCCCTGCAGGAGGCAGCCCTGGCCCTGGGCACCAACGTCAACACCCTGAACACGCGCATCCGCAAAGCGAAGAGCGTCTTACAGGCGAACCTGAAGGGATGGTATTTTGATGAAGAAGATTGATATAAAAGCCAGAATGGAAGAAAAGGTCCGTTCCACGGAGTGGACGGACAGCAACACCTGGAATGTCCTGGACCGGATCAGGAAAGCGAAGTCCGCGCCCCGGTTCCGCTGGTCCCCCGCCCTGCTGCCCGCGGCAGCGGTCCTGGTACTGGTGGTCTGCCTCGGCGTCACCTCCGTTTTCGGCCCCAAAGGCGGCCCCGACCAGATCCGCAACCATAACCTGCATACCCTGCAGCCTGTCACAACCTCCCTCTCCCAGGGAGACGGACAGGAAGGGGAAGGCCCTGCCAGCCCGGATACCGTGCTGTATTACAACCCGGACGGCGGCTCAAAGTATCACCTGGATCCCAACTGCAAATCAGTCCTTCCGAAGTACCAGCCGTTGGAGGGGCAGTTCACCTATGCGGAAGTGAACGATGAGCAGTACCTCTATCTGGAACCCTGCAGAATCTGCAGTGCTCCCGGCCGCAGCCCGGACACCGCCGGCGACCTGCCCGCTCAGGATTCCGCAGGGCAGGCGGATACCGAAGCTGACGCTGTTACCGCAGAACAGGCGGATAAATCCCTGACTGACATCATTCGCACTGTTCAAAATGGATGGTATGCAAATATCGCGGACGAGCTGATACCTGTAAATCTCAGTTGTGAAGACCAGGGCATCCGGTTTGAGGTTATTTCCGCCCTTGTAAAAGGGAATGAGTCCTGGGTTGTCTGCTCCCTGCAGGATCTGGAAGGTGACCGGGTTAATGAATCCACTGTTGATTCTGCCGGAAATGACAGTCTCGGAACTGTCTATTCCTATGGCAACACATTGCTGGACTATGATCCGGAAGCTCATAAAGTAATCTATATCCGGAATATTAATTACCGCCAGCTGACATCCCCTGAGGATGGGATGTTTGCACTCAGCTATGACTATGTCTATACCGATGAAGACGCGCCTGCGGATCTGCTTCCGCTGCTGAAAGAGTACGGAAAAGCTGTCGAAGGCATCCGTCCTCCGGAAGGACTCACGATGCTTGGCGCCCAGCCTGTGCCGGATGACGTGCGGGTTCTGGATTACAATGATCCTCTGATGATTAACCTGAATGAGCGCGGTAATGTGATCCTCACTGGCATTGGCTGGATCGGCGATCAGCTGCATATCCAGATTTTCCAGACAGGTAATCCCATGACTGCCCAGTTCTCCATGACCAGAACTATTGAATGTGAACCTCGCAGTGATTTTCCCAGTGCCGGACTCATTCTGAATACCTGGAATATGTACAGGGACGGTATGGCAGGGAACGTGGAGGAGCGCATATTCAATGTCAAGCCGGATAATAAATATCCTCAAACACTCACCGCGGATATCGTAAATATCACCAGCTGGGTGGACGGACACTGGGAAATCAGGGTCCCTCTCTCCTCCGTCATGCAGCATGCCGCTCTTCAGCCCTATGGAGAACATGTGGTGGAGGAACTTTCCCGGAACGACCAGCTGAAGGGGATTCTGAATGATCTCAAGCCGGTGGATCTCAGCTGTGAAGCGCAGGGAGTACGCCTGAACGTTCATGCCATGGCAATGCTCGAAAACGAGGAATACATCCTTTATTCGCTGCAGTATCCGGAAGGAACCCGGTCTGCCGCCAGTTCCAGTTCCCTGATCCGCTGGCAGGACAGTCTCGGTATGCCCTGTTACCCCGAATATACCTGGGGACTGGTATATGACGAGGAAGCCCGCCAAAGCACTTCTATCTGCCGTTTCAAAGTGCGGGATGGTTCATCCGGAACCAGTCTGGCTGATGTATGCCCGACCATCATAGGCCTTGACTCTGTCCCCGTTTCACGGAAGGAAACCGTTGACATACTTCCCCTGGTGAAGGAGCATGCCGCTGAAACCCATGGAATCAAAGCGCCGGAATACATAGACTATGCTCTTATCAGGGATGAAAACGGAGAATGGATCAATGGCAGCCGGGAGGTTCTGGATTACAATCATCCCATGAACATCCCTCTTTCCGGAGACGTTTCCCTATCCGGTATCGGCTGGATTGACGGAAAACTGCATATACAGGTTCATGCGCTTAATCAGGTGACATATAAAATAAGTTATGAAACATTAAAACGGTGGGATACTTCCATCGAAGCTGTCATTTCCGCTTTTGAAAACTATGATTATGCAAAGTATTATCCGTCCTATTCATCCTGGGGACAGTCCGGTTCCTCTGTGCCGGAATGGTTTGAATATGTTCTGGATATTGATCCGGAAAATTTGGATCAGACAGAGCTCACCCTGTCCGTCATGGAAATCACCGAATTCCTGCAGGATAAATGGAGCATCAACCTGCCTCTTCCTGAAAACCGTACGGACAGCGATCCTGTCCCTGCCCTGGCCGACAGCCCGGTTTCGTCATCCGAAGCCGGAACAGGCAGTAAATCTGCCCCTGTTGCCGGGGAAAGCAATCTTTCTTTCACGGTCTTTCAGACTGCCTCTCAGGGAATCTTCGACCCGGATCTGAGTGCTCAGTTCCCGGATATGCCGGATGAACTGATCCCCATCAATCTCAGCTGCGAAGACCAGGGCATCCGCTTTGAAGTTCTTTCCGGTATTGTAAAAGAAGATCAGGCAAGTTTCATTTATTCCCTGCAGCCTCTGGAAGGAAACCGGGTCGACTTTTCTTCCTTCCTGCAGTACAACCTGGAAAACAATATCAGCGAAATCTACAGCAGAAGCTCCACCTTCTCTTCGCTGGCCGAGGATGAGGAAACCCATAAGCATATATACAGGGTGGACTATAAATACGATAAACGCATTAACCCCCTCGACGGACAGTATACCCTCGGCATCCGCCAGATAAAGACCAAATTACACTATACAGACAGCCTGATCCCCTCCCTGAAGGAATACGGAAAGGAATATGAAGGTATTAATCTGCCGGAGAAGTATGATCTGTACCGGATCTATATGGATGAAACCCAACTCGAGAATCTGAAGATCCTGGATTATACCCGGTCCCTGAATATTCCCCTGAAAGGAAGTAAAAAGACCACATTATCCGGTATAGGCTGGATTGACGGAAAGCTGCATGTCCAGACCCATACAGTTCAGGATTCTGATCCGTCCTACGTTGCTTCCCTCACACAAGGTCACGGAGCTCCAAGTTACAGTTTTTCCAGGATTTCGTGGAGCAGCGAAGACGGCACAGAAAGCTGGGACGAATACATCCTGGATGATGCTCCTGAAGACATGGAGAGTGCCGGCCTGAATGCTGAAATCACACTGACCACAAGCCAGGCAGACGGCAAATGGATTGTCCGTTTCCCGGCTGAATCCGTCCTGGCCGATTCCGATAAAACAGAACCCGAATCCGCCCCTGTTTCCTCCCCTGCCGCGGAAGAACCGGCTCCTGAGGAAACTGCCTTAACGCAGTCCATCCTCAACAGTATTCAATACGATTACCCGGAGATTATGGATAAGCTGCAGCCGGTCAACCTCAGCCGGGAGGACCGGGGCATCCGCCTGGATGTGCATTACATTGCCTGGGCGGACAATCAGGAATATGTCATTTTTTCCCTGCAGGATCTGGAAGAGAACAGGGACGGCGAGATGGAAGCTGCCGGCTTCAGCAATATCCGCTATACGGGCTGTACGGAGGGCCAGGTAAAGCGGAGCAGCAGATATCACACACCCGGATTCAATAATATGCCCGGATACAATGACCATCCGATTTATGTTCAGGTCCTTTCTACGCTCCGGAAGAACCCCGACGGTACTTCTGTTGAAGCATATCCTTCCGCCTTAAACCTTGATCATATAGCCATCTCAAAATCTCAGACCCTGAATGTGCTTCCCATGGTGAAGGAGTACGCTGCGGCAGTTGAAGGAATGGAATCGCCGAAACTGCTGCCAAGTTCCAATCTCCTTGATCCTTCTTCCTCTGAAACCAGCCACATCTGGACAAATTACCCGCAGGAAAAGGCAACCGTCCTGGATTATACCCGGCCGCTGGATATTCCCCTGTACGGGACCGTCTCCCTGACCGGCGCCGGATGGATTGACGGAAAACTGCATGTGCAGACTCATAACGAGGATACGGAACTGTTCAGCGTCTCCGGCCGTCACCGTCTGGAGCTCTCAGACAGTGCCGATCTCCAGGCGCATTCGCACAATTGCCAGCTGAAATGGGGCGATAATGACGATGACGCTCCGGAATGGAGGGAGTACATCTTTGATGTCTCTCCTGAAGATCTGGAGCAGGCGGATGATCTGCACCTGTACGTTACTGAATACACAGATTACCTGCAGGGTGACTGGACCATCCCGCTTCCCCGGCCCGAAGGCGTGCCGGAAACCGAATCCTCCCCTGCCGCGGAAGAACCGGTTCCTGAAGAAACCCCCGTCCCGCAGCAGAACATTTCACGGGCAGAGTCCCCGGACGGAATGTTCCCCATAAACCTCAGCGGGGAAAACCAGGGCATCCGCTTTGAACTGATTGCCGGAAAGGTCGATAATGATTCCGCCACTTTCCGCCTTGCCGTGGAGGACCTGGAAGGCCGCTATGCCGGCCTGCAGCTGGACCCCTCCTTCCGTTTTGATAATATCGCCACCTTTCATGACGCGGCCTACAGTCCCACGGATGACAAGGATTCGGAACACAGGAAACTGTTTGATATCAGCCCCAAATTTGAAGAACCGGTGGACCCTGCCCCGCGGGATATCACCGCCAGAATGGATTCACTCCTGATCGAGGATAAAGCATCCATTGACGTTGTCTCCCTGCTGGAGCAGTACGGACAGTCCGCAGAAGGCATTGCTCCGCCGAAGGCCGTCAGAACTTATTACAATCGTTCCGTTGCCATTCCGGAAGACCTGAAGGTGCTGGATTACACCAACCCGCTGAATATTCCTCTGCTGGAGGATGTTTACCTGACCGGAATCGGCTGGATCAACGGCCGGCTGCACATCCAGCTTCACAACACGAATCCTGCTCACATTTACCGCGGCAGCACTGATTACACTAAATGGCATGTCTATATTTCAGGGGCTGAATATCCGGATTATGCCCCGGTGAAATGGAGTGAAGACGGCTCGGATGACGCAGCCTGGGTGGAATGTATCCTGGACACTGCACCCGAAACGGTCAGCATGGAAAAGCCGGTACTGTTTCTCACCGTCGTCCGGGATGTACTGAAAGACGACGCCTGGTCAATAACAGTTCCCCTGGACTCCGTCTGGGCCGGCAGCACTGAAACCGCCGAAATCCGGGAAGAACCTGCCTCCGCTGCCGATATCGCCGATACCGCAGATTCCGTCCCTGCCGATACCCCGGACGCCATTCCAGCCGGTTACAACAACATCGTGAACGCTAAAAACCAGCTGCTGCGTTTCTTCTGCGACTGGGCCCAGGGGGATATGGACAGTCTGGTAGGGGAAACCACTGTTGCCTGGAGGTTGGCCACAGAGGACCATGCCGCCGCCCTGGCGAAGCTTACCGCCGGTGTTCCGCTGAGTTTCCAGGTCAACAGCCTGGCCTCCGATCCTGGCAGTTCCGACCAGGTTGCCGACTGCGTCGTGAAAATGGATCCCCTGGACGGCAGCGAACCCAGGTACGAGCGCATTCAGATCCGTCTCAGGAATGAAGAGGACGATTCCCATTACGAGGTGGTTCCGGAAAGCCTGGCCGCCCGGGAACCCGCGCAGCTCCTCCCGGATAAAGAGACCGTTCCCCTTTCCGAAGAGGCCATTACCAATTTCAACCTGGATACTTACTTTTCCGGCGTCCGGGAAAACCTGATCCCGGTCAACCTTTCACAGGAAGCCCAGGGGATCCGGATAACCGTTATTTCCGCCCTGGTGAAAGAACAGGAATCCTGGATTGTCTATTCCCTGGAGGACCTGGAAGGCCGCTGCAGCGGCTGTGATTTCTATCATGATTCCCTGGATACCAGCGATATCGGGAATTTCAAATCCTTTTCATCTTTCCCTCTGTATTCCAGCGCAAGGCAGCACAAAGCCGTCCTTATGGACCATGTGCGCTTTGACAGTCCCGTTGACACTTCGGACCGCGTGATCCATATCAGGAAAAGCAGCTTGCGGAATTACAAATCCCGGTTCATGGACTTTGCCCCGCTGATCGCCCAATATGCCGTAACCACGGAAGGGGTGGACCGCCCGGCAGGCAACGGTTACGTAAATCCTGAGGCAGATGTCCCGAAGGTACTGGACTGGAGCAATTCCCTGGATATTCCCGTAACAAAGGACGGTTTCCTGTCTGCCATCGGGTGGATCGACGGCAGGCTGCATATCCAGTTCCGGACCACCAATACTTTCAGTTTCCACAACGCCATGTTTACTGAATATAACGGAGGCAAAGCCAAGACCAAGTACTGGAACGACGGCAACACCCGCGTTTACTGGCGTGATGGCGACACCCGGTTCATTGAGCACGTCATCAACTACCAGCCCGCCGATCCGGAAAACACACACCTGGAAGGCTGCCTGGATTACACGGAAGAACTGCTGCCCCGCCTGAATCTGACCGTGGAAGTCCCGCTTTCCTCCATCCTGGCTGACTGATCCCCAAAGCCCCAAAGAACGGAAGCATCTCGCTTCCGTTCTTTTTACTGTCTAAAACATTCGCCGAAGGCAGGGTGCGAGGGGAACGAGAAGAACGAGGGGAACGAGATCTCTCCGCAACCTCAATGGTCGTTGTTCCACACTGTGGAGTAAGGAATCGCGCACGCACCGCGGGCCTGCGGCCTCACGCACCGCGCACGGCAGAACTCCCTTTCGGTTGACCTCAGCTCTGACGATATTCCTGCCACTGGCAGTCGTCAGAGCTTCGCCCACTCCGCCGCTTCGCGGCTCCGGTCGAGATGACAACGCGGGCACATTGGAATATTCATTGCGTTTTGTTTGTCATTTCGACCAAGGACGCGAAGCGTCCGCGTGGAGAAATCTCGTTCCCCTTTAATTATGAATTATGAATTCTGAATTATGAATTGTCCCTGAACTTCTTCATCATCTCATTCGTCAGGCTCAGGTCATTGGGCTGCAGCACCACGTCCTCCCGCCGGACCCATTCCGCGTACTTCAGCTCATTCTCATCCATCCGGATTTCCCCGTCCCCGTCCGCCTCGCAGTAGAACCCTGCCAGCATATCCTGGGCCATGCCCCAGGGCTGGGACTTGTAATACCGGATGTTCTTCACTTTGATCCCGGTCTCTTCCATAACCTCCCGGGCCACAGTCTGCTCCAGGGTTTCCCCGATCTCCGCGAACCCTGCCACCAGCGCGTTATGGGCATAGCCCGTCCGGTAGCGGGTAATCAGGATTTCGTCTCCCCGGGTCACGCCCACAATCACCGCCGGGTTGATCCGGGGATAGATCACATGCCCGCACTTTCCGCACCGCAGGGCCCGTTCCCTTGCATCCGGCGCCGTCTTCTCCCCGCACCTTCCGCAGCGGCGGTTGTCTGCGTACCACCGCCACAGGTGATACGCCGTAAAGGCCGCGAAGAGCTCCTTTCCCCGGCTCCGGTCCCGCAGTTCCCGGACCGTCAGGTACCCGTACCCGGGGATCTCCCTGCAGTTGCCCTCCAGCATCAGGAAAAAGCGCTGCCCGCTCAGGGAGAACAGGTACACCGTTTCCCGGGCTTCCGCCTGTCCCCGGCAGGTAAACCGGATCGTTCCCTCCTCTATACGTGCATACAGCCTTCCGGATTCGTCAAACACCAGCACCGGCTCATCCTCCTCCGGCGCGCAGTTCACAAAAGCATTGTCCAGCCAGTCCGGCGCAATATCCTGAATCATTTTCCCGGCTCCTTTACCTGTTATCCTGCCTGCAATTTTACCCGTTTTCCCCCGCCGCCGCAATAAGGAAGGAAGAAGGTGCCCGGAGGAAAGCCGCAGTTTTGCTTTTGCAGATTTTTTTCTGTATGATGGAGCACAGGGCACCGTTCCGCGCGTCTTTATAGTGTATCCGGATACAGGAAGGAAAGAAAAACATGAGCGACCAGAAAGTACAGCTCTTTACGGAAGCTGTGAGAACCAGGCGGCAGGCCATGTGGCGGGTGGCGTACCATCTCCTTCACTCGGACGCGGACGCGGAAGACGCGGTTTCCGCCGCGGTGGAAGCCGTCTGGAAGCGCCTGCCGGCCATCCGTACGGAACAGGCCCTGCCGGCCTACCTCATGCGGAGCGTCATCAACGCGGCCCATGACCAGCTGCGCAGGCGCAGGCACACCACGCCCCTTGAACCGCTGGAAAACGTGCTGGAGGCTCCGCAGGCCGACCGCGGCATCGCGGACTACCTCACAGCCCTGGAAGAAAAATACCGGCTGCCCCTGCTGCTGAAGTTTGACGAGGAAATGCAGGAAAAGGAAATCGCAGCCGTCCTACACCTGCCCCGCGGCACCGTTTCATCGCGGATCGCCCGGGGGCTGGAAATGCTCCGGAAAGAAATGAACAGGGAGGAAAACAGCCATGCTTAAGGATGAACTGAAAACAGCCCTGCAGGCACAGCGGCCCACGCCTCCTGCAGGCTTTGACGAAAGAAGCGATATGCAGATTCTGAAACTGACCTCCGGGGAAAAGCGGACTCGGAGAATGCCCCGGGCAGCGGTGATCCTGTGCGTGATCCTGGCAGTCATGACCCTGGCCACCGCCCTGGCTGCCACGGTGGATGTGTTCAACACCCGCCTGCACGCCTACTGGCCGGAAGCGGCGGAGTTCCTGATGCCCGTCAACAAAAGCTGCGAATCGGAAGGCATCCGCATGGAGGTGCTCTCCGCAGTGGTAAAGGGGAATAAGGCCCATGTGACCTTCTCCCTGCAGGACCTGGAAGGGGACCGGATCGATGCGTATACCGCTCCCTCCTTCAGCGAGCTGGCCTTCCCCCGGGAAGCCCGGCCGGGAGACCCGGAGATTCCCGTTTCTGAGATCATGCCCCTGTCCTTCGACCCGGAAACCAAAACCGGCGTCTATGCCCAGGAGTTTGATTATGATCCTTCCCTCACGAACGAGGACTATGAGATTCCCCTGTATATCCAGTACCTGATCCAAAGCCGGCATGAGACAAAGGACCTGCATCCCATGCTGGCGGAATACGGCGGTCACCTGCAGACCGCAGCCGTGCCGGAAAACGCCCGGTCCCTGATGGATCCCGACAGCCGCCCTGCTCCCGGGCTGATTCCGGATCCCGCCGCGAGCCTGCATATTCCGCTGAATCAAATGATTGAGCTGAGCGGCATCGGCTGGATTGACGGACAGCTGCATGTCCAGTTCCACTACCTGCCGGACGCCCTGCTCAGGGAAGGAGACGTAACGTATTCCCGGGCCTTCTGCTACGCACAGATGCAGTGTGCGGACGGTCTCCCCGCCTGGTACCGGTATAAGGATCATCCGGAAGACCACAATTTCGGCTGGGTCTGGGATGAAGACGGGGACGGGTTCAATGAATGGGAAAACTACATCTTCCCCTGCACCCCGGAGGAAGTGCAGGAAGGCACCCTCCTGGCCCTGACCGCTTTCCCGGAGGAGACGGAAGCCATTGAAGGAAACTGGTTTGTGAAGGTTCCCCTGCGGATGATCCGCTTTGAAGAACCGGAGAAGTAAATCCGGCAGGCACAGGAAAACGGCTGCGCGTCATGCGCAGCCGTTCTGCATTCCCTTTTCCTGTGCTCAGATCCCCCTTGTCACCGTCAGCACAGTGAACTTTTCCTTCTTTTCCAGCTCCAGTTCCACGCCGTCCTTTTCCCAGCTGCAGCGGGTTCCGTCGTGCTCCCCGTTATCCAGGCCGTACACGCTCCGCACCGCCAGGCGCACCTGCTCAAAGGGCGTTTCGGGATCGAAGTAATACAGGCCCCTGTACAGGGCGTTCTCCTCCAGGGGCTTGTCCGTGGCCGTGGGATAGGCGAAATCCAGGGCTGCGTGGGTCGCCTCAATGTTCCCGAACACCAGCTTCCCGTCCATCTGCGCCCGGACCGTAATGTCGTGCATCACCGGGGTTTTGATCGCCTTTCCCTGGGCGTCCAGGGAATACTTCGCTTCCGTGTAGGAGATGTCCCAGGGCAGGTTCATGAACAGGATGCCGGTATCCTTCCCGTTCTCATCCGTCAGCAGGGCGCCGCCGCACTCCGGGAACACGTCCGGGCACACATACACCCGGCAGTTCAGGTTGTTCCCCGTGCCGGTGACGGACACCACGTCCGGTCCCGCCTTCACCGGGGATACGTTCACCACGTCCACGTGCTGCTTGCCTTCCTCGAAGGTCTCCCGGTAGTCCACCTCGGAAATCCGCACGCACCCGGTATCCACATGGGCAGTGATATGCCGGTTCTTCCCGGGGGCAATCTTGTATTCCACGTTCTTCGGCTGGACGGAATCGAAGACCACGTCATACTTCTGCACGCTGACCTTCACTTCCGCCTTCACTTTGGACCCGTCCGCCGCCTCGGCGGTGATCACCGCCTGGCCGGCGGAGCCGCTGCGGATGATGCCCTTCTCATCCACCGCCGCCACTTTATCATTCGTCGTCTTCCAGACAATGCCGGTGTTCGTTGCATTCTCCGGTTCCACCTGGGCCGTCAGCCGCCAGGCGATGCCCGGGGCCAGCACCAGGTCCGCAGCGCTCAGGGTGATTCCGCTCACCGGAACCGCCGCCTCCTCCGCCTGCACGGGAACGCAGCAGAGCAGCATTGCCAGGATCATCAGGATAACAGTCATACGCTTCATACGGACATCCTCCCGGCTGCCGTCCTTCTTGCCGCGGCAGCCTTGTGTTTACAGCATTTGCATTATATCACGGACAACTTTCCGCTGTCCACCTTGCGGCAGAAGGAAGCAGGCCGCGGCAGTCTGCCGCGGCCCGCTGTTGTTTTTTTACGTTTCCGGGGCTTCTTCGGCTGCAGGGGCATCGCCTTCCGGCTCCGCTGCCGCTTTCCCGATGAGTCCGCCGGTGGTCACGTCCCGGATGGTCTTGGGGATATCCAGGCCCACCGCTTCCTTCACCGCTTCGAAGGTCTGCAGCATGGTGCCGGCGGTATCCCGGGCCATGGAGGTGGCGCCGCCTTCGCCGAAGAGGATGATCTTTTCGGTCTTGCTCAGGGGTTCGGATACCGCCCGGGCAATGTCAGGCAGCTTGTCGGTGACCATCTGCATCATGGCAGCCTGGCCGTAGAGCTGCATGGCTTCCGCCTTCATCCGCATGGCGTCCGCTTCCGCCTCGCCCTTCATGCGGATGGCCTCCGCTTCCTTCTGGGCAGCGTACAGGGACGCATCCGCTTCCGCCTGCCGGCGGTACTTCTCCGCCTCGGCTTCCGCCATGGCGCGGTCCTTTTCGGCCTGGGCCTTTTCGCGGATCTCCACGTTCAGCTTCTCCCGCTGGATTTCCACTTCCTGGCGTTTCAGTTCCGTTTCCTTTTCCAGCCGGGTCAGTTCCGCCGCCGCATGCTCGGTGGCAAAGGTCTTGTTGATGCGCTCCTGCTCCACCCGGTAGGCCATCTCGGCCTTGGCGCGGGCTTCTTCCGTTTCCTGCTTGAAGGCGGCCTTCTGGACCTCCAGGTCACGGTTCTGCCGGGCAATCTCCGCTTCCGCCTGCATTTCGGCGAACTTGGATTCCTTCTCCGCCGCGGCTTCCGCAATGCGCTTGTCCTGTTCCTTCTCCGCCACGTTCCGGGCAGCCATGGTGTCGATCACGTTGCCGTCCTTGTCGGAGAAGTTCTGGATGGTCAGGTTGATGATCTCCAGACCCATGTTGCTCATGTCGCTCATGGCGGCCTTGATGGATTCCTGGGCGAACTTATCCCGGTTCTGCACCAGTTCCGCGATGGTCATCTGGCCGATGATCTCACGCATGTTGCCTTCCAGCACGTCCTTGGCCAGGGCCTTGATCTGGTCGGGATTGTAATGCAGCAACTGCTCCGCCGCCGTGGCGATGGACAGGTCATCCGATCCGATCTTGATATTGGCCACCGCGTCCACCAGCACGGAGATGTATTCCTTGGTGGGCACGGGCTGCGCTGTTTTGATGTCCACCTGGTTCAGGCACATATCCAGCTGGTCGATCCGCTCAATGGCGGGCACATAGAAGGTGGCGCCGCCCCGGACGATCCGGTAGCCGAATTTCTTGGAGGAAATCGTGCCGTCGGGGTTCCGCACCTTGTAGCTCCGGCGGATCAGGCCGGAAATGATCAGGGCCGTATCCGGGGGCGCGATCTTGTACCGCGGAATGAACTTCACAATAATGATGATCGCGGCGATCCCGATCAGGATCCAGTACCAGTTGCTTCCCAGGAATTCGAGGATGTTTTCCATAGCAGACACTCCTTTCAAATCTTTCAGCAGATAACTTACAGCCATTGCCGGGTTACCGCCGCCTTCAGGAACAGCATACCAGGCCGCCGGCAGGAATAAAGAACCGCCGCGGACGAATACCTGATGCTATTTCACCGAAGAACGAAAAATCTCAGGAGCATCATACCATAAAAGGGAATTTGTTCATACCGGAAATGCAAAGAAAAAGCCTGAAATTCAGGCCTTTCGAATATTGTTTATGGGATTTCGGCATAATACACTTCTGACTGTCTCATGATCTGTCAAAGTGGTGCTTGTCACTCAGGTATGCATAGGCATGAACCAGTACCTCCTTAACCTCCGGATAGGTCACAGCCTCAACTGCCTGTGCAAAGGGCATCCATTTCAGCCAGGCTATTTCGTCTTCCTGGGGGGTCTCCTCCCCGGGCAGCGCTTCCGCTGCGAAAAAGACAACCTCCTTCTTTCCGTTCCCGTCCCGGAGCGGGTAATGCACAGCATGACGGAAACCCGTGTCCAGTTTCACTTCCAGCCCGGTTTCCTCCCGGATCTCCCGGAGGGCTGTCTCCTCTTCCGTCTCGCCCTCTTCCACATGGCCTTTCGGAAGGGACAGATGCCCCAGGTCCATCTTTTCCACCAGGAATACCGGCTGTCCGTTCTGCATCCTGTAAACCACTGCCCCGCAGCACTTTTCATACCTCATGCAGTTTCCTCTTCCCGCTCCTTATTTCCGCTTTTCCTCAAACCGGTCCAGCACTTCCAGCATTTCCTCCGGCAGCAGTTTCCTGCATGCCTCCTTCAGTTTTTCCGGCACCCCGTAGAAGGCTTCCGCCATGCTGCCTGCAATGCAGGTCAGGGTATCGCAGTCTCCGCCCAGGGACACCGCCGTGCGGATCACGTCCTCAAAGTCCTTCCCTTCCAGGAAGGCTGTGATGGCCTCCGGCACCGTATCCTGGCAGCTTTCCATATGATGGTATCCCGGCCGGATCTCATCACAGGTCCGGGACAGGTCATACCCGAAAACCGAGGTCACAAACTCCCGGATCTCTTCCTTGCTCTTGCCGGTCCGGGCCAGGAAGATCACACAGGCCACACACTCCGCGCCCTTGATGCCCTCCTCATGGTTGTGGGTCACCTCTGCCGTCAACCGGGCCGTCTTCCAGGTCTCCTCCAGAGTGTCATACAGCCAGCCCGCAGAAGCCACCCGCATGGCGGAGCCGTTGCCGTAGCTTCCGTAGGGCTGGGGATTCGGCGCGAACAGCCAGACGATAAACCGGCCGCCGTATCCTGCATCCGGATACTTCCTGCCCCATTTCCGCATGGAATAAGTCAGTACGTTCCGGATCTCCTCCGGATCCTTTCCGCAGTTCATCAGTGCATCCGCCACGGCAACGGTCATTACGGTGTCATCCGTAAACTCGCTGTCTTCGCTGAACAAAGGAAAATCTTTCGTCTTTCCGCCCCGGTCAAACTCATAGGGGCTCCCGATAATATCTCCCAGAATCGCTCCGTACATCCGCATTCCTCCTTCTCTTCCCTTACACACCAAGTATAGCAGAAGCAAAGCAGAAACAGGTCGCCCGGAAGGCGACATATGCCCTCACCCTTCCGTATACCCTGCCTCCATCTTTACAATCCGGTCATGAATGGCTTTTTTCCGGGGATTGTTCCCGCAGTACATATACAGGTATTTCCAGTCCTCCGCCTCCAATTCCTCCTCCAGGCGTTCCATCTTCTCCAGGACTTCCTCCTCTTCCCCGTCGCTGTACAGGAACTCCAGGGCAATCACCTCCCGGCACTTCTCCGACGGCGCCTCCTCATAGTATCTCCGCCAGGAAGGATTTTTGAGCCAGGCCTCCAGGGTTTTCTCCATATCATCCTGCATTGTTCCCGCCTCCTTTTCCCTCATTTTTCCCATTTCTTATCCCTGAGCATCTTTATATGCTCCTCCTCCAGGAAGAGGAACCAGTCCGGTTCGGAGTCACAGGTGACCCACGTATTTCCGTCATGCTCCCGGATGCAGATCACTTCATAAAACGGATCTTTGCCCTCCTGGTCCCTGTCCGACAGGAAATACCCGTACCGGCCAAAGGCCCGGTTGATCCCGAAAAGGTACCGGTCATCAATGTTCGCGCTTCTGTCGCTCTCGGAGATATCCCCGAAGTCCCCTTTGTCAAAGCGTTTCAGGGAATCCGTCACAAAGTTCCTGAACCGTTCCCTGTCCATCTCCCCGGCGATATATCCCGAAGCGTATATATCCCCCAGGCTGCGGAAAAATCCAGCATAGCCCATGATTTTCTCCGGGTGCTCAATCTGCAGTCCCTGCTGCAGTCCCCGGTGGATTTCCTCCGGATCCGGCTTCTTCTCTGCCCTCCTGATCCTTACATAGTCCACAACCCGGTTCGCCATCGCTTCCATATCCATGCCCGTACCGCTCCTTTCAAGATCCCCCCGAAGAGCCGCGAAAAAACCATCCTGTCGTTTCCGACAGGATGGCATATCCTCTGTTCCCTCATCCTATCGGTCAGGCTTTGGCACCTTACATTGCTGCAGGTTGTCGTGCGGTCACAGGGCCTGTCCCTCGCGCACTCTTCATAGGCGTTATTCACTTCGCCGGATTGCCCGGCTTTACCATAATTCTATACCGAATGGAAAAATCCTTCTTTCCGTTTCTACCGCATTTCAGTCCAAGGAAGCTCCTATTCCCGTATCGTTTTCCCCATATTCCCCCCGGAAAATGCAATTTCATTGGATTATCTGGTGAAAATCAGGGGAAATTCTGATAGACAGAATTTCCCCTACGTCATGAAAGGCTTATATCCTCACTAAAGGCTATATCATAATAGTTAAGTGCTTATCTTGTAGCTCCGCATCCAAAACAGATAAATCCTAAAAACCAACTGTGAGATTCAACTGTACCGCGATAAGATTTATGTGTTTTACCGCAAACACATTGTCTGGTTCTTTCTAATTGACATGAGTGCTGATGTGGGTTTGTATATATACAACTTATCCTTTTTTCACCCAGATCCTTATCATAACTATGTTGTATAATGTCTCCTGTCCTGGTATCTTGATAAAGATTGCTGCAAAGAGAGCATGTGCCATATCTTTCTTCATCACGGTAATGCCCTGAGTTGACAATATGGTATTCGCCAACTGGCCTCCATTCCCCCCATGCAATACAAGAGTATCCGTTCTGTTCGTGAGGACAATAGGGAATTATTTCAGCAAAAACAGTAACGATAGGGAGTATTACAACACATAACAGAATAATAGCTATTATTTTCTTCATCTTTTTTCTCCTTCTCTTTGTTTTTATATTTTCCAGACAAGCAGAGCCATACTATGATACAGCTTTTTTACCTACAGAATTTTCAGCTATGAATTCTCACCTCCTTATATACAATCGACATTTGACTTGTTCTTCACATAGTATAACTCTCTATATATAAAGACGTTTGAATAAGTAGTTTCGGAAAAATATCTCAAAAAATTCAACCATTGTAAAACTCTTCGCATAAGAAAAGACCGGAAATCCATTCCGGCCTTTTCGCTATCCAATATTTCCTTCACTCTTCGTCCTCTTCGTCCCCGAAGAGCGTCTCATAGAGCATCAGCTCTTCCATTTCCTTATCCTCTTCTTCCTCCCGGCTTCCCCGGCCGGGCTTATTCTTTCCCGCTCCGGCAAACAGGGCAATCACCAGGATCAGCCCGCCCCAGAGCACAATATGCCCCAGGACTTCCATGCCCGTGCTCAGCAGGTACCCTGCCAGCATCAGCCACCCGATCAGGAACAGCATCCGCAATCCCTCCAAGCTCCGTCGGTCGGTTTCCCACTCCCGCACCTGTATCATACAGGACCTGTACCCGACAAAACAGTATCCGTTCTGCAAAATACAACGTGCTATTTTGCCGTCTTCTTCCGGGTCCCTTACGCCGCTTTTCCGGCCACCTTCACCCCGGCAGGCTTCACCGCTCCCCTATGCCGCGGAGCGATCTCTTCCTGCTCTTCCATATATCTCCGCCAGGCATACCCCAGCACCCGCAGGAAGCCCTTCTCATTCTTCTCCGTTTCCGGATCCTCCATCCAGTTCCAGAAGAACAGCGGTGTGCAGTCATAACCCATGGCGATCTCCGGCAGCTGCTTCCTGCTGAAAGGACAGCCCCAGGCCATGAACTCCCTCGTCAGTTCCGTGATGGTCTCTTTCCACGTCATGCCCATTCTCCGCACCTCCTGCAACTCAGTCCCGAGTCAGTCTCTCCCACCCGGCATCTGCTTGAATGCAAAACAAAAATGTGAACTGAATATCGTCCAATAACACGAAGGCTGTTTTCGACGTCTTCAAAGACTGAATTTACAAGTGCAAGAAATTGAGAAATGTGGTAAAATCAGGCTGCTTGAATGCAGCATGTTAGTTTTTCGGCACGGCAAACAGGCGACTCGTGAATGCTTATGCAAAAGTAAACGCGACCCGCCGGTTA
>JBGUGL010000050.1:0-34782 GCA_045111455.1 Christensenellales bacterium | reverse complement strand
ACCGCCATTGCATACGCGAAAGAGGTGAAACAGCAATGAAGGAAAATATTCATCCCCAGTATGGTAAGTGCGTGGTTCGCTGCGTATGCGGTGAAACTTTTGAAACCGGTTCTACCAAGAAAGAGATGAAGGTGGATATTTGCTCCAAGTGCCATCCTTTCTACACCGGCAAGCAGAAGCTGGTTGACACGGGCGGCCGTGTGGATCGCTTCAAGAAGCGCTTCAATATTGAATGAGTTTCCTGAGGACACGCTGAACAGCGTGTCCTTTTCCTTTGCGTGATGCACAGAAAACCGGTCCGGCAGATTTGCCGGACCGGTTTGAATATCAACGGAAGAAGATCAGTCAATCTGATCGGAAACCGCGAGATCGAAGAGATCGTCCACTTCCTTGGAGGGTTTCCGGTCGATCAGGGTGATAATGACGGCGGCAGCCAGGCCGGCAATGAAACCGGGGATGATTTCATACAGGGAGAAGATGCCGGTGTAGGAAATCTTCCAGGGAGCCAGGAGGCCGTCCTTGTAATTATGGACAATCAGCCAGCCGATATCAACCAGGGCACCGACCGCAATACCGGCAACCGCACCCTTGAAGGTGAAGCGCTTCCAGAACAGGCTCAGCAGGATGGCCGGGCCGAAGGCGGCGCCGAAAATGCCCCAGGCATTGGAGACGAGATCCATGATGCTCTGGCTGTTGGGATTGGAGGCAATCAGCACCGCGATAATCGCAATGACAAGCACCACATAACGACCGACCCAGAACATTTCCCTGTCAGTGGACTTATCCTTGCGGATGACAGGCTTGTAAACATCGGAAGCAAAGGCGGAAGACGCGCAGAGCAGCTGGGAATCGGCAGTGGACATGGCCGCGGCCAGAATGGCGGACAGCAGAATACCGGAGATCACAGCGGGGAAGATGGTACGGACCATCTGAATGAAGACGGTGGAGGAATCCGCCAGTTCACCCATGAACAGGTGGCCGATGCAGCCGGCTGCCACAGAGAAGAGGATGATCAGCACATTCCAGGAGATACCGATCTTAGCGCTCTTGCGCAGGTCTTTGTCACTGCGGACAGACATGAACCGGATAATGATATGGGGCATACCGAAATAACCAAGGCCCCAGCCCAGGCCGGAGGCAACGGTTTTCCAGTCAGGGAAAAGATTCCAGTAATCGGGGTTTGCCGCATTCAGGGCTTCCATGGACATGGCACCCTGGCCGCCGCTGATGAGGCCCAGAGCAAAGATTGGGGCAATGAGCAGGGCACCGAGCATCAGCAGGCCCTGGAAGAAGTCTGTCCAGCAGACGGCGCTGAAACCGCCCATGAAGGTATAGCCAATGATAATGGCGGCGGCAATGTACATAAAGATCTGCTGATTCAGCAAATCATTGTCCTGCACAAAAATGTTGCCGCATACCGTCTGGAACAGGGTACCGCAGGCCTTGACGCTGGAAGCGGCATAGATGGTGTAGGCAATCAGGAAGATGGCAGCGCAGAGAATCTGGAGCGCTTTGCTGGAGGATTTGAAGCGGTTGGTGAGGTACTGCGGCAGGGTAATGGAGTCATTGGCCGCAATGGAGAAACGACGCAGGCGGGGAGCCTCAAAGATCCAGGCAAGGGCATAACCGAGGGCAAGACCGATAGCAATCCAGGCCTGGCCGATACCGGCGGCATAGATGGAAGCGGGAAGGCCCATCAGCACCCAGGCGCTCATATCGGAAGCACCGGCGGAAAGGGCGGAAACCCAGGGACCCATTTTGCGGCCGCCGAGGAAGTATTCCTTTTCACCGCTGCCGCGGCTTTTGATGAAGAAATAGACGCCGATGCCGATCATAAAACAGAGATAGACAATGAAGACAACCAGTTCCGTATTCATAGTTCACCACTTTCCGCGGCAGAAGGCCTGCCGCATACTGTATACCGAATATTATATCCATACATACAGACATAACAAGGTGAAAAAAGGTTTTTTTGATGTTCTGGGTTGAGAAATCACATGAAACGGAGTAAAATAGTTACATATTATGGCAGAACAAAGGAGCGGGCATTCATGAAGAAGCCGATTGTATTCATCATCGCGTTGATCCTCTGTTTTTGCTGCTCAGTTTCCGTGGCGGAACGCAAAGTTGTTGTACGGGACCAGTATTATCTCGGTGCCATGCGGATCACAAACTGCCGGGAATACGTATCCCTCCGGGAAAGACCTGACAAGACCAGCAAGGTCCTGGCCAAGGTGCCGCTGGATGCCATCGTCCAGTACTGCAACAACAATGTGGCGAAATACCAGCCGGGGAAATACAAGCAGCAGTACAAGCTGTTCATCCGCTGTGAATATGAAGGCGTGGAAGGCTACATCCTCAAGAAGCACCTGGTTCCCGCTCCGGAATTCGAAATGGCGGAAACCAGGCAGAACAACGACCTGATGACCCGGGAACAGATCATCGGCAACGGCAAGGTTGTCCTGGACTGGAAGGAGTTCAACGTTTCCGTCCTGGCTGCTTACGAAACAGCAGAGGAAAACGACAAAACCTGGGAGTACCTGCGGGTAGGCTGCTTCATTGATGATGAGCCGGCCTGGGGATACACGGAGGGCGTGGAGGAGACAGGCCAGTTCAGCAATCTGAAGGCGTTTATGGGCGGCACGGATGATGAACCCCAGGTATATGTCTATGACGCGGAATACGGCCTGATTATGCTGGACCTGATGGACGGCCTCGAAATGTGGACCCTGTCCAAAAACGCATGCCCGCTGGGAAACGCGGCAGTGTGCACGGTGGGTGAAAACACCGGCATCATGTACATCGCCGGTACAGACGGTCCGGATCCTGTAGCCATTTCCTCCGATGGGGATGTGCTGTGGAAATCGGATATCGATGATCCCGAGGTTTACGGACCGACGGAAATCATACTGAACCCCCATGATATTTCCGTCACCTATGAAAGCGGAAAACTGGTGAGCCTCGGATATGACGGGGAAGTGCTCAGTATCTCGGACGATATTTGATAAGCAATTACAAAAAAAGCATGGTACCGAAAGGCACCATGCTTTTTTCTGTTCCGGTGTTCAGCCCCAGATCTGGGAAAGGGCCGGAACAATCTGTTTTTTGCGGGAAAGAACCTGGGGAAGGAAAACGTGGTTCCCCTTGACATCGTCAGCAGAGAAGGCATTGCGGATAATATCCGCATCCCCGGCAAAGAGAAGTTCTGTTCCTTCCTTCAGCACGTTGGTGATCATCATCATGGCGATATCATACTGCTTCTCTTTCCGCACCTGTTCCAGGGATGCAATAAAATCGTCCTTCATTTTCAGGAAAGGATCCGAATCCACCGTGGTGATCTGTGAAATCGAAAGGGAATGGGAAGCCAGATGGAATTCCTTCATATCGTAGCGAAGAAGCGCCATGGCGGGCATATCGGCGGAGACACCCCTGGAGAACATTGCCCGGCCCAGTTCCTCACAGTCGATTCCTGCGTGACGGGCCAGACGTTCAGCCAAGATTTTGTCATGAGGCGTACAGGTGGGACTCTTGAACATGACTGTATCGGAAATGATCGCGGCAGCCATCAGCCCGGCCAGCTGCGGGGAAGGCATCAGGCCATGCTCCTGGTACATCTTGGCGATGATGGAGGTGGTGGACCCAATGGGCTCATTCCGCATAAAGACCGGATTGCCGGTCTGGACATCCGCCAGGCGGTGATGGTCAATAATCCCGATGATATCGGCCTGCTCCAGCCCTGCAACAGCCTGGCCCATTTCGTTATGGTCCACCAGGACCACTTTCTTTTTCCGGGGACGGATCAGGTGATAACGGGAGAGGGTTCCGATGACTTTATCCTCATCATCCAGAACCGGATAGGAACGGAAACGGCTCTGAATGACGCGGTCCCGCACATCGTCCAGGTAATCTGACAGATGAAAATACTGCAGGTCCCGGGTACAGGCAATCCGTCCCACCGGAACGGACTGGAAGATCAGCCGGGCTGCCCGGTAGGCGTCAAAGGGACTGACAATCAGGCAGGTGGAGGAGGAGACGCCGCGGTACTGCTCCCCCAGGGAGGTGGCACAGAAAATCAGGCAGGAAGCGCCTGCAGCAACTGCACGGTCCGCCATATCCTTCTGATCCCCGCAGAGAACAATGCTTCCGGCACGGATAGAGGAAAGGCTGCCCGGAAGGGCAATGACCACTTCGCCGGATATTTCCTCAAAGCTGTCCTGCTCCGCGTTGATGATATGGCCTTCCAGGGCGCTGAGCAGATTAAAAACAGGGATGGAGGAAACAGAAGGATCCGCCACTGATTTCATATCGGAATCAGCCATTCCTCCGGCAGTAATGAGGCCGAAAAGACGACCGTCCTCCTGTGTAATGGGGAGGGCGGTTACGTGATTGTTATCCTTATGAAGCACCTGCCAGGCATAGGAAACAGGCACACCGGCGCCGACGGTGGGCGGCGTGTCATAATCAATATCCGCCACCTGGGTACGCACGGTGCGAAGATGTACAGGCGGCTGGAAACCGAAACGGTCCAGCAGGAAAGAAGTTTCCGTGTTCAGATGGCCATAGCGGGCTGCAATATAATGGTTATTGTTGCCCAGGGCGTTCTGCAGGGCGGCATAGGCCATTGCGGAAACGATGGAATCCGTATCCGGATTCTTATGACCGATTACATATACAGCATCCATAGATTCCTCCGGATCAGCGGTTCATCAGAGCAAACCAGTCCTTGATCTTCAGGAGCAGGGCGGCATTGGTGTCTGTTTTTTCCATCATGGATATCAGCTGGGGAATAGCCACAGAGGAGGACGTACTGCCAAGCATGGTGCGGATCAGGGACAGGCCTTCCTTTTGTTTGTCGTCCAGCAGGATATCCGCGTTCTTGGTGAAGCTCTGCTGCAGATTCAGAGAGGGAACGACACCCGCCCGGGCCACATTCTGGTCCAGGGTCAGTTCCATATTGGCGGTTCCCTTGAATTCCTCCACCACGGAATCATCCACTTTGGAACCTGTGCTGACATCCATGGCCGCCAGGACGGTCAGGCTTCCGCCTTCCTTCAGGCAGCGGGCAGCGCCGAACAGACGTTTCGCGCGGAACAGACTGGAGGGATTCACCATGCCGGGCAGACTGCGTCCCTGCTGGGCAGCAGCGGTGGTATAAATCTTTGCCAGGCGGGTCAGGCTGTCCACAATCAGGACAACATCCTTCTGCTGTTCCACCAGGCGCATGGCGCGTTCCAGCACGATTTCGGAGAGGCGGAGATGGGCTTCGGGTGTCTGGTCGAAGGTGGAGGCGAGAACGGTGCAGGGAACGGAGTCACGAAGCAGGGTCACATCCTCGGGATTGGCGTCAATCATGAGCATGAGGACATGAACATCCGGATAGTTTTCACAGACCACGGAAGCAAAGTGCTTCATGATATCGGTTTTACCGGTCTGGGGCGGACAGAGCATGAGACCGCGCTGGCCAAAGCCCAGGGGGGCAATCAGATCAATCAGGCGCATATCCCGGAAGGAATGGCCGTCACTGCTTTCCAGGGAGATCCGGCGGTTGGGATAAACAGGCGTCAGCTCATCGAACATGGGCCGGTTGAAGGCTTCCTCTTCCGGTACGTCATTCACACTGGAAATATACAGAAGCGCGGCATATTTATCTCCTTCACGCTGGGGACGGACCTTACCTTTTACCATATCGCCCGTGCGCAGGCCGAAACGGCGGATCTGGGCCATGGATACATAAATATCCTTTGTGGAAGGCTGGAAGTTGGCATTGCGCAGGAAGCCGTATCCGTCCGGATGGAGTTCCAGGATGCCGCCGCCTTCTTCATAATCGCCGGAAGAAAGCAGTTCCTCCAGTGTGGGCGTCTGTACACCAGTATCCTGCGCCTGCAGGGGAGAGAAAGGTTCAGGAGTCCGCTGCTGCAGAGGTGCGGAAAGAGGCCCGAAGGAACGGGGACCGAAACCGGATTCCACGGGATGCACGATCCGTTTTTCCGGCAGGGGGGATGCCGCAGGAACGGCATGGGATTCGTTATTCTCTTCAGCAGCCTGATGGACGGGAGCCGGTGCTGACGCCGCAGCCGGACCAAAGCGGGGGGTGAATCCGCCGGGCCGGACAGGCTGTACATGCTGCTGATCGTGGGAAAGATGCTGGCCGGAAGGTGACGTATTCTGCCAGGCGGGACGAGGAGCGGATCCGGGAGCCTGATAGGCGGGCCGGGCATTATACCTGGGGGTATCGGAATTATGCCAGGCAGCCTGGTATTTGGGCTCGGCCTGGGGTTCCGTTTCCCGGGCAGATTCCTTATCCGCGGAAAGAACGGCGAGCAGCTTTTCGATGATACCGGCTTTGTCAATACCGGAGCCAAGGACCACGGAGTTCTCCCTGGCCAGCTTGCGAAGCTGCAGCACAGTCATTCCATTCAGTTCATCGTGAGTCATATTAAAGATTCCTCCTCAGTATTCAAAGCAAAAACGACATCCCGGACAACCGCATGTTCAACTTCATGACGGAGCAGGGTAAAGTATTCATGACGGGGAAGGCGGAAACCGGACGCGGTGAGCGCGCTCCGGACATCCTGCGCGGGCAGCGTCAGCGTATTGAAGCTCAGCGCGATGGCGCCGCCGGGACGGAGCACCTGTTTCCATACAGGCAGGACACGTGAAAGGAAATGCTGAAGGGATTCAGGCCTGGCACCGGCCAGCGGGGCATGCTGAATGCCGTAGGGAAGATCCGCCGCAATGATATAGGGTCCGCCTTTCCGGAAAAGGGCAGGGGACTCCGACGTATCAGCGCAGGCCAGGGAAAGGGTTCTCACATCCCCGGACTGCCAGCGATCCTTGGTGACCGCAAAAGAAAAAGCACTGACAGGGACCGAATGGCCGTTCACTGTTTCAGAACGGGATTTTGCTTCGTGTTTCAGCTTGTGAAACTTCAGGTACCGGGAAAAATAATCACAGGCTTCCCGGATATCCTTCCTGTCCAGATCAATCCCGACAGCGTTCATCCCGGCGGTGAGGGCACAGAAACAGCCTGTTCCCCTGCCGCAGACGGGATCAAAAAAGGTAAGGGGCTGATCATGATCCCGGAAGGATGAAAGGGCAGCAGCCGTGTTGATCATCATCCGGGTAAAGGTAACACTGGTTTTTCCTTTATATTTCAGGACCTCAGGAAGATCCTCCGGCAGGAAGGCCGGACTGCTCACAGAGAGGGGACGGAGCATGCCACCGGTTTTTTCCGCCATAAAAACAAAAGAACTGTGGCCGGCAAGATAATTGATTTCCCGGTTGTCCAGCTCCCGGCAGTCAACCGTTAAAAACCGGGAACCGCCCATGTCCTCCTCATTGATTTCACAGGAAATATCCAGGGAAGAGAGCATGGAAAAAAGCTCACAGCGCGCAAGAAAAGGAAGAAAATCGCGATAACGTATATTAGCATGTTTGATCAGCTCAAACGAATAGACCATGACATCCTCTTTTCTTCAGATACTATGGCCATTATATCAAAACAAGTCTTGAATGACAAGGCTTCGGACAGGATTTTGGCATCAAAAAAACCCTTCTCCGAAGAGAAGGGAGTTTAGCTAAATTACCACTTGCGCTTACGGGCGGCTTCAGCCTTTTTCTTGCGTTTAACGCTGGGCTTTTCGTAATGCTCGCGTTTGCGAACTTCCTGGAGAACGCCGCTGCGGGCGCACTGCCGCTTAAACCGTTTGAGCGCACTTTCCAGGGACTCATTTTCGCGGATACGAACCTCGGACACTGTTATCCCTCCCCTCGCTCAATACAATGGCCTGCAGATGACAACCGTCAAACTGAAAAAGCCATGGCTAATTATACAGCCAAACAGTATCTGAGTCAACTTTTTTCTGCAATCCCCTGAAATGTATGGACCGAAGTTACAGGAAAACCGGGGATTCAGGCCATTTGTTCACCCATCCGGCGGCCGCCGAGGATATGGAAATGGAGATGGGGAACAGACTGGCAGGCGTCAGCGCCGCAGTTGGAAACAACGCGGTAACCGCCGGTCAGGTTCTCCTGCGCGGCGACGGCGCGGACGGCCAGCAGGCATTCCGCGATGTCCTTTTCCTCCAGGCTGTCAATGGCGCTGAGGCCGGAGACATGCTTCTTCGGAATAACCAGGATATGAACCGGAGTCTGGGGATTGATATCCCGGAAAGCATATACATACTCGTTCTCATACACTTTGGAAGAGGGAATCTCACCCTTCAGGATTTTGCAGAAGAGACAGTTTTCCATGGCAAAAGACATCCTTTCACATTTTAATTTGTCCGATTATCTTACCGCCCATGCGGCGGGGACAGACCTGATCCAGCAGGACTCTGACGGGAACACCCTGCTCACACCGGGCAGACGGATCCAGCCTGACCCGGATATATTCGGGGGTATATCCCTCCCAGCAGCCGTTCACCTTTTCCTCCGGCAGCAGAACCGATTCCCGGTCGAGCCAGGTTTTCAGATATTCCCCGGCAATCCTGTTTCCCAGGGCAATCAGCTCCCGGGCCCGGTTCTCCTTCTCCTCCGATGAAAGCTGTCCGGGCATTTCCGCGGCAGGCGTATCCGGACGGGGAGAATAGGGGAAAACATGAATGCGGGCGAATCCGACTTTTTCAATCATGCGCGCGGTTTCTTCGAACTCCTCCCGGGTCTCTCCCGGAAATCCGGTCAGGATATCCGTGGTAAAAGCCGCATGGGGGAATTCACGCCGAAGATTTTCCACTCCCTGCAGATACTGGTCAGTGTTATAGCGGCGCCGCATCCGGCGCAGCACCGAATCGCTGCCGGACTGGAGGGCCAGGTGAAACTGGGGACAGAGCTTATCAGACTCCCGAAGGGCAGCGGCGAATTCCGGCGTGGCAACGGTGGGCTCCAGGGAACCAAGGCGTATCCGGAGGATTCCATCCACCTGCTGTACCGCATGAATCACATCCAGGAGGGTAACGGCTGAGTCCAGATCCCGACCGTAGGAACAAAGATGAATACCGGTCAGAACAACTTCCCGGAAACCGGAGGCGCTGAGGCGGACTACTTCTGAACGGATATCCTCCAGGGGACGGGAACGGATGGGGCCCCGGACTGCGGGAATAATACAGTAGGAACAATGATTGCAGCAGCCTTCCTGGATTTTGAGGACAGCCCTGGTATGCTCATTCTGGGTGGTAATGGACAGACGCTCAAAGGGCTGTCCGGCCTGAAGCGGTTCCACAGCGCAGAGGGGAGCTCCGGTATTCCGGACCTGTTCCACCAGGGAGAGGATTTCCCCGCGGCGCTGGGTACCCAGTACAAGGTCAGCACCGGTGGACAGCAGCTCTTCACCGCGCTGCTGGGCCATACAGCCGCAGACAACGAGGATGGAAGAGGGATGCTCCCGCCGGATTTTCCGGATCAGCTGCAGGGATTTTTTATCCCCGGTGCCGGTGACGGTACAGGTATTCACCAGATATACATCGGCAGGCCGGTCTATGGATACAGCCTGATAACCGGACTGCTGGAAAATTTCCAGCATAGCCTGGGTATCATACTGATTTACTTTACAGCCAAGGGTATGTGCCGCAATGGTAAGCATGATTACTCCATTTCTCCGTACAGGCCCATAAAGGCGGCAATGGCAGCCAGACCGGCGGTTTCCGTACGCAGGATTCTTTTTCCAAGGGTCAGGGGAATAAAACCGGAATCGCGGAGAAGATTGATCTCTTCCTGCGTGATCCCGCCTTCGGGACCGATCAGGATTCCCAGGGAGGTCAGTTCCGCATGGTCCCGGCAGAAAGACAACGGGCCGTAGCCGCGGGCTTCCTCCCAGGGAACGATATTGGCATCCGGCAATGCAGGGAACCGGGAAAGCTGTTTCAGGGGAAGGGGATCCGCTATTTCCGGAATGACACAGCGGCCGGACTGTTTCCCGGCCTCCCGGGCGATTTTACGCCAGCGCTCCGTTTTCCTGGCGGCATCCTTCGGATCCAGCCGGACAACGCAGCGGTCCATGGCCAGGGGTACGATACGGGAAACGCCCAGTTCAGTTGCTTTCTGGACGATCAGGTCCATCTTGTCTGCTTTGGGAAGGCCCTGGAACAGGGTGACAGAGAGAACCGGTTCCCTGGAGGGCAGGGCAGTTACAGGCCGGACACGTACCTCCCGGGTATCCGCCGTGATAATTTCAGCATCCCAGAGGGAACCATTCCGGACAATTTCCACATGCTGGCCCGGTTTCAGGCGAAGCACAGTGACCGCATGACGGGCATCCTCCGCAGAAAGCAGCAGGGTGCTTTCTCCGGCGCTTTCAGAATCCGCGTAAAACCGGTGCATCAGGCATTCCTCCTGGAGAGGAAGGCTGTCCATTCACCGCGGGTGACTTTGCGCAGGATTTCATAACCGGCGTCGGTGAGCGCGGCAGCCACTTCATCCGCCCGGACCGAAACAATGCCGCTGCAGATAAAATATCCGCCCGGACGTATATGGGCTTTCAGAGGCGCGGCAAAGGAGATAATCACATCGGAAATGATGTTGGCCACACAGATATCGCAGACCGCGGAAACCTGCTGAAGCAGGTCGCCCTGCTGTACGGAAACGACGGATTCCACATGATTCTTCCGGACGTTTTCTGCCGCTACACGGACCGCGTCCGGATCGATATCAACAGCCAGGACACGGGAAGCTCCAAGCAAGGCCGCGCCGATGGCCAGGATTCCGCTGCCGGTGCCCACATCAATGATCTCCTCACCGCCGGCAATCATTTCATCCAGCAGGGAGAGACACATGCCGGTGGTTTCATGGGTGCCGCTGCCGAAGGCCATGCCGGGATCAATTTCGATGACCAGGTCCTCCGGCTTCGGATCAAAAGGCTCCCAGGTAGGCTTAACCACCAGGTGTTCCCCGGCATAGAAAGGCTTGAAGTATTTTTTCCATACATCGGTCCAGGTACCGTCATCCACGGAACGGGTTTCAAGACGGAGTGAACCCGGATCCGGATGGGCAGCGCCAAAGCCGGCCAGACTGCTGCGGATTTGATCCAGCAGGGCGGGAAGAGCGCTGTTTTCTTCATACCAGGCATGCACAAGCACATCCTCCGGCATGCTTTCCAGCAGCTTCGGATCGATGATTTCCCATATTCCGTGGGGCTTGTCAGGATCCGGAATATCCTTCCGGTCCTCAATCATGGTACCGGACGCACCGCATTCCATCAGTACTGACGAAACCCCGTCAGCTCCCTCCGTTGTCGTGTGCACAATCAGTTCAACCCATTCCATAAGGAGTCCTCCTTGTCAGATCTCAGGGAGTGAAGGACGCGATACCGCGGAGAAGCTCATACTCCCGTACGTCCCTGCAGGTAGTATACATACTCTTTGTAATGACATAACCCATCCGGTAAAACAGGCAGATAAAGGGACAGTCTTCCATGAAGAGATTCTGGATTTCCATCAGCCTGGCCCGGTATCCCTGCTGGGAAACCTCTTTCCGGAGGTCGTTGCACAGGGAGGTCATCTTATCGCTTTTATACCGGACATAGTTGCCGGAATTTCCCTTGGTCAGCAGGAAACCGGGATCGGGACACACATCCATGGCATAGGATACCAGCGCCAGGTCAAAGGAGCCGGCCCGGAGCTTTTCCTTCACATTGGCCATGGTCATGGCTTCAATCCGGCAGTTGATGCCGACTTTGGCAAGCTGCTCGGCAATGAGGTTTGCGGTTTCAAGGCGGACGTTGTTGTCCGGTTCCTCATAAACATAAAACCGGAGGCTCAGGTCCCGGACTTTCCCGTCATCGGTCAGACGGTCCAGAATATTGTTTTCGTCGGAATCCTCCCAGCCGGCCTGGGCCAGCAGTTCCCGGGCAGCCTCCAGGTTGACGGAGAAGAAGGAATCCAGGCCGTCGTTATACATCCAGGTGCCCGGATAAAAGGGGAAATTGGTGGGAACGGCCATACCGGAATACGGCCCGGAGATGATTTTCTGGCGGTCAATCACATACCGGATGGCCTTACGGACTTCCGGCGTCAGCTCACTGGAGGAATTGTTGGTGAGCAGGCATTCCAGCTGGTTTGTCCGGTAGCTTATGGAAACAGAATTCATGCCGCTGTTGTTATACTGGGCGGCGGAGATGGAACGGGTAAAAATCGCGTCCGGTCCGCTGAACTCATAGGCTTTCACGACGTCGCCGGGGGTTTCATAGAAGGATACCATGATCTCCCTGACATATGGCTGGAGCTGCCACCAGTTTTCATTCGCTTCCAGGATCATATGACTGCCGGAAACAAACTGATCCCCCCGGAGCTTATACGGTCCGGTGCCCAGAGGACCGTCAGCATTGACCTGGGAGGCGGGCACCACAGGGAAGGTCATGGCATAAAGAATGCCGAAATAGGACCTTGAATCGGATTTTGTGGAACGGGCGGTGACAACCACCGTTTCACTGTCCTTGGCTTCAATGGTCTTGACGAAGTAATTCAGGTTGCTGTAGAAACCATGGTCCGTAATGTTTTCATCCCGGGCTTTGGCCAGGATATATTCGGCGGAAGCCACCACATCATAGGCGGTCAGCGGTGTGCCGTCCGAAAAGGTGACATCATCCCGGAGATGGAAGATCCAGGTTTTTCCGCTGTTGTTTTCCTCCCAGCTCTTTGCCAGGCAGCCCTGGGGCATATAATCATCATCAATGGTCAGGAGACTTTCATACATAATATTATATATGGAAATCATGTCCCGTTCCTGAGGCTCCAGGGGCCGGATGGTCACGGTTTTTGTGCACTGGATACCGATGGTGATGCTTTTTTCGAGCTTCCTGTCAGCCAGGGAATTCTCAGCGGACAGCAGAAGCAGGATCGTCAGAAACAGAGAGACCGTCCTTCTGAAAATACTTTGCCTGATATATGCCATAATCTCTTGTAACCCTCCCTGCGTATATTTTGGTGGGGCCTTCCGGCAGACTGTTCTGAATCAGGGTAACACCGTCGCTGCTGTAAAGCGGATTTGCAAGCCAGGATTTGACTTCTCCCTGGCCGGCGTGATAGGCGCATACAACACAAAGCGGATTCCCGTTGAAGAGGGAACTGAGGTAACTCAGATACCAGCAGCCGAAGCGTATGTTGACGTCCGGAATATCCATCTGGTCGAAGCTGTAATTATCCAGCTGCAGTTTATGGGCAATCCATTCCGCGGTATCCGGCATCAGCTGCATCAGCCCGTGGGCGCCGACACCGGACTCCGCCCCGGGATTGAAGGAACTTTCATTGAGGATCACTGCAGCGATCAGCGAAGGAGAAAGATTGTATTCATCCGCATATTTCCGGATTTCCGCTTCGTAGTACAGGGGATACTTTTTATCAATCGCCCGCTGTTCCGCTTCATGGGTCTGGCGCATACGGGCCAGATAGGCATTCATGATCATCTGGCCGGTAAAGGAAAGAACCAGTACCGCAGCCAGGGCAACCAGGGCGGCCGTCAGCCAGCGGGGCATCTGCCAGGCAACTTTCCGGCGGGACGGCTGCCTGCGGGAAGCCTCCGGACGCCGGAACCCCGTGTCGGGAACGGAGGGGGAAGCCTGGGGCGGGATATCCGAAGCAGAAGGGACGGATTCCCGGGTCCTGCGGCGGCGGGGAGCGGAGCCGGAGCGGGAAAGTTCGACAGCAAGCAGGTCAGATACCTGCTGAAGGGTGTCTTCCAGCGTGCCGGAATTGTCAATGATCACCGAGGAAAGATCCGCTTTTTCATCGGAAGACAATACAGAACGGATGCGGCTGAGCGCCTCTTCCCTGGAAAAACCGTCCCGGGCCATCAGCCGGGCAAGCTGGAGATCCTCAGGAAGCCAGACGCACCAGACAGCATCGCAGTAGCTGTCATATCCCTTTTCAAAAAGAAGCGGCATATCGAGGAAACAAAGACCGGCTCCGGAAGCCCTGACCGATTCGATCCGGCTTTCGGCAGCCGAACGGAGATAGGGAGCCATGACCTGATCAAGGCGTTCCCTGGCGGCGGGGTTGGAAAAAACAAGACGCCCCATGGCACGGCGGTCCATGGAACCGTCCGGAAGGACAAAACGGTCTCCGAATACGGCACGGATTTCCCGCATGGCCGCACCGCCGGGACCGGTAAGGTCCCTGGAAAGCGCATCACCGTCAATCACAGGAATTCCCCTGCGGATGATTTCACGGCTGACAGTGCTTTTGCCGCAGGCTATGCTTCCCGTGATTCCGATCAGACGCATGAAAACAATTCCTTTCCCGGATTTAAAACAGGCACGGCAATGTGAGATATGCCGTGCCGGAGATTATATCCCATCAGATTTTTGTGGAGAGAAGCTTTTTCTTGAGTTCGGCTTCCATGGAATAGAGTTTCTTTTCCGCTTCAATCCGTTTTGTATGTCCCTGGGACTGGATTTCCATCACTTCGCTGATGGTATCAATGAGATCCTGATTGGTCTGGATCAGGGTTTCGATATCGATAATACCGCGTTCAGCCTCTTTGGCGGTCTGGATGGTACCGATCTTCAGGGCTTCGGAATTTTTCCGGAGGAGATCATTGGTCATGTTGGTAACCGCGGTCTGGGCCTTAAGGGCTTCCTGGGAATGATGGAGGCCGAGGGCGATGACCATCTGGCTCTTCCAGAGGGGGAGTGTATTGGACAGGGTGGACTGGATCCTCTCCACCAGCAGGCTGTCATTGTTCTGCAGCAGGCGGATCTGGGGCGCCATCTGGATGGCGACCTGGCGGGTGAGCTTCAGGTCATAAAGCTTTTTTTCGAACCGGTCGCACTGGGCGGCGAGGTCGTTGGCCTTCTGGGCGTCCATGGGATCGCCGCTGGCGGCTGCCTTGTCCCGGAGTTCCTGGAGATCCGTGCTGCGGATCTGTTTGAGCTTTTTATCCCCGGCGATGATGTACAGGGTCAGCTGATGGAAGTAATCACTGTTCTGATCATAGAGACGGTCAAACATGGATACATCCTTGAGCAGCTGGCGCTGATAGTCCTCCAGGGAGGAAGCAATATTGTCCACATTGGTGGATACTTTGCTGTAGCGGGCTTTCATGCGGGTGATTTTGTCCTCGGCCTTGCCGAAGAGCTTTGCCAGCCCCTTGGGTTCCTCGGAATCCTTCTGGAAGCCTTTCAGCTCCGCCACCAGGTTGACGAGGATATTGCCGACTTCGCCGGTGTCCTGGGTCTTCACGGCGTCCAGGGCGGTCTGGGAGAAATCAGCAATCTTCTTCTGGGCATCCGCGCCGAACAGGAGAACATGATCGGGGTTGGTGATATCGACTTTATTCAGGAAATCATCAATGGCTTTCTTTTCGGCATCCGTCAGCTGGCTGTCATCCAGACCGGGAGCCTGCTCCTCAATGGGGGCGGCTGTCTGCTGAATGCTGTCGACCGCGACCGGTTCCTCTTCCGGAACAGGCGCGCTGGGCGCGAGGGAAAGCTGCGGCATCTGATTGGATTCGGACATGGTCATTTCCTCCTTAAAATATGGTCGGGAACAGGTTTATTCAAACAGGGTCTGGGAATTACTGCCGGAAACATGCTCCTCTTCATGGGATTCAACAGGGAAATCCATAATGGGAGCGGAAGAAGTGCGCATCTGGGCTTCGGCTGCGGTCCTGGCGGCGCCGACGATTTCATTGTCGGTAAAACCGTCCCGCTTGAGCATCTGTTCCAGCACGTCAATATCCGTGGAGATATCGAGCATGTTTTCGCGGTGAAGGTTATCAATCTGCTTCTGGCAGGCGGTGAGGATCAGGTTCATGCCACGGACCGTGGTCTCCCGGGCTTCTTTCATTTCACCATAGGAAACGCCGCGCTGTTCCATGGTGCGGTAGGTGGCCAGCATTTTCAGGGTGGTGGGGAGATAATAGTTCATGAATTTACGAACCTGGGGCGCCTTGGAGGGACATTCAGAAACCGTGCGGAAAATCTGTTCACACTTGATGAAGAGATTGTCCATCATGTCGCTGAGGTCCTGATCCGGGATGGCGGCATTCTCCCGCTTGATGGTGACGAGCATTTCACGGCCGGCGGTGATGACCTGGTCGGCAACCTTGTCGCCGGTCAGCGGAATACTGGTGACCTCTTCCTGACGGCGCTTCTGCTCTTCCAGGGCTTTCTTTTTCTGCTCCTGCTCCTGCATACGGCGGGTCATTTCAGCCTCACGGGCCTGCCGTTCCCGGTCCCGGCGGTTATGGGTGGTCGTATCGAGACCGCTGCCCATGATACTGGTGATTTTACCGATCCCCAGACCCAGCAGGACACCGGCGAGAATACCGCCGAAGGAGAACCCGCTGAGGGAGGAAAGAATGAGCAGGGTAATGATGAAACCGGCTCCGCCGGACTTTTTATTGCTGTTAGGGTTCGTCTTGCTCACAATTCCGTCTCCTTGCTTAAACATCAACAAATATTATAACACATACAGCATGTAAAAAAAAGAAAAAACCGATTAAAAAATGCTGAGAAAACATTTATCCGGGCAGATCCGAGGAATCTGAACCGTCTTTCTGCCAAAGGTCATAATGATCCTGCTGCAGGGCGTGGAGAAAGCGGTCGTTGATATCAGGATACAGATGACGGAGGCGGCGGAGAAGGTCCTTCATTTCAGCCCTGCGCGTATTGCCGTTGGCCGGGCAGGGAGATTCCACAAGGGGCAGGCTGAGGACCTTTGTCATATGCTTCACATGGCTTTCAGGCAGGTAAACCAGGGGCCGGATGACCGTGATGCCGGTACGGCTCATGGCGGTGCAGGGATGGAAAGTATGGAAACGGCCTTCAAAAAACAGGGACATGAGGAGGGTTTCAATGGCATCCTCCCGGTGATGGCCCAGGGCCAGTTTGTTACAGCCAAGCTCCACACAGGTGTTCGCCAGCACAGCCCTGCGCATTTTTGAACAGAGCGCACAGGGGTTTTTCTCTTTCCGGTAATCAAAGATGATTTTTCCGATTTCCGTTTCCCGGACAATATACGGGATTTCCAGTCCGTCACAGAGCTTCCGGACAGGATCCAGGTCAAAGGGTTCCAGCCCCATGGTAACAGTGACAGCCGTGAGGGAAAAAACCTTATGGGAGAATTTCCGGTAAAGGCTGAGGGCATGGAGCAGGAGCAGGGAGTCCTTGCCGCCCGATACGCCCACAGCGATCCGGTCGCCCCGGTCAATCATCCGGAAATCATGATCGGCTTTCCGGACACAGCCCAGTGTTTTCTTCATATCTTATACCTTTACTCCCCGGAGATCCGGAGACTGTCATGCTGCGTATGGCAGAGGAAAATGGTTTTGAATCCCGGGGAAAGCTTCCGGAATGCCCTTTCCGCGGCGGAAGGAGACCGGAATACACCGAAGACGGCGCTGCCGCTGCCTGTCATCAGCGCTTTCAGGGCACCGGCTTCCTCCAGCAGGGCACAGGCCCGGCCTATTTCAGGACGGAGGGATTCGGAAACAGGCTGCAGGACATTGCTGATACTGGCGCATAAAAGAGGAAGGTCGCCGGATTCCAGGGCCCGGAGGGCGGATTCCGTATCGGGGCGGGTAAAGGCGCCGGATTCATGCCAGCGGCTGAAAACCTGGGCAGTACTGAGCCCCGGACAGGGCTGGATGACGACCAGGGAATAACTGTAAAGATGATCATGGCTTTCCAGCGCTTCCCCGATACCGCGGGTGCGGGTCAGACCGCCGCGGATACAGAAGGGAACATCCGCTCCAAGGGTCAGCCCGATCCGCTCCAGTTCGGCAGCGGACAGGCCGGTGTTCCAAAGCCTGTTGAGACCGGTAAGCACCGCGGCGGCATCAGCGCTTCCGCCGCCCATGCCGGCGCCCACAGGAATACGCTTGTGAACATGAACGGAAGCGCCCGCGGAATAACCGGAGGCTTCCTTCAGCGCTTTGGCGGCGCGGTAGGCCAGGTTTGATTCATCCGCCCGGGAGTGGGGCCAGCCCGATGTGCTGATTCCCAGGGAGGGTGCCGGCGTCAGGGTGATCTCATCTGCCAGGGAGACAGGCTGCATGAGCATATCCATATAATGATATCCGTCTTCCCTGACGCCTGTGATATCCAGCGACCAGTTGATTTTCGCATACGCTTCGAGAATCATATTGCCCTCCGATCAGGTGATAACAGCATGATACCGCCGGACGGATGAAAACGCAAGAAGCGTATATCCTGCCGGACTTGCAAAGCGATGGTTTCGGATGTACACTACGCATATCCCCAACGGAAAGGAGACCGGACGCATGGACAGCAACACACCGGTTTTTATCAATCTCCTGGCCATCGCCAGATATGACCATATGCCGGATTATCCCATCCAGCTGATGACGGTGGGAAAGCTGAAATACACCAACCCGGATGAAATCCGGCTGGAATACCAGGAATCCCAGCAGGACGAGGAAACCGGCGAAATCCTGAAAGCGGATATTTCCCTTTCCCTGCGGGAAGGACGGATCACCATGGAGCGGAAAGGGGATTTTTCCAATACCATGGTTTTTGTAAAGGGACAGCGTTTTGAGGGTGTTTACCGGACCCCGTACGGTGAAATGGATATGGCGGTGTTTACCCGGGAGGCGGCCTGCCGTTTCGGCCGGTCAGAGGGAAACATGCACCTGAAATACCAGCTGGATATCCAGGGAAGCTATGCCTCCACCAATGAGCTGCACCTGGAATACAGGACAGGAAACGGAAAAACAGAGACCGGGAAAGGAAACTGAAGAAATGAAGATCACGGTTGCCGGCGCCGGTACCTGGGGAACAGCCCTGGGCAGGATCCTGGCGCTGAACGGTTATGAAGTGTGCATATGGAGCAGGTTCCGGGAAGAAGCGGAAAACCTGGCAGCCACCAGGAAACATCCGCATCTGCCGGACACGGAAATTCCCGAAAGCATTCTGTTTACATCAGATATCCGGGAAGCGGCCGGAAACGCGAAGCACCTGCTGATGGTGGTTCCCTCCGTTTATATGCGGGAAACGGCCCGGGACTTTGCCCCGTACCTGGAGGAGGACACCATTGTCACCAGCGCCGCCAAGGGAATTGAGCGGGACACGCTGATGACGCTGACGGAAGTGATTGATGATGAACTGAAAACCGCCGGCAGGGGAAATATCACCGTAGCCCTGAGCGGACCGACGCACGCGGAAGAAGTGGCAAGGGACCTGCCGACGCTGATTGTCTGCGCCAGCCAGAACCTGGAAGCTGCCGGAAAGGTACAGAAGCTCTTTGACGGCACCTGCATCCGGCCGTATTTGAATCCGGACGCGAAAGGGGTGCAGATCTGCGGCGCGCTGAAAAACGTGGAAGCCCTGGCTGTCGGCATTGCCCGGGGCCTGGGATACGGGGACAACACCTGCGCTGCCATGATTACCCGGGGCATGGAGGAAATCCGCCGCCTTGGCATTGCCATGGGCTGCCGGGAAAAAACCTTTTTCGGCCTGGCCGGAATCGGCGACCTGATTGTGACTGCCACAAGCCGGCACTCCCGGAATAACCGGGCGGGATTCCTGATCGGCCAGGGCATGCCTGTGGAAGATGCCGTAAAGGAAATCGGCATGGTGGTGGAGGGGATGAACGCCCTTCCGGCGGCCATTACACTGTGCGAGCGCTTCGGCATGGATATGCCCCTGATCAACGCGGTACGGGCAGTGGTTACGGACGGAGCGCGTCCTTCCGATGTGGTGAAGGAACTGATGAACAGAAGCCTGAAAATGGAATAAATACCGGATGGTGCGGAAAAATGCGGACACTGATCAATGACGGATGGCAATTTGCGAAACTGCCCCTGGGCAGCACGGCGGAAGACGCGGGAGCGGCTTCATGGTCTGCGGTGGACCTGCCCCACGACTGGCTGATCTGGCAGGAAGACCTGTATGAATCCGCGGATGCCTGGTACCGGCGGGACATTGAGCTTCCGGCAGATCACGAACCGGTGGTGAAGGTCCGCTTCGACGGCGTATATATGGACTGTGATGTGCTGCTGAACGGGGAATTGATCTGCACACATCCCTACGGCTATACGGCATTTGACGCAGACCTGACGGGAAAAATCAAAAACGGAACAAACCGGCTGGCCGTACATATCCGGCACAGGAGCCCGAATACCCGATGGTATTCGGGCAGCGGCATATTCAGGGATGTTACACTGGTTACCCTGCCGGAAAACCACCTGGTACCGGACGGTCTGTACCTGAAGGAGGAACAGGCGGAAGATGGCTGGATGCTGCATATATCCGCGGAAACCGCAGGACCGCAGGACCCGCCGTTTTCCTGTATCCTGTACAACGCGGAAGGACAGGAAACAGCCCGGGCGTGCGGAAAGAGTGAGGGACACCGCGCGGAAGCATGCCTGCTGATTCCCAAGGCGCATCTGTGGTCTCCGGAGGATCCGTACCTGTACACCCTCCGGATCCGGTACGGAGAACAGACCGAAGTCTGCCGGACCGGAATCCGGTCTGTTTTCGCGGATGCTGAAAACGGACTGATGATCAACGGCCGGAAAACAAAACTGAAAGGGGTCTGCCTGCACCACGACCTGGGCGCCCTGGGGGCCGCCTTCCATCCGAAGGCTGCGGAGCGCCAACTGAAACTGATGAAGGATATGGGCGCGAACGCGGTCAGGACAAGCCATAATCCGCCGGCTGCCGCCTTCCTGGAACTGTGTGACAGGATGGGGATCCTGGTGATTGACGAAGCATTTGACATGTGGGAAAGATCCAAGACAACCTATGACTATGCCCGTTTTTTCCCGGAATGGTACCAGCGGGACACTGCCTCCTGGATCCGGCGGGACAGATGCCATCCAAGTGTGATTATGTGGTCAGTCGGCAATGAAATACCCGATATGCACGCTGATATCCGGGGCACAGAACTGACCCGGATCCTGAGGGATGAAGTGCGGATCCACGACCCCCTCAGCCATGCCCTGGTCACATTCGGCTGCAATTATATGCCCTGGGAAGGCGGACAGCGCTGCGCGGAGCATGTGGACGCCGTCGGATACAACTACGGGGAAAAGCTGTATGATGAACACAGGGCGGCCCATCCGGACTGGATCATCTACGGCAGTGAGACAGGCAGTGTGCTTTCCAGCCGGGGAATTTATCATTTTCCGGCCGGACAGAGCATCATGAGCGATACGGATGAACAGTGCTCAGCCCTGGGGAACAGCAATACCAGCTGGGGCGCGGAGAGCCTGCGGCGGATCCTGGCTGCGGATATGGATGACGGACACAGCCTGGGACAGTTCCTCTGGAGCGGCATTGATTATATCGGGGAGCCGACGCCTTACCATACCAGGTCCTGTTACTTCGGACAGGCAGATACAGCCTGTTTTCCCAAAGATCCGTACTACCTTGTGCAAAGCTACTGGACCGAAGCGCCCATGATCCATGTGGGGGTTTCATGGGACTGGAACCGGGGACAGATGATTGATGTTCCCGTCATAACCAACTGCCGGGAAGCGGAACTGTTCCTGAACGGGCGTTCCCTGGGAAGGAAAAAGAATGACCTGCATACTGCGGATGCTTTTCCGCTGATGTGGAAACTGCCTTTTGAGGCAGGGGAACTGAGGGCTGCAGCTTATGACGGGAACGGGCGGATCCTCTGTGAAGACTGCAGGAGAACACCCGGGGAGACGGATCACCTGTCCCTCCGGAGCGAAAATGAAACAATGCTTTCCGACGGATGGGACCTGATTTTCGTGACTGTATCCGCGGAAGACAGGAACAACTGTCCTGTGGATAACGCCCGGGACAGGGTCAGGATCACCGTAAGCGGCGGCGGCAGGCTGATCGGAACGGACAACGGGGATTCCACGGATACGGATCTTTACAAGTCCGGCTGCAGGAGGCTGTTTTCAGGAAAGCTGCTGCTGATCATCGCCTCCAACGGAAAAACAGAAGACGTGCACATCCATGCGGAAAGCAACAGCTGCCGGGGCAGCGACCTGACGGTTCCTGTACAGAAGTGTGCCCTGAAAGCCGGCATTTCCTGCGGGCAGGAGATTGTTTCCGGTCCTTTGCCGGAGACAGTTTCCGTACGCCGGATCGACCTGGAAGCCCTGGGGAATCCATGCCTGACCCCGGAGCAGCCGGAATGCGCATTCCGGTATTCCGTGATCCCGGCGGATGCAGGCAGCACGGAAATCCAGTGGCAGGCCTGCAATGCCTCCGCCATTGAAACACCGGATGTTCTGCTGGATGCCGACAGGGAAAAGGTCACGGTACGGGCTGCGGGTGACGGACAGTTTTACCTGCGGGCCGTATGCCGGCAGGAGGGAAAATGCGTGCTGATCAGCCAGATGGAATTCAGCGCCACCGGATTCGGTAATCCTGCTGTAAATCCCTGCAGCTATGTATCCGCTGGGCTGTATGACCTGCATGAGGGAGAAATCGGCTCCGGAAATGAAAAGGGAATCGCCTTTGAACGGGGAAACCGCAGCATGATCGGATTCCGGAAGGTCGATTTCGGCAGAACCGGATCCGACAGGATCACCGTGGACCTGTTTGCGCTGAGCAGCGATCCGTTTGACCTTGAAATGTATACCGTCGGTGAGAACGGGGAAGAGGAAAACCATACCCAGCTGCATTATGACAAACCGAGCATCTGGAATGTCTACCAGGCTGAAACCTGGCAGCTGCCCCGGCGGCTTACCGGTATTCAGACCCTGTGCTTCCGGATGCATGACAAGGTCCATATGAAAGGGTTTGTATTCGAAAAACAGACGGGCGCGTGGCTGAACCATACAGCCGGATCCGCAGACCGCATCTACGGGGATCTTTTCCGGGTGGACGGTTCCTCCGTAAAGGATATCGGCAACAATGTAACGCTGACCTGGGAGGATATGGATTTCGGCGGGGAAGAGGAAGTATTCCTGGAGGTCCGCGGGCATACCCCGCTGCCTGTGAATACCATCACAGTCAGGATCCGCAACGGACAGGGAAATGAAACCACAGGACTGGCGGATTATGCCGGGGACGGACAGGCCGTGCAGCGGTTCCCGATACGTGTTCCGGCGGGAAACTGCTCTGTATCCTTTGTGTTCCTGCCGGGAAGCGCGTTTGATTTTGACAGTTTCCAATTTAAAAAGGCAACAGAGCTGGACAGAATGTCCGGAATAAGATAAAATTAAAAAGATTGAATTCCCGTACAGCGGTGAAAGGAGCAGTGCATGAGTTCCGGACTCAAGAAGATCCTGAGTTTTCTGTTCATTGCCCTTTCCATTACCGCTGTATTTTTTATTGCCTTCAGCAATGAAGACCTGACAAACGCATGGGATGCCATTAAACAGATGAACCTGGTCTGGCTGATCTGTATTTTTGCATGCTGGCTGATCTATACTGTCTGCGACGGCATGAACTACTGGTTTTATCTGCGGGGACAGGGATTCAGGTTCAGCATCGGCCGGGCTATCAATGTGGCCCTGATCGGGTTTTACTACTGCAATATTACCCCCAGTTCCGCAGGAGGACAGCCCATGCAGGTCAATTCCCTGCGGAAAGCCGGTATTCCCGTGGGCTACGGCACCATGGCAGTGACGATCCGGTTTATCACCAACCAGGCGATGACTTCCATTATCGCCGCGGTTCTGTACCTGACCAACCGGGCGTTTGTCCATGAACAGCTTGCCGGCATGATCTGGGCTGTACGGATCGGATGGATTATCAACTTTGCCGCGGTTCCGCTGGTGCTGCTGGCGGCTTTCAAACGAAACTGGATCCAGAAATTCGCGGAAACACTGATCAGCGGACTGGAAAAGCTTCATCTGGTGCGAAACAGGGAAGCGGCTGTGCTGAAAGTTTCCGAGGTGCTGGACACCTATCATACCGCCCTGCTGGACCTGATGCATTCCCCGGGACAGATCCTGCTGCAGTTTGCCTGTTCCACCCTGGGGCTGCTGGCCCTGTTTGCCACCACCATTTTTGTATATAAAGCCTTCGGCATGTCCGGCACTCCCTGGTACCGGATCCTGACGATCAGCTGCCTGCTGTTTGTCAGCGCCAGCTATACTCCTCTTCCGGGCGCCAGCGGAGCGCAGGAAGGCGGTTTCCTGATTTATTTCAGGGGTATTTTCAAAGACGGCACCATCGGACTGGCCCTGCTGATCTGGCGGTTCTTTACTTACTACATCTACCTGATCGTAGGCGTGTTTACCATCCTGCTGGAGAAACTGATCCTGCGGAGAGAAGCAAAAAAACGAAAAGCGGCCAAAAAGCCGGAGACCTGAAAAGCGGGTGTGCGCTGTACATGAAAAAAACTTGTCATCCCTGTACAGCCTGTATAAAATCATTGGAGACGGTATCTTTTTTTACTACAAAAAAATACAGTTCAGCATCAAAAACGGAGGTCAGAAAAATGAAAAGGTTTATTGTTGTACTGATGGCCCTGATGATGGCAGCAGCCTGCGCCTGCGCCGAAAGCGCTATTCCCGGCCTGGAGGACGGTGTGCTGACCGTTGCCATGGAGTGCGCATACGCCCCCTACAACTGGGCGCAGCCGGATGATTCCAACGGCGCTGTACCGATCAAGGATTCCCTGCTGTATGCCAACGGCTATGACGTGATGACCGCGAAGGCCATCTGCGAAGCGAACGGATGGAAGCTGGAAATCAAGCAGCTGGACTGGGATTCCCTGATTCCCGCTGTACAGTCCGGCGTATGCGACGCGGTTATCGCCGGCCAGAGCATGACCTCGGAAAGAATGGAATCCGTTGATTTTGCAGGTCCTTACCTGTATGCCACCATTGTCTGCCTGGCGAAAAAGGACAGCAAATTTGCCGAAGCGAAGGGCATCAATGACCTGGCAGGCGGCACCTGCACCAGCCAGAGCGGCACCATCTGGTATGATTCCTGCCTGCCGCAGATTCCGGACGCAAAGATCGGCATGCCTGCCGAATCCGCACCTGCCATGCTGATGGCTGTGGCTTCCGGCACCGTGGATTTTGTCTGCACCGATATGCCTACAGCGCAGGGCGCGCTGATTGCCTATCCGGACCTGGTACTGCTGGATTTTGCGGGCAGCGGCAATGACTTTGAAGTATCCGAGGAAGAGATCAATATCGGTGTATCTGTCAAAAAGGGCAATACGGCGCTGGTGGACGCCATCAACGCTTACCTGAAGGACAAGACCGCTGACGATTTCAATGCCCTGATGGCTGAAGCGATCAAAATCCAGCCCCTGAGCGAATAATCAACGACGAATAACATTAAGGAAGTAATCCTATGTCCCAGCTTGTTACCGATATCAGCATGCTGTGGGCGAAATACCGGATGGTTTACCTGACCGGTATCGCCAATACGCTGATCCTGGCCACCACCGCCACGCTTATCGGCTGCCTGATCGGATTCCTTTGCGGAATCCTGCAGACGATTCCGTACGGTTCCAAAGACAATATTGTAAAGCGGGTACTGCTGAAAACTGTCCGGATTATTCTACGCGCCTATGTGGAAATATTCCGGGGAACCCCCATGATTCTGCAGGCCGTGTTCATCTTCTACGGCATGCCGTATTTCTTCGGCGTATCTTTCGACAATATATGGACCGTCAGTATTATCGTGGTTTCCGTCAATACGGGCGCCTATATGGCCGAATCTGTCCGCGGCGGCATTATGAGCATCGACAAGGGCCAGTTCGAAGGCGCAAAAGCAATCGGCATGAACCACTGGCAGACCATGCTTTACATCATTCTTCCGCAGACGCTGAGGAATATCATGCCCCAGATCGGCAACAACTACATCATCAATGTGAAGGACACCTCGGTGATGTTCATTATCGGCTTCTCCGATTTCTTTGCCGTCCATAAAATGGTTTCAGGCGCTGTCTTCAAGTATTTCCCGTCCGCTTTTATCGAGATGGCCGGGTATCTCTGCCTGACACTGCTGGCATCCTTCCTGCTACGGAAGCTTGAGAAAAAGATGGCCGGAAAATCCAACTATGAACTGGTCAGCACGGACCAGCTGGTGATGGCGGCGGGAACCTACAGCTATTCCGAAGACGAAAAAGGAGAGGAAAAATGAGCGAGCATATTCTTGAAATACGCCATCTCTCCAAATCATTCGGTACCAATGCCGTGCTGAAGGATATCAATTTCACCGTGGACAAGGGCGATGTGACGACGATTATCGGCGCCAGCGGCAGCGGCAAATCCACGCTGCTGAGATGCATCAACCTGCTGGAAACACTGACAACAGGTGAAATCCTGTACCATGGCAGGGATGTGGCAAAAGACCGGATCAATCCCTCCGCCTACCGGGCGAAGGTCGGAATGGTATTCCAGAACTTCAACCTGTTCAGTAACCTGACCGTCCTGGCCAACTGCATGATCGGCCAGCAGAAGGTACTGAAGATCAAGGCGGATGAGGCGAAGAAAAAGGCTTTGTATTACCTGAACAAGGTTGGTATGGCGCCTTATATCAATGCCAGGCCGGACCAGATTTCCGGCGGCCAGAAGCAGCGCGTGGCCATTGCCCGGGCGCTGTCCATGGAGCCGGAAGTACTGCTGTTTGACGAACCGACTTCCGCACTGGATCCGGAGATGGTGGGAGAGGTGCTGGAAGTCATGAAAACCCTGGCCACCAAGGATAAAATGACCATGCTGGTGGTTACCCATGAAATGGCCTTTGCCCGGGATGTGAGCACCCATGTGGTCTATATGGCTGACGGCGTGATTGAGGAGGAAGGAGAGCCTTCCCGGATTTTCAGCAATCCCGAGAGTCCGAGAACCAGGGAATTCCTGAAACGTGTCCTGAACAGCTGAATCTGGATCGCTTTCACGTGAGAGAAAAGAACCGCTGCGGCGGTTCTTTTTTTGTGATGCAGCACAACAGTTTGCGCTTGCGGGAAAAGATGGCATATGTTATGATTACATAAATGTACAGAAACATTGGTACATATGTCACCAATCCTTTTCGGGGAGGGCGGATACGGATGCGCCGGAAGAGAATCGCCGTCCTGATGGCCAGTATTGACAGGGAATACCAGCAGGAATTTGCCGCAGCACTGGTTTCAGCAGGACAGAAGAACGACGCTGACATCTGCATATTCAACAGCCAGGGCCATATGAACGTGGCCATTTCCACCAGTGAAACCGGGGAAAGCATGATCTATGATCTGCCGGACCTGGCGGAATTCGACGGCATTATATCCATGCCTGCCACCATGGGCAGCAACACTGCTTTGCAAAAAATATATGATATCCTGTCACCGGTCAGGGGAAAACCGCATATATCCATAGATGTTCCGCAGGAAGGCGCTGTGACCATACGCTTTGATGACAGGAGCAGCATGGAACAGCTGACTGAACACCTGATTGCAGAACATCATATCCGGAAGATATCCTTCGTAAGCGGACCGGCGGATTCAGGCGTGTCCGCAGAAAGAATGGAAGCCTGTATGCAGGTTATGCGCAAATTCGGCCTGAAGCCGGAAAACAGCATGCTCTGTGACGGACAATGGACCCGGGCAGGGGGCAGGGAAGCCGCGGAAGCAATCCTGTCCCGGGAGGGAGACCTGCCGGAAGCGGTGATCTGCGCCAACGATGATATGGCACTGAGTGTAATTGACTGCCTGGTGGAACACGGGATCAGGGTGCCCGAGGACGTGGCGGTAACCGGATTTGATGCCCTGAGGGAAGCTGTCATGAGAGGCCTGACGACCATCCGGCGTCCCATTGACATTTCCGCTGCGAAAGCGGTTGATATTCTCTGCCGATGGACGGACGGGGAGGAACCGGCGGAGAAGGAAATCATCCTGCCCACCCTGCTGTATCTTGGAGACAGCTGCGGATGCGCCCGGAATACCGAGCAGATGCATGAAAAGCTCAGAGTACTGGGATCCGAACGATGGGACATGGAAACAATCCTGGCCCGGGCAAGCATGTTTTCCGGGACCATGGCGGGCGTCGGAGATGAAGGGGAAGCCCGGGAAAAGATCCGGGAATTTGTGGAAAGCTGGAATATCAAGGAATTTTATCTTTGTGTGGATCCTTCCATCTGCCGTGAAACCGGAAAGACAGACCCGGGCAGGGGATATCCGGAAGAAATGCTGCTGCTTTACGGCTTCAGGAACGGAAAAATGTTTGATTCCGGAATGCTTCGCACATCCGGGCTTGTACCTGCGCTGGCGGCTGAACGGACGACGGCAGAGTGCCTGGTGTTCTGCCCACTGTATTACCGGGACAGAAGCCTGGGATATGTGGCAATGAATCCCGGAAACGGAACGGGATCCGCCCTGTACCCCGTGCTGATGCTGCTGAACGGCGCACTGATGAGCCTGTACCTGCAAACCAGTATCAAAAGATCCGCCGCCATGATAGAAAGAATGGCTACGGCAGATATCATGACAGGGATGCTGAACCGAAGGGGATATATGGAACAGGCACCGGCGGTCCTGGAACAGGCGAAGGCTGAAGGCAGGATATTTGCCCTGCTGAGCGCTGATATGGATCATATGAAAGATATCAACGACAGATACGGCCATCTGGCAGGGGATGAAGCCATCTGCCGTATGGGACGGGCCCTCCGTTCCCTGGAAGAACAGGGGATCACCCCGGTACACATCAGCGGAGACGAATTCCTGGCTTACGGGATTGTGGACAGTCCGGCTGAAGCGGCAAGCCTTACGCTTCATGTAAACAGCAATATTGAACGGATTAACCGGGAGGAACCCTGGATCTGCGATATCAGCGCGAGTTTCGGCGTTTTTGCCGCCTATCCGGGGGAAGCTGACGATCTTGATTACTTTATGACCATGGCGGACAGGCTGATGTACGCGGATAAGAACAAACGGAAATACGGCAGGCGAAGGGACGATATCAGTCCGTAAGAACAGGAAAACAGCCGGGATCAGAAGATCCCGGCTGTCTGCGGCCAAAGAAGATTATTCCTCTTCATCCTGTTCGCGCAGTTCGCAGAACCTGGAGAAAAGAACATCCTCGAGGCCTTCTTCCGGCGCGGAATAAACATCATTGCCATCTTCATCCTGTTCAAGTTTCAGAAAGAAAACAGCATCTTCCTCATCCTGGGTGGCCAGGGCGAGATATTCATCTCCTTCGTACTCCAGCGCATCCACAAAAATGAAGGAAACCGTCTCTCCGTCCTCACCGACCATTTCAATGAGATCGCCTTCCTCCAGAGCGTTCAGCTCCTCATCCTGAGGATCTTCTTCCATATTGTTCCTGATTTCGTCGTTCACGGGGAACCCTCCTTTTCTTTATGTGTTTCAAGCCATTGCTGCAGAATCACGGACGCAGCCACTTTGTCGACCACCTGTTTCCGCCCGCTGCGGGAGAGACCGCCTTCCAGCAGGGCGTCTTCTGCGGTGACCGTGGAAAGCCGTTCATCCTGAAAGTTGACATGCAGGCCGGCGTTTTCAAGCTGCCGGCAGAAGTCCCGGACTTTCTGCGCCTGGAAGCCTTCAGATCCGTCCATATTCAGGGGAAGGCCGGACAGAATCCGGTCCGTCTGAAAGCGGTCACAGATTGCTTTAATTCTGCGGACATCGGGACCCCAGCCCACGCGGCGGATTACTTCCACCGGACTGGCAATAATGCCGGACGGGTCGGAAACCGCAACGCCGATCCTGACATCCCCGATATCCAGACATACAATGCGTTCGTTCATGTTCATTGAAAAGACGCCTCCGAGAGATCAAGGAAATCCCGGAGGCGCATCATTATCAGTCGTGGTTGCTCGTACGGCGGGGCGGGCGGCGGTTGCCGTCGCGGCGGGGCGCATCCGTGCCGGCGGTGTATTCGATGTCGTTCCTGATCAGGTTGATCCGGCCCTGGGCATCGATTTCGTTGACCTTCACTTCCAGCTCATCACCGATATTGACAACATCTTCCACCTTCTCCACGCGCTTGTTATCCAGCTTGGAGATGTGAATCATGCCGTCCTTGCCGGGAGCCAGTTCCACAAAGGCACCGAAGTTCATGATCCGAACAACTTTGCCGGTATAAACATCGCCGACTTCGATGTCCTTGGCGATGCCTTCGATGATGTGGCGGGCCTTGTCAGCCGCTTCCTGATCCGGAGTGGAGATGAAAACGCTGCCGTCATCTTCGATATCAATCTTGACGCCGGTTTCCGCGATGATCTTGTTGATCATCTTTCCGCCGGGTCCGATGACTTCGCGGATCTTCTCGGGATTGATGGTAAAGCGGATGATCTTCGGCGCATAGGGGCTCAGTTCAGCCCTGGGCTGTCCGAGGGTGTCCAGCATGATCTTCAGGATGTGGAGACGGCCTTCCAGCGCCTGGCGCAGGGCCTGCTGCAGGATGGTACGGTTGATGCCGGCGATCTTGATATCCATCTGCAGGGCAGTGATACCGTTCATGGAACCGGCAACCTTGAAGTCCATATCGCCCAGGAAGTCTTCCAAGCCCTGGATGTCCGTCAGGACGGCCAGCTTGCCGCTTTCCTTGTCTGTGATCAGACCCATGGCAACACCGGCAACGGGCGCATGGATCGGTACACCGGCGTCCATCAGGCTCAGGGTGGAGCCGCAGACGGAAGCCATGGAAGAAGAGCCGTTGGAAGAAAGGATTTCGCTGACCAGCCGAAGCGCATAGGGGAATTCCTCTTCGCTGGGGATAACGGGCAGCAGGGCGCGTTCCGCCAGAGCACCGTGACCGATCTCACGACGGCCGGGGCTCTTGAGCCGTCCGGCTTCGCCGGTGGCATAGGGCGGCATGTTGTAATGATGGATATAACGCTTGAAATCCTCGTTGCTGAGGCCGTCCAGGGTCTGGCCTTCGCTGACGGTGCCGAGGGTGGTGACCGTCAGGGCCTGGGTCTGGCCGCGGGTAAAGATGGCACTGCCGTGGGTGCGGGGAAGCACGCCGACATCGCACCAGATGGGACGGATTTCGGTGACCTTACGGCCGTCGGGACGGATGCCCTCATTTAGGATTTTGGCGCGCATGACTTCCTTGTTCAGGTAATAAAGCGCATCCTCAATCTCGCTTTCCCGCTCGGGGAAGCGCTCCGCCAGGGCAGCAACAGTTTCCTGCTTGGTCTGGGCTTCACGCTGCTGGCGCTCGGAACGATCGAAGGTATCGAAGGTCCAGACGCACTTGTCATAAGCAAATTCGCGGACGGCAGCCTTGATATCATCACCGGTGGTGATCAGCGGGACAACCTGCTTCTCCTTGCCGATTTCGGCAACGATCTGCTTCTGGAAGGCCACCAGCTTTTTGATTTCCTCATGACCGAAGAGGATGGCATCCAGCATGGTTTCCTCGGAGAGCTCCTTTGCTCCGGCTTCAACCATCATGATGGCATCTTCGGTACCGGCCACGTAGAGGCTCAGGTCGCTTTCAGCGCGCTGGGCTTCATCGGGGCAGATAATGAACTGACCGTTGACGCGGCCCACGAGAACAGCGCCGGTAGGTCCGTTCCACGGAATATCACTGACCGCCAGGGCTATGGAAGAACCGATCATGGCGGGGATTTCCGGAGGAACATCCTGTTCCACGCTCAGCACGGTGACAACCACCTGGACATCATTCCGCATGCCCTTGTCAAACAGGGGACGCAGAGGACGGTCGATCAGGCGGCAGGTGAGGGTAGCCTTTTCGGAAGGACGGCCTTCACGCTTGATGAAGCCGCCGGGGATTTTGCCGACGGAATACTGCTTTTCTTCCACGTCAACCGCGAGAGGGAAGAAATCCACACCTTCACGGGGGGCAGAGGCCATGGTGGCGTTGACCATGACAACGGTGTCACCCAGGTGGACCCAGACAGAACCGTTGGCCTGTTCACAGTACCTGCCGAACTCCAGCGTCAGGGGACGTCCGGCAAAATCCATTGTGTACTTTTTGGATTCCATACGTTTCACTCCTTTTCAAATTGTCTCCGGAGCGCCGTATGCTATCATATGAAAACCCCACCGGGGATTTTCAAGGGATAACATACGAAACTCCGCGTTCCGGGTAAAACCTTTTAAAAGCCGCCGGAGTGTTCAATTCCGGCGGCTTCAAAAAGCGACCTTGTACCGGGAAAACCTTATTTGCGCAGGTTCAGCCTGGAGATCAGGGAACGATAGCGTTCGATGTCGGTCTTCTTCAGGTACTCGAGCATATTGCGGCGGCGGCCGACCATCAGCAGCAGACCACGGTTGGAATGATGGTCATTCTTGTTGAGCTTCAGGTGCTCGTTCAGATGGTTGATCCGTTCGGTGAGCAGAGCGATCTGCACCTCGGGGGAACCGGTGTCGCCTTCATGCTGTGCATAAGCGGCAATGATTTCGGACTTGGTCATGGTTTCTTCCTCCTTTTGATGACCGGATATACCGGTGATAACTGTCCGTCAATCGCCGTGAACCCGGATTATCGTTGGAGCTTCGATAGCCTGAGCAGACGGTTCATTTACGAACGACGTATATCATAACAAAAATACGTGAATTTGTAAATATTTCCGCAGGAAAAATTTCCCGTCCGCAGGGAACGGGAAACCGGGAGGTTATAACTGATAGAGCGCCACGCCGGTTTTGCCGTCAAAGTCATCCACCATGACGGAAACCACTTCGCTGTGGCTGGTAGGGATGTTTTTGCCCACATAGTCCGGACGGATGGGGAGTTCCCGGTGCCCCCGGTCAATCAGCACTGCCAGCTGAATGGACCTGGGACGGCCGTAGTGGAAAACCGCCTCAATGGCAGCCCGTACCGTACGGCCGGTATAGATGACGTCATCCACCAGGATTACCTTTTTACCGGAAATATCGCAGGGGATGGAAGTGGAGCCGGTTTCAGGCAGATCGCTGACCTCCGTAAGGTCATCCCGATACAGGGAGATATCGATGCTGCCAAGGGGAACGTCAGTCCCCTCAAAGCTGCGGATATTATCCCGGAGCATGGCGGCAAGCGGCATACCGCGGCGGTGTATCCCCAGCAGGATGATATCGCCTGCGCCGTTGTTTTTTTCAATGATTTCATGGGTGATGCGCTTCATACTCCGGAGGACGGCTGCTTCATCCATGATGACAGATTTCAGTTCCATGAGTTTTGAAAAGGCGGGGTACAGGCCAGTACCCCGCCGAACCTTTCAACGTATTTGCTGAATTACTGTTCGTCCTTCGCAGGCCGGTTGAAAAGCAGGTTCACGATGATACCGAGGATCAGGGCGCAGGCGATCTCAGTAATGGTGACCGCGCCGATCTTGAGGGTCATGCCGCCGATACCGGCAATGAGGATCACGGAAGCCGTGAACAGGTTCCGGTTATCGTTCAGGTCCACAGGCTGGAGCATCTTCAGACCGGAAACGGCGATGAAGCCGTACAGGGTGATGCAGACACCGCCCATGACGCAGCTGGGAATCGTGCTGAGGAAGGTAACGAAGGGAGCGCAGAAGCTGGCGGCGATGGCCAGGATCGCAGTGGCCAGGATGGTAATGACGGAGGCGTTGCCGGTGATGGCTACGCAGCCGACGGACTCACCGTAGGTGGTGTTGGGGCAGCCGCCGAAGAAGGCGCCGGCGATGGAGCCGATACCGTCACCCAGGAGGGTGCGGTGCAGGCCGGGCTCCTCCAGAAGATCCTGGCCGATGATGGAGGACAGGTTCTTATGGTCGGCAATGTGCTCTGCGAACACCACGAAGGCAACAGGTACGTAAGCAACGGCGATGGAGGCAATGTATTTTGCATCGATGGCGGCAAAGCCTTCGAAGGCTTTGATGAAGGAGAAGTCCGGGACCCACTTCATGGCACTGAAGGCAGCGAAGTCAAGAACCTTCAGGCTTTCCTTACCGGCGGCGTTGCCGATGAGGGTGAAGATCAGGGCGACGACATAGCCGGCCACAATACCGATAATGAAGGGGATCAGCTTCATCATCTTCTTGCCTTTGACGGAGCAGAAGATAACAGTGAGCAGGGTGACCATGGCGCAGATGAGGCTGACCCAGCCACGGTTGGTCATGACCCAGGTGCCGCCCTCATTGACAGCGCCGGAAACAGCATCGCTGATGGCGTTGCCGGCCAGGGACAGACCGATGATGGCAACGGTGGGTCCGATGACCACAGCGGGCATCAGCTTCCGGACCCATTCCACACCGCCGGCTTTGACAATGAGCGCGATGACCACATAGACAAGACCGGCGAAAGCAGCACCGATGAGCAGGCCGGCATATCCGACCGCGGTGGAAGCAGCGCCGCCGAAGGCCGCAAACATGGAGCCCAGGAAGGCGAAGCTGGAGCCGAGGAAAACGGGGCTCCGGAACTTGGTGAAGAGCAGGTAAACGATGGTACCGACACCGGCGCCGAAGAGGGCAGCACTCTGGCTCATGCCGTTACCCACGATGCTGGGGACGGCGATGGTGGCAGCCAGGATCGCCAGCAGCTGCTGCAGGGCGAAAACGATCAGCTGTCCGAACTTGGGCTTGTCATTGACTTTGTAGACCAGATTCATAGGGGAGACCTCCTTTTGTTTTTTCGGGGGTCTTTGTAAAAGAAAAGCCTGCCGGCATGAAAACTGGCAAGCTACGATCCTTTACTGATCAGACTCTGCGGAGCCATCGGCCGTATCTTGTCGGTATCCCGTACCGTCTTAAAGACCCACCTGGGATAATATACCACAATATGTTGGGGTATTCCATTTCATAAGTATGACAAAAATAATAAATATCATGATCAGAAAATCATTCCGCAGAGATAAAAAAATAGCTTGACAAACAAAAATGAATAAGATAATATAACAAAGCCGCTTGCGGGAAGCCGGGTTCCGGCCGCAGGAGCATCTGGTATCGGGAGCATAGCTCAGCTGGGAGAGCATTTGCCTTACAAGCAAAGGGTCACAGGTTCGAGCCCTGTTGTTCCCACCAAA
>JBGUGL010000049.1:0-8294 GCA_045111455.1 Christensenellales bacterium | reverse complement strand
GGGGAACGATCCGAGTGGTGACCCAGTGGGTCATTCGCCAAAGGCGAAAACGAGGTGAGTGAGTCAACCGAAGCAAGCAGCGGGCTGCTGCGCCAGCAAGGCACGCTGCGCCGACTGAGGTTGCGGAATTGGTGGCACGTTCCCTCGTTGTCATTTCGACCAAGGCCGTCAGGCCGCGTGGAGAAATCTCGTTCCCCGTAAAGTCAACAGAGCAGATCCGGCTGATCTGCTCTGTTTTTTCGGTTTATTCAACCAATGCCCCACATTCCCTTAGCTTTTCAAGCGTATCCCAGATGGCTTCGCTTAATTCTTCTTCTGTTGCCTCATAGGCGTCCAACATATCTGCCTGGATCTCTGCCTCGGTGGTTTCTTCCTTCAGGCATTCAATAATGAAGGCTGCCGTATCGTTCAGCTGGACGATGCCGTGGAACTGCTTCCCGGCGTCCCCCACCGGTACAAGTATTGTGCTGTCGCCAATCTGCTGGCTCATAAATTCCGGATTCAGTTTCATGTTCTTTCCTCTTTATATAAGATATTTATTCCTCGTTATCGCTGCCTTCTGCCGTTCTGCCGGAGGAACCCTTAATGCTTGCCGTAATAATATCCTTCTTGTCAAACACAATGAGATCAACTTCAGGCTTTGTAAACGTTTGCTTCCTTCTGTCCATTTAAGTCTTCTCCCCTGATTCCTTAAATATCCATTGGTTGTTTCATCTATAAACGGTATGATATGTGACCTCCCGGCCAGAGTCAATGCACTATCTGGTAATTATGTAACTATTTTTCTAAATCCACCCCATTTTCATGTAACATTCTTCCCCCTCGTGCCATGGGGACGGTTCTCCTGGCACGTTTTCGTGCCATGGGTGAGCGAGCCGAGTGTCAGCCCAGTGGGCTGTCCGCGCCAGCGGAAACGAGGTGAACGAATCAATCGAAACAAGCAGCGGGCTGCAGCGATAGCAATGCCCGCTGCGCCGATTGAGATTGCGGTTGGTTCTCCTGGCACGTTTTCATGCATCCCAACCGTTCCAACCATCATCAGAATTTACATACTTGTTACACCGCAACGCTTCCAGCTATGTTATGATAATTCCATCAGAGGGCTCGTGCCATGGGGACGGTTCTCCCGGCACGTTTTCGTGCCAGGGGGACGGTTCTGGTGGCACGCCCATCCCTGACTTAGGAGAATTATATGAAAGAAACCTATTCCCTGAACAGCGATCCCCTGCCGAAGCCTCCGGTCCCCCATGACTGTGTCATTCAGAAGCTGGAGATCAAACACAACTTCCTCCGGATCACCTTTGAGGACGACATTTCCCGTCATGACTCAATCAAGCACCTGAAGCCGGAAGCAAAATCCCTGATTATGCGCTTCCATCTACCTGACGATCCGGATGACCGGGATAACCTGCTGATCAGGCTGGAGTCCCCCGTCAGGTTCCGCCGCCAACAATGCAGAATCCTCAATATCAGCCAGCTGGAAAAGCTCACCAAGGACAATTCCCGCCTGGAATATATCGACCACTACGCCAGTTGCTCCACGAACAGCCTCATCATCATCCTCGGCGGATCCTCCACCGTCCATATGGAAATGACCACCGATTTCATAGAGTACGACTGGATCCTGTGATCAGGCGGACCGTGCCATGGGTGAGCGAGCCGAGTGGCAGCCCAGTGGGCTGTCCGCGTCAGCGGAAACGAGGTGAACGAATCAATCGAAACAAGCGAGGGAATGAAGCGTCAGCAAGTTCCCTTCGCGCCGATTGAGATTGCGGTTGGTTCTCCTGGCACGTTTTCGTACCCTGGTCCCGCCTTCCCCCGCTCCCCGCAGCAAAAGAGCAGTGCCTTTTCGGCACTGCCCTTTATTATATTCCCGGGCGTGCCATGGGGACGGGGAACGAACTGAGTGGTGACCCAGTGGGTCATTCGCCAAAGGCGAAAACGAAGTGAGTGAGTCAACCGAAGCAAGCAGCGGGCTGAGGCGCCAGCAAGGCCCGCTGCGCCGACTGAGGTTGCGGAATTGGTGGCACGTTCCGGAAAATAACCCGTCCTATTTTTCCGAGCCTGTTCTGTTACAGCCTGCAGGCTTCTGATATAATCATTCCCCGAAAGGAGATTATTGGAATGCAATGTCCTTATTGCGGCAATGAGATGAAAGCCGGCAGCCTCCACGGAGACGGACGAAGCAAAGTCCGCTGGAAAGAAGGCGCCGGACTTTCTACTGTATCGGAACGGATCAGCGGCTCCGGTGAACTGTCCGCAACACAGTATACCTTCTGGCGCCGTTTCCGCATCGAAAGCCATTACTGCCCGCTGTGCAAAAAGATCATCATCGACACAGAGGTCAGGAAGTAAACGAGACAACCCGACTGTAAGGAGTATATAAAAAAATGGATGGCATTTTCTTCTCATTAATTATTGTTGCTGTCGGCATTATTCTTGTCATCCTCGGCGTTTTGTTTGAAGAATGGAACACAGCCAAACGGTCAGGAAAGAAAATCTACAACCTGAAAGCCCTCCGGGAGGATCTCCGCCGTATAGAGGAAAAGGAACAGCATATCGCTGAAGCCGCCGCCAGACGCGCTGACCGCACCCGGACCCGCGAGGATACCATAAACATCCGAGAACTGGTGGATGACCTGGACCGCGATGCCCGCACCTCCGCCACGCCCGAGGATGTTCCCACCATCCACGTCCGCCACCAGTAACCGTGCCATGGGGACGGTTCTCCCGGCACGTTTTGCAATCATCCCGTCATTGGCAATAATTGACATTCCTGTGGTTTGCTTCTTATAATATAGACATCTTAAAGGAGGGATTACCATGAAAAAGATTCTTTCTGTTCTCCTGGCCTGCGTTCTGCTGGCTTCCTGTGCCTTTGCCGCGGCTGAAGCCGTTGACACCGTCACCACCGCTTCCGTAGCCAACTACTACGGCGCCCTTGCCGGTGACGAGCTGATGGAAGCCATCAACTCCAACAGCGGCTTCTATGCCGTCGCTTCCGTCAATCCGGACGGCACGCCGAACATCGCTTACTTCATTTACAACATGCGGAAGCTCGGTGACACCTATTACATCCAGCTGGGCATCAATCCCAACCAGACCACCGCGAACATCGACAACGGCTCTGCCCTGATCGCCATGTACGGCGCTCTTCCCGCCGCGGACGCCCAGCTGGCCACCGCCACCAGCGGCGCCAAGATGGTCCTGAAGAAGGTTGAAGACGAAGCGACCCTGGCTGAGCTTCTCAAGACTGCCCCCGAAGGCTACTCCCCCATGTACTACGAAGTCATCGAAACCCGCCCCATCGGCTGACCGTGCCATGGGGACGGTTCTCCCGGCACGTTTTCGTGCCATGGGGACGGGGAACGATCCGAACGTCAGCCCAGTGGGCTGTCTGTCGCAGACAGAAGTGAGGTGAGTGAGTCCTGCCGTGCGCGGTGCGCGAGGCGGGAATTCCGCCCGCGGTGCGCGCGCGATTCCTTGCCGAAGCAAGCAGCGGGCTGAAGCGCCAGCAAGGCTCGCTGCGCCGACTGAGGTTGCGGAATTGGTGGCACGTTTGCCACACACAAAAGGACAGTGCCAACGCACTGTCCTTTGTTATTGTCCCGCAGAACGATCCTTCCCGTTCCCTACCAGATCTCTTCATCTGTCCAGTTATCTAACGCTGTCCCGTCCTCCTCGCGGAACCTGATTTCCTGCCTCTCCGACAGCGCCCGCTGGTCAATGTTCCTGATCGACCTGTCAATTATCGGCCTTGTCAGCCCGGTAATGCGCGATATCTGCCTCACAGACAGCTTTTCCAGATACATCTCCCTGACATAGATCTTCTGCAGATCCCGGTCCAGCAGCTGGAACTCCGTCACCGATCCGCACTTCGAGATCCGGTTCATCATCCCGATCGCTTCATCATCCTTGATCCGCCAGGAAATATCATTTTCCTCCATGGCGGTATCGTCATTCTCCTCATTGCAGAACCTGATCAGGTTCTCCTTCCCGCCGAAAACCTGCTCCGCAAAATCCCGGTCCGTCAGGCTCCCTGCGCCCTTCTCATAGGCCAGATAACTGCTCCACCGGTACCTGCCCGGCTCAAACGCCATCCCCGCCTTCACCGGGTTCTGCAGGATATACCGGAACACGGTCATGAAATACCGCTGATCCTCCACATTCTCGCTCCGGAACCGGTCCTGGAACAGATGCCCGGTCCGCTGATACTTCTCGTTATACCATTTCACATACCCGCTGCCGATCCGCTTGAACACAATCTCCAGCGGTTCCTTGCCCTCCTCCAGCAGCAGGTGCACATGATTGGTCATCAGGCAGAAGGCATACAGCTTAAACTCCGATGTTTCCTTGGCCTTCTTCAGGGTATGCAGAAAAAACCGCCGGTCATCATCCTCCTCGAAGATAACCTGCTGGTTGATCCCCCGCATCATGACATGATAAATGTTTGTGCTGCTTTTTGTTCTGGCTTTTCTCGGCATGTCTATCACCCAAAACGATGATATCATCGGCCCCATCCCATGTAAAGGGGAACAAACCAATTTCCCCGGCCGTGCCATGGGGACGGTTCTCCTGGCACGTTCTGGTGGCACGTTCTCCCTGCCCATTTCTCTCCCAGATGTAACAACACTGTAAACAATGATCCAGGATTATTGACAAACGATAATTTTATGCATATTATTATCGTAATTCAATAATTCTTCCAATGAGGTGATCCTGTGAAGCGTAAAACCCTGATCCTGCTCCTGATTGCGACAGCGATCCTGATCGGAGCACTCACGCTGGTGACAAAACTGTATCCCAACGTTCTTTCCTCGGTCCTGGCCTTCCCGCTGGAACCGCTTGTCCTGGGACTGAAGGCCGTCGCCAAAACCGGACCTGCCGGGAACGGCCTCGCGGTGGCGGTCATTGCCGCCCTCGTCCTGATTCCTGCCGTCATTGCCCTGCGCATGCGGGGTAATGACAAAATACCTGAAGCAGTCTCCCTGCTGGCCCTTGCCGGCATGATCCTGTTCGCCGTATACGGCGCCTGGAATCCCGCTGCTTTCCAGAACAAAATCGTAAAGGACGCCATGGAAGACAGCAATGCCCTGCTGATGGTTTTCTCCCTGGCAGTCTGGACCATGTTTGTCCTCTTCATCGTCCTGCGGCTCATCCGCCTGTTCCGTACCGGCCACAGGGAGAAGCTGCACCGTTACCTTCGTTTGCTCCTGTTCATCCTGTGCGCAGTTATTGCCGCCGGCATCGCGGCCACCCTGGTATCCGGCGTAATATCGCTGGTCAAAGGGCTGCCCACCCCGGAAGACGCGGCGCTCCTTGTGGCCAAAGCGATTGCTTCCCTGGCGGTTTCCCTGCTGGAGCTCATCGTCTGCTTCCGCATGCTGGATATGCTGGACATCGTTGCAGCCGATGAACAGGAGAAGCTGCCCGAAGCCGCATCCCGGCTCTCCCGCGTCAGCTGCGCCGCCCTGGCCGGTATCGCCCTGTCCGCCGCGCTGCTGCATATTATCCAGATTCTCCTGCTGCCTTCCCTCACCGACGTCAAATCCATCCTGGACATTCCGCTGCTTCAGATTGTCTTTGTCCTGGTCATCCTGCTGCTCTCCCGCCTGCTGATTGAGAACAAGGAGCTGAAGGACGACAACAGCATGTTTATCTGACCGGAAGGAGGCGTTTCATGGCAATCCGGGTCTATCTGGAGGATGTGCTGAAAGCCCGCGGCATGACCTCCAAGGAACTGTGCGGACTCATCGGCATCACGGAGGCCAACCTTTCCATTCTCCGCAGCGGCAAGGCAAAGGGCATCCGTTTCGGCACCATCAACAAAATCTGTTACTACCTGCAGTGCGATGTGGGTGATATTCTCAAATTTGACGGCAATCTGGAGGAAGACGATGAATAAGAAACTGATCATTTCCATCTGCTGCATCCTGGCAGTGGCCTTTATCCTCGGCGCCACAGGCACCATTAACCTGACCAGCGTACAGGAACCCGAAGCCGGCGACCGGCTCATCGGCGTCCTCGTTACAACAGAATACCCGTTATCTACAAACTTTGATTATATACCCGGCCAGGGGGTCGTCACCAAGCCGGCCAGCGGCGTTCTGGCTGACCGGAATGACTCATTTTCATATGGCACATTCCCCAAGGAATACGACTTCAGCTTCCCGGGCATCGAGGGCGTGCGCCTGCTCAATGTGGATACGCCTCCCTTTGGTGAGGACGAACACACACAGGTCAACACCCGTGCGGCGGACGAGGAGTTCAGTGATATCACGCCCGGAATTAACACAACAGGAAGCAGTAAAAACGGCAGCCAGAACTCCACTGAAAAGGTTCTGTCCATTACAGGAACCTTATACTATGCCCTCCAGGATGAAGAAGTGACCTTCTTCACCACCCCGATCTACCTGACCGCAAACGGCGAAGCCTACCTCGGTTCCACCGGCGGCGGCCACGGATTCTATAAGCGATATATGAATTTGACCAATTCCACATCTTTTTCCCATTCCGCTTCAACATACCGGACCGAAAACGGAATAACCGTCACAGAAGGCCGTTCCATTACTGTCAATATCAAGCTGGTGCACAAACCGGTCAAAATCACCCTGTGCCAGTTCAACGCCGCGCATGAACTGCTTCAGGCGGATGAATACCTGCCCGGAGAGATGCCGCGGGATATCACGCCCCTGCCGGAAACCGTCATGGTGCTGGTTGACACTGAAAACACCGATAACGGTGAACCTGCAGCACATACCTATGAAGCCTACAGCAGGGATAAGACCTCTTTCCGTACACTCCGGTACAAGGAAAACGGCTACTGCCCGCAGGATTACCACGAACTTCACTGGCCTGATCCCGAATTATCCACTGACCTGGCCTGGAAGGTGGAAGACGGGACCCTGACCGTTTCCGGACACGGGCGGATGGATAATTACAGTTACAGCACCCCGGCGCCCTGGCGTCAGGAGGAATATACACGGCTCGTTGTGGAGGAAGGCATTACCTACCTGGGAAACCATGCCTTCAGCATGAATGATAAGCTTGAGGAAATCCGGCTGCCTGAATCCCTGACCGAAATCGGGAGCAATGTTTTTGAGAGTGACGATGGCCTTACAGAAATAACACTTCCCGGTTCCGTGACAGATATCGGCACTTACGCGTTCTGCCGTTGTTACGGCCTGAGGAAAGTGACCCTGCCTGATTCGGTCAAAATGATCAACACCTGTGCTTTCGACGGTTGTACCAGCCTGGAGTATATGAATATTCCTGCTTCTGTCCGCCATTTCGGTATGGAAGTATTCAGAGACTGCGGAAACCTCAAAAGCATCACCATTGCCCAGGGCAGTGATGCGGAATGGGAATGCAAAAGGAACAATCTTCCCTATGACTACGGTGACGGCACCCCTGTCCATATACCGGTCACCAACACGAGCATTGCCTGGAAAATTGAAAATGATACGCTTTACATTTCCGGTCAGGGAGAGATGGACGATTACAAGCTGCGTCACAGGTCAGAAGATCCCGAAGGCCCGCAGGGATCTGTCGGCACCAGTACCCCCTGGGATAATGAAACCTTCAGCCGCGTTGTGATTGAAGACGGAATCACCTCCATCGGAGAAAAGGCATTCCGCAGCAGGCAGGGTCTGCACAGCGTCACCCTGCCAAAATCCCTGACAGCCATCGGGAAATATGCATTTTTCGACTGCCCCGATCTGGAGGAAATCAACCTTGATTCAGTCAGCAAGATCGGTGAAGGCGCTTTTTGCGGCTGCGGCCTGAAAAACATTACGCTTTCCCCTGCTCTTGAAAGGATTGAGTTCAAGCTGTTCCGGGCATGCACATCCTTGACAGAAATCAGGGTGCCGGATTCCGTTACATTCATCAGCAGCGAAGCGTTTTACGGCTGCGACAGTCTGAAAAAAGTTTATCTGCCGGCTTCCGTAAAAGAAATGTATGTCAGAGTTTTCGACAGTTGCGACAGCCTGAAGGAAGTCATCGTTGAAAAAGGCAGCTACGCCGAACAGTACTGCATCGACAACAACCTGCCCGTCTCCTACGCCAACTGACCCCGTGCCATGGGTGAGCGAGCCGAGTGGCAGCCCAGTGGGCTGTCCGCGTCAGCGGAACCGTGGGGAACGAATAAATCGAAACAAGCCGGAGAACGAAGCGCCAGCGAGTTCTCTCCGCGCCGAGTGAGATTGCGGTTGGTTCTCCTGGCACGTTTTCGTGCCATGGGGACGGTTCTCCTGGCACGTTTTCGTGCCATGGGGACGGTTCTCCTGGCACGT
>JBGUGL010000048.1:0-6606 GCA_045111455.1 Christensenellales bacterium | reverse complement strand
GCTCAAATAGGACTCGAACCTATGACACTCCGGGTATGAACCGAATGCTCTAGCCAACTGAGCTATTGAGCCATGTGGTTGCGGGGGAGGGATTTGAACCCCCGACCTCCGGGTTATGAGCCCGACGAGCTGCCAACTGCTCCACCCCGCGACATTCCGCTCTCGCGAGCGCAAGGGATATATTACAGGATGGCGCCGGAAAAGTCAAGGGAAAATTTCATTGACGCTCTCTTTTCTTTTCCATATAATAGAAAAGACAGATCAGAAAACGAAAAAGGCGGGAATACATATGGATAAATGGGACAAGCGCTTTATGCAGATGGCTTATACGATCGCAGGCTGGTCCAGCTGCTTTCGGGCCGGACGCAGCATTGGCTGTGTCATTGTGAAAGACAAACGGATCATGACAACCGGATACAACGGCGCGCCGGCGGGCATTAAAACATGCCGGGACAAGGGTGAATGCCTGAGGGACAAACTGGGGATCCCCAGCGGAACCAGGATGGAAACCTGCTATGCTGTGCACGCGGAACAGAACGCGATTGTCCAGGCCGCGAAACTGGGCGTGTCCATTGACGGAGCGACACTGTACTGCACCCACCAGCCTTGTTCCATGTGCTGCAAGATGATTATCAACAGCGGAATCAAAAGGGTGATTTATAAGGAAGGATATCCGGATCCTTTTACGCTGGAGCTGTTTGGCGAAGCAGGCGTACAGCTGGAAAGATACGAAGAAGAACTGTGATCAGTTCACAATTCATAATTCATAATTCACAATTAAATGTTTTTACTTACATCAGGAGAAAAATGACGAATGCGTTATCATATTGATACGATTCCTGTATGGGATGCGATGAAACTGGACGGGGAGTGCCTGATGTGCGCCCTGGAAAGGAAAACAGAATTAGGTGAGGCAGAACGATATCTCGGCGCCTCTGTGATGGAACCGGATGTCCGGGTTAAAGTGAATGACAGGGGTTTCTGCCGGAAACACCATGCCATGCTGTTTTCCATGAGCAACCGCCTTGGACATGCTTTGATGCTGGAAAGCCATACGATTGAGATCCGCGAGAAACTTGCAAAGATATCCGCAAGCCTGAACAAAAACGCTGCCCAGCTGAAGAACTCCGGCATTGGTGATAAGCTGAACGGAAAGAACAAGGCTGCCACGGCAGAGATTCAGAAGCAGGCACAGGCGGTGTCTGAGATGGCTGACAGCTGCCTGATGTGCGATACCATTGAAGAGAATATGAACCGGTACATGCATACGTTCTTCCATCTGTACCAGAATGATACGGAATTCCGGAACCGGTTTGAAAAGAGCAAGGGCCTGTGCCTTCCGCACCTGGGAAAATTACTGGAGGCAGCAACCCAGGAACTTGGCGCAAAGGAACTGGGGCAGTTCGTTGAAACGGTTACACGGCTGGAGAAGGAGAACATGGACCGGATCCAGGAAGACATTTCCTGGTTTATCAAGAAATTTGATTACCGGTACGAGAATGAAAGCTGGAAGAACAGCAAGGACGCCGTGGAGAGAACGGTGAACAAGGCCCGCGGATGGTGCGTGGGGAAAGAGCCGGGGTCTGACGCATGAAATGCGTCAGACAGAATGAAAAATGAAAAATGAAGAATGAAGAATTTTATAGTGTTTTACTCATAGTGAACAACTAAACCGGGAAAAGTTGACAGATGTTAGGCCGGAACATGTAAAGAGGTGGGTTTTATGATGACCATACGGGAAGTTATGGAAATTGTGGATGGAAAAGTGCTGATCGGAGCGGAGAGGCTGGATGAACGGGTGGATACCGCGTGCGGATCGGACCTGATGAGCGATGTGCTTGCCTTCGTGAAGGAAAAGACCGTGCTGATTACCGGACTGATCAACCCGCATGTTCTCCGGACATCGGAGATGCTGGATATTACCTGCATCGTGTTCTCCCGCGGCAAGATGCCCAGCGAGGAGATGCTGGAGATGGCGGATGAAATCGGTATTACTGTGATTTCCAGTCCGCTGACTACCTATACAGCATGCGGTGAACTTTATATTCACGGCCTGCCGGGAACGAAACGGAAGACGGGCGTGAAGGAGGAGGTGTAAGCTATGGCAACCATCCTGGAAAAGAGTTTTCCGGTGGAGGCGGGAGCCTACACAACCGCGGGTGAAGCGTCCACAACCATCAAGCGGACTTTGAAACAGCTGGGTGTCAGCGCGGACGTGCTGCGGCATGTGAGTGTCGCCTGCTATGAAGTGGAGCTGAATCTGGTAATCCATTCGCTGGGCGGGACACTGACACTGCTGGTGGATCCGGAGAAGGTGACACTGATTTCCAAAGATGTGGGACCGGGGATTCCGGACATCGAGCAGGCCATGACCGAGGGCTTTTCCACGGCCAGCGCGGAAGCGCGGACGCTGGGCTTCGGCGCCGGCATGGGACTGCCGAACATGAAGCGGAACGCGACAGAATTTGATATCCAGAGCGAAGTTGGGGTCGGAACCACGATTACGATGAGTTTTGCGCTTGGAGCAGCATAATACATACAGCTGAAAGGATTGGCTATGGAACAGAAGCGGTTTCATTCAGTGAGGCTGGAAGGGGATAAGTGCAGAGGATGCACGAATTGCCTGAAACGTTGTCCTACAGAAGCAATCCGGGTCCGGGGCGGCCGGGCCCATATTATTGACGAACGCTGCATTGACTGCGGCGAATGCATCCGGGTATGCGGGTACCATGCCAAGGTTGCAGTGACGGATCCGCTGTCTTCCATCAGCGGATTCAAATACAAAATCGCACTGCCGGCACCGAGCCTGTACGGGCAGTTTCATAACCTGAAGAGCATCAGCCAGGTATTGAACGGCCTGAAGCAGATGGGATTTGATGATGTTTTTGAAGTGGCGCGCGGCGCTGATGTGGTATCCCGGGCTATCCGGGAAAGACTGAAAAATCCGGACCTGCCCAGGCCTGTGATTTCTTCCGCCTGCCCGGCGATTGTCCGGCTGATCCAGGTGCGCTTCCCGGACCTTCTGGAGCACATTGTGGACGTGAGGCAGCCCATGGAAGTGGCGGCGATGATCGCGAAGAGGGAGTTTGCCCGCTCAAAAGGTGTAAAGGAAGAGGACGTCGGCTGTTTCTTCATTACGCCCTGTCCGGCAAAGGTGACGGCGATCCGCCGCCCCATCGGCCATGAGAAGAGCGCCGTGGACGGAGCTATTTCCGTGCTGGAAATCTATGGCCTGCTTTCCAGCCAGATCCGGAACGCACCGGTGGACCTGACGCTGGAAACCGCTTCCGACCTGGGCGTGGGCTGGGCGCGGAGCGGCGGAGAATGCAATGCGGTGAGCCCGGAGAACTCCATGGCTGTGGACGGGATTGAAAACTGTATTCATGTGCTGGAGGAAATTGAAGATAACCGGCTGCGGAACCTGGAATTTTTCGAAGGAGCTGCCTGCACGGGCGGATGTGTCGGCGGACCGCTGAACTTTGAAAACAACTATGTGGCCCGGTCGAATGTACGGCGCCTGAGCAGCCGGGAAGCGAATCCGGATCTGAACGTGGACAACGGAATGATGACCAAATATTCCCTGTATGACGACAAACGGATACTGCCCAATTCCGCCATGAAGCTGGATGATGACCTGATGGAAGCCATGCGGAAGATGGAACGGATTGAGAAGATCTATAAGGAACTGCCCGGTTTTGACTGCGGCAGCTGCGGCAGCCCGACCTGCCGGACGTTCGCGGAAGACGTGGTACAGGGATTTGCAACGAAGATGGATTGTATTCATATGATGAAGGAACAATTGAGAGTAATGGCGCAGCAAATGGTGGATTTGGCGAAAACCACGCGCGAGTAAGCTCGCGCAGGGTTTTCGCCAGAATGAAAAATTAAGAATGAAGAATGAAGAATTGTAGAGTGTTTATCCTGTAGAAAGAGGCTGCGGATGAAAAAAGGCAACCCGATTGCTGTAAAGAGCAAGGCTTTTGCTGTCAGAATGATACGCTTATATCAGTATATGACTGACGAAAAGAAGGAGCATGTGCTTTCGAAACAGGTTCTTCGAAGCGGGACCAGTATCGGGGCAAATGTACGGGAGGCAAACAGCGCTCAAAGCAAAAAGGATTTTATTGCGAAAATGCAGATAGCGCTGAAAGAAACCTGCGAAACAGAATACTGGCTGGAATTGCTTCAAGACACAGACTATATAACTGAAAGCGCAGGAGCAAGCCTGCGTGCGGATTGTCATGAATTATATCAGATGATTACAGCAATATTGAAAACCGCCAAAGTAAATGCTGATTGATCATTATGAATTGTGAATTATGAATTTGGAGGGAATACGGGTATGACTGTGAAGGAACTGATGGAGCTGATTGAAGCGAAGGACATGACGCCGGGAGCGGACAAGAGCGTGGAGGTGTCCTGCGGATATACGTGTGACCTGCTGAGCTGGGTGATGGCCCACGGAGCGGCGGGTATGGCCTGGGTGACTGTACAGACGCATATGAATGTGATTGCGGTGGCCAGCCTGATGGAAATGTCAGCCGTGATCATTCCGGAAGATATCCAGATGGAAGCGCCCTCCCTGGAGAAGGCGAATGACGAGGGGATCAATGTGCTGCAGACACCGCTGACCGCCTATGAGATTTGTGCGAGGCTTGCGGCTGCGGGACTGCCGGGCAAAAACCGGGAGGCATAAACATGTGGGTTGACCTGCATATTCATTCCTGCCTGAGCCCGTGTGCCGATGACGACATGACACCGGCAAATATCTGCGGCATGGCCCATATCAAGGGCCTGGACGCGATTGCAGTGACGGATCACAATACTGCCCGGAACCTGCCGTATGTGAAGGAAGCGGCAGATTATTACGGGCTGATTCTGCTGCCGGGAATGGAGATCACCACAAAGGAAGAAGTTCATCTGCTGGGATATTTCCGGGATGTGGAAACAGCGGTGGAGGTCGGCAATATTTTTACCTCGCATCTGCCGCCGATGAAAAACAAACCGGATTATTTCGGCAACCAGCTGGTGATGAACACGGACGACGAGGTCGTGGATGTGGAGGAACACCTGCTGATTGGTTCCACAGACCTGGGACTGGCGGAATGTACAAAAATCATCCGGGACCATGGCGGAGCGGCAGTGCCGGCACACATCAACCGGGGACACGGACTCCTGGTAAACCTGGGCCTGTTCCCGGAAGAACCGGTTTTTCCGGTGGTGGAGGCACGGCCTGAACTGCCGGTAAACGAAAAGCTAATTTCAGGCAAAAGGAGACTGTGGTCATCGGATGCGCACCACCTGGGAGATATCCTGGAAGCTGTGAGCGCGCTTGAAACAGACCGCTTTTCACTGGGCGGACTGTTTGACGCCGTGGCGGGGGCTGCAGGCTGGAACCCTTGAAAAATAAGGGGGAAGTTAGTTCACACTAACAAAAAAGTTTCTTAAATTCCCTTTTCTTTCAAGGACGAATATGATAAAATCAATCGGATAGCTGTAATGGGCAGAGTCTGCCTTTACATAAGTCTCAAAAACATCCCAAGGAGGTCAAGGACTGTATGCCTGACAACAAGGAAAAGTACGCAAAGCTGCAGGAAGTGATCGAGAAGCACAAGGGTGAACGCGGCGCCGTGATGCCCTGCCTGCAGGAAGCCATGAACATTTTCGGCTACGTGCCGCAGGATGTTCAGGAAATGATCGCGGACGGACTGGGCACGACCCTGTCTGAAGTCTACGGTGTTTCCACTTTCTATTCCCAGTTCTCCCTGAAACCGAAGGGAAAACACGTGATCGGTGTGTGCCTGGGCACGGCCTGCTACGTCAAGGGAAGCCAGAAGATCATCGAGAAGATTTCCGAGGAGCTGAAAATCCAGCCCGGAGATACCACGGACGACGGCCTGTTCACCCTGAACGCCACCCGTTGCCTGGGTGCCTGCGGCCTGGCTCCTGTTATGATGATCGGCGAAGAGGTATACGGCCGGCTGACGCCGGATCAGGTCCCCGGCATTCTCGAAACCTATCGTGCGTGACCTGAGTCTTCACCTGCTGGATCTGGCGCAGAACAGCATTACAGCCGGCGCAAGCCTGGTCACCATCCGCCTGTTCCTGGACAAGGACGGAATGCTGACCATGGAGCTTGAAGATAACGGCAAAGGCATGAGCCCGGAGCTGCTTGCCCGGGTAACCAGTCCTTTTGCCACAACCAGGACCACCCGGAAGGTGGGCCTGGGAATTCCCATGATGAAGGAGAACGCCGAAAGAGCCGGAGGCACTTTCCGCCTGGAAAGCGAGGAAGGGAAAGGAACAATCCTGACCTGTACCATGGATACCGGCAATATCGACTGTCTTCCGATGGGAGATCTGTCCGGCACACTGCTGAGCCTGATGCTGACCAATCCGCTGTTTCCGGATTTTCTCTTCGAGGGCAAGAGCCCGAAGGGAGAGGGGTCCTTTGACACGCGGGAGGTCAGAAACGCGCTGGGCAGCGACATCCCTTTTAACGAGCCTTCCGTAGCCGCCTGGCTGAAGGAAGCGCTGGACGAGGAAATCAACTCAATCTTTGGAGGTGTATTGATATGAAATCTTTGGCAGATCTGGAAGCCATCC
>JBGUGL010000047.1:0-2527 GCA_045111455.1 Christensenellales bacterium | reverse complement strand
GGAGTCGTTGGTGCCCGGGCTGACATAAGGCCAGCCCAGACACTCTTCCGCTGATGCACAGAGTTTCTTTACATCAAGCATTGGTATACGATTTGTCTGAGAAGTTCCCGGACAAGCCGTCTATTGAAGCAGAACTATCTGAAGAGATTGACTATACCAGGCGTCTGCTGGAAAGTGTACGGGAAGGCATAGAGCAAAGCAGCAATAAGGAGATCCGAGATCTTTACAACAGAATGCACTTTTGCAGATCCAGCCGCTGGCACCGCGCAGGCTGACAATCAGCCATTCTCCTTCATCCTTCAGGATGGGCAGCACGGTGCCTTTGCTCAACAGTGCGACCTTTGGTGCCATGGTATCATTCCAGGCATAGACCGGCGTTGTATCGTCAGTGCGGTACCACGTTGGATTGACAATGATATAGTCAGAATTGACCCAGCCTGTCTGTCCTGCGTCGACATCATCCGAGGTAAAGCAGCTCGCCCAGCCATCCCAGTTATCCTGCACGGCGAACGTATCACCATAGTGCAGGGTTTCCACTACTTTGGAACCGGCGCTGCGTTCCTGACGCACCGTTAAGCTTTCACACAGCACAACGGCCTGGCAGCCGATCTGCCCTTCGCCCTGGGCAGGAAGAATTTCCGCACGAATCCTTGCAGTGCCTGCGCATGAAAGAATCACCGACAACAGGACTGCCAACCATATACGCTTTCGCATGTTTGTTACCTCCCGGGGTTCGCTACAACCGTACCGCACTTACTGCCACGGAACGTAGAAACGCTTGATCACCGCCAGTTTTCCGTCTTCGTCGATCACAACCTCGACATTGCGGATGTCAAAACCGGAATCATCCGTGGAATACATTCTTACCAGGAAGCCTGCCATGTTGTACACAGTCGGATGAAGGAGAGATTCCCCGGTTGACGGATTGATTCCGTCCAGGAAGATGAAATGGTCAGAAGCCCGAACTGTGATGGAAGGGAATTCCACCCAGGTATTGTCATTATCATCGGCGATCCAGTAGTTCATGTCGATAGACTCGTACAGACAGACTTCATCCTCAGTGTCAGCATTCAGAACGATATAGCCATCCTGATCGGTGATGGACCTGATCTCTACCTCGCGGCCTTCTGTAAATATGCCGTCCCCGACCTTCAATGCCTTGATTTCCTCCGGGTCATAGCGTTCCGGCACAAGGATTGTGATGTTGAACACACCGTCATCGCAGGCGTTGATCTTCGCATCGAAAGCGACGGACACAAGATTGTCCGGATTCGTCTCGCTTGCCAATGCAGTCACAACGGTACGTTCAGCTGATGCTGAACCTATCAGCACCAGAAGAGCCAGTAAAGCAGGAATCAGCCTCTTCATTGTGCGCACCGTCCTCTCTCAGTTCAGTTTTACCGGTTCCCAGCCGTAGTCCTGGTAAGCGGTGATGTTCAAACCGTTTGCCTCGACATAAGCTTTGATGAACTGTGTCCGGATTGCCTGATTCGCTTCTGCTCCCAGGTCGGCGCCGGCGAAATACTGGTCTGCCAGTTCCTGATCACCATCCGCAAACCGCTCGATATCTTCCACGTAATCCTCGCCGTCCCCGGCTTCTTCCATGGCAGTCACCTGCCACCGGCCGTCTGCATTTTCCAGCATGATGACCGCGGGATATTCTCCGCCGGAGATGTTGAACAGGGTCTCTCCGCGCCGGACATAGTTCAGGATCCAGAAAGAGCCGTACACCTTCGCGTGCGTATCGTCGATCATATCGGTCTTATGGATGATCGGGCATGGGATCGTCACATATCCCGGTTCCGTCAGATACTCCTTGGCGCGCTCATTGCCTGCCAGATAATCTGCGATGGCTCCCTCTATGGGGTCGTCCCCGGAATAAGCGTAAGCAGGCAGGCCGGGTTCGTTCGTCACAGCGCCGATCTCCGGTTTATCCTGCATTTCAGATACAGCCGCCGTGATGAAACCGGCCTCGTCGGCCTCGTTCCAGATGGCATAATAGGGGATCGACTTCGCCTCCGGGTCAATCTCCTGAAGATGGGACCAGATCATAAAGCCTTCCGGCAGACGGTCCACCGGTGTGCCGGGGAGGAAAACGGTAACAGTCTGTGCCTTTTCCAATCCATATGGCGCAGCCGTTACATAACGGATACCATCCTCAATGGCTTCCGGAACCTGACCTTCATCCTGTTCCACAGAAAGCTTAACGGTCCAGGCGTATTCGTCAACGGGCTCCGGATCAGAGAATTGCCCGTGAAACGAGCATCCGTACAGCGTACCGTCCGGATAGTTTTCGCCTGTTTCTCCCATTTCGCTGTCATGGAAGCTGCCGGTAAATGTTCCGTTTTCTCCGACGGTCAGTTCGGTGCTCCAGGCGCCCACACCGCTGGAGAACTCAAATACCTGTCCGTCCATCTGTGCAAGAAGATCCATGGACGCGCTTTCCGCGATTGCGGATGTGACCATCATCATGAGCGCTGCCATCAACACAACCAGTCGTCTTTTCATTGTTCTGACCTTCTTTCTG
>JBGUGL010000046.1:0-15053 GCA_045111455.1 Christensenellales bacterium | reverse complement strand
TGTGGAGCTCACTCCCTTTCGGTTGACCTCACCTCTTTCGAGATTTCCGCCACTGGCGGTCGAAAGAGGTTCGCCCATTCTCGCTTAGTAAATCGCGCAGCGGATGCTAAACTCAAACATCGCTCACGCTCGTTTATCGTTAAGCACCGGCGCGATTTAATGACCATCGGAGGAAACATCTGCCCGGACTGCCAAGGTCCGGAATGCTCTCAAGCCATAATCGGCAGGCCGTGAGGAATGCCCCTCGAAGGACGTCCGCAGTGCCGGTTCTTAGCGATTGACGAGTCGAAGACGATGTCAGAGCTTAGAACCGCTGCACGAGGACCAAGTGCGAACGGTCCGCGAGAGGGGCTTCCGAGATCAGGCCTGCCAGGTGCACACTGATATACCAGTAACACCAGTCCTGCTTTTACCTTCTCACAAACTTCTTCAGCATCTCATAATGCTTCGCCGCGCAGGCCGCGGCATAATCAATCTCTTCCTCCGTGGTATCCGGGCACAGGCTGAACCGCAGGGAGCAGTCCGCCCGTTCCGTGCTGACGCCCATGGCCTTCAGCACCGGGGAAATCTTCTGTTTCCGGCTGGCGCAGGCGCTGCCGGCGGATACATACACCCCGTCGCCCTCCAGGGCAAAGAGCATGGTCTGGCTCCGAACAGGCATCAGGGCCACATTCAGGATGTGCGGCGCGCAGCGCTTTGCATCCTCCTCCGGCCCGTTGATCTGAGCCTCCGGAATCTTCTCCGTCAGCTGCTCCCGCAGCCGGTTCTTCAGCCGCCGCATCCGTGCATTGGCTTCCGGATCCCAGGTCCGGACCGCCTCCCCCAGGGCGGCAATCCCGAAGGTATTCTCGGTACCGGAGCGGATATTCCCCTCCTGGCCGCCGCCGAACTGCACCGGCCGGATGGGATGGTCCTTCCGGAAGATCAGGGCGCCGGTGCCCTTCAGCCCGTGGATCTTATGTCCGCTCAGGGCATAGCTCTGGATTCCCAGCCTGTTGAAATCCAGGGGCATCCGCAGGAAGCCCTGGACTCCGTCCACATGGATGGCCGCCGCCGGGGCCTTCCGGTTCCGCAGGGCGGCAATCTCCTCCAGGGGCTCCGCCGAGCCCACCTCGTTGTTCACCTGCATGACGGAGATCAGCAGGACGTTATCGTCCAGCATCTCCTCCAGCTTTTCCAGGTCCACCGAGCCGTCCTTCCCCGCGGGGATTTCCTCCACCGTGTGGCCCATCTTCCGGATCTCCTCCGCGCAGGCGGAGACCGCCGGATGCTCCACGGAGGAAATCAGCACCCTGCCCGGCTTCCGCCGGCTCTTCAGGTGCCCCAGCAGGGCCAGGTTATCCGCCTCGGTACCGCCGGAGGTGAAGACCGCCTGCTGCCCGGCAGCGCCCGCCGCCTTCAGCACCGTCTCCCGCACGAACTCCAGCCCCTTCTGGATATCCAGGGCAGGCTTATATAAAGCGGATGGATTATACCATCCGCTTTCCATCAGTTCCCTGACGACCGCCGCGACTGCCGCGGAGGGCTTCGTCGTGGCGCTGTTGTCCAGATACGCGTTCATGTATTACTCCCGCCAGGCCCCGTTGGGCAGGTACTTCCGGATATAGTCCACCATTTCCTCGCTGGGCTCCAGGATGATCATCTTCTTGTCCTGGTCCTTGGTGAAGTAGAAGTAGTACAGCTCCGCCTCCCGGTTCAGGAACCAGTTCATGCGCTTGATGCCGGGCATGTTCAGGTACCGCTGGAAGGAGGAGGATGTCACCTTGCCGAAGGCCTCCACGTTCCGCACGTTCAGGCTGCCCAGGCTCTTGCGCTTCTTGTTGTTGTACACTTCCGCAAAGTCCAGGGAGCCGTTGGTGAAGGTGTATTCATACTCCGTCAGCAGCTTGTCGTGGAAGAACCAGGTATACACGGCAATACCTGCGGAAACCGCGATGACGATGACCGAGAACCAGCTGAACGCCGTGGTCAGGGTGCTCAGGGTCATGCTGGCGATAATGGCCGCGAAGATCATGATGACCCAGCTCAGGTAATAAACCGCCTTGTTCAGGCCGTTCTTGTGCTTGACAACGACTTCTTCCAGAAAATGATCCATGAAAGCCATAGCAATAACCTCCGGTTATATAAAATGAAAAATGAAGAATGAAGAATGAAAAATGACAGTTAGTTTTGCCGGGTGAGCAAGCTTTGGGCTAACTCTTTAAAGAAGCCCGTGTCCCAGGGCATTTCTTCCAGGGCTTTGACCGCCAGGTTTACCTGCTCTTCAGCGTCCTTGGCGGTGCCTTCCACGCCCTTCAGGGCCACCCAGGTCATCTTGTCCAGGGCCGCGTCCATGCCGGTGTTCTTGCCCAGCAGGGCGGCATCCCCGGTCACGTCCAGCAGGTCGTCCGTCATCTGGAAGGCCAGTCCCAGGTGCAGGCCGTATTCATGGGCCGCTTGGATCAGGTGATCGTCCGCCCCGGCCAGGGCCAGCCCGGCCTCCATAGGGGCCTCCAGCAGGTCCGCTGTCTTGTGGGCGTGAATATAGGCCACCAGGTCCTCCCGGGGCTTCTCTCCCTCGGAGAGCACGTCCCGGGTCTGCCCGGCGATCATGCCGGTGACACCCGCGTGGCGCATGATGATTTCCAGCGCCCGAATGCCCCGCAGGTCGCCCATCTCCACCGCCGTGCGGGCCATGAGCTCCGCCGCGGCATTCAGTAGCCCGTCCCCGGCCAGGATGGCCAGGTCCTCGCCGAACACCTTGTGGTTGGTGGGCTTCCCCCGGCGCAGGTCATCGTTGTCCATGGCCGGCAGGTCATCGTGGATCAGGCTGTAGGTGTGGATCATCTCCAGGGCGCAGGCAAAGGGCAGCGCCAGTTCCGCGTCCCCGCCGGCCATCTCGCAGGCAGCCAGCAGCATCACCGGCCGCAGGCGCTTGCCGCCCGCCAGCAGGCTGTACTTCATGGCCTCCAGCAGCCGGTCCGGGATGTTTCCCAGGGATTCCAGCACCGGACCCAGGGAGCGTTCCGTCAGCGTCCGGTATTCCTCGTATGTCCTCATGCCTGTTCTCCCGCAGCGTTCAGGGGCTGCTCCCCGCCGTCCTGAAGCACGGTCAGCCGGCGGTTCATGTCCTTCAGTTCCTCGTCCAGGGCGGAAAGGGTCTTCATACCCTCCTCGAACTGTTTCACCGAATCCTCCAGGGGAAGCTTTCCCTCCTCGATCCGGCTGATGATCTCCTGCACGTCCTGCAGGCGTTCCTCAAAAGACTTTTTCGCTTCGCTCATGTGCTTTCCTTTCTGGCTACCGCCACCCGGCCGTCCGCAAACTGCAAGGTCATGGCGGATTCCTTCTCCGCTTCCGCCGCCCGGGTCAGGATCTTTTCCTCCGGGCTGTACACCAGGGCATAGCCCCGGTTCAGTACCGCCAGGGGGCTTACCGCCGCCAGCCGCTCCCGCAGCCGGGCCGTCCGGTGTTCCGCATCCTTCACCCGTTCCCCGGCGCTGAGCCGGAGACCGTTCCGGGCCTCCTTCACCGCCAGGGCCGCCTGTTCCATCCGGGTATTCACCGCGCTGCGCAGCTGCAGCCCGGCCATCTCCCGCCGGTTCATCAGCAGGGCAATCCGCTTCTCCGGGGACAGGGCTGTCAGCCGCTGGACAAGTCCGGTGACCTTCAGCTCATTCCGCCGCAGTTCCGCGGTTTCCGTTCGCACCAGGGCGGAGCGCAGCAGGTTCACCCTGCCCCGCAGCTCCCGGCTGTCCGGGAACACGATTTCCGCCGCGTTGCTGGGGGTTGAAGCCCGCATATCCGCCGCCAGGTCGCACAGGGTGGTATCAATCTCATGCCCCACGCCGGAAACCACCGGCAGCCGGCTGGCTGCCACCGCCCGGGCCACCGCCTCGTCATTGAAGCACCACAGGTCCTCGGCGGATCCGCCGCCCCGGGCCACAATGATCACATCGGCGTCCGTCTGCTCATTGGCTTTCCGGATGCCCTCGGCAATGATCTTCCCGGCGCCCTCGCCCTGGACCGTCACCGGCACCAGCACAATGGGAATCGCCGGGCACCGGAGGGCGGATACATTCAGGATGTCATGCAGGGCCGCCCCGCTCTGGGAGGTCACCACCGCCACCTTCCGGGGCTTCATGGGCAGCTGCCGCTTCCGGGACTCATCAAAGAGCCCTTCCGCCGCCAGCTTCCGCTTCAGCTCCTCCAGGCGGATGTACATATCCCCCAGGCCTGCAGGCCGCAGCCCGGTGACGATCAGCTGGATCTTGCCCTGGGGGGAATAGAAATCCACATAGCCTTCCGCCAGCACCTGGTCCCCGTCCTTCGGGCGGATCTTCGCCTTCAGGTTGGCGTTCCGGAACATGGCGCAGGTGATGCTGGCCTGGGCGTCCTTCAGGCTGAAATACCAGTGGCCGGAAGCGATCTGGTTCCGGAAGCTGCTGACCTCGCCCCGGACCAGGACACTCCGGGTCCGCGGATCCCGTTTCACTGCCTCGGAGATGATCAGGTTCAGTTCCGTTACGCTCAGGCCCGTTTCGTTATTCACGCAAGCGTCCTTTCCGCGGCTTCCACCGTGTTCATCAGCAGCATGGTGATGGTCATCTTGCCCACGCCGCCGGGTACCGGAGTAATCCAGCCGGCCACTTCCTTCACGGCGTCAAAGTCCACGTCGCCCTTCACCTTGCCGTCCACCCGGTTGATGCCCACGTCAATGACGATGGCCCCGGGCTTCACCATATCCGCCGTCACAAAGCCGGCCTTGCCCACGGCCGCCACCAGGATGTCCGCCCGGCGGGTATGCTCCGCCAGGTTCTGCGTCCGGCTGTGGCACACGGTCACCGTGCAGTTCTGCTGCAGCAGGAGCATGGCCATGGGCTTGCCCACAATATTGCTCCGGCCGATCACCACAGCTTCCTTGCCGCTCAGGTTCACGCCGGTGGACTGAATCATATACAGGGCGCCCTTGGGGGTGCAGGCCACCACGCCGGGCGTGCCGGTCAGCATATGGCCGGCGTTGATCAGATGAAAGCCGTCCACGTCCTTCTCCGGCAGGATCTTCGCCAGGGCTGCCTGCTCGTCCAGGTGTTTCGGCAGGGGCAGCTGCACCAGGATGCCGTGAATGGCGGTATCGTTGTTCAGCTCTTCAATGGCCGCTTCCAGCTGCTCCTGGGTCGTCTCCTCCGGCATGTTGATGGTCCGGGAATACATCCCCACTTCCGCACAGCCGTTGCCCTTGTTCCGCACATAAATCTCACTGGCGGGATCGTTGCCCACCAGGATCACCGCCAGGCCGGGAGTCAGGCCGCGCTCTTTCAGCGCGGAAACGCGTGACGCTATTTCAGCACGCAGCTCCTCAGACATTGTTTTTCCACTCAGAATATTAGCTGACATCAGTATTTCCTCCGGAAATAGAATTCAGAATTCGCAGCCGGCGCAGCGCAATCAGCGCCACGCCAACTGCGTTGTCTCCCGACATTTCTGGGCGGCCGAACACAATCTCCGGGCATCCCCGGGTCTTCTGCCGCCGTTCCTCCATCAGCTGCCGCAGCAGCGCCGAGGCCGCCACCCCGCCGGTCACCAGGGCTGTTTTCTCCCCGGTCTTTTCCGCCCCGGCCTTCAGCATCCGCACCAGAGTCCGGGCCAGCAGGTCGTAAATCTCCCGGGCGATATCCTCCCGGGGCATTTTCCCCTCCCGGAGCCACTGCTGGACCTTCGTTTCCGCCCCGCTCAGGTGGCAGGTCAGGTCCCCGCTTTCCAGGCTGCAGCCCAGCAGGCCTTCACTGTGTCCCCGGACCGCCAGCTGCTCCAGCTCTTCCCCGGAGGGAAAGCCCAGGCCCATGGCCACCCCGGCCCGGTCCACCAGCTGCCCCGCGTGCAGGTCTGCGCTGCCGCCGATCTGCGTCACCGCGTCCTCATCCATTACCAGCAGGTCCGTGGTGCCGCCGGACAGATGCACTGCCAGCAGCCTTTCCCGGTTCTCCAGCCCCGTGCCGATCATGGCCGCGGCCAGGTGTCCCCGCTGATGGGTGGTCTCAAAAAACGGCACGTCCAGGCTCGCCGCCAGCAGGCTTGCCGCCGTGTGTCCCACCTGGAACACCGGCATGTAGCTTTCCTCCCCGTCCCGGGGTTTCGTGCTGGCCGCCGCCGCGGCGATACGGGCGCCCTTCAGCGCGTTCCGCAGGGCGGGTTCGGCGTTTCTCAGCTGCCGGATATGCGCAAAAACGGCGTCGCTCTGGCGAAGTCCCCGCTCCCCGTTTGACACGGGCAGCAGCTCCCGGTGATTGACCAGGATTTCTCCATCCAGCGTGACCGCCGCCACCGAGGTTCTGTAATTGCTTGTATCGAAGCCGATAACCGCCGGCATTCCGCCGGTACTGCTCACGCCTGGGCCTCCTGCGCCCGCAGGATCGTACCGAGGATGCCGTTCACGAACGCCTTGTCCTCCGGATCGGAGAAGCGTTCCGTCAGTTCCAGCGCCTCCGCGATGGAGACACTGCCGGGCACATCCTTCGCGTAAAGGATCTCCCACACCGCCAGCCGCATGATCGTCAGGTTCACCAGGGAAATCCGCTCCAGGCTCCAGCCTTCGGCGGTGTTCCGGTCGATCAGGTCGTCAATCTCCTCCCGGTGGGCCAGTACGCCCTCCAGGGCTGCCGTGATATACTCCCGGTCTTCCTGGTCCGGTTCCTTGCGGCTGATATGGTCCACGCCGGGGAAGCCGTCCTCCCGCAGCTCGTCATAGACCATCTTCAGCGTATCTTCTCCGCCCTGGCCGCCGGAGATCTTCTCAAAGATCATCTGCATGGCGGCAGCGCGCGCAGTTGTACGGGACATCTGTTTTACTCCTTCGTCTTTGTTTCAGCCGCCTGGCTCATTTCCTGCTCCCGGATCAGTTCACTCTTCAGGTCAATGACCTTGACTTCCTTGTCCGGAATCAGTTTGTTGGCGGCGTTCTTCATAAATTCACGCTTGTTTTCCACGGTGCCCAGGAAGTATCCCAGGCCGAAAAGCAGGCACAGCACAAGGGTCTTCCAGAATCCGATGATCATCACCAGCGCGCCGATCAGGGTCAGCACGGCGCCGGTCACCAGCCCGCATAAAGGCGTTCCTTTTTTCAGGTTCATTTATCCTCGCTCCCTTCCGCAGTGTCTTTCTTTTCTTCTGTTTCCGCCGCTTCCGGCTTCTCTTCCGCCGGGGCTTCGGTTTCCTCTGCCTCCGCGGGCTTGTCCGCCTCCGGCGGCATGGGCATCACGCAGGGCTCCTCCGGGCTGGAGAACAGCCGCTGGTGCATGGGACGGTCATCGTCCTCCACCGGGGCTTCGTTCTTCAGCAGCTCCGCCGCGGCGGCTGCCGCAGCAGACACTTCGATGGCCGGGGTATTGTCTTCTTCCGCCTCTTCCTTCTCCGTTTCAGCCGCTGCAGGCTTCTCCGGCAGGTCCAGCTCCTCAGGCTTCACTTCCGGGATTTCCGGTTCGGCGGCAGGCTCCTCTTTCTTTTCCTCCCGGGCATTGGCGCTGCCGGGCAGGGCCTTGGCCGCGGGGGCCTCAATGGCATAGAGGGAATCCTTGGCTTCCGGCCCGGAGGATTCGATCCGTACCTTGATGTCCTTCACTTCCACGCCGCTGCAGGCGGTCACATACTGCTTGATCTGCTGCTGCAGCGCGTCCACCGTCAGCGGGATGCTCACGCCGCCGGCCACCGTGCCGCGGATGCGGATCAGCAGGCCGCCCTTCTGGTTCTCCAGCCGCACTGACTGGACGTCCAGCTCCTTATGGGGATCCAGGCACTTCTGCACCATGCTTTCCATGGCCTTCAGGGAAATGCTCAGTTCACCGTTCTCCGTCTTCTGCATGACGAACTTTTCCTTGCGTCCCCGGTGGCGGAACAGCAGCAGCAGGCAGTACACGCCCAGCAGCACCAGCACCGCCAGCAGCAGGATCAGCCAGACCCGCCAGGATTCATCCGCCAGCAGGCGGCCGGCATAGCCAACCACGTCTTTTCCGAAAAACAGCTGCGCAGCCAGCGCGGCGCTTCCGGCCAGCACCAGCAGACCTGCCAGCGCCACCAGGATCCTGTCCAGAATACGAATCTTCATTTGCTCAACCTCCCTGTCTGCATCAGATCAGTTCCGGGATCGTCCCCTTTTCAGGGAAAAAAGACAGAGGAATACTCCCCTGTCAGATGAAATCAGGCTTCCCCGGCGCTGTCTTTCGCGGGTTTCTTCGCGGCGGGCTTTTTGCCGCCGGATTCTGATGTCTTCGCCTTGGGCGCCTTTTCAGTTTTGGGTTTGGGTTCGGCTGCCTTCGCGGGGGCGGGTTCGGCCTTCTCCTCTGCGGGAGCGGGTTTCTTCTCCGCGGCGGGGGCGGGTTTTTCTTCCGCCGGAGCCTTCACGGGTTCCGCGGGAGCGGGCTTCTCCGTCTCAGGGAGCTTCACCTGCTCGACCACTTCCCCGGCGGCCAGGGCCGCCTGCTGGGCGCCGGCCTGCAGGGCTTTCTTGTCCTGCTCGAAGCTGACGCTCTGCACATGCACATCCACCCGGACCACATGCAGGCCGGTCATGGATTCAATGGCCTTCCGGACATTCTCCTGGGCATCGGCGGCGGCACGCTGGATCGGAATGCCGTATTCCACGATTACATACAGGTCCACGGCCACTTCTTCCGTTCCGACTTCCACCTTCACACCCTTGGTGATGTTCCGGTTCTTGCTCATAATGCTGCCGCTGACGTTGCACATGCCGGCGATGCCTTCCACTTCGTTGGCCGCCAGGCCCGCAATAATGGCCACCACCTCATTGTTGTAGGTGATGTTGGAAGAGGGCGTCGTATCCTCTGTATTCAGCGGGAGCGTATTCTTGTCTGTCTTTGCTGCCATGAAGTCACAGCCTCCTTATCAGCGGTGGTTTCAAATCCTGTATATTATACCAGAATAAGCAGATTATGACAACTGCTCCTCCTCGTCCTTCACGATGGCAATATGCAGTTCATCCAGCTGTTTCTGCTCCACATATCCGGGAGCGCCCATCATGATATCCTGGGCGTTCTTGTTCATGGGGAACGGAATGACCTCGCGGATGGTTTCCGCGCCGGCCAGCAGCATCACCATGCGGTCCACGCCGGGAGCGATGCCGGCGTGCGGCGGTGCGCCGTAGCAGAAGGCGTTGTACATGGCCGGGAACTTGGACTTCACGTCCTCCTCGCCCAGGCCCACCAGCTTGAAGGCCTTGATCATGATCTCCGGATCATGGTTCCGCACCGCGCCGGAGGACAGCTCCACGCCGTTGCACACCAGGTCGTACTGGAAGGCGGTGATGGACAGGGGGTCAACTTCGCCCCTTTCGGCCTGCTCAAGGATGTCCAGGCCGCCGTTGGGCATGGAGAAGGGGTTGTGGCAGAATTCCAGCTCGCCGCTTTCCTCCCCGATCTCGTACATGGGGAAGTCCACGATCCAGCAGAACTCATAGCGTTCCCTGTCCATATGGTCCGGGCACAGTTCGCCCAGCTTCTTCACCAGCACGCCGGCGGTCTTCTGGGCAGCGCCCTTCTTTCCGGCGCTCAGGGCTACGAAGGTGTTGGGCTGCAGGTTCAGGCCGCTGATCACCGCTTCCTTCTTCTCCTGCAGGAACTTGGCGATGCCGCCCACGATTTCGCCGTTCTCGTCCAGGCGGAACCAGTAGGCCTTGTTGCCGCTGACCACTTCCACGTCCGCGCAGAGCTTGTCGATCTGCTTGCGGGTGGCGTTGAAGTTCGTCACGGGAACGGCTTTGACGATGTTCCCCTCGAAGGGGCCGAAACCGCAGTCACCCAGCAGGGCGGTCACGTCCGTCACCGTCAGGTCAATGCGCAGGTCGGGCTTGTCACTGCCGTAGGTTTCCATGGCTTCCAGGTACGGAATCCGGCGGAAAGGCGCGGTGGAAGCGATGTTATAGGTGCCGTATTTTGCGAACACCGGAGGCAGCACGTCCTCCATCACCGCGAACACGTCCTCCTGGCTGGCAAAGGCCATTTCCATGTCCAGCTGGTAGAACTCGCCGGGGCTCCGGTCGCCCCGGGCATCTTCGTCCCGGAAGCAGGGAGCGATCTGGAAATACCGGTCAAAGCCGCTGGTCATCAGCAGCTGTTTGAACTGCTGGGGCGCCTGGGGCAGGGCGTAGAACATGCCGGGATGCTTCCGGGCGGGCACCAGGTAGTCCCGGGCGCCTTCCGGGGAGGACGCCGTCAGGATCGGGGTGGTGATTTCCAGGAAGCCGTGCCCGTTCATGGCCTGGCGCAGGGCGCTGACCACATTGCAGCGCATGATGATGTTCTTCTTCACATCCGGGTTGCGCAGGTCCAGGTAGCGGTACTTCAGGCGCAGGGTCTCATCCGCCTCGGTGCTGCGGCTGATCTGGAAAGGCAGGGCGTTGTACCGGCACTTGCCCAGTACTTCCACGCTGTCCGGCACAACCTCGATCTCGCCCGTTTCGAGGTTCGGGTTCTTGCTGGACCGTTCCCGGACCAGGCCGGTCACGGAAACCACGGTTTCCTTGTTCAGGTTCCGGAAGACCTCCAGGATCTTCTCATCCTCCACCACCAGCTGCGTATAGCCGTAGAAGTCCCGCAGCACAATGAAGGCCAGGTTGCCGCTGACCTCGCGGATATTCTCCATCCAGCCGCTCAGCCGGACAGACTTCCCGGCATCGGACAGCCGGAGTTCATTGCAGGTGTGTGTTCTGTACTGCATAATGATTCCCCTCAATTCATAATTCACAATTCATAATTCATAATTGTGATTTCTTCGCCGTTTAAAAAGATACTTTCACATTCGCCATCAGGCGAATATTTCACATTGGCCGGAGACCAATATTTCACGTTCGCCGAAAGGCGAACATTTCATAATGAGCGGCCTGCCGCTCATTATTTCATAGAGCGAACAGCTTCAGCGGCGTCTTCCGTCTTCACGGTCCGCTCGGTGCCGTCCGCCATTTTCTTCAGCTTCACGGTGCCGTTGGCCGCCTCGTCATCCCCGATGACCGCGGTCACCGGCGCGCCGGTCTTGTTGGCGTACTTGAACTGGGCCTTCAGGCTCCGTCCGCAGTGGTCCATATCCGCCCGGATGCCGGCTGCCCGCAGCTGCTGCACCAGGGTAAAGGCCCGGGACCGGTTGTCCCCCATGAAGGTGACGAACACGTCATACCAGTCCGGCTTCGGGATTTCGATGCCCTCGGCGTCCATCTGCATCAGTACCCGTTCCAGGCCCATGCCGAAGCCCACAGCGGGCAGGCTCTGGTCCCCGATCTCCTCGATCAGGTTGTCATACCGGCCGCCGCCGCAGACGGTCAGCTTGCCGTCCGGGGTATCGGTCACCAGTTCAAAGACGGTCTTGGTGTAGTAATCCAGGCCGCGGACGATCTTCGGATTCACCCGGAAAGGAATCCCGGCAGCTTCCAGGCATTCCTGCAGCTGGCTGAAGTGATCCCGGCATTCGTCGCACAGCAGGTCCAGCATGCTGGGGGCGTCCTTGGTCAGCTCCTGGCATTTCTTTTCCTTGCAGTCCAGCACCCGCAGGGGATTGCGGTCAAAGCGCTCCTTGCAGGTGTCGCACATGTCATGGATGCGCTCCCCCAGGAAGTCCTTCAGCCGTTTGTGGTACACCGGACGGCAGTTGGGGCAGCCGATGGAGTTGATCTCCACGCTCAGGTTGCCCACGCCCAGGTCCTTCAGCAGGTGATACGCCGTAATGATCAGTTCCGCGTCCACCGTGGCTTCCTTCGCGCCGAAGCACTCCATGCCGAACTGGTGGTGCTCCCGGAGGCGGCCGCTCTGGGGATTCTCATAGCGGAAAACCGGCGCGTTCAGGTAATACAGCTTGCAGGGCAGCGGTTCCGCATACAGGTTGTGCTCCACGAAGCAGCGCACGGCGCCGGCCGTGCCTTCCGGCTTCAGGGTCACAGAGCGCTTGCCCTTGTCCTCAAAGGTGTACATTTCCTTCTGTACCACGTCGGTGGTATCGCCGATTCCGCGCTGGAACAGTTCCGTATGTTCAAAAACAGGCGTGCGCGCCTCACGGTAGCCCGCCAGTGCGGCGGCCTTGCGCATCCTGTCTTCAATATATTGCCAGCGGTAGCTGTCTGCGGGCAGTACGTCCCGCGTGCCCTTGGGCGCCTGAGTAAGCATGGTCATCTTCCCCCTTAAACATATACGTAGTGAATTATATCACAATGTTTTCATGCAGGAAAGGGAAATGTTAGCATGGGTCGGGGGAAACGACCCATGCAATGATATGTTGCCTTCGGCAACGTGATATAAATCCGCTGCCGCGGATTTGTGATATTTTCGTCTTCGACGAAAGTGATATATTTGCCTGACGGCAAATGTTCTATATGGTTATGCAGTAAATATAACATCCGGCGGAGCCGGATATATCACACAGCGGCGCCTGCGGCGCTGTATATCACTTTTTGCCGGAGGCAAAAAATATCAAAACCCGGCGCGAAATCGCGCCGGGTTATATCATTGAGACATTCCTGGTGTTATCACCAGGAATGTCTCAAAGCTTCCTTCACGCAGTTCTGGTGGGTGGCGTCCACTTTCTTGGAGCCGTGGGTTTTACTGCCTGTGAAGTGAATGCAGAAATGTCCTTCAAAACCGTTGTTGGAAATGGTCTGGGTGCCGTGGGGCATGCCGTTCATGGAAGCCGCGTACACATGGCCGTTGTATTTCACCAGGATCGGCCGGCGCTTCCAGCTCCAGCTGCCGTAGATGCTCTTCATGGTCTTTGTGTCGCTGCGGCTGCTGGGCTCCGCGTCCAGATGGTTGGCGCCGCTCCAGCGCTTCACGGTGAACACCTTGCCGGTCTTGATGTCCTTCACCTTGAAGGTGGCACCCTTCGGGATTTTGGCGCTGCCGCCCTTGAACCAGAACAGCTGTTCCGTGGAGCCGCTGCCCTGGGCATCCGAGGCGGTGGCTTTCTTTGCCCCGGAAGAGTTCAGCTTGGTCAGGGTGGAGCTGTTGACCTTGCCGGTCTGGCTGAGGCCGTTGCGCTTCTGGAAGCTCTTCACAGCCTTCTTGGTGCCGTTGCCGTAGTCCCCGTCCACAGAGCCGGAATAATAACCCAGGCTCTTCAGCCGTTTCTGGACTTTCTTCACCGCGCTGCCCTTGTCCCCGGGGGCGCAGGTTCCGTTACTGCTTTCGCTCTTTTTGTCTGATTCCTTTGCTCCGGCTTTCTTTGCGCCGGAAGAGTTCATTTTCGACAGGGTGTTTTTGTTGACCTTGCCGGTTACGTTCAGCCCGTTCTTTTTCTGGAAGTCCCTGACTGCGGTTTTGGTGCCGCTGCCATAGTCCCCGTCGATGGACCCGGAGTAGTATCCCAGGTTCTTCAGCTTCCGCTGAACTTTTTTGACCGCGTTTCCGTTATCGCCCGGACCGCAGGTCCCGTCTGAGTTTCCGCTCGATTTCTTTGTGTCTGATTTCCCCGAATTCTTTTTCGACTCCGAGGAACTGCCTGAGGATGAATCGGTAATTTTGATATATTTTTTTGACACGAAACCGGTGGTTCCGCCGGCTGAGATTTTGTACCAGCCGCCGTCCGTGTCCTTGATGGTCACTTTGTCGCCTTCATGCAGCACTTTGAGTACTTTGCTGTCTGCATCGGCGCTTTTCCGGATGTTCAGGCTTTCAGCGGTGACCTTACCGGTCTTTGCCAGTGCCGCCGCACAGGGAATCAGACACAAAAGGAGCGTGAGGATCACGAAGGATTTCCATCTCTTCAACCGCATCACCTTCCTTTTGAAGATCGTTCGGGGTTATTTTATTACGGATTTATTAAGTTGTCAACTCAATCTGGTAATCATTGCGTAATCATTCTATATTATATAACTTATTTTGGGGCATATTTTGTGGTGTTTTTGGATGCAAACCACAATTTCCCAAAAAAATTCTTTCGATTTGTTACAACTGCTGTAACAATCCCTTTTGTCACAGGGGCTGCAGCCGGCGCGGATTCCCTCCCTCCGGCACCCGGCAATCATATTTTTTCTTGACAGCGGGTTGCATTTATAGTAGAATATCTTTCGGTTTCGAAGAGACCAGTGCCGTAGACAGCCGGTATCGCAAGATTTAAAGGGGTTTCCCGCCTGCCGAGGTGTAAGAGGATCTGATTTTATTCCCTTGCGCCTGCACGCAAGGGTTTCTTTAATTTCAAGCCGGAAATGAGGTGCGCAAGGAAAATGAGCGCAAATCTGGAAGCAAAAAAGGTTGTTGTCTCCGAAATCGTTGAGAAGCTGAAGAATGCCGAGTGCATGATGGTTGTGTCCTACAGCGGCCTGACCGTTGAACAGGTGACCGAGCTTCGTAAACAGTGCCGGGAAAACGATGTTCACTACTGTGTTCTGAAGAACCGCCTGGTGAACCGTGCCCTGCAGGAGCTGAACATCGAAGGCCTGGACAGCCTGCTGGAAGGCCCCAACGCTTTCGTCTTCAGCGACAAGGACGTTACCGCCGGTCCCAAGATCATTTCTCAGTTCATTGAGAAGAACAAGCTGACCTCCCTGGAAATCAAGGGCGGCCTGCTGGGCACCGAAGTGATGGACGTCAAGACCATCAAGGATCTGGCCGCCACCCCCAGCCGCGAAGAGCTGCTGGCCACCATGGTGGGCTGCCTGGTCTCCCCCGTCTCCGCCCTGGTTTCCGTTCTCGAGCAGATCGCCGAGAAGAAGGAATCTGCGGCCTGATGAACACCGCGGCATAATCTTGGCCGCATGAACGAAAAAATAATGGAGGAAAAGAAAATGACTAATCAGGAAATTCTCGAAGCCATTGAGTCCATGACTCTGCTTCAGGTTAAGGAACTCGTTGATGAAATGAAAGAAAAGTTCGGCGTGACCGGCGCGATCGCCGTTGCCGGCGGCCCCGCTGCCGGTGGTGCTGCTGCCGCCGCTGAAGAAGAGAAGACCGAGTTCGACGTCGTGCTGAAGGATGCCGGCGCCGAGAAGATCAAGGTCATCAAGGTTGTCCGTGAAGTCGTTTCCGGCCTGGGCCTGAAGGAAGCCAAGGACATCGTTGAGTCCGCTCCCAAGACCATCAAGGAAG
>JBGUGL010000045.1:0-5897 GCA_045111455.1 Christensenellales bacterium | reverse complement strand
GAAGTAGAAGGTTGGCGCGGCGCTGACGCTGTCCTGGGGCTTATCCCGCGCACGGAACAGCCCAGCAAAAGGATTCTTCATGCGGTTTCCTCCATAAAAAGAAGAGCCGTCCGGCTGTCCGGATGGCCCTCTGTGTATTTTTCCACGATACCATTATACATGAGATTTTCCCAGAGATCGTCTCACTATTTGGACAATTTAATTTACGATGACAAAGTGCCTCTGTGATGGTATAATACAAGGGATATTTTTACGGAGGAAATTCACTTGAGTATTGATCTTAGAGCAGAGAAACCCAAAAAGACAGCTCAGGAGCTTGTGACCTTGCTCAGAGAAGAAAAAGGTGTAACTTTCTCCATTATGAATGAAGATGAAGCGGCAAGCTATCTATCCGAGCGGAACAACTACCTACGGACTGCCTCTTACAGAAAGAATTATCAAAAATACCTTCACACTGAGAACAAGGGGAAATATATCAATCTGGATTTTGCTTATCTGGTCGAACTTTCAACAATCGACTATCATCTGCGGACAATTCTGCTGAGGATGTGTATTAATATTGAGCATGCCATGAAGGTTATGCTTGTTGAAACCGTTTCTCGAGCAGATGGTGAAGATGGTTATCAGATAATAGACGATTTTATTAAGGAGTGTCCATCAGTTTTATCAGATATAGCTCAAAAGGCCGATGCTGTTTTCACGAAGGATCTGATTAATAAGTATTTTGATATATGCTATGTGGTTGATGAAGGACCGATTCTTAGGACCGAGGTGCTCAGTTCAAATTGTCCGATTTGGGTTTTTATGGAAATAATCGGTTTCGGTATGTTGACTCGTTTCTATGAGTTCTGCATCAAAAGAGGTCTGCTTTCTGGTGATCAACTTCCAACGAATGTTCTTAATCCGGTCAGAAGTTTGCGAAATGCATGTGCACACAATAATTGCCTGTTAAATAATATGGGGGCTACTTCGGACACAGCACCACCGGAGATTATTTCTCAGTTCGTAGCCGGGCTATCAGACATCCCAAAAGTTGGACGCAAAAAGAAATTAACCTGTCGGCCACTGTTGGAAATTGTTTGCATGCTTTATGCGTACAAGAGTATTGTCTCAGCAAACATTTATAATACTGGCATGCAGGAATTGAAAGCATTTGCAGACGGCAGGATGATAAAGCGTATCGATTATTTTTCACCCAATTTCCTGGTGACTTCTTCACTCGAATTTCTGCAAAAAATCATTGACAACCTTATTTGAATGCCGTATACTTGATCTGTTATCAGGGCGTGAGCTCTTAAAGAGTGATCGTTCGCAAGGACAATGCCTGCATTGTCCTTGATCCCTTTTTGGGGCATTTTTGTGTTGTTTATTTTACAGTGATTGCTATTCTGGCCATCACAGCCCACTTCCGGTTTTCTTATCATGGCACTCTTTGCAGAGAGATTCCCAGTTGGTCTGATCCCAGAACAGCCGCTGGTCACCCCGGTGCGGGATGATATGATCCACGACAGTCGCCGGGACAATCTTTCCCTCCGCCTGACAGAAAGCACAGAGCGGATGCTGCTTCAGGAACAATGCCCGGGCTTCACGCCAGCGGGCATCATACCCACGGGCGGAGGATCCGCCGCGCAGGCGATCATCACTGTACATCCGGTGATCCTTACAGAACACCTGGCCCTGTTCGCAGAACCCGGGACACCCCGGGTAGCGGCAGGGTCTTTTCGGCTTTTGGGGCATTTCAGCACCTCCGTTCAGATAATCAAAAAGCCCCGGTCATCATAAACCGAAGCTCCGCTGTTGGCGTTTTTCAGCGCACGATCCAGCGCCATGACCAGTGCCACAGCACCGTCGACTTTTTCCGTGGATTTTTCCTTGTCGATCTTCAGGTTTCCGGCAGGGTCTGTCCGCACGAAGGCATTGTCCATATTCCACCGGAGAACCGGATGTCCGCCATGATTCAGTTTCCGTTCCAATACCAGGCGCATCAGTTCCTTTGTTGGAGGACTCATATCCCTGAACCCTTGACCGAAGGGGACCATCGTAAAGCCATCATCCTCGAGAGTTTGAACCATCATGGTGGCATTCCACCGGTCATAGGCGATTTCCCGGATGTTGAATCGTTCTCCCAGCTGGAGGATGAACTGTTCAATCGCGGCATAGTGGACGACATTGCCTTCCGTGGTATGGATGAAACCCTGCCGTTCCCACTTGTCGTACATCACATGATCCCGGCGGACGCGAAGCTGCAGTGTTTCTTCCGGGAGCCAGAAGTGCGGAACGATAATGTACTGCTCCTCCTCATCCCGTGGTGGGAACACAAGCACCATGGCGGTCAGGTCACTGGTGCTGGAAAGGTCGAGTCCCGCATAGCAGGGGCGGCCCTCCAGTTCATACTCATTGACAACACCGCTGCATTCATCCCATTTATCCATCGGCATCCAGCGGACGGACTGCTTCACCCACTGGTTCAGGCGGAGCTGCCGGAACATGTTCTCATCGGCAGGGGTTTCCTGTGCTTTGCGGAATGCGTCTCTGACCTTATCGATGGTGATTGTCTGATCCAGAGAGGGATTCGCCTTATACCAGTTCTTTTCGTCCGTCCAGTCAGCGTCATCCGGCAGGCCGAAGACCACCGGGTAGAACCGGGGATCATCCTTCCGGCCTTCGAGGATATCGATAGCTTTCTGGTGAACTTCCCAGCAAATGCTGTTCCGATCCGTTCCGGCGGTTGTCAGGAAAAACCAGAGGGGCTGTTTCCGGGCATCACCGCTGCCTTGAGTCATAACATCGTACAGAGCACGGTTCGGCTGCGTATGCAGTTCGTCGAAAATGCAGGCGCTTACATTCAGGCCGTGCTTCGTCGCGACCTCTGAGGACAGCACCTGGTAGATACTGCCGGTCGGCTGGTAAACCATCCGCTTTGTAGACGGTATGATCTTGATCCGTTTACTCAGAGCTGGGGACTGCTTCACCATATCCACAGCTACATCAAACACAATAGCTGCCTGCTGACGGTCGCTGGCGCAGGAGTAAACTTCCGCCCGCCATTCATCATCATTACAGAGCATGTTCAGGGCAATAGCAGCGCCGAGCTCTGATTTTCCCTGCTTCTTCGGGATCTCGATGTACGCAGTGGTGTACTGCCGGATGGACGGATCTTCATCACGGACGGTCCCGAATACATCCCGAATAATCTGTTCCTGCCATGGGAGCAGCTTGAAAGGCTGACCGTGGAATTCTCCCTTTGTGTGTTTCAGACACTCTATGAACTGGATAACCCGGCGGGCTTTCTCCTCACTTTGCATCCTGCCAGCCTCCCCTCAGAACAGATTCCATCGGATCATCTGTATCGGCCTTGTCTCCGTTCTGGGCATAAAGCCGAGCGCGGCTGGCCGGGGTCAGACCGAACTCCGAGCAGAAGGACTGCATAATCTTCAGGTTCTGCTGGGCAATGGATACCTGGGGAACCTGCTGTACATAACCGCTGGGCGTTTTGAAGATCGTCCCGTGCTGGGAAAGGAACTCTTCAGCTTCACGCCAGCGGGCATAAGCCTGACAGTAACCAGCGAAGGCTTCCATGTCGTGTTCTGTCAGGATGCCCATGGCAATCAGGGATGGAGCCAGACGCTTCCATTCCTTTTTTGCTTCTGGCATTAGCCAGTTGGGGCATTTCACGTTCTCCTGCGGTGGCGTTGGCTCTTCTTTATTGATCGGCCTGCGGCCTTTTCCCCGGTCGCCTTCCAGTACCTTCAGGGCAGTAGGTAGTGGTTTTCTACCTTTGGTCGCCATCTGGTTTCACCTCCTCTCCGTGAAATTGTGTGTTTTTACGCACCTGTGACCACTTCACTGTAGGGTATTGTGTGTCCGTCCCGGAGCACTGTGATCTCCTGATCCGGGTAGTCCTGGTGGAAGCGTTCAACTATGACTGTTGCGTACTTCGGGTCCAGTTCCATCGTCCGGCAGATCCTGTCTGTCTGTTCACAGGCAATCAGGGTAGAGCCGCTGCCGCCGAACAGATCCATCACCACAGCGTTCGGTGCGCTGCTGTTCTTGATGGGATAGCAGAGCAGCGGGATTGGCTTCATTGTCGGGTGATCCGCGCTCTTCTTCGGCTTGTCGAAGTTCCAGATCGTGGACTGCTTCCGGTCAGAGAACCACTTGTGCTTTCCGTTGGGAAGCCATCCATAGAGCACGGGTTCATGCTGCCATTGATATGGACTGCGGCCTAGTACCAGGCTGTTCTTCACCCAGATGCACACCCCGGAAATATGAAAGCCGGACTCTTTGAAAGCCCGGCGAAAGTTCAGCCCTTCGGTGTCAGCATGGAATACATAAGCGCTCCCGCCCTCTGCCATGTGGGCAGCCATGTTCTTGAAGGCTGCCAGCAGGAAGGTGAAAAACTGTTCATCTGCCATGCTGTCATTCTGGATCTTCTTTCCATCTGCGGATTCATACGCGACATTGTAAGGCGGGTCCGTTACGACCAGGTTGGCTTTGATGCCTTCCATGAGCACATCCACCGCATCCGGATCGGTGCTGTCACCGCACATCATCCGATGCCTGCCCAGCGTCCACACATCACCGGGCTGTACATATGGGGTGATGGTTTCCGGGTCGAGGTCACAGTCATCATCGTGGGTTTCTTTGTCATGAACTTTGCTGAAAAGGTCATCCACTTCGGCGGCGTCAAACCCGGTCGCGCCAAGATCATACCCGGATGTCTGCAGGTCTTTCAGCAGATCAGCAAGGGCCACAGGCTCCCAGTCGCCGGTTGCCTTGTTCAATGCGATGTTGAGCGCTTTTTCATCCTCAGGCTTTTCGATATGAACCACAACGCAGTCCACTTCGGTTGTGCCTTCAGCCTTGAGCACCTTGTAGCGCTGGTGACCGCCGACAATGTTGCCGGTAACCTCGTTCCAGACGATCGGATCGCAGTACCCGAAGTCGTGCAGGCTACGCTTGATCTTCTCATAGGCCGGATCACCGGGCTGCAGGTCTTTCCGGGGGTTGTATTTCGCGGGTTTCAGCTGGTCAATCGGCAGCCGCCGCATATCCAGGGTCGTATTCATAGGTTCCTCCTTCACCGCCTTCGGGCGGTTTTTTTTATTCCCGGGGCTGGGCTGATACCCCCGGCCCCCAATTTGTCGGAAATTCGCGCGTGACTGGGGCGCGGTCGCCGCCAGGCACACTAAGGGATCTGACCACCCCCTCCCTGGGCACAGCTCGGGCGGGCGGCGGCGGGCCGGAGACCCCGGCTGGGTGTGCCCGGGCGGGCGGCTCCTCCCGGCGGCGGGCGGCGGGTCTTCCGGGTGGGCGGTATGCCCGGGCGGCGGGATGGCTCCTCCCGGCGGGTGTGCCCGGGCGGTTCCGGGCGGGGTTCTCCGGGCGGGTTTTCGGGCGGCGGGTGTGCCCGGCGGCGGGCGGCGGTTCCGGCAGGCGGGGTGCCCGGGCGGCGAAAAAAAAACCGGGTTTTTTTCTTTTTTACCCGGCGGGCTTCACGCATGTATAAGGAAGCGGGCGGCTCTTTTTCCGAAAAAAAACCGTTGACTTTTCGGCCCGGCGGAGTGATGGATGTGTCCGCCGGGCGGGAAACCGCCCAAAAGGCACAGCCCGGCGCCCGGGTCGGGCGGGAAAAGCCGCCGCCGGAAGAAAGGAGCCCACCCCATGAAAACCCAAACCTTCGGAACCGAGATCGAGGTCAACCGGATTTCCCGCCAAGCCGCCGCCCGGGCGATCGCCGGGGTTCTTTCCACCGACGGGTACACCGCCGAGGTGCGGCACGAAGGCGGTTCCTACGACGCTTGGGTGGTCATCGACCGGGAAGGCCGCCGCTGGAAGTGCGTTTCCGACGGGAGCATCGCCGGACCCCGGGACCAAGGCACAGAGTTCGTCACCCC
>JBGUGL010000044.1:0-11060 GCA_045111455.1 Christensenellales bacterium | reverse complement strand
ATACCAATGCTTGATGTAAAGAAACTCTGTGCATCAGCGGAAGAGTGTCTGGGCTGGCCTTATGTCAGCCCGGGCACCAACGACTCCCGGGGCATTGACTGCTCCGGCCTTTTTGTTAAGTGCTTCCGGGATCAGGGCACTTCCATCTACCATGGCAGCAACACGATCTACCGGAAGTACTGCTCTGAAAAGGGCAAGCTGACCAGCGCCAGCCAGCTCCGGCCCGGCATGGCAGTATTCAAATGGAACGCCAATACTCCGGAAAAGTTCAATGACGGTCTTGGAGACTTCCAGCATATCGGTTTGGTGGTCAGCGTGAATCCGCTCCGGATCATACACGCTTCCACGGGCACGATGTGCGTGACCACGGACACCAGTCTGGGAAAATGGAAATACTGGGGCTGGCTGAAGGATGTCAGGAAACCGGACAGCCTGCCTACCGAACCGACAGATGAAGGAGATGACGAACCTGTGGCTGAAGCGGAATTTGCCACTGTGATCGCGGACAGTGGCTCGACAGTGAATATGCGCACCAAGGCAAAATCCAGCGCTCCGCTGGTGGAACGTGTGCCTCTCGGTGCGCGGGTAGAAGTGCTGGGTACCTGCGGATCCTGGACAAAGGTGAAGTTCGGTTCCAGGACCGGTTATATGATGACAAAGTTCCTGACCGCAGAAGTTGACCAGGAACCTGACGAAGATCTCACGCTCGAGGAAAGAGTCACCCGCCTGGAACGACGGGTAACCCTGCTCGAAGCGAACGACGGCGCGGTCGGATAATTGCTAAAGCCCTGTGGAGCGATAGGCTCTACAGGGTGTTTTTTTGTTGAAAAAAGCTTCATGCAGCACGTATGTTTGAAAAAAGCCCCAAAAAGTCAGAATCGCAGGATTCCTCCTGCGCCACGACTTGAAACTTTGGCTTTTCAGCTACCAGAATATCCTCAATTGACACCTCGAAAAAAACACTCAGGGCAAAGAGGTTATCCGTGCTTGGAAGTGATTTACCGGACTGCCACTTATATATTGCCTGCGGTGCCTCAAACCCGAGGAATTCTTGCAGGTCAGCCACAGAGTACCCCTGTGCTTTCCTCAGCCGCAGAATATTCTTCCCAGTAGCAATCACATCAATCACCGGATAGTACTTGGTACCCATAAGATCAACCTCCTTCAAACAAGTCGTTTGTTACACACCATCTGCGTGTCCTCAGGCTCTAGGAGGATAACCAATACCAGAAGTACATTTCCCAAATGGGAAGGATAGTATTTGTATCCAGAGCTTTTCGGGCAATAAAAAATCCGGCCACTGTCGCAGCCGGAGTCAAATTCGCTGTCCACTTATCCTGCCCGAAACATCTTCTTGTCTATCATTATTGTAGAAGCTGATCCATCATCTTCTTAGGTTGTATGCTTCTTATCCCTCTTAGTCCGTTTTCCTGCGAATTTCTGGATAATTCATTGTTTTTCTCAGGATTTGCATTTGCAGATATTTTTGTCTCAAAATTCAATGCTCTGATTTTTCTACTGGAAGTAATCACTCTGTTTCCGAATAAAGCCAACTGTAAAACCGTTTTCAGGCTTGCCAGGTTAATCTAAGCCATCGATGAATCGAAAGCGCCACCCCTTTTAAGCCAGCGTTTCTTCATGTGACACTGATATTCATATTTTCAGCGAAATTTTACCAGTAGCAGTAAAACAGCTGTTTTTCCTCTTTGACTGCTGCGTTTTGGTAAGTCCTGCCAACCCCTTAATATACGAATCAAGACTACCAAAAGCAGTAAAAAAGCAGTAAAACGGGATTATTCTGCTACTCAGTTTTTCTGGCCAAAGGATACGATATATTGAACTCCACGGGCAATAAAGAGACCGGAACCTGTTTCAGTTCCGGTTCTCTTTCCGCAGGGAATCTCAGCGCTGCACGCGTCCCGAAGCGTTTCCGCCTGCCAGCGCGAGCACTTCCTTTTCGGAAGCCAGGTTGAAGTCATATTCCGTTGCCTGCTTCAGACAGCTTGCGGCTACCGCAAACTCAATGATCTTCTGCCGGTCGTCCGGCCATTTGCGCATGGCATGGATCAGCCCGCCTCCGAAACTGTCGCCGCCGCCGACCCTGTCCACCAGATGGATCAGATAGTTCTTCGCGAAGAATGCCTTTCCATCCGTGTACAGCATACCGCTCCAGTTGTTGTCACTGGCGGAAATACTGCCCCTCAGCGTAATCGCCACCGCTTTGAAGTTAAACTGTTCCGTCAGCTGGCGGGCCACGGAAACATAGCCTTCCTTATCCAGTTTTCCGGAATTGATATCCGTGTTTTCCGCTTCGATTCCGAAAACGTCCTTTGCGTCTTCCTCATTTGCGATGCAGACATCCACAAAAGGCATCAGCTGGCTCATCACCTCTCCGGCCTTTTCCCGTGTCCATAACTTGCCCCGGTAGTTCAGGTCACAGCTGATTGTAACTCCCTTTTCCCTGGCTGCCCTGCATGCATTCAGGCAGATTTCCGGCAGATCGCCGCCGAGGGCTGGGGTGATACCTGTAAAATGAAACCAGTCCGCTCCGTCAAAAATCCTGTTCCAGTTGAATTCTCCGCAGTGCGCCAGCGCAACAGAGGAGCCGGCCCGGTCATAAATCACCTTGCTGCCCCGCTGTGAAGCGCCTTTCTCGCAGAAATAGATGCCCAGCCGGGGACCTCCCCGCAGCATCAGGCTCGTGTCCACGCCATAGTGGCGCAGGGCGTTCACGGCGTTCTGGCCGATTTCGTGCTCCGGCACCTTGCTGACAAAAGCAGCGTCGTTTCCGTAGTTTGCGAGGGAAACCGCCACATTGGCCTCGCCGCCCGCGTAGGTTGCCTCAAAGACGCTTGTCTGTAAAAAGCGCTGATATCCCGGAGGATTCAGTCTCATCATGATTTCCCCGAACGTGACGACCTTGCTCATTCTTCACTCACCGCCTTTATAAATTCACGAGCGAGTGCAGTAACCTTGTCCCATTCACCGTTTTCAATCCATTCCCGGTTGACCAGGTTCCCGCCCACTCCGATGCCGACGCAACCTGCCTTCATATATTCTGCTGCGTTCTTTTCGTTTACACCGCCGACTGCCATCAGGGGGATATGTCCCAGGGGTGCGCGTACCGCCTTAATGTATCCGGGTCCAAGGCTTCCTGCCGGAAACACTTTGACCGCGTCTGCGCCGGCTTTCCATGCTTCCAGGATTTCAGAAGGTGAAAACGCGCCGGGATACAGTCCCATGCCCAGGGCTTTCCCCATCCGTATGATTTCCGGCTGGGTCGTAGGGGTAACCAGATAATGTCCGCCGGCGTTATAGGTCATGCTGACCTGTTCAGGCGTAATCACCGTCCCGGCCCCGACCAGCACCCGGTCACCGAATTCCTTCTCAACAGCTTCGATCGCGGCTGCCGTGTTCTTCCAGGTTTCTGGCGCCTTCTGGTCATAGGGGACCTCCATCAGGCCGATTCCGCCCTCCTCAAATGCATGGCCGAGGCGGACGATATATTCCGGCTTCAGTCCGCGTACGATCGCCACGATTTTCCGCTGTTGTACATATTCCAGAGGTGTCATACTTTTCTCTCCTTTCCTTTACCACTCGGCGATAACACCGTCGCTGTCCCGCCAGATCGGGTTATGCCAGTCATGGCCTTCCGCTGCCATCTTGCGGACATATTCCTCATTGACCTCAATTCCCAGGCCGGGTTTATCCATCAGGTCACACATCCCGTCCTTCCAGGTGAAAACTTCCGGATTGCTCAGGTAATTCAGCAGGTCGTATCCTGCGTTGTAATGAATACCGGCACTCTGTTCCTGGATAAAGGCGTTTGGTGTGCAGAAATCGACCTGGAGGCAGGCGGCCAGGGCAATCGGGCCCAACGGGCAGTGAAGGGCGACCGACACGTCGAACGCTTCCGCCATTGCGCTGATCTTCCGGGCTTCCAGGATTCCGCCGCAGTGGCTCACGTCCGGCTGCAGGATGTCCACTCCGCCCCGCGTCAGCATGTGTTTGAATCCCCACCGGGTAAAATTACGCTCACCGGTGGCAATCGGCGTATGGCATGTCCGGGCAAACTCCAGGAATTCATCCTCGTTCTCGCACAGGACCGGTTCCTCAACAAACATCAGATGATAAGGCTCCAGCAGGTGAATCAGTTGTTTGGCCATCGTCTTATGGATCCGTCCGTGAAAATCCACAGCGATTCTCATACCGGGTACCGCTTCCTGAATCGCCGCCACCCGTTCCACTGTCGCGTCCAGTTTGTCATAGGTGTCGATCCACCGCAGCTCGTCTGTTCCGTTCATCTTGACGGCCTTGTATCCCTGTGCCGCCGCTTCCTTTGCCGCCTCTCCGGTGTCCCGCGGATGATCGCCGCCGATCCAGCGGTAAACCTCTATGCGGTCCCGGCATTTCCCGCCGAGCAGATCATAAACCGGTACGCCCAGGGCCTTTCCCTTGATGTCCCACATTGCCTGCTCAATGCCGGAAATGGCGCTTGTCAGAATAGGACCGCCCCGGTAAAACCCAGTCCGGTACATTTGCTGGAAAGCGTCTTCGACATCCGTTGCGCTATGACCGATCAGCTGCGCGCCCAGTTCCTTCACGGCAGCTGCCACACTGTCCGCCTTTCCCTCGCAGACCGGTTCACCCCAGCCGACCAGGCCGTCGTCCGTTGTCATTTTCAGAAACAACCATCTCGGGGGAACCTTGAAAAGCTCCAGCTTTGCAATTTTCATGTCTTTTTCTCCTCCGTCACAGTTTGTCTTATTACATGATTCTGTATCGTTCAAAGGCCTCCCTTGCGCTCATTCCGCTTCGGACAGCATCGCCGGTGGTCTTCTCACCGGTTGCCTTTGCCCATGCCCGTTCAATGACTTCCCTCTCCATGCGCACAGCAGATCATCCGGATCGATATATACGCCATGGAGTTTGGCCGGTACCCGGTAGTCCGTAACACGGCTCCGCGGCGCCCGGTCCTGGAGCAGGTTCAGATTCGCATGTCCTGGGTTTGCGTTTGTATAGGAACTGACCGCCGCAGCAAGCAGTTCCCCCAGGGTATCATCGGTGAATCCCATCGCTTTATTCAGGGTGCGTTTCAGTGCACCGCTGTCTCCTTGCGTCGGGGGATTGTCATACGTCGGATTGCTGTCCGTCTCAGGCTTTCACCTGTGTCTCCTGCAGATCTTTTGTGGCTTTTGCCTCCCGTTTCAGCAGTCTTGGTGCCAGAACCAGGGAAAGAATCGTCAGGGCGATCAGGATGATGGAGGGAGTATTCGAGACCAGCGGCAGGAGTTCGCCTTTGCTGAGCATCAGCGCACGGCGCAGGTTTGTTTCTGCCAGCGGACCCAGGATAAAGCCGAGGATAATCGGCGTGATCGGAAATTCCAGCCTGTTCATGATGATTCCGACAATACCGAAGATCAGCACGATCCAGGCGTCAAAGATCCGGTTATTGATCGCGATGGAGCCGACCAGGGACAGCACCATGATGACAGGCAGCAGGATATGCTTCGGTACTGCCAGCATCCGCACGAAGAGCTTGATGCCGAAATACTGCAGGATAACGCAGAAAATGTTGGCCAGCATCAGGGCGACAAAAATACCGTAAATGAAGTCGGCGTTCTTGGTCATGACCAAGGGACCGGGCTGCAGGCCGTGTACCATCATCACGCCCAGCATGACGGCGGTAAAGGTGTCACCGGGAATGCCCAGCGCAAACAGCGGAATCATTGCGCCGCCCACGCAGGCGTTGTTTGCAGTTTCGGAAGCCACGACGCCGCCCATATATCCGGTTCCGTATTTCTCGGGATGTTTTGAAGTGGATTTTGAGATGGAATATGCAACCAGGTTTGCTGTCATGCCGCCGATGCCGGGCAGGATCCCGATAAAGGCGCCGACAATACCGGATGTCAGCATATTGCCGATCTGCTCCTTGAATTCCTTAAGGGTGAAGCCGAAGCCTTTGATCTTGTAGTTTGTTTCAATCGTGGTTTTCTTGCTGAAGGATTTGGATGCGTTAATCAGCTCGCCCACTGCATAGATACCGATCAGAGCAGGGATCAGATTGATGCCGGCGTCCAGAGCATGCTCACCCAGCGTCATCCGCGTCGTGCCGTCAACCTCGGATGCGCCGATAAAGGAGCACAGCAGGCCGAGGCACGCGACGGCAAGTCCTTTCCACAGGTTCTTGCTGGAAAGGGATATCACCATCGTCAGTGCGAAGAAAGCCATCCAGAAATAGTCTGCCTTCCCGAAGTTGATCGCGATGCTCGCGACCGGGCCGGACAGGAAAAACAGCGCGAGGAAGCCGATAACGGATCCGATAAATGAGTAGAAGATACCCGTGCCCAGCGCTTTACCGGCTTCACCTTTCCGGGCCATCGGCGAACCGTCGAACTGGGTGGCAACATTGGAAGCCGCGCCGGGGATATTCAGCAGGATTGCCGAGATCAGTCCGCCTGAACAGGATCCGATATAGATGCCCATGATCAGGGAAAATGCCGCCATCCGGGGCAGCTTATATGTCAGGGGAAGCACCAGCACCAGGGCTGTGTTTCCGTTCAGTCCCGGCACGCAGCCGAACATGACGCCGAGAAACACGCCGAACGCCACCATGGCAATTGCCAGCAAATCGCCCATTTGCTGGAATCCCTGCACAAATAAATCTAACATAGCTTGTCTCCTTTCTTCTTGAATAACCGGCAGGTCAGCCGAAGATGCTGCGGTACAGGCTGCTCAGGCCCAGGTCGATGAAGGAGACCTTTGGCACCGCCAGGCCGAAAGCACAGCCGAAAATAACATAGATTCCAACAGATGCCACCAGCGCAATCAGGAGGCTCTTCAGCCAGCTTTTTGCGGAGATGTCTGTGGAAAGCAGTGTGATCTGCAGCGTGAGGAAAAAGAAGGTGGCGATTGTGAAACCGATCTTCGGCATCAGCAGAATGTACAGGAAAATCAGCACCAGTGTACAGGGCAGCGTAATCTTCTGGAACAACCGGCGGTTTTTGATCTGTTCCTCCGTCATTCCTTCCGTGTTTGCGCTGTCATCTTCCTTCTCAGCAGGCGCAATCTTCCCCTGCTTCGTATTGATCAGCCACTTTACAATGATGATGACTCCCAGCACGAACATGGCGATTGCCACGACTTTCGGAACCGTGTCCGGAGCCAGGCGTCCCTTTCCGGCCTTCATAAAGGATTTGGTGCCGATCGTAGTCCAGTAGAAGAACGAGGCCAGCGCCATCACCACAATGCCGGAAATCAGGTCCGTAAAATTCTTTTTTGGCTTATTGCTCTGCATAAGCTTCCCTCCAGTTGAAAAGTGCGGCAGACATACTTGGATGCCTGCCGCGCGCGCATGTCTCAAACAGGCGTATCAGCGGATTCAGCCGTTATTCGTTCATCAGGACTTCCGCCATGGGAGCATAGACGTCTTCAATGCCCTTCATAAAGGCTACACCGGCTTCGCCGGGCTGGAAGTTGGCATGGAAGTTGTACAGTCCCAACGCGTTGGAGTAAGGCTCCATGGTAACCGCCTGCTCAACCGCCGCGGTGAAGGTCTTTACGATTTCCGGATCGGTACCCTTCTTGAAGCCGAAGTAGTAGAACCATTCCGCCGCGAAGGAGAATCCGAGTTCTCCGGAGCAGGGGATATCGGCAAAGTTTTCGTTGCGCTCGTTGCCCAGCACGCAGACAGGAATGAAATCACCGGTTTCGATGTACTCTTTGCCCTGGCTGTACAGGCCTTCAAGGATATCGCACTGTCCGCCCAGGAAGGCAACGGTACGGTCCGATGCGGCGCCCAGGTCGATGCAGTCCACTTCGATACCCAGTGCCTGCATCATGGCGATCGCGTGCATATGCAGCGTTCCGCCCATTTCCACCGCGTAGGAGAGCTCGCCGGGATGCTCTTTGGCGTAGTTGACGATGTCTTCAAAGGTATTCAGGCCTTTGTCGTTGTCCTTGCGGACAAACAGGCAATAGGTGTTGCCGCCGCCGGTCACAGCCGCCAGGTCCAGCGCATCCGCCCAGTCCCAGCCTTCATCCATGCGGCCCAGCAGCTTCAGCAGCAGGGTATCCACATGATGATAGAACACGGTATAGCCGTCGGCATCACGGTTCAGCAGTTCATTCATGGCAACGGTTCCGGCTCCTCCGGGCATGTTCGTCACGACGACAGGCTGTCCAAGGATCTCCGTCAGGGACTGGGCGATGGCACGAACAGTCGTGTCGGTATCACCGCCGGGGCTTGCCGGGATCAGAACTTCAATGGCCTTCTCGGGATAATCGGCCAGTGCGGAGGCGCAGCCGAACACCATCATGACAACCAGCAGGAGCGCAAGAATTTTGGAATGCTTCATGTGACAACTCTCCTTTTCTAAAATAGTTTATTTTCAACAATCTTAACCGATTGCTGATTCCTTGTCGCGGTTTTCTGCTTCTTCCTTTCTGAAAAACCTGTTCAGCCGGGTCAGATTATATTTCCCCATGTCTCTGTAGGCGGCAACTACCTTGCTGACTTCCCCGGACTTGATATTCTCCATAATCATCCGGTGGGACGGAACCGCAAAGCTCCGGGAATCAGGCACCGCGTTCATTGCGGTGAAAATGCTGATGATGGATGCTTCATTGGCTGCCATGGCCTGAATCAGCATGTCGTTATGGGACGCAAGCACGACAGCGTAGTGGAAATTGTAATCCGCCAGATTGTATCGGTCGTTGTCGTCTTCCGCGTCGCTCATTTCCTGCAGGCATTCCTCCATGCGGCGGTAATCCGCCTCGGTAGCCCTTTTGCTTCCCAGCTTCACCGCTGCAATTTCCACTGCGTTCCGGAAATCCAGGAAATTACGGTAGCTCTCCTCACTCAGATTGAAGACCTGGTTTGTCGGAAGAAAGTTACCGGGATTTGCCGCGAAGGTTCCCATACCATGCCGCGTCACGATCAGTTTCTCCGCCCGGAGCATCTGGAGCGCTTCCCGCACCACCACACGGCTGACGGAAAACTCCTTGCAAAGGGTGTTTTCGCTGGGAATTCTTGTTCCTTCTGTCCATTCGCCCGTCAGCAGGCTTCTTTTCAGCTGCGAATATACCTGATCCGTCAGATTGATTTTTTTGACCCGCATGATTGCCATCCAGATTCCCTCCGATCACGGTTGTGGGATGTAACATGTCATACAAGTTAATTTCATTATATCGAAGGTTCCTCACCCTGTCAAGCCTGTTTTTGTATTTTTCTTGACATTTTTTTCCCATTTTATTATTGTTTTTTTAGAAACACATGCCTGGTCAACTGGCATGAATTCCGGAGGCTTCAAAGATGAAAGAACAAACCCTGTCCGGCTTATCAAAACTGCATTCAATCGTCCGCCTGTGCCTGCTGGCCTCTCTGGTTTTTTTCCTGATCGGCCTGTTCGCTCTGGTCTCCAGGTGGGATTCCGCAATTCCGATCATCGTCTTTGCCTGTGTATTCCGGCTGGCTGCGGTCGGACTGGCCCGCCGGAAGTATAATGCCGCCTGGATGCAGGCATCAACGACTGCTGCCGCTGAAAGTAAATATGGTCCTGTCACCTACAATGCCCGTGAGACCGCTCCGCAGACCCTGGTAACCGATCTCGGATTCGCGCCTGATGTGCTGCTTGCTCCCGGCACCTTCCTGTTCCACGTCTTGCGCGGAACTCTGGAAGGCCACCCCTTCCGGCTTGCTGAAACCGCTTTTGTCAGGTTGTCAGAAAATGGAAAAAAAGCACAGGGCAGGTCGGTCGCCGGCACCCTGATCACCGTGGAAAACGCACTCCCCGCATCCGAGAAATGGGTGCTTCTGAAGGATCACGCGCTGGATGGCTTCTGCCCCCTGACCGAGTATAGCCGCAGCGCGTGGAAGCCTGCCGGGGCGCTGATCAGCGGCGCTGCGTGCTTTACAGACGGTGAGGAAACTGAAAGTCCCGTAATCGCCGCGGAAGTCCTCCGCAGAATGCTGGACCGGCAGGGCGCCGTGCTGGCAGCGGCGGACGGAAATCTGTCCCTGCTGATTCCCGGAAGCTTCTATGCATGCAAGCCCGAGCTGGCGAAAGCGCCGACGGAAGAGGCACTGAACCGCACGGTTCTCCCTGCGCCGGGAATCATGCAGGATATCCTGGCTGCACTCCGGAGCCGGAAATAGCTGTGCAAATCTTCACCGAGCTTCTATATACAAAGATTGTTGTCTTCCATGCAACAACGATTTTACACAACACTCAATGATCAGGATTGTCTGCTCAACCGCAGCATCGTGTTTTGTTTTTGCTGCCAGTCGCACCGCACGTTCCTTTGCAGGGTTTTACTTCTCAGAATCTTCATAATTGAGTTTTTCTTTCTCCTTCATTAATAAATCAGTATGAACCTCCTGTCAGAGTGCAGCCGGTATAAGTTGTACCGTTCACGGTCAAGGTCGCATCTTCGGGAATGCTTATGCCGCGATAAAGGCGTGTAAAACCTCACTCTCGGTTATTGTTGCCGTGGCAGATAAATAAAATACGTATTTGGGTCACAGGATGCCTCCTTTTGCCGCGATTTGCCGCATTTCCAAAACGCTCCGGCGTTCAGAATTCTGTTCATACTATCCGCGTGACATCTTCATCCTTGCCAAATTGAGGCAAAACACGTCAAAATGCGTCAAATCGAGGCAATGAAAAGTAGTCAAAAAGTAGTAATTTCGCAGATGTTTTACTACTCCTGTTTCAACAGTCAGATTGCTTAATCCTCCCGGTTTATGCAACCGTCGCATTGGCGTTTACTCGCTCAATCGCCTTACGGATCCCAGCCCATACAGAAAGGTCCGTAAATACTACCGGGATTTCTTTCCAATCTTCCAGATTCTATGGCTCACTCCTTATGCCTTTATTATACCACATATCACCCTCTAAATGTTGATTTTATTGGCTTTTCAGCACTTTTATATGACAAAATCCGAGGCTTTTGCCTCGGACTTTGTCGACAAGTCTGTATCGTCATCCTTTCGGATGACGATTTTATTAATTTACGCCCCTGAATCCTTTTCCGATAATCTCCGTACTGGAGGTAATGAT